>NZ_JBHYGW010000001.1:543022-692903 GCF_042738015.1 Lentzea sp. NPDC059081
ATCCACCAAACCGCACCCCCGGCCAACAAGTCACCTGCTCGGCACGGAGGACCGCCAGCAGCACCAGCGACACCATCGGGTCCAACAGCCACGCCGCGAACCAGGCCAGCGACCACACCGCCGCACCAGCCGCCGCGAACTGCTGAACGTTGGTCATCGTGAACGCGAGCCCAAGCAGAATCCCGGTCCAACACAACCGGTCCACCTGCACAGCAACCCGCTCGATCGGCTCACTCACTTCCGATCACCACCACGGCCACGAGGCTCGTACGTGGTCACCGTGAGCGCCTTCGTCAGCGTGTACGACGCGAGCAACGCCGGCACCCCGAGCACCGCGAACAACAGCCAGCCGCTCCCGCCGTGCGTCACGACCACCCACTGAACGATCACGATCAGCACGGCGTTCACGACCACACGCCCACCGAGCGACATCAGCCGAACGCTCGTCCGCGCCGCGTTCGCCGCAGCCTTCGCCCGACGGGAACCAGCCCGCCAGACCAACACCAGAACCAAGAGGACACCGACCGCGGCCAGCACCTGAGTGGGCGTGACGCTGATGGCGTTCATGAACGCGGCCCCCTCTCGGCCCGTTCACCGCGCTGAAGCCAGTGCCGGTGCACCTCGCGCCGCTCGTCCTCCGGCAGCGCACCCCACACACCGACCGTCTCAGCGCCAGCAGTGCGCAACTCCAGTTCCAAGCACTCGTCCCGCACAGGACACCCGGAGCACTGCCGTTCAGCCAGCTCCCGATCGGTCAGTTCCTCGTCCGCCCACGGCGGTTCGCCCGTGAACGCCCACATGCACAGCCCGTCGCTCTCGACGACGTCGGTCAACTCATCGGTCGGCACCCATCGCAAGTGGTCCAGCAACCAGGCAATGCCGACCAGCCGCAGATCAGTCACGAAGCACCCCCGGCCCTGAGAGCACTCGCCGAAGCGAGCTACTGGAGACGACGAGACGGCCGTACTGGCGCTCTGCCGTGAGCACTCCGAGCCGGATGGCCCGGAACACGGCGGACTGGCTGATACCGAGCACCCAAGCGGTCTCGCGGATGGAGTGAACAGAAGACACAGAAGTACGCATAGGAATAGGCCCTTCAAAGAGTGAGCTGACGATTTCAGCTCTAATTGATTGATTTCAGCGCACATGAAGGCGCGCTTGATCGCGCACAGCGCGAAATGCGCCGTGTCACGTCTCCAAACAGCGCAAGGCGGCTAATATCAGCGCCGAGGCGGAACGCGGAGGAATTACGTGTCGGAGGATTGGGCGGCAGTCGCCAGAGCCATCAACGAGCGCGTGAACGAGCTCGGCTGGCGTCAACGCGAGCTAGCAGAACGCTCGAACGTCTCCCAGGCGATCGTCCGCGAGATCCAGCACCACACAGTGGAACGCCGGCGGGGGCCGCGGACGCTGGAGTCCTTGTCTACAGCCATGGGCTGGCACCCAATGCACCTCGACGCGGTGTTGCACGGCCGCCGCCCACCCGAGCGAGACGAGCCGATCACCGACCCCGGCGACTCGCTTTGGTCGCGTTTGGACAGTGTCGAACAGCGCCTGATCGACATAACCGAACGCCTGGACGACCTGAAGTCGGACCTCGCGTCGGTAGCGAAGCAAGTCCGCGAGAACCGGTAGCGCGGTGCGTTTCTGCTGGTTGAGCGCTTTGATTTCCATGCACCAATTCCAGCGTGAATCGGCGCCCGAACCCATGCATGTCCAATGCAAGTTCAATGCAGGTTCTGCGCTCCGGGGGTAGCGCGAGCATGAGCGTGAACGACGAGTGGACCGGCCAATCAGCGCGCTGCCTCCAGGCAGCACTGCGCATGACTCACGAAGCCTTCGCCGAACACCTAGGCATCGGCGTCCGCACGGTGGCCTCCTGGCACCAGAAGCCGGACACCAAGCCGCGCTCAGGAGTCCAGCGCGAACTCGACACCGCCCTGGCGAACGCACCCGCTGACGCAGCCGACCGTTTCCACGAGCTGGTCAACGGCGGACCGCTGGACCTCCCGGACGGCGCGTCCAAAGACGCGGAACTCCGTCTCAGCGAAGACGCGACGATCGTCGCCGCTCTCGACTGGCTCGACGCCCGCGCAGGCTGGGACCCCGGCACAGCCCGCCGAGAAGTGGCCGCACGACTGGCAGCCCTCGACCTGCACGCCCTCCAGGACCGCGGAGTCCGCCGCGGCCGCGTGAACCAACGCGACACCGCGAGCGCACTCGCGGACTACTACGGCACCTCGACCACCGGCCACGGCCGCTACACAGCAACGTTCGGCACGAACACGGCAGCCTCCACGACCGTGCTGACGCACCCGGACTGGCTGGACCTCGACTGCCCGCTGTTCCCCAAGCACGACAAGCTGAAGCTCGCTGGCGTAACCCCAGCCGACAACATCACGATGGACGAGGCGAGCGCAGACCGCGCCGCGCAACGGCTGGCCGAAACGCTGGCCCTGGGACACCGCATGGTGAACATGCCGCTGTTCCGGCTGCTCGACGTGGGCATGCGAAAGCACCAGCTCGCGGGCACCGTGGGCGTGACGGACTTCGTGGGGTACGTGGTGACGATGGACCTGCTCGAAGGCGAGCTGGTCGACGCACTCATCACCGACCAGCCGACGAGCCCCGGCGCACTCCCCCTCCGCGACACCTACATGCCGAATCTGACGGCCGCACTCAACGTCGGCGACCGAATGTGCGCAGGCGGAGCCCTCGCCCTCACGGCCATCGCCCGCCCTGCGGACGCGTTCCGCAGCGAGCCTGACTACCTCCTCCTAGTCCAGGAACGCTCAGGCCACGTGATCAACGCGGCCCGCCGCCTAGCGGTGATCCCCAAGGGCTTCCACCAGCCGCTAACGGACTTCCGCGCCGACACACAGGTAGGCGCGACTCTCCGTCGCGAGATGGAAGAGGAACTGTTCGGCCGCGACGACGTGGACAACACCGTCGGCGAACAGCGCCACGCAGACCCCATGCACCCAAGCCGGCTCTCCGAGCCGATGCGCTGGCTACTGGCCGAACCCGGCCGCCTGCGCATGGAGTGCACGGGCTTCGGCCTGAACCTCGTGAGCGGCAACTTCGAGTTCGCCAGCCTCATCGTCATCGAAGACGAGGAGTTCTGGACGCGCTACGGCGGAGACGTCCAAGCCAACTGGGAAGCGTCCCGTCTGCACCAGTACTCCAGCCGTGATGCGGAGCTCCTGGACGAACTCGTCAACGATGTAGCTTGGAGCAATGAAGGGCTCTTCGCCCTTCTGCAGGGCCTACGCCGCCTCCGAGAAATCGGCGGCACCCGCGTGGACCTGCCAGAGATCGAATGGGAGATCAGGTGACCGCCAACTGGCAAGCCGGCAACGCCGCGGACGACAGCACGGAGACCCGCGGCTGGCTGGTCGGACACTTCATCGACCCGTCGATCGGCGTCCGCTCCCAAAAGGACGTCGAAGTGAAGTGGGGAACCCACCCCGCCGGTGACAAGCGTCCAGATTGGACTGCCGACGACCAGCGCACGACCCTGGTCCTGTTGGTAGAAGGCAACTTCCGCGTCGATACCACCGACGGCAGCAAGACCATGACCCGCCAGGGCGACTACATCATGTGGGGACCGGGCGTAGACCACTCCTGGGAGGCCCTCGCAGACTCCGTCGTCATGACCGTCCGCTGGCCATCACAGACCTGACAACTCGAAGTTCGGAAGGCTCACCCGCGGGCCACCGATCTCGCGCAACCGCCGGAGCCCTTGGAGCAACGCGAACAGCCCCTCGTTGCTCCAAGCCTCCTGCTGCACCAGGTCCGTGATGAGTTCGCCGTCCAGGCTTGAGTAGAGCATCAGCCCGGACGCCTCCCAGTTCGCCTCAAGTTGCCCGCCGAACCGCGGCCAGAACTCCTCATCGTCGATCACCACGAGCGTCGCGAACTCGTAGTTGCCACTCACGAGATTGAGCCCGAACCCTGTGCACTCCACGCGCATCCGTCCCGGCTCGTCCTCCAGCCACCTCATCGGCGCTGACCAGCGACCCGGATGCATCGGCGATGCCGCCCGCGCCGTGCCTCCGGTCGCGTCCACATCGCTGCGCCCGAACAACTCTTCCTCCAGCTCGCGCCGGAGCGTGGCACCGATACGAACGTCAGCGCGAGGATCGGTGAGCGGCTGGTGGAATCCCTTCGGGATGACCGCCAGCTTCCCAGCGGCGTTCACCACCTGGTCCGACCGCGTCTGCACGATCAAGGCGTAGTCCGCAGCACCCCGGAACGGGTCCGCCGGCCGTGCAATCGCCACAAGCGCCAGCACCCCACCGGCGCAGACTCGGTCGGCGACATCGAGCACGGCATCCACGCTCGGCAAGTACCTGTCCCGCAACGGGTTCACCGCATTGGAGCCGCTCGTCGCTGATTCCGTCAGCTCCGCTTCGAGCAGGTCCATCGTCAGCGCGTACTCGACAAAGCTCCCCACGTCCGCCTTCCCACCGATGCCCCGTGCGCTGACGTCGATCTCCACCATCCGGTACACCGGCAGGTCCGCGAACCTCACCCCCAGAGCCGCGGACGTGACGAGCCGCTGGACAGCCGCCTCCGCGCCATCTGCGTCCAACACGGGTGTCACCCCAACTCGCTGCACAAGGGCCAGCCGCTCGTTGCCCGCGTCGAGCGGTAGCCCGAGGTCACTCCATTCCGGCCGCGTGAACACGCTGGTCCGCACATCCAAGCCCGGACCGCGGACGCCGAACGTGTCACCAGTTCGGTAGTACCGCCCCACCGCGTCCGCGACCTGACGCCGGCCGATGCCACTTCGCCGCGCTCGCAGGCCCTGGAGCGCACCGATGTCAACGAGCTTCAGCCCGGCACCGACCTTCGCCGCGGCCGAACCCTTGGCCCAACCAGCTGCGTCATCCAGCCACTCGAACGCACCCATCAAGCCTGGGTGAACCGACACGTCGCCCACACGTCCCGCAGGACTGCGCTCCGTCGGTGAAGACAACAACACCTCGACCGGTGTACCGAGCATGCTCTCCAGCAACCGGGCGGTACTCGCTTTGACCTGGCCAAGAGCCTCATCGGCCGACCGACGACCAGCAACAAGTCTCTGGAGGTGCCGGAGCCCGAGCGTGCCAGGCTCCCGATGCTCTCGCGCATACAGCTCGGCTTCCTGGACAAACTCCTCCAGCGTCAGCCGACGTTCCCATATCCGCTGCTCAAGCACGGTGCGAAACGTCCGCATCGCCCCTCCTAGCTCCCCAGGTCGCAGCTGGTCGCCCCAGGTCACCCACAGGCCGTACCGCTGATCTAGCGCTGATGAAATCTTGATTTCAGTCTGCCATGCCTGCTCCGCAGCCGTCAGACCGTCCGGTGACGTGAGGACTCCGCGTCCGCCTCAAACACGTCACCGGACACCCAACGCACGCGCCGCAGGGAAGGGAGCCGCTATGGCCGCGGTCACGGTCGCGCTCGGTCTCGTGGCAGGGGTGACGTGGACGTGGGTCATCGGAGACCACTTCGACTGGTGGAAGCGAGCGGCTGCGCGCCGTCGGCACCCAAGACATCACCACTAGGCGGGGTGCTCGGATGAACGACCTCCCAGCCGAGGCGTATGGCGAAGCGTGGTTGTCGCTCACCAACGAGCAGCGCACCGAGTTGCTGTCACGGCGACGCGACAACCAGCTCAACCAGAAGGCACTCGACGAAGCGCCCACCAACCACGGCGAGGACGAACAGCCCAACCAGCCGGAGACCACGCAACCGCAGAGCTTCTCATCAAGTTCTTCGCACCAGAGCAAGGAATCAGGACATGCCCAAGAGGTACTCGACCGCGCGCGGCCGTGAGTTCGGCGAAAGGCTGCGAGCGGCCATCGCGCGAGCGGGCATGACCTCCCGACAGCTCGCCGACCTACTGGGCTGGCAAGAGGCCAAGGTCTCGGACATGGTGAACGGCAAGGGAGGGGTCACCACTCTGGAACTCGTGTTGGTGCTCGGTGCCTGCCGAGTCCCTGAGCACGAGCGCGAGTACCTGCTCAGCCTCTTCCCTGCTACCGAGCTGAACGGCTGGTGGCAGCCACACGGCAAGTGCGCACCGGTCCGATCACACACGGCCCGCACCAACCTTGCCGCAGCCAAGTCCCTCGTCAGCTGGCATCCTCATGCGATCCCGGATCTACTCCGAACGGCCGACTACGCGCGTGGAGTGTTGGCCGCGTCAGCCACCGTGCTGGCGACAGAACTGGACGAGCGGCTGCGTGCGTTGCACGAGATGCAGGAGCTGCTCCGCAACGGTCTCGACTGCACGTTCTATGCCCACGAGTTCGCGCTTGAACTCCAGGTCGGTGGGCGCGAAGGGCATATCGCCCAGCTGCAACACCTCATGCGCATGGCGAACTGGAAGAAGATCAGGATCTTGATCGTGCCCGCGGCAGGCGGTGCGCATGCCGGCATGGCTGGACCGTTCACGCAGCTCACGTTCCCGAAGTACCAGCCGCTGATCTGGACCATGACCGAGAACTCCAGCCTCTTCGTCGAAGAGAAACACGCGGTCGAAGGGTATGAGGCAGTCGTCCAGGCACTCGACGAGATCAGCCTCAACGAGGATCAGTCGCTGAAGTGGATCTCCCGCCGATGCGTGCGTCTCCAGGAGTCCGACGGGGCCGAGGACGTGATCCGCGAAGACGAGGACGAGCCCTTTCCACCGTTGTAGGCAACAGGCGCGTCGCCACCAAGATGAGAGCGAGCAGAGTGATCGTGAGGCGTCGATCTCCTCATGCCTAAGGACTTCCGAGCTACCGCGCTCGAACGCGCTATCGGCCGAAAGCTGGCCAGCTGGCGAAACGAACGCGACCTCAGTCTCGTCGAAGCGGGCAACCGCGTCGGTTTCAGCAGCGCCAAGCTGTCCATGATGGAGAACGCGATACAGGCCTCCGCGGCCGTCGACATCATGGCGCTGGGGTACGTCTACAAGGTGCCCACACCTGAGTGGCAGTTCGTGATGTCGCAGGCAAGACACGCGGCGGACTTACGAATGCCCCGACCATCACAAGGCGAAATATTCGACGCGACCGAAGACCTTCCTCTCCTCATCGCAGACGCAACAAGGTTGCGCACGTTCGCCACGGACACGGTGCCGACAATCCTTCAACTCACCGACTACGCAAGAGCCATCACGCATCAGGACTCTCCTGCCGCATCCGCAGAACTCTCGCGCATCCGAGCATCTTGGGAAACCCGGTCAAGCACTGACGACCCAATAGCCGTCGAAGCGGTGGTGCCGGAATCGGTACTTCGTCAGGTCATAGGAGGCAGGCTCGTACGCAGGGCGCAACTGCTTCATCTCATGGAAGTAAGTGAGCTGGCTTCTGTGCGCCTCCGTGTGGTGCCGCACTCAGCCTCCGCATACCCAGCGGTGGGCTGCTCTTTCACATGGCTGAGCTTTCCACACCGATTACACAACGACATCGTCTATATTGAAACCTTCCTACACTCCGAGTACATAGAAGATCATTCCCACGTCAACCGAGCAGCAATGCGGTTCTCTGCACTTCAGGACCTTGCATTAAGCGAGAGTGAGTCGCTAGAACTTATCGCCGACGCGGCAGCGCACACTTAGCCGAATCACTTTACCTTACCTTTGCTGCACTACTGCTCCCCACTCTCAACGTTAGCAAAAACGACTAAACACTGGGCATCGGAGCAAGACTCTCGTACAATTCGCGATAGCGATTCCAAGCATTCGCAAGAATCTCTTCGTAACTGATCACCTTATAGCCATCAGCCAAGCCAGCGCGGTCAAATTCGGCCGAGAACTTGTCTCCAATCAGAATCACCTCGATATCCTCGTCTCGGAACTGCGCGAGCGACTTCTTAAAAACATTCTTGTACAGCATCACCTGCACAATCTCAGCAGCCGCCACAGTCACCCCTGGTCGCTTAAACTCGACAACAACAAGTCGCTTCGGCTTGCCTGCAGGACCACCCACGAGCGGGTGGTCGTCAAAGCACACGAGATCAGGGCGCTGTTTCGCCGCGAACTTCATCTCTTTTGCCAAACCACCAGCAAGCTTGGTTGCAAAGGCGCGGTTATCGAACCAATACTGGAGATCGTTTCTAAGAAGCCAAATATTGCCGGAGATGATCTTATGAATGTCGCTCTCAAGAGCCCCATCGCGCACCTTCTCTCGAAGAAGGTCGATAACATCGAGCTGCGATCGGAGGATCTCCGCGACCTCTGAAATGCGTGCTGCGCCATACTGCGCGAGCAGCTCACTCAGTCGCTCGACCTCATCAGGTGCCGCTTCCTTCACGGCGGTCAAGATGAGTTTCAATGCATCTGACTCATAGTACCTAATGATTAGGTCTACAATTTCATCGACAGTCTCGTTTTTCTCATTTCTCGCAAGCTTATCAATTATCGAATCGAGGGTTTTATTCAACTTCCCATAGAGCTCGGGCCCCAGAGCCTTCAAGCGCTTCTCGACTGCCGGATTACGCTCGATAGCCGCCCTCTTGCGTTCTTTTACTCTCTCCTTGGCCAGGCCACTAGCGATCTCTTCGAGTTTCTGACGCGCATACTCTTCCAGTGCTTGTACCGACTCATCCTCTGGATTGAACCCACTACGACTCGTATTAATAACAAATCCGCCTCGCCGGGACTTCGAGGAAGACTTAGACGGCTTCTTGATAGGGTCAATAAAGTCCGGCTCCAGCTCACCCACGATACGAGTAATGTTGAAGTAACCGTGCGTCTGCTGATTTAGGCCGAATAGGCTGGTGTCCTGAACAATACGATCTCGGACACGGACGCTAAAGCCGGGTTCCAGACTGCGCCGATCGTTCGCAATGACGTAGTACCCACGCACCCTGCCGTGTCCTTCGATGACGTCATTGATCTTCACTTTTTTCCCCGGTATGGACCCCGGGCTGCATTTGACACCATTGACAAAGATCTGCCAGTCGTGGCGCGCCGGCAGGTGCCGTGCTAAATACGCACGCAAGACCTCATCCTCGGGCCTTTTAACCTCCTCAAGGAAGTCACTAAGCGTAATAGTAGTTCCGGATGAAGTCTTACTTCGAACCTTGGTTACCGTGGGCTGCAGATCGAAGGACTCCAACTCCTCGACCGTATCCAAGGCGTCTCGATCGAGAGTAAGCCGCGTCTTCTCACCAGACTTCCAGGTCTCGATTGTCATCGTCTGAACAATGCCAAAGCCAGCAAGCTTTCCGATCCCCTTATTCCCAATCACCGCCCGACCGCTTTGAGTTAGTTCTCCGTTCTCGCTCTCGTCTCCACGCCGATCCCTGCCAAGATGAAGATACTTTTCTCTCATATCTGATGTGGTCATTCCGAGGCCATCATCAGAAATGACAATCTGAGAATCCGTGTAGTTGATTTTCACAATTTTTGCATCCGCGTCGTAAGCATTTGCGCACAGCTCTGCGATAGCTTTTGTTACTGTGTTGTACATAGCTACGCCAAAGTGATCCAAGAGGCGCGGCGATACGGTGAACTTCATGGCACCAACCAATCAGAAAGAAGCGCGGAAACTTCTCAGGTGTTACGGCAGATGCGGATACAAGGTTGACGACCAGCGATCACAGCGTGTGCAGCCTTAAATCGCCCGGCGCAGCTCTTAACATGGGGCGCTGCGCGTCCTCCCGCGAGAGTGAGGAAGGAGTTACTACCGTAGGTAGCCTAGGCGCCGGTCCCCACTCAACCCACCAATGCCGAAACCGCTCTACCAGTCCAGATCTCTCAACAGAATCCCAGCTCGCAGGGAAATTTTTGCTACGAACAAGAGACAACACTTCTTCGACGGCATCGTTGACAACCTGCATTCTGAAACGAGCAGTTGCCGGAACGGCAGATAGACAGCTACCAATAGCTAGCCGAGCAATCTCAATGCGGCGAGAAAAAAGTTCAAGCTCTTCCGCGTCCCAGCTCTCCGCGCTACCATCAAACGCATCAAGGAAATCGTCTACAGCGATCCACGCCACCGAGCGCGTTGCATTCATTAGACTTTCAGAACGAAGACGTGAATCTAGGTTAACTGGAAGAAAAGTCGATAGCGGCATCATCGATAGCACGTCGATGGCTTTTTCCCAGATTGGCAGCGCCCGCTCAAGCGATTCTCTGGACGCAACCACCACCGACTCCACAGATTCAGCTGTGAAAACTTCAAATCTCTCGACATGCGGCAATAATCCGCTGCACGCGACCAATGATTGCAGACATGGATTAATGTTCTCTTGCGCGATAGAGGCGCAGACGACTCTAGCGACCTTCGAATTGAAATTCGCGCGAATCAACTTTAGTCCGTTGGTTCCGAATATCGCTTCGGCCCGCCTCCACGAGGAAAGCCTTCCAGGATCTTCCATCAGCGGACGAATCGGTTTGTGCTCGGCACTTAGCCCGTGAAACCACGAAACAGCAGCTTCGCAGCCTCGCGCAAAGCCATCGATCAAGACGATGGCATGCGCTACGACGTCATCCTCTACCTCCGCCCCCTCTACAACAAAGACCTCTTTGACTCCGTCCCAGAAAAGCGTTTCGTGTGCCTCGCCGTTCCTTACATCCCTAATTACGGCTTGCTGCGCAAGACCGCCAAGCCATCCGCCTTGAGCAACCAGTGCATCACGCATTTGTGTCAGCATGGGCGGCTCCGACCAGTTCCCCACACTTAAGCAATGATGAACCCAACCATATTTCCTGAAAGGCCCTTCAATCATTCTCTTATACAGATCGGCAAGGGCGAGATGCGATTCTTCATCATCGTCCAGATGTGCCAGCAGACGTGACAAGGTCTGGTTGATTCTGACGCGACCTTGGCGCAGTTCGGGCTCGCTTCTTCGGAGATATTGTAGCGCCTGCCTGGCCGCGTCCGATCCTCGCGATCCCAGAAGCCGATTCTTTAGTGAGTCCATCGAGCAGTAAGCCGTTACCGGATCCTCGCAGGAAAGAATCCAACCTACCGTGGACACCGCAACGAGCACATCGCTGGTTGCGGGGAGATTAAGAGAACCGAGGTGAGGAAGTACTATATCAAGGAGCTCGCCAGCCCGTTGATAGTAATGTGAGAATATCCGACTAGGACTAAACTCGTTGTTGGCATCATAGAGCTCGCTAGAGTCAATTTTGAACGCAAGAGAGATCAGATCAGCCCGATCGTCCACTAATTCGACATTAAGCCATTCGACACTGTCTCGAATATCTTCTTCGACGAGGAATGGGCCACCGCTTGTCAGGCGCCGAGATATATCTAATAGACTCAAATCGATGAGACCCAGCATATTTCTCGCAGCGAACTCGTCGAATCTCGCGAACGGAGCCAAAGCGAGCGTGAGCGACAGGATGCTGCTGCGGATTTCAAGAAGGTTTTGAAGCCAGTCCTTAATTCCATTGAAACCGATAGAAAGTGGAGGCGCAGCGCATTCGGAAACAAAGTTCTCGACGTGACCGGTGATCTTTTGAGCGTACAAATCCCAGATCTTCGGGCCAATCGGCAACGTATGCCAGCCGGGAAGATGAAGAGGCATGTTTATTGCTTCCCGCACTGGTGCGATCAGCTTGGCACACGCAGAATCGGGAAGACTCACTAGCTCATACCACGCCGTCATGCCCACCTCCGCCCAGAGCGGCCGCCTCTACGAGGCGTCAACGGGCTGTCGCTCAGTAGATCTTCGACGTTACAACGCTGCCGTGCGACACGACCGAGGTCCTCTCTCCGCTGGTGGCTGGCCACCCGGCCGACGACTTACGTAGCTGCGGATACCCCGCGGTCGACTGCAGGGGTCGCACTCGCTGATCAGCTGACTGAAGACTCGCCAGCGACGTAGCGGGTTCATAGGGCTCGGCGCTGCGATCGAGTGGTCTCGTATCGCCGTGTGGTGTGTGGTGCTGCGGTCGATCGTGGTGGTGACGAGTCACCGGCTTCCAGGACGCTACGGATCGACAAGCCTTCTCTGTGAGCGTCCGCGGTCCCGGCACCAGGCCCCTCGACTACTCCAGCCCTGAGGTGCATCTCCTCGCGCCGGGACACGTGCGGTTCGGCCTGTCCCGTGTCCCGCGGTCACATCTTTGCAGGCAGACGCCTTCATCTCCGCAGCATGAGACCCGTCCCGCGTGAACAACGTAGGACGGTTCCGATGTGCCAGACGGGCCAGGTGCGCTACTCGGGTCCAGGAAGCGGCACGCGGGTGAATAGTGTGCGACTTCGACCTCGGACATCGAAGTTGATCAGGCGGATGAGGATTCTCCAACCCCTCATCCGCTTTTTCATACAAGGAATCTGCTGCCGAGCACGTGGCTCCGACCCACTACTACGTAAACGGCCGCCGTGCTTCAACGATTTCTCGCAGTTCGGCCGGGGTGAGCCAGTCCGTACCGCGGTGAACCATGCGGTGGCAGTTGGCACACAACACTGCCAAGTCCTTCAGCTGTGTGGTGATCTCGCCGGTAGTGTACAGCGGTACGACGTGGTGGCACTCGGCGTAACCCTCTCCTCGGGAGCCGTAGGCGTGCTGGAAGTCGAACCCGCAAACCTCGCAAGCGAGAGTGCCACGCTCCTGCAGCACCTTCTTGATCTTCCTGGCGCGCAGGCGTGGGTTTCGCTCGCGGCGCAGGTGGATGCGTTCTAACAGCCGACCTTCGAGCGCTACTTCCCCATCGCCGACCACTTCTTCGGTCACGGGCAGGTTGTCGAACTCGCCTGCCGCTGCAGCTGACCGCAGTCGATCAGCGATTGCGTGCATCTCATTGGGGCGCTTCAGAAACGCTTTCAGGACTTCGACATCCAACTTGCCGCCGTTGGTGGGTTTGCGTGACGAGTCAGGGTGCCGAGTAGCGATGTCGGCCATCTTCCGGCGGACGCTGTAAGGACTGCGGAACTTCGGGCCGCGCAGCTCGTCAGCGTGGATTGGCAACGACTGCAGCAGGGCCGACAGCTCCTCCACCTCAGGACGCTCAGAAGGTAACTCGTGCCATTGGTTCCGGGCGACGAGATCACACGCCAAGACGAGCTCGTCCCATGCCCAGGCAGGGTCACGTCCTGGTTGGGTGCCCACCGCCGTCTGGCCGACACCGTCCAGGCCCACCAGATCCATTGCCTTAGCGGCTGGCCCGTCATGGAAGAAGCGGTCGATCAACGCCTGAACCGCCTCGGCTCGCGCGGCAGCGTCTGCCGCCATCAGGTCGTAGACCTCCACCCACAGACCACCCTGCGGGTTGTGCTCCCGCAGCCACTTCAACGGAGCCGAGCTGTGCGCGGCGGGGATCTCACCGACTGCGTCCGTCAGCTCCCACCAGGGCGTTCCGGCTAACGCCACGAACGGGTATTCCGGGGTCGGCCGGCTGCCCTCACGCCCCAGCGCAGCAAACACCAAGCGCAGCTGCTCTTGCGCCTCGCGCCACCGCAACAACCTCGGTAACTGGCGCTTCGCCCTGCCTATCGCCCACAACAACAGAATTCCCTGGTGCCGGACCGGACGATCAGCAGTGCCAGCGGGAGCCAGTTGGTCAACCAGGGCCACCATCTCGCGAGTTCTCTCCGCGTCAAGCACCCGGCCTCCAGATTCGCAGGGATTCGCGATAGAGCTGACTGAAATTGTTCCAGAAATCTGGCCCACGCACCCGCCGTATCTCCTCCAGATACGGCTCACACAGCTCATGCAAACGAACGATGGAGTTCCCCCATTCAGCAGCTATGATGTTGGGCGGAAGCATGCCGTTGTGACTAGCGATCCCCACAAGGTCGTAAGTACGGCAGACGCTCTCGAACTTCTCCTTTAGCTCAGCACTCATTTCCTCGTAAGTGCCGCCGGTCTCTCGATAGGCACCGAGATCGCGGAATAGATCGCGCCTGGCGCTTACGATTTCTTCTTTCGACAGAAGGTCGGCAGCCCAAGTGAAGACACCACTAATTCCGTTGCGACGAGCAATTCGAGCCAGACTAATGGCGATAACAAGGTTTACAATCGCCGCCAAACCACTCGCGCATGCCGCTATCGCCGCGATAGCTGTCGACATACAACTCCTTCATCCTGGCGGCAGAACCTGACGGGACACCAAAGCCAATGGGGCATCAGCACTATCGGCCTGCCTTCAGCCATCGATACAGCGATGGCTCAGCATCCCTCTAACGGCGCAGTCGCAGGGCAGTGCCTGGTCATGTGCTGACGGCAGGAGCACGCCCGCCGCGTTCGCCAACGTGCCCCCAGACAGAGTCAGCCGTCCCGCAACACTCCCTCGCCCGCCTGCCACCAAGGCGCATGACTTCACGCCAGGACGCGTGTGGATCGAGCTGTCCCGCGTCCTACGTCCGCGAAAATCTGCAGCTAGAGGCCAACAAGCACAACGTGTGAGGCCCGTCCCGCGTGATCACCTCGGGACGGGCCTCCTGCACAGAACGGGCCAGGTGGCCTACTCAAGGCCAGGAACGGCTACGTGGGTGAATAGTGTGCGACTTCATCCTCGGACACGTGGGGGTTCAAGTCGGTAGCGACTTGAACCCTTCTTTTTAGACACAAAACCCCCCACGGGTCGGTAGAAGACACCGTCCACGTGGGGTTTTTGTATGTCAGAGCCAGTTGGTCAGCTGGCCTTGTCCTTCAGCGACCCCAGCTTCGTGCCGAGAGCCCGCTTCACGCTGTTGTCGATGTGGTAGCGCTGCAGAACCGCGGCGGTAAGTCCTTCCTCGCTCCACATCTTCTGCAGGTCAGCCGACGACCAATGCGCTGACCCCGCCAACGCCTGAGCGCCGAGCACCGTCTCGACCAGTGCTTGTTCGAACCACTCGTGGACGATGTCTTCGGCGGCCGTTCTCGCGCCGGCGGTGTTGCCGTAGTGCTCGCACCACCGACTGACCATGTCGGTGAAGACGCGGAAGTCGCTGTTGACCAGGAGGAGGTTCTGGTCCGCCAGGAAGCGCGCCGCACGGTCCTCCAGGTCATCGGCGGTGCGCGTTCCGTCCTTCGTTGAAATCCACCTCACCTGAGGCATCACGTCGGCGCCGTCTACCGGCTCACCGTTGTCGCCGCCCGCCGCGGCGTACATGGCGTAGAGGTTTCCGCTACGTCCTCCCTTACCGCTCGACCCGCGGTGCTTTCCAGCCGTGGCCTGATCGCGAGTGCCGGGGCTTCCTCCGAGCGCCTCGTCGCTGACCTCGACGGAGCCGTTCGGAACCCGGCGGTAGCGGCTCACTTTGAAGAGGTGCCGGATGGCGTGCAACCGATCACGAATGGACTTCTGGTGGTCCTTCACCCCTGAGCCAGCCGCGATTCGCTCCATGAGCTCGTTCAGCTCGGCAGGAATCTTCGTGCGGAACTCGGCTGCCCACTCCGACCAGGGAAGCACGTCACCATCAATCAACAGCTGGGTGCGAGCGGTGTTGGACGTGAGCATCTCGGTTTCGCGGTCGGGTTCGACGTAGATGACCACTCTGCTGGTACCAAAGATGACTCCAAACTGCTGGAGCATGCTGATGGCGCTACGACCCGTCTTGAGCTCGTACAGCTCATCCTTGTAGAGAGCTGCGACGTGACCGTTCGTGACATACATGTCGCCGACCTTGGTCCGCGTTTCACTCTCTTCATAGATCCAGACGTGAGCCACGGCGCCGTCGAGTTCCACCGAACCAGACCATTCAGAGTTATGTTGCAGGTAACGCTCCATGCCGATGACGTTTCGCAAGAAGTTGCGTCTGCTGTCCGTCCGAGGAGCGTCATACCCCTCACGGACCTTCAGCTCAACACCATCAGGAAGTTTGAAGTATCGGGTGTTCAAATACTTCGTCACCCATCGCTTACGCCCTGTACGCACTGCTTCAAGACTTGGCTCGATCGTGTTGGTCTCGAACTCGTTCCCGAGCAGAACCACCATGGTGCCGTGAGAACCCATTTGAGACGGCTTGGCTTCATCATCCGGAGTCATCCAATCGGCGTACGAGCCATCCTCACGCTCAAACCGCTTGACGCCGTACTCTCCGGTGTCCGGGTCGCGCCAAAGATGGATCATCGAGCCTTTGTTGTTTTTCCAGGATAAGTAAAGCAGACCCGCATGGTTTCGAGTTGCCGCTGCAACCTTCGCGCCGACACCGTAATTCCCGTCGTACGACTGCAAGTGACTGGACGAAGAAAGCTGGTTTATGTAAGTCAGCATCTCATCGCCGGTCATTCCCGTCCCGGTGTCGATGATGGCGAGCTTCGGAACCCCTGTTTTCTCGAAGTGCCACCAGGCAACGTCCCACACGACCTCACCAGCAACGCCGGAGAGCGACTCAATGGAGTTCTGCGTCAGCTCGCGGATGTACTGAAGCGGGTGACAGTCCTGACCGAGGCGGTCGACCATGAACCCGACGTTGGCGACCCCCATGGGCAATGTCGCCTTGATCGCTTCGGTTGTCACTTGCGGTCCTCTCTGGATCAGGGCAGGGGAATACCGCGGTCCCTGATCAGGTCATTTCCTCGCAAGAGAGAATCCATGAACGCAGGAGTGGCCTCACTGCGGCGTTCTCGGCACTCCATCCCTGCGGGGCGCACCAACACTTCCACCCATTCGACTTTTAGTTCGTCGACAGGCCTCCTTTCGTTACCGCGGCCGTGCTCGCCGGTTCGGCGTTCGCGACCACCACCCGGCGTGCGGACGCGGCCACGTTCAACCTGGTCTGGAACGCCTGGGGACCACTCGCCGACTACCGCGTGTCCGCGGAGTGCAACCCCGGCAACACCACACTTCCCATAAGGTCAGAGCGATGTGCGCATCGCGCCCGCCGGCGATGGACCGATTGGTACAGCGAGGTGACCACCAACCCGCAGGGAACGTCACCTTCGTCAACGCGCTGGGAAACATCAGGTTCGAGGACGAGACCCCCGGACCGCCAGCCGGTCGCGCGCGCGACCTACCAATACGTGTACGCGGTCCGGCTGCCGCGGATAACCACGATGGACAGTGCTTCCTGGATCGGCGAGCAGGTCCACCAGATGATCCAGTTGTGGGATGGCTCGGACCGGCTCTGGGCCGCGGGCAGGCACACGCTTGAGGCGACCCTGTTCTGGAAGGTCAACCCGTGGGATCCCGACTGCGGAAAGATCTTCGTGTACACGATGAGCGGCGGATACCTCGCCGCGCTGTACACCGGTGTACGACTGCCAATTCAGAGACGGGTGACGAAGCCGAGCAAGAGGCCGAGCAGAACGACGAGAAAGGCAATGGCTGCCCAGCGGAGCCTCCGGACGGCCTCGCGGAGCTTCTGGTACCGGTGGCGGTGTTGCTTGATCACCAACCACAACTCGACATGTGCGGCTTGGAGGATGTCATCGAGGTTTTGCGCGCGCGAGTGGGACCAGAAGTCCTCGAACGCGCCGAAGTGCTCGACTGTGTAGGGACCATTGAAGAGGAACGACGGTGGAAGTTGTTGCTGGGACGCGAACATCGTGCGGCTGTCCTTGATGGTGACCAGCACACCTGCCGCCCGGATGAGGGACATCACCACCAGACACGCGCTCCCGGCCAGGCCGATGGTGAAGCAGATGAGGAGCCAGGCCGAGAACCGGCCGGCGGGGACACTGAGCAGGTGAGTGAGGACCACTGCGTTGCCTGCGGAGAGGAGAGCACCGGCGCTCATCACCACGGAGGCGCGGGTAGCGGTTGAGGCTCGGAGACGGTCGTAGCGATCAAGATGCCACTTCGTCAACGACAGCTCGTCCCGGCTTCCTTCCACCGATACAGGCTCTGGATCAGCTTCGCCGACGCTCTTCATCCGATCGCCTCCGTCGAGGGTCTCGCCACCCGCTTGGTGGATACCGCGGTCGCCAACGGTCGCTGTAAACACGCTTCCTGCGGGCCTCGGGCATCCACTTGCCGGTCCGGAACACGTCTGATCCTAGCGCTTGCGCGGATCCGGGGACCGTCCGATGAAGGAGGGCCACGCGTGCAACGCATCCTTCGACCGACGGTATGGCAGCAGGTTCTGCCAGAGGACGTCTTCGCCAGCCTGGCGTTGTGGATGGAAGGCCAGGACTTCCAGTTGGATCACCGGGCGTGGATGCACGGCGGCAGCGGATCCCACGTGGCTCATGTCCGTCTACGGTACGACACCAAGGTGCAGGACCAGATCTTCAAGTTGATTCCGCCTCCGGACGGCGCGACCGAGTCGCGGAGAGTCGCCAGAGCGATCGAGCGGACTCCGCCAGCGTTCAGGGAGGCGCATCTGGTCAAAACCGCGCAATGGTCCCCCTTGTCGGAGTCACGCTGGTGGATCCATCAGCAAGAGGTCGGCGGCGGCGATCTCAACGAATGGAGGCCACTCACGAGCTTCATCGACGACCCGGCGTTCGGTGAACACTGCGCAGTGATCGTCAAGTCGGTGCTGGTCGAGTGGAATGACCGGCACAGTCCTCCGCCAGAAACAACTACGGCGTCCGGATTTCTGCAGAAGAGGTTGGCCGACCATCTGAAGGAGCGCGGAGGACTACGCAGGTTTGCCCAGGAGACGGAGTTCGACCTGGACGCTCCGCCGTCTGTTGTCCAGATCCCAGGGCGATCGGCAGCGTTGCCCAATCCGTTCGCACTGCTCCGCGGCGTCCTGGGGGCGAGGCAGCACATCGAGATCACGCTGGGCCGGGCGCACGGCGACCTCCACGCGGACAACATCCTGATTCCCGAAACAGATGAAGGGTCCGAGCCAGCCAGATACAAGCTCCTTGATCTGAGTCGCTTCGAGGATGACGCTCCGCTCGCCCGCGATCCGATGAAGCTCGTACTGTCCGTTGCTGCCCTCTGGCTCCCGTCACTGGTCGTGGAAAGCTCACTGCGCAGCTGTCTTGCGGAACTGGTGGTCTCACCGAACGGGTACCCGAGGTCGGCGCCAGTGGCCGGATACGCCGAGGTCTCGCAGAAGATCCACAGAGCGTCCGAGGCTCTGGCTCGCCAACAGAGCGCGACTCATGATTGGAAACTGCAGAAGCTGCTGGTGCTGATCATGACGGCGTTGCGGTTCGTCGCGCGGCAGGACTTCGGTATGGCGGATCGGATTTGGTTCTTCGAGGTCGCCGCGCTCGCCACCCGTGAGTTCCTCGATCCGGACCACGGGCGGGACCGCGGCCGAACATCGCCGACTCGCCGACAGCCGGTCCCGGACCGCGGCGGGCTGACGCTGGTGCGGCCGGAGACAACCGCCGACCTACCTGCATCCCCTGACAGCCAGCCTGAAGCGACGATCATCCCATTGCCGCTGAAGACGAGCCAACCGGTCGACGAGGTGCCGAGGTTGCTCGTGGAGCTGCTACACGGCATCAAGGAACTACCGCTGTCCTCCAGCGATGCTCGCCTGGCCTTTATCGCCGCAGGCCTCTGTAAGACGGCACGTCGGCTGGGCGAGGCGTTGGCGTTGATCAGCGGCACTGGGCCGGTGCAGCGTGAACTGCGCGGCGTCACACAACATCTCCAAACGCTGACCAGCGCGAGCAACCGCCGGCGCACGGTTCCTGAGCTGCGAGCGGCGGGAGACGAACTGCGTCGCTACGCGGATCAGCGCTGGGCGCTCCCGGACGACTGAGGGAGCATACGTTGCGCGAGCCTGCCGTCTTCCTCGCGAACTGGCACAAGCGGGCGACAGACAAGCGCACGCAGTTCATCAAGGCCGTCCGGCAACGCAAGCTGAAGGACAAGGTCAGCAATGGCTTGGATGCGTTGGAAGAGCTCGATGCGATCCGAGAGGAGCTCGACAACTGGCTGAGACAACAACGCCCGAGATCGCCGACGCTCACTGAGGCCGCACGGGAGCTGGTACAGCACCTCCTTGCGGTGCTGGAAAACCTAGCGACCGCCACGTTTGCCTGCATCGTGGAGTTTGGCCAGTTGGAGGAGAGGCCGGGCAAACCGCTAACCCCCAAGCAGACCTCCGACGTGACCACCGCGATGGTGAATTTCGTCAGGCCGGTCGAGAAGTGCTCTCAGGAACTACTCGACAGCGTTGCGGAGATGATCGAAGCACAGCGCGAAGTCGGGCTTGCCATGCAAACGCCTCGACGAACCGAAGTCCGTGCAGACAGCTATGACCCGCGCAAGCGGCATGCGTGAAGCAGCGAGGCGCGTCTAGAAGGCAGCCTGCAGGGTTTGCGTTGTAACTCCTGTTCGTGTCGCGGCGATTCGTTGTCATCGAGAGCGCGGGACCACAGTCTGACGCGTCGTCTACGACGACACTTCACGCATGTTCCAGGTCTGCAGCGTCAAGCGTCACGTTCCCGTCGCGTGTCTCGGGAGGACATCGTCATGCGGGCAGGCGGACCGTCTCTCGCCGGCGGCAGGCGGACCGTCTCTCGCCAGCGGCAGGCGTCCTGGCCGAGCCATCGCACGGATGTACTCCTAGAACCAGATTGAAGTTGGGGCCGACGGTTACAGCATCCCGCTGTCCTGTGTTCCCTCGCCGTTCTCGCTGGCAGGGCTGCCAGGCTCCATCTGAGCGACCCATCCCACGTGGCGTTGCGGAACGGGTCGCTTGTGCTCACGCGCCAGCTCCGCCTACTCAGGCTCAGGAAGCGCTACGTGGGTGAATAGTGTGCGACTTCGCCCTCGGACACCAAAATGTCGCAAATTTGCGACGTCTACGTGGCAGGTGCTCAAGTCCACTTGAGCACCTGTTTTGCGTTTCCGTGCCACGTGCAGGTGGCGTTCGATGACGATTTCCTACATCCGGCCGATCGTCCCGGACACGACGCCGGAAAAGGCGTCCGATGCCTTGACCCGGGCTCTTGCCCAGCCTCTCCCTCTGATCGCTGTCCCCGCATCCCGGCCTCCCAGGCTGACAAACGTCCTGTACCGGATGGCCACCGTGGACCAGCGCGGTCGCCTCGCTGACCGACACACCACGGCCGCACTGGACTGGAACGCGGGCACCCGGCTGCACATTCGCGAGCACGACGGCCTGCTGGTCATCACCGCCGACCCGCACGGCGTCTTCCAGCTCACCAAGCAGGGCTACCTCCGCCTACCAGCAGACGCTCGCCGCGCCGCGGCCGTGAGCTGCGGCGACGGGGTGCTCCTTCTGACACACCTCGATCGCCAGACCGTGACGGTGTTCCCACCCGTCGCACTGGACGGCCTCCTGCTGCGCGCCCTGCCAGGTGGTGAGGGCGCATGACCGGCGCACCGACGCAAGCCGAACTCGACGCCGCACGCCTGGTCCTCGACCGCATGGGTGTCATAGCCGAGTACCTGCTCAACTCCGTCAAACCGCTGGCACCAACGTTCGGCGAATACATCCCAGTCGTGGCCGCTGCGGTCAGTGACGGCACCCTCCGCGCCTACACCCCGTACTGGAACCGCGTGCTCGAACAGTGGGCTGACATCTCGCTCAGCGACCGCAGCCCGACCGACATCCAGCTGCTCATCCAGCACATCAAGGCCAACCTCACCGTCCGCCGCAACACCCGCAACGGCAACTCCGCCGCCGAGCACCTCATCGCCGCACTGCGCTGCCTCTACCGGCACGCCGTCAACGACGAACTCATCGACGAGCGTTCCAACCCGGCCGCCAAGGTCGCCAAACCGCTACGCCAGTCCAGCAATCGACGAGTCGCGGTCACGGCGGCACAGCACCACGGTGGACCGTATCCAGCCACTACGGCAGTAGGTCACACCTCGGTCGGCACGGCGGCCATCGAGCGGTTCCTGCGTCCGGTGACCTACCAAAACGCCCCCGACGCCCTGCTCCCAGAAGCGCTGTGCGACGCCAACCCGTGGGAACTGCCTCGGACCGTCAACGACGCTGGCGAATCGAAGAGCATCGCAATGCGGAGATCAGCGACAAGTCACGGCATCAGCGGGGAAATGCGGCGAACGCGAACCTCATGGAGGCAACCGAATAGGCCACGGCACCGGTGCACGACCCTGAGGTCCGAGATGGAGGAACCGCACACGACCGGAACACAAGACGCAGCCGAGCCGCGGAGACGGCGTCTCCGCGGATCACAGGCCGGTGGTCAAGCCGTCCGTGGTCGGCTGCAGCGTGCCGATCCGCGCCTCGCGTGCCTTCAACCTGCTGGTGTTCGTGAGGATATCGCCCACAGTGCTGATGATGTTCACCTCTGTTTCCAGTGCCCCGCCGATCCGGGCTTCGATCGACCCGATCGCGACTACTTCGGCCCTGTCGTCGAGCACGAGCTGCACACCGGCGAACGCGGTCTGCCCGGGCTTCAGCTCTACAGGGCGCGGTTCCCGCGGCAGGGGTGTCTGTTCGACCACCACCTCGGCGACCTGGCCCGTCACGGTGGTGAAGACCAGTCGCGGCCACCCCGTCACGGTCAGCGGGATGGAACCCGTGTTCGTCGCCGCCAGCACCGCGAGGCCGGGCTTTTCGGGCCGCAGGGCGAGGTCGACCCGCATCGGGCCGCGTGTCGTGGGCTCGTACGGCGATCCGCTCGTAGAAGGTGCGCTCGTGATGCGGTCGCCCTCACCGGCCGGCGGGAGCGTGGCGCACGAAGCAAGGCACAGAGCCAGAATGCTCAGGCACGCCGATGTTCGCATCGCAGCCATTGTCAGTTCTCCCCGGTGAGCGGGATCGTTCCCGGTCAGAGGGTGTCAGCGAAACGGTGCCACCTGGCGGGATCCAGCCTGGCGCGGCCCGATCGGGAGGCGAACCATGGCCGTGCGGACAGCGGCCGTGGCCGACGGACCGGCCACCACGATCGGCACCAGGAAGTGGTTGGGTCCTGGGCGTTCCGGCGGGCCCGCTCAGCGGCCGGAACTTCCGCGAGGCGACGGCCCGACCACCGTGGTGGGCAGGGGCCTCCACTCGGGCTCGCCGGAGGAGCCGCGGGCGACCTGGCCGAACACCTGGTCGCCGAAATGCATCCCGAAGCCGTACGTGTCCGGCCGCTCCAGTTCAGCCAGTACCCGTGCGCGTGCGGTGAGGACCTCTCCCGCACCGAAGTCCTGCGGTGAGATCCAGTCGTGGTGGGCGAGCTGCGCGGGAACGTGGAACACGTCGCCGAACGCGACCAGCCTGCGTCCGGCGGCCGAGGTGATCACGAACGAGGTGTGGCCCGCGGTGTGCCCGGGGGTCACCATCGCCGTCACCCCCGGCGCGATCTCCTCGCCGTCGGCGAAGCGGTCGCACCACCGGCCCAGCGGCTCGATCGTCGTGGCTACCCCGGGCGCTCCGAACGGCCGTTCGCCGGCGGCCAGTGACGCCCACTCCGCGTCCGCCACCAGGTAGCGGGCCGAGGGGAAGGTGGGCCGTGGTGTGCCGTCCTGCCCGGTGACGAACGCCCAGCCGGTGTGGTCGGCGTGCACGTGGGTCAGCGCGAGCACGTCGATCCGGTCCGGGCGGAGACCCAGCAGCTGCAACGTCTCCGGCAACGCGCCGCAGTCGACACCGCCCGCCGGTGACCGGGTCACGACGGGGCCGAAACCGGCGTCGACGAGCAGCCTGTGCCCGTCCCTCTCGACCAGCAGGCCGCCGGTCGACATCGCGATCGTGCCGTTCTCGGTCAGGTCACCGGCGTCGCTGGTCCAGAACCGTTCCGGGACGTCGGGCAGGAAGGCGTCCGGGCGCAGGTCCATCGTGCCGTCCACCACGTAGGTCAGCAGGACATCGTCCATGCGCAACGACCGCACCGCCGACCAGTCGCCGAGCCTGCCCGTCGTGCCCATCTCGGTCAGGCCGGCTTCACGCGCGGCTTCGGACGGGTGCTGCCACCGCCGCCCACCTGCCGTTCCGGATAGTCGCGCGCCGGCGCGGAGATCATCTCCAGCCGTTCGCTCATCTCCTCCGGCAGCTCCAGCCGCTCCGCCGTCAGCGACTCGGCCAGCTGTGCCGCGGTTTTCGCCCCCACCAGCGGAGCGACCACCCCGAGACGGTCCCGCACCCAGCTCAGTGCCACCGCGGCAGGTGTCACGGCCAGTTCCTCGGCGCAGCGGACTACCTCCTCCACGATGCGCCCGCACCGGTCGTCGGTGGCGTAGTGCTGCACGTACCACTGGAAGTACTTGCTGTCCCGACGGTTCTCCGGAATGCCCGCCCGGTATTTTCCGGTCAGCACACCACGACCGAGCGGTGCCCACGGCAGCACGCCGATGCCGGACTCCACCGCCGCGGGGAGGACCTCTCGTTCGACACCTCGTTGCAGCAACGAGTACTCGACCTCGGTGGTGACCGGTCGCGCGCGACCGCCCACGTCCTGGATCGTCGCCGCCTTCGCGGTCTGCCAGCCGCAGTAGTTGGACAGCCCGACCGACCGCGCCTTGCCCGACGAAACCGCCTTGTCGAAGGCCTCCAGCGTCTCCTCCAGCGGGTGCGTCCAGTCCCAGGCGTGCACCTGCCAGATGTCGACGTGGCCGGTGCGCAGCCGCCGCAACGACTCCTCCAGCTCCGCGAGCATCCTCTCGCACGAGGCGTCGACCTTGGTCGTACCGGGGATCATCCCGGCTTTGGTCAGCACTACGAAGTCATCGCGCCGGTGGGAGGTGGCCAGCTCCGCGCCGAGCACCTCCTCGGCACGGCCGTTGCCGTACACCGTCGCGGTCGTCACGAAGTTGCCACCGGCCTCGGCGTACGACCGCAGCTGCGCGGCCGCGTCCTCGTCGGTTCCCGGCCGGCCCCAGGTCAGGGTGCCGAGCCCGATCCGGGACACCTCCAGACCGCTGTTCGGCAGAACACGTTTCCGCATTGTCGTGGCTCTCCCTGTGGTGGATGGGGCTACTCGGAGTCGTTGGTGCTCAGGCGCACCGGCAGCGCGACGATCCTGCGCATCAGCGCCGTCTGGTCCCACACGACGTCGGTGGCGCCAGTCAGCCTGATGTCGTCGAACCGGTCCATCAGCGTCTCGAACGCCACCTCCGCCTCGACCTTCGCCAGGTGAGCGCCGAGACAGCGGTGCAGGCCGTACCCGAACGCCAGGTGCTGGTTGTCCTCGCGGCGGACGTCGAAGGCGTCCGGGTCGGCGAACCGATCGGGATCGCGGTTCGCCTCGGCGAGTGAGCAGACCACGACGTCACCCGCGGGTATCTCCACGCCCGCGACGACGTACGGCCGGTGCAGGGGGCTGCGGAACGCGGACAGCGCCAACGGGGTCTGGTACCGCAGGCATTCGTCCACTGTGGACGAAAGCAGCGACCGGTCTGCCCGGAGACCAGCGAACTGCCGCTCGTGGGTCAGCAGCGACCACAGGCCCTTGGTGAGCAGCTGGGTGGCCGCCGTCTGCCCTGCCAGCATGACCACGAAAACCATGGAGCTGATGTCGTCGTCGTCGCCCATCCCCGCGCCGACGAGATCGGTGATCACGTCGGCGGCCGGGGTCTTCCTGCGCTGCCTGCCGAGCTCCGCGTAGTAGGTCAGCAGTTCGGTGCCGGCGAGCTCTTGGCGCTCGCTGCTCGACAGCAGGTCGGTCACGAAGACGTCCGAGAGCTGTTGCACGCGCCGGCAGTCCGCCGCCGGAATGCCGATGATCTCCCCCAGCACCCTGGTCGGCAGCGGGGTGGTGTACGCGGTGAACAGGTCCACCACCGGCTCGCCGGCGAACGCGTCGACCAGCTCGCCGGCGATCCGCCGGACCGCGGAACGGGCGGCCTTGGCACGGCGGGAGGTGAAGTGCTGGGCCACGGCCGACCGCTTGCGGGTGTGCGCCGGCGGGTCGTTGTTGAGCATGCCCCGTTCGACGAGACCGCGCACGAACTCCGGCAGTCCCGCGAGCGGTGCCCTGTCCCCCATGGCCGAGGTGTCGTTCGACAGCTCGCCGCTGGTGAGCAGCTCCCGCACCAGTTCGTATCGGCGCACCTGCCAGATCGTCCTGCCGTCCGGCAGGGACACCTGGCGCACCGGCGAGGTCTCGTCGGTGACCGTCACGCGAGCACCACCGGGATCTCCGCCAGCCGGCGCACCACCATGCCGGGGCGCCACTTGGCGTCCTCGGCCGCGTGGACCAGCCGTGAGTCCGGGAAGCGGGTGAAGAGCCGTTGCAGGCCGACGGCGGTCTGCAACCGTCCCAGCTCGGCGCCGAGACAGCGGTGGATGCCGTGGCTGAAACCGAGATGCCCTCGCGGGCACCGTGCCGCCTGGAACGTGTCGGGGTCCGCGAATTGCCGCGGGTCCCGGTTCGCGCCACCCGTGGAGATGAGGATCAGCTCCCCCGCGGGGATCGTCACGCCGTCGAGTTCCATCGGATGGTCGAGGTAGCGCGGGGCGAGCATCCGGAACGGTGTCTCGAAGCGGATGACCTCCTCGACGCAGTCCGGCATCAGCGCGGGGTCGTCCAGCACCGCTCGCAGCTCTTCCGGATGGGTGAGCAGGGCCAGGATCCCGCTGCTGATCGCGCTGGCCGGTTCCATTCCGGCCACCAGCAGCAGCGTGATCATCGACATCAGCTCGACCTCGTCCATGGCACCGCGATCGGCCGCCTGGACGAGCTCGGTCAGCACGTCCGCGGCGGGCTGGGCCCTTTTGAGCGCCACCAGTTCCCGCGCGAACCGGGTCAACAACCGCGCCGCCTCCTCGACCCCTGCCTTGGTCGGTGCGGTCAGGACGTCGGTCTCCCAGACAGGAAATCCGCCACGCATGCCCTCCGGCACCCCGAGCAGCTCGGAGATGCCGGTGGCTACGAGGCCGCGCGCGTACCGCGCGACCAGGTCGACCGGTTCCCCGACCGGCAACCTGTCGAGCAGCTCGTCGGCGACCTCCTCGACGCGGGACCGCAACCGGTCGATGCGGCTGGGGACGAAGAACTTGCTGATCACCGACCGCAGCCTGCGGTGGTCGTCCCCGTCCTGGTCGAGCATGCTGCGCTGGAGCTCCCGCGGCAGCTTCGGCCTGCGCTCGATGTCGAGCAGGGTGCGCTCCATGAGCTCGTACCGGTGCTTGACGAGATCGCGTTGCATGCTGGGATCGCCGAGGATCGCCCGCGCGTCGTCGTACCGCGTCACGACCCACATCCGGAATCCGCCGTTCTCCACGGGAAAGGCGGCGTGCTCGTCCTGGATCTTCCGGAGGATCGGGTAGGGATCGGCCATGAACGAACGGGAGATCAGTCTCTGGGGATCGGCCGTCGCGCCAACGCTCATCGGGACCTCCGGACGTGGGATCTTCGATACGAGGAACGTAAATCTCCGCACGGCCCCCGTCAGCCGCACCGTTCCGGCCCACGGGACGAAATCTCGCACCCCCGCCATCCGGCCGCCGCGCCGTCACCGCGCTGCACTCGAGTACGGAGTTCGCCGCACCTTCGTCCAGGACAGCCCTGTCGCCATCCGCTCCCGAGTTCAATCGGGAGCGGGTGGCAAGCACCACGAACTTGGAGATCCAGCATGGCCTACGGTCTTGGTGTCGACCTCGGCACGACCTACACCGCGGCGGCGGTTTCGGACGCGCAAGGCACCCGCGCGATCCCGCTCGGTCACGGTGTCGCCGTTCCCTCGGTGGTGTTCGCCACCGAAGGCGGTGTGCTGATCACCGGTGACGCGGCCGATGGCGAGGCGAAGAAGAACCCGCACCGCGCTTCCCGGATCCACAAGCGCAGGCTGGCGGACCCGACGCCGTTGCGGGTCGGTGACGCGGTGCGGTCCCCCGCGTCACTGATGGCCGCTCAGCTCAAGGACGCCGTGGCGGTGGCCACCGCGACGCAGGGCTGCCGTCCGCAGTCCGTCGTGCTCACGTGCCCGGCGGTGTGGGGTCCCTACCGGCGGGAGCACTTCTCCGAGGTGCCACGCCTCGCCGGGCTCGCAGACGTGCGGATCATCACCGAGCCCGAGGCCGCCGCGATGCACTACTCGGTCGAACGCCGGCTCGGAGCCGGCGAGACCATCGGTGTGTACGACCTGGGCGGCGGCACGTTCGACGCCACCGTGTTGCGCAAGACGCCGCGCGGCATGGAGATCCTCGGCAGTCCGGAGGGGATCGAGCAGCTAGGCGGTATCGACTTCGACGACTCCCTGGTCGCTCACGTCGACCACAAGCTGGGTGGTGAGCTCGGTCGCCTGGATCCGGAGGACCTGACGTCGGCGCGCTTCCTGATGGAGGTGCGCGAGAGCTGTCGCGTGGCGAAGGAGCGGCTGTCCACGAAGACCAGCACCCTGGTCCAGGTCGAGCTGCCCGGTGGCAGTCACGAGGTCGAGATCACCCGCGCCGAGTTCGACAAGATCATCAAACCGCACCTCGACCTCACCACGGAAGCGCTCCTGCGGTCGATCCGCTCCGCCGGGCTGCGCCCTGACGACCTCGGCAGCGTGCTCCTCGTCGGCGGCTCCTCGCAGATTCCCATCGTCACGGCGACCGTGTCCGCCGCCTTCGGCAAGCCGGTGCGGGTCGGCATGCACCCCAAGCTCTCCGTCGCTCTGGGCGCGGCGGCGGTCGCACGAACGCGCCAGGCCCCGCCACGCCCGATGCCCGCAGTTCCCGCCGTGCGTGCCGCGCCGGGCCCGGGTCGCGCACCGCGCCCGGTTCCCCACGTCTCCACGTCGGCCAGAGCCTTCGACTGGCTCGGCAGGAGGAGCACGGTGATCGCGGTCGTCATCGCCGTCGTGCTGCTGGGCATCGGCGTCGCATCGGCGGTGCTGACCGGTGACGACTCCCCCGCCGCGCCGGTGGCGGGCGAGGCCACCCCGAGCACCAGCGCTTCGGAGGGGGCCGAGTTCCTCGAGCACGGCCGGGACGTGGCTCCCTACCACAGCATGATCGGATCGGACGACGACTGGACCGGCACCGCCTTGTCCGGGAGGGGCACCGCGACGCACAAGGCGCTCGCGGTCCGTTCGGGCGACGGAGCAGCCAAGGCCGGTGGACGACTGGTGACCTGGTCGGGCAGCGGTCCCGGCCAGTTCTACCTGCAACGCCACCAGGGGAACGCGGACGCGCGCCCGTACCTGGAGTCGGGCACGTTGACGTTCGACGTTCTCGTCACCAAGGCCCCGGCGGCGCCGGTCTCGCTCGCCCTGCACTGCCACTACCCCTGCGCCGCACAGGTGGGTATCACCGAGCTGCTCGCCCAAGCGCCGGTCGGCGAACCGACGACGATCCGGGTTCCGCTGTCCTGCTTCACGCTCAAGGGCCTCGATCCAGAGCGGGTCGACGTCCCCTTCCTGGTCAGCACCACCGGCGCGTTCGAGGCGGAGTTCGCGCGGGTGCGCTGGGAGTTGTCCGGCACCACCGCGGGTCAACCGGTCACACCGTGCGCGAGCCTGGCATGAGGCCGCTCACCGTCGACCAGACGGCGTCCTGGTACCGCCGGCACATGGCGTGGCCGGTCGAGATCGCCGACTCGCGCGTCGTTCTCCCACTTGGCCGTGGCTTCACGGCGTTCGACACACCGGCCGGCTACGTGAGCAAGGTGCTCGTACACCTGAAAGCGTTGCACAGCGACGACTTCAGCGTTCCGGTGCTGTCGGACGGACAAGCCGACGGACGGGCCGTCTTCCTCGCGGAAGCGGACGGTACGGTGCTGGGCCAGTACCAGATGCCCTACGACGTCACGTTCCTGGACTCGGCCATCGAGCTGGTGCTGCCGTTGCGGGCACCCGGTCCGGCCGGAGGCAACCGGTCGTGGCGCGTGCCGCCGAACCCGGCGGCACGCTGGCTCCTCCCCGGTCCCGCGGTGCTCGCGGCCATCAACGCGGCGGCGCCTCCTTCGCACCGGTGGAGGCCGGCCAAGCGGGCAGCCTCCCGTCCCGCCAGGACGATCATCGGCTGAGCGGGGCGCTTTCCCCGGCAGCATTCACGCCTGCCGCTTGCCCTCTCGCGGCAGGCGGACCGTGTACACCGTTCCCTCGTCCTGCCCGACCTCGATCGTGCCACCGTTGCGGTGCACGGCCTGCCGCACGAGCGCGAGCGCGAGGCCTCTGCTGCCGTCCTTCGTGGACCATCCCCGCCCGGACTCGTCCGCGTCGCCGGTCATCTGACCGGTGTCGGCCACCCGGATCACCAGGTCCTCGTCGGTCGTGCGCAGCGTCAGCACGACCGTCGGCGCGTTGCCACCCTCGATCGAGGCGTCCATCGCGTTGTCGATCAGCTTGCCCACTATGGTCACGAGATCGCGGCTCTGCAGAGAGCTCCCCTCCATCGCGGTGTCGTCCGTGACGATCAGGTCCACGCCGCGTTCGTTCGCCTGGGCGGCCTTGCTGAGCAGGAACGCGACGAGCACCGGCTCGTCGATCGAGCTCACCAGGGTGTCCGTCAGGAGCTGGGCCAGCTCCATCTCCCTCGTGGCGAAGCTGACCGCCTCCTCCGAACGGCCGAGCTCGATCAGCGACACCACGGCGTGCAACCGGTTGGCCGACTCGTGGGCCTGGGACCGCATCGACTCCGCCAAGCCCTTCAGCACGTCCAGTTCCCCCGTCACCGTCTCCAGCTCGGTGTGGTCGCGCACCGTCACGACCCAGCCTCGCGAGTCCACAGAGGACTTGTTGACGAGCAGCACGTGCGAGTCGGTGACGTGGATCTCGTCCCTGAGCTGACCGTCCGCCAGCAGGCTCGTCACGAGGCTCCGCGGGAGACCGAGCGAGTCCAGCGCGCGTCCGTCGACGTCCTGGGAGCCGAGGTCCAGCAGTTCGCGAGCACCGTCGTTGCACAACGTCACAGTGCCGGCGGTGTCCAGCAACAGCAGACCTTCGCGCACGGAGTGCAGGATCGACTCGTGGTAACCGATCACCCGGTTGAGCTGCGCCGGCTTGAGGCTGTGCGTCTGCCGCTGCAGCCGCGTGCTGATGAGGTAGTTCCCCACCAGGCCGACGCCGAGCATCGAGAGGTTCACCAGTGCCTGAAGCAGAGGTCGCTGCAGTTCGAGCAGCTCTCGCGCGATGATGGACTTCCTGACGCCCGCCGACACCAGCCCGACCACCCGGTGGTCGGGCGAGTAGACCGGGACCACGACGCGTGTGGAGGGACCCGCCGCCCCGGTGTAGTCGTCCCGCACCACCTCACCCGCGAGCGCTCTCGCGATGGATCCGGGGTACTGCCTGCCGATCTCCGAGGTGTCCGGGCTCGTGTACTGCACGCCGGAGGTGCTCATGACCGTGACGAAGTCGACCCCGGTGTCCTTGCGGATCTCCTCGGTGTAGGCCTGGAGGACCGCCGACGGGTCGGAACTTGCCAACGCGTCCCGGACGAAGGGGGAAGCGGCGACCGAACGCGCGGCGGAGTTGCTCTGGACGAAGACCGCCCGGTCGACGTTGTCACCCGCCACCGCTTTGGACAGGAACCCGTCCAGGACGACGAGCAGCAGGATGATCGCCGCCTGCAGGGCGAACAGCTGCCGCGCCACGCTCCAGTTGCGCACCGAGGAACCTCCATGTCCAGGTCTGCTCAGTGCACTGTGTAGACCAGTTCCGGTCGTCCGACCTGTCCGTACTGCGGACGGCGCACCGCCGTACCGGATTCCGCCAGGTACTCGAGGTATCGGCGGGCGGTTGCCCGCGACAGGCCGACCTCCGCCGCCACGCTCGCCGCGCTGAGCCCGCCGGTGGCCGACCGCAGCGCGTCCAGGACGGCGTTCAACGTGTCGGCGCTCATCCCCTTGGGGAGCGTCCCGGCGACAACACCGTCCACACCGGACTCGTCGGCCGCGTCGTCCTCGGCTCGTCGTTCCAGCGCCTTCGCGTACTGCACCAGCCTGTCCTGCAGGGTGGCGAACGTGAACGGTTTCAGCAGGTACTGCACGACACCTTCGGAGATGGCCGACCGCACCATCGCCAGATCGCGGGCGGACGTCACCGCGATGACGTCCATCAGATGCCCCGCGGCCCTGACCGCGCGCACGACCTGCAGACCGTGGCCGTCGGGGAGGTAGAAGTCCAGCAGCAGCAGGTCGATCTCCTGCTGTTGGATCATCCGCGCTGCCTCGGTGCCCGTGTACGCCACGCCGACCACCGCGAAGCCGGGCACCCGGTCGACGTACGTCCGGTGCGCCTCGGCCGCGACCGGGTCGTCCTCGACGACCAGCACGCGGATGGATGGGGAGTCCGGTCCGGTCATGAGGCGGCGAATCCCGTCCCGGTGCCCACCGTGGACGCGACCAGCCCGTAGCGTGTGCGACAGCCCACCTTGGCGAACAACTTGGTGAGGTGCTTCTCCACCGTCTTCACGCTCATCTGCAGTTCGCTGGCGAGCTGGCGGTTGGTGCGCCCCTCGCAGATCAGGTCGATGATGCGCATCTCCAGATCGGACATGTCCGGCCTGCGGTTGCGCCGTGCCGGCACCACCAGACCGTTGTTGCCCATGACGCGCCTGACCACCGCGCTGAGCCGGGCGGCCCCGATCGACTTCGCGGTTCCGTAAGCCCTGTCCAGCCACTGCCGGGGATCGTCGGTCACGCGGGCCACCGCGAGCTGGGCGTGGACCAGGCCGGCCCGGCACCCGCGCGTGCGGATCATCCTCTCCGCCGACAGCGCCGCCGACACGTCCCGGTCCAGCAGACCGCGGACGTACAACCTCGTCTCCAGCTGCGAGGCCGGGCCGTACCGGCCGTAGCTCGCGATGGCCGCGGCGAACTCGCCGCGGTCCACGTCCTGCTCGCCGGCTTCCACCGCGATCGTCGCCAGCCGTTGCAGCAGTTGTGCCGCACCGGGTTCCTGGGCGGACCTCTCCTGATCGGACACCCAGGTCCGGTACGCCGTCCAGCCTTGCTCGCAGGCCGCACCGGAGTCGCCGGCGTGGTACAGCAGGCCCGCCGACACCCATGCGCGCAGCAAGGGGAACGCGCCGTCCTCCGGCACGGCGTCCAGCCAGCCCCGCGCCTGCCGGTCGTCTCCCCGCCAGCCGCACATCTCGGCGCTGAACAACCGCGCCGCGCTCAGCACCACCGGATCCGCGGCCGACGCCGCCAGCTCGAGCTGGCGCGCCGAACTGAGCGCCCGGTCCCAGTCACCGTCGGCGTATGCCGCCAGCACGGTGTGGTAGAGGGCAATCGGCCCCTCTGCGGGCACGCTGTAACCGGCGCCGAACACGGCCTTGAACGCCGGCACCAGATCCCGCAACGCCCATGCCGACCGCACGTCCTCCGCGACCACGCCGTCCCCGACGGCGACCACACGGCCCGCGGAGTCCCCGCTCCCGCCCGACGGGTCCGGCGTAAAGCTCAACGCGATCTCGAACGGGTCCACGGGCTCTCCCGCGAGCCACCGGTCGGCGAGCTCCACCGGCGCAGGCACGGCTCCCCCGGCCTCGATGGCTGCCCGCAGACGGTCCGGCAGCGCTGCGGGAAGGTGCAGGCGCGCGAACGCCGCGGCTCGCGACAGCCCTTCGACCTCGTCGGTGTCCAGGGTCTGGGACACGGTGATCACCTCGTCGACGAACTCCGCCAGGCCGCGGTAGTCGGCCGCACGAACGAACAGCCGGCAGATCTCCGCGCGCAGCCGGTCGCGCACCGGGCCGGGGCCCGCGTGCCACCACGCGGCGCGACGCCGTGCGACGAGCTGGCCGGGGTCGTCGGACAGCTCCCGGATCCCGTCGTCGAGGAGCAGGTCGACCAGGTCGGTTCGCGGCGGGAACGCCGTGCCCGCCGCGGCAAGGTGGTTCACGACCGCCACGCGCCAGCCGACCCCTCGCCAGTCGTCGTCCAGCAGCTGCTGCGCGACCGCCCGGTGCAGTTCACGAACCGCCACCTGACCACCCGACTCTTCGACCAGCCCCGCGACCAGTGCCGGAATCGGGCAGGTCAGCACACCCGAGGGGCCGCTGGCGAGCACGCCGGCCGACACGAGCATGTCGGTCGCCTGACCGTAGCCGAGCGCGGACCGCTCCGTCGCGCTCGCCAGCGCGGGGATGTCGTCGAGGCCGAAGCCGAAGCCGCCGGCGGCCAGCAGGACCAGATCTCGGCCGGGTTCCGCGAACAGGCTGACCAGCGTGCGCATCTCGTGACCGGCGGGCAGCACCAGTGTCGTCCGCGGCTCTCGCACGACGAGGTGACCGCGCACCTGCACCAAGCGGTCACGGCGCAGCAGATCGGCCACCACGGCGACCATCGTGCCGGGGTTGCCGTACAACGACCCCAGGCTCTCACGCAGGCTGCGCAGCACCGTGGGGTCGATCGGCGCACCGGTGATCTGCCGGGCCAGCGCCTCGACCTCGCCGTCGTTCAGCGGCTCCAGCAAGACCACGTCGGCCGCGGCCGCGCACAGGTCGGCCGCCGCGGTTCCGGACACCGAGCACGAGGCGATGACCAGGTGGCCTGCCCCGTGCACCGCCGCCAGCGCGAGCAGCGGGTGGTCCATCCAGTCGGCGTCGTCGACCAGCAACACGACCGTTGTTCGTGCCCGAATCCGCACGAACAACGAACTGAGGGCGCTCAGCAGGATGTGCCGGCGCCACGACGAGGCATAAGCGATCGGATTGCACAGCCGCTTGACCGCGTCGATCGAGTCGATGACTTCAGGATCGTTGCCCAGTTCTTTCAGGGATCCGCGCACAGCGGCCAGGATCGCCAGCACCCGGAATGCGTCCCACACCGGCTGCTGCCCGTGCGCGCATTGGACCTCCAGGACGATCTGCCCCGATTCCCGCGCTTCTCGCGCGAACTGCCCGAGCAATGCGGACTTGCCGGCGCCCCCCGGCCCGCGGACCACGCGCACGGCCGAGCTGCGGCCGTCCCACCTGAGGACGTCGAGCTGGGCCTTCTGCCCGATCAGCTCGATTCGCTGACCCATCGCGCACCACCCTCCCGTCCCCTGGCAGAGCCCACATGAATCGAATCACCTGCCGGCTACCGGGAAGGTAGCAGGGAAAAAACCACTTCCATCGCGCGGCGCCCGATGGAAACGCATCCCGACCTGCCGGAGAACTCGATCCCGGAAATCGCCCCACCATTTCGCCGGCGCAGTCGCCCGCACCGGCGTGAACACGGCCCGACCGCCGAACAGAACACCATCTCGCCGGACCTCACTCGTCCGGTGTGCTGCGGGACACAGCCGGTCGAGGTGATGATCGGAACGGTAACGCCCGCGACCCCGGCAAACCCGGTGCGTCGTCCGGAGCAGCCGTCCGAAGTAGGGATTCCCCTCAGCAGCCGGCTCAGGTTCCCGGTTCGCCGGCCGACGCCTGTCCATCCCCTGGTCCCGCCATCTGCTCCGCGTAGAAGGCCGCGACCTCCTCGTCGCTCAGCGACACCGCGTCCCGCAGGAAGTCGCCGGTCAGCCGTACCGAAGCCACCCCGCCTGGGTTGTACAGCACGTCGACGCCGTCCGCGAGCAGCCGCACGAGCTCCTCCAGCTCGACCCGCCGCCAGTCCGGCGAGCTGACGCGCAGGCGGTGCAGCTCTCCCGTGGCGACGACGACGCACGGAACGTCGTCCGGCGAGTCGGTGACCAGTGGCCTGCCGTCACCGTTCATCGCGAGGTCCACCAGTGAGTCCCGCAGAGCCAGCTGGATGTGGCGGGACTCGGCCCGACGCTGCAGCACCAGCCGCAGCACCGCGTCGATCGGGTCGGTCGGCGAGTCCTCGTCGATCGGCCGGTAGGCCGGGTTGGACCGGAACTTCCCCACTTTGCCGTCCTCGAACGGCCACAGACCCACCACCGCCTCCAGCGGCGGCACGTCCTCGTCGTCGCCGGGGTCCCAGTAGGGGTCGGGGAGCACGAACCACCGGCCGCCGGCATCGGCCTGCTGCGGCCGTTCGGTCACGTTCTCCACCACTGACCACCTCCCGATCCCCCGTCCCGCCGCGAAGGTTAACCAGCCGACCGGCGTCCGCCACGGGAGAACGACGGCCGCCGGCCGGGCGTAGGGATCCCCCTCACCACCGGCGGACCGCTCGTGCCCGCGGCCGCCTCACCAGGCACCATCGCCGAACACGTCCGGCAGTTCGTCGAGTGCGCCGGCGTTGCGCAGGAACTCGGTCATCCACTCGTCACCGGCGTCCTGCTGATCCGGCACCGCGGCAGGTCCGGCTCCGGCAGGTGTGTTGACACCGACAGGTGCCGTGGTCGGCGGCCGTTGCGCCGCGACCACGTCCGCGAGGTCTCCTTCCAGGATCCGGACGTCCCCCTCGCCGCCGAGCACCATCCACCGGGTCACCCCGTCCGCGGCATCGTCGTGCGCCCACACCACCTCGGTCTCCAGGGCGGTGCTGACAGCCGATGCCAGCGGCCACATGTCCGCGTCCGGCCGCCGATCCTGCAGAACCACGAGCGGCGCCACACCCTCCTGCCGAACGGCCGCCAGCACGTCGCGATGAGCCAGAGCCGACGCCAGCTCCTCGACGCTCACCGACTCGCCGTTCCACAGCGCGACCCGCTCGTCGTCGCCCGACAGCACGGACACGACCTGCACGCCGTCGTGATCAGGCAACAGGTGCACTGCCGCGCCGGCATCGGTCGTCGACTCCCCCCGCGCGGGGAAGTACACGCCTCGGCCGGAAGGCCCGGTCACCGACTGCGTCGCCAGCCCCGCGTCCTGGTGGAGCGCGGTCAGCGCGGGAGCGACCTCCCAGGGATTCGAGCCCTGGTCCTCGGCCTCCAGCAGGTGCTCGAAGCCGAACGGTTCCAGGCCGGCCTCCTCAGCCAACGACGAGCCGAACACGTCGTCGTCACCAGCCCACAGCCCCTCCGGGCCCCCTGTCGTGTCGCCGAAGCCGAACGGCGCCGAGTCCGCGCTGCCTGCCAGCAACGCGCCGAACGCAGCGGCCTCCACGAGCGGATCGGGGGATCCGGTCTCCCCCGGTTCGGCCGGCGTTACGACGGGCATGTCGGACTCCGGTGCCGAAGTCGCCTCCTCGGTCGCGGCTGGCTCCTCGGGCGCAGCCGGTTCGTCCAGCGTGACCGGCTCCGCGGTCGCCTCCTCCACCGTGACCGGCTCGTCGGTCGCCGACACGGACGTGACCACCGTGGCAGCTCGCCCGGCCGGCGTGCGAATCGCCGCGACCACCTCCTCGAGCGTCCCCTCGAGGATCCGCACGTCCTGGTCCCCGTCGAAGAACGCCCACCGGGTCACGCCGTCCGCGGAGCCGACGTAGGACGACAGCACCCCGGCCCGCAGCCCGGCACCGACCGCCTGGGCCAGCACCGCCGCATCGGCACCAGGCCGCCGATCCTGCAGCACCAGGAGCGGAGCCACTCCCCGAAGTGGCACGGCATCGAGAACATCGCGTTCGCCGAGAGCCCACATGAACTCCTGCACGGTCACCGACTCGCCGTTCCACAGCGCGACGCGCCCGTCGTCGGTGGACTTCACCGACACGACCTGGACACCTTCTTGCTGCGGCAGCGCGTACGCGGCCTTGACGGACTCGCGCGCCGACTCCCCCTGGCCGGGGAAGTACACACCACGGCCGAACGGACCGGCCAGCGACAACGACGCCAACTCGGGATCCTGCTCGATCACCGGCACGTCGGACGCGAGCCGCCACGGCCGCGTCTGAGCCAGCCGGCCCGCGGCCATCCGGTCGAGGTCCTTCGTGAACGGCAGCAGGCCGAGGACCTCCGCCAGGGCGTCCAGTCGCTTCGCGTCGTCCACCGGACCGTGGCCGAGCGGAGTCGGATCCACCAGCATCGGCTCGAGCAGCGGGTCGATGCTGGGGTCCTTCGCCGCTTTCCAGAGCGCTTGGCTGAGCACGGCGTTCACCTGCCACTCCGCGATGTCGTGACCGCCGGGCCAGTGGAAGTCGATGAAGTCGTCGTCCGTCCCCTTCACACCTTCGAAGCTGACCAGCGTCCCGGCACCGCCACCGGTCGACCTGCGCAGGTCGGACACGGTTCGCACCTGACCCGGCATCGGCGGCAGGGGAAGCGGCCCGGCGCCCTGCACGACCTCGCCCGCGTCCCGGTATCCGGCGAAGTCGGCGAGGAACGCTTCGGCCGCCTTCGCCAGACGCAGCAGCCGCACGAACTCGTGAGCTCGATCCGCGCTGAACCTGTCCACCTTGACCCTGATCGTGCTGACGGTTCCGGCGGTGTCCACCAGCTTCTTGTCCCGGTGGCTGCGAATGGCCTGCAGAAGCGCCTCCAGCTCATCCCAGTGACGCTTGATGTCATTGGCCACCTTCGCTGTGAAAGACACTTCGTCTCCCCGCCGCGAAGACTTGTCGATCCCCCACTTGTACAAGCTCGCCCGATAGCCGAGACGCTCGATCCACTGATCCACCTTGCCGGGCCCGAGCGCTGCTCCACTCGTGAGCCGAAGCTCCACCCGAAAACCGATGGAATCGTCGCGGGAGTTGAAGACGGCGCGCCTGAACGGGTCGTACACGACTGCGGCATGGCCTTCCGCTATTTTCGCTCGAGCCGTCGCGAAAGCCTTTTCCAGAACGCCGCGCCGAACGCCATGAATTTTCTCCAAAGCCGCGTTCAGCGAGACGATCCGACTGGCCGTGTCCCGCCTTCTTTCCACGTACAACTCAAGCCGGTTCAGCGCTTTCGCATGAAAAATCGCGTAGACGCGGCGAGCTTCGGCGGACTCCCGGTTGTCCCTCGCCTCGTCGGCGGGAAGAGCCCGCCACACCCGGTTGAAGTGCGACATCAACAGTTCACCGCGATCGAGCAGGGCGCGGAGCTCGATCAACGGCGGGGTGTCGAGGAACGGCCGGAGCTCGGGCAAGGGCCGAGATGCGGACGAACCCCGCGAGGCAGCCCCGGCGGGCGCTCGCCGCGCGACCGACCTGGCCTCGGCGGCCGTTCGCGGCCGCGCCGGAAGCCGAGACGATCCGGCCGGTTCCGAGCCCACGTCGAGCAGTCCATCGGCGAGACGAACCGCGTCCTGCGTCGTGTACCTCCGCCCGCCGGTCTGGGAACTCTTCTGCACCAGTTCGGCGGCCCAGTCCTCCAACCACCGTTCCAGCGACTTCGACCTCAGACCATCGGCGGTGACCTCCACGGAGACCGGGTACCGGCCCAGGACGATCTCTTCCTTGATCGTCCCCGCCCCGCCCCGCCTGGGTTCCCACGTCTTGATCGCCTCTGGCGTCGGCAGCACGTGGGCGTCCCACAAGCGAGAGACCGTCTCCGCGTTCGCCATACCGGACGCGGCGGCAACCTCTTCAGCCGTGTAGAACACCTCCGTGCCCGGATGCTTCAGACCGTGCATCTTCAGCGCCCACCCCTGGAACAGCGACGGCGCCCACAGCCGTGTGTCGTTCCCCGCCACCCTGTCCGCGAACGTCGCGAATCCGGCCGCCCCCGGGCGCCAGGCCATCACCTCCGCCATCACCTTCTCGACCTCGGCACGGATCCGGTTCGCCATCGGCGTGGGGACCAGGCCACCGGAAAGGCGGTTGATGTCCGCGTTGTCGAATCCCCGGAACACCAGTCCGATCGCGAGGTCGTTGCTCCACTGGCGCAGAGACGCGGTCGGGTGGGAATTCCCCTTTCGCCCGAGCGGAACCGGATAGCGCTGCTCCCGGACGAGCTCCGGGAGCTCGCTCGCCCGCGCCGGATGCGCGACCGAGTCCCAGTTCGCGACCTCGACCGGGGTGGGCAGCGCGTGGCTGGTCCAGATGGCCTGCACCACTTCCAGGTCGAGCGCGCCGGACAGACGGGCAACGTCTTCCGCCGTGTAGTAGGACCCCGTCCTGGGATTCACCTGACCATGAACACCCACCGTCCACAACCCGAGAGCGTCCAAAGCGTCCCCGTTGAACTCCTCCCGGCTGTTCAACGTCAGTGACAGGCGGTCGTCCGAGCGCGCGCGAGCGGCGGCGTACGTCCTCGGGCCTGAGCCGTCCTCCGCCGGCCGCCAGGCCTCCCACCGCGAACTCGGCGGCGGCGCGAGCGGGCGGGAGCCGGGACGGGAGTCCGAGGCGGGTTCCGCGACGGTGGGCGGCTCGTCGCGGAGCAGACCACCCGACAGCCGCACCGCGTCCTGCACCGTGTACCTGCGATCGGTACCCGGAACGACCTTCTTCACCAACTCCAGCGACCACTCACGCGCCCACAACACCAACGACTTCGACCTCGGACCGTCCGCCGACACCTCCGCCGACACCGGATAACCACCCCGCACGACCTCGTCCAGCAACGTCGCCGCCCGGCCCTCACCCGGCTCCCACGACAAAAGCTCCACCGGCGTCGGCATCACGTTCCCGTCCCAGATCTCCGCGACGGACTCCGCGTCCAGCAGCTCCGAAAGAGCGGCGACCTCCTGAGCCGAGTAGTACACGCCCGTGTCCGGTCCACGCACACCGTGCATGCCCACGACCCAGTCGTGGAGCACTTCGGGTGTGGCGAACCGGACGTCGACCCCGGCCACCACCTCCCCGAAGGTCGCGAACCCGTCCACACCAGGACGCCACGCCACCAGGTCCGCTTTCAGCTGTTCCAGCTGGAGTCGCACCTTGAGCACGGCGACCTCGCTGATCAGTTCTCCGGAAAGCCGCGAGGTCTCCGCGTTGCCGCGGCCTCTGAGCACCGACTCGACCACGAAGTCGCGCACCCAGAGCTCGGCGGAGCTCGACACGAGCGAGTGGCCCGTCTTCTCGAGCGAAACCGGGTAGTTGCCTTTTCGGATGACATCCGGAAGCACCCGCACGTCCGGCGGGCTCGTGGCGGGGTCGAAGTGCACGACCTCCTGGGGCGTGGGCAGGAGACTCGAGTCCCAAGCCTCCTGGACTTCGCGCCGGGAGAGGGCGCCGGAGAGGAGGACGACCTCGTCCACCGTGTAGAACGAGTCCCTTCCGGGGTTCAGCGCGCCGTGCAGCCCAGCGGCCCAGCGGACCAGCTCCGTCCTGGGGAGCCCTCCGACACTGTTTCCGGTCGAAGGCAGCGGCGGCTCGGTCGGCACGTCCGCCTCTACGTGGGTCCTCGGTCCTGAACCGTCCTCTGTCGCCTGACCGGCGCGGAGATCATCGCCTGCGCTCCGCGATGACGGACCGGCCGGGATCACGCCGGGCGGAACCGCGGCTGCTGTTCTCATCGACCTGCTGTATCTCGTCACCGTGTTCGCCGACAACCATCCGCCCAGCCTTCGGCCGATCTCCCTGGCCGCGACTCCCTCGTTCAGCAACTTCATCGCGACGTCGCGTGTCCACCGCGCGGCTGTCACCGACACGAGACCCTTTTGGTTCTTCGTCCCCGACACCGGATAGCCGCGTTGGAGGATGTACTCCGGGAGGGTGCGCACGTCCTCGGGGAGCCGCTCCCACCTCAACTCGAGAACGTCTTGAGGTGTGCTCAGGAGATGCTCGTCCCACATGGCGATGACCGCGGGCTCGGGTAGTGGAGCGGTCATCCGCGCGACTTCTTCCACCGTGTAGTACGAACCGGTTTCGGGATTCACATCCCCGTGGATTCCCGTGATCCAGGCCTGGAAAGCCACCAAGACGCTCTGCGAGGCGAAGACACCGTTCTCGTCGAGCTCCAGAAAGGACAAAGCAGCCGACAGTCTGCCGTACCGCAGTCTGTACATGTCGGTGAAGGTTCGTGGCCCCGAACCGTCCTCCGCGGGACGCCATCCCCGCAGGGTCGACCTGGGTGGCGGAGTCGCCAGTGCCACACCGCCGGAAGGTACAGGAATGGGAACGGGAACGGGTTCCGCGACGGTGATCGGCACGTCGCGGAGCAGACCACCCGACAGCCGCACCGCGTCCTGCACCGTGTACCGGCGATCAGTACCCGGAACGACCTTCTTCACCAACTCCAGCGACCACTCACGCGCCCACAACACCAACGACTTCGACCTCGGACCGTCCGCGGCCACCTCCGCCGACACCGGATAACCACCCCGCACGACCTCGTCCAGCAACGTCGCCGCCCGGCCCTCACCCGGCTCCCACGACAAAAGCTCCACCGGCGTCGGCATCACGTTCCCGTCCCACCAGAGTGGAACGAGGTGCGCGTACGCCACATTCGACAGAGCGGCGACCTCCTCGGCCGAGTAGAACTCGCCCGTGTCCGGTTTGCGCACACCGTGCATGCCCACAGCCCACTCCTGGAACACCCCGAGCGTGCCGACCCGGACGTCGACCCCGGCCACCATCTCCCCGAAAGTCGCGAACCCGTCCACACCAGGACGCCACGCCACCGCACGCGCCCGCGCGTCCTCGGGTGGTCGCCGCGTGGCCGTTCGTTGCTCGGCGGCATCGTGCGCCGCCACCCGCAGCGCCAGGGCCTTCGGACCGCCCGGTCCGGCCGTGGTCGCCCGCTCCCCGCTCCCCGCCGGCGACTGCCGCGGCGACTGGTGCGGTGAGCTCGACGGCCGTGGCGCGCGGGTTGTCTCCGCGGTCGTCGAATCCGGCGCGAACGGTGAGTGCTGACCACGCCGAAGACCGGGCAGCGGCTCCTGCTCCCGCGCCGGTCCGGCCGCGGACACCGGCGTCCTCCGCTGGTGAGGTGCGACCGAGTTGTGGAGTTGCACCTTCGCGAACTGCTGGATGTGCATGGTGTGGGCTTCGAGGCCACCGGGCAGGACGTTCAGCAACGCGCGCAGAGCCTGCAACGGCGTCGCGGAGACATCGGGCAGCGCGGTGTGCACGGTGGGGTCGGCCGCCAGCTGGACGAGCGCGCTCGCCAGTTCGGTGTGAGCCTGCGCCGAGCCGGCGGACAGCTGGGCAGCGTCGAAGTCGAAGTAGGCCATTCCGTCGCCGACGTCGAACGTGACCTGCTGAGTGCCGGGGCCTTGACGCATTCCCAGGCTCCCGAGAACCGGCCGTACCGTCCGCACCAGTTGTTCCAGGCTGCGCATGTGGTCGGGGTGCAAGGGCCCCACGGCGATCTGGGCTTCCGCGCGGCCTCCCCACTCCGGTCGCACCGCTCCCGTCCTCGCGGCGTTCAGCCAGGTCGCGAGTTGGGTCCACGTGCCGGGCTCGACGGCCGGCAGCAGACTGGAGACCAGCGTTCGCTGATCTGGCGTGCCTGGGTCGGAACCGAGGAACCACCGCCCCGCCTGGTCCACCGGGAAGATCGTCCCGGTCGCCACCGGCTCCCCGGCGTCGAAGCTGAAGATGTACGAGACGTTCGCGACTGCCACACCGGTCGCCCCGCCAGGAACGCCCTGCTCGTAGAACTCCACGGGATCGCGCAACGCGGTGACACCCTCGTCGCCGCGGCGATCCGTCCTGGCGAGGGCGAGATCGAACGCGCGACTGATCGCGTCGCTGGTCCACACCTCCGCGACAGGGCGTGCCGACGACTCGTCTCCCGGTGCGCGCTGCGGGACCGGCGGCGCTGCATCCACGTCCATGAGGTGTTCAGGGGCGACAACCGGTTGCCGTGGCGGCATCTCGGCCGCGGGTGCGGCAACGGCGTCCGGCGCCTCGACCGCGGACCTCGGGCGAGATCCCGCACCGTTCTCCGCGGGGCGCCGGCCCGCCACGTTCTCACGGTGAGGCGGCGTCGCGAGTGGAGCGGGCGGTCGCGGCGGCGCCGTCCCCACCGCCGCGGCCAGGGCGTCGCGGACGTTCGCCGAGAGGTGGCCGGTCCACTCGGCGGTCGCTTCGGCGATCGCGGCGGGATCCTTCCCGCTGCTCAGGGCCTTCTCCGCGAACGTGTTCATCCACCTGCTGGCGGACGCGGAGACAGGGCGACCGTCCGGGTGGAGCTCCATCGAGATCGGGTACCCGCGATGGCGGAGGAACTCCGGCAGGGTCCGCACGTCCGGAAGAGCATCGGTGCGGCTCCAGAAGTAGACCTCGGGCGGCACTGGCAGGACGTTCTCGTCCCACCACGCCTGGACCACGGCCTCCGGGAGAGGGCCCATCCGCGCGACCTCATGGGCGGTGTAGTAGCGGCCGCTCGCCGGGTCGACGTCGCCGTGCGCACCCAGCGCCCAAGTCCTGAGCACCCCCTCGGTCTCCCCGGACCCGAACCATCCGTGCTCCTTCACCTGGCGCGCCAACGGAGAACCCGACAGCTCGACAGCCTCGGTGAGGGTGCCGGGACCGGAACCGTCCTCTGCGGGACGCCATCCCTCCACGGTCGACCGAGGAGGCGGAATGACGAGCGGCACAGCGGGAACCGCGCTGACGGCAGGCACCGGATCACCCTGCACGGCCCGCACCGGTGGCACCGTCTCACCGGGAACCTCCTGCCCGGCGGGCACACCGCCGGCCCGGCGAACTCCGGTCTCCCCCGCCGACCGACCCCCACCGTGCTGGAGCGGTGCTCCCGGCTCCGCCTGCGCCGCGGCGACCAGTGCTCGCACCTGGGTGGATCCCATCAGTTTCCCGAGCCGCTGGACGATCACGGTAACGGTCTGCCCGTCCTTCCCCGCCTTGCGCACGAACTGCCGCGACCAGTCACCGGTCGACGCCGAACGGAAGGAACCACCCGGGACCTTCTCCGTGGACACCGGATATCCGCGGTGCTCGATGAAGTCCTTGAGCGTCCGCACACGCGGCGGACCGGTCTCCGGAGTCCACCGCAGGAGCTCGTCCGGCACAGGCAGGACGTTCTTGTGCCACCACGCCTGGACAACATCCTCGGTGAGCGGGCTCATCCGCGCGACGTCGAGGGCGGTGTAGTAGCGGCCGTTCGCGGGGTTTACGTCGCCGTGCACACCCAGCGCCCACGTCTTGAGGACGCTCTCGGTCTTCCCGGACGCCGTCCACCCGTGCTCTTTGACCTGCTGCGCCAACGGAGAGCTCGACAGCTCGACGGCTTCGGTGAGGGTGCGCGGACCGGAACCGTCCTCCGCGGGACGCCAGCCCTCCACCGTCCACCGCGGAGGCGGAGTCACGAGCGGCACGGCGGGGACGCCACCGCCGGTCTCCGCCGGCTGACCCCCACCGTGCTGGAGTGACGTCCCCGTCTCCACCCGCGCTTCGTCGAGCAGGGTCCGCACCTGCGAGGGCCCCAGCAGTTTCCCGATCAGCTGAACGATCTCGCGAACGGTCCGCCCGTCCTTCCCGGCCTTGCGCACGAACTGCCGCGCCCAGTCGCCGGTCGACGCCGAACGGAAGCGACCACCCGGGATCTTCTCCGTGGACACCGGATATCCGAGGTGCTCGATGAGCTCCGGCAGGGTCCGCACACCCGGCGGACCGGTCTCGGGAGTCCACCGCAGGAGCTCGGCCGGCACAGGCAGGACGTTCTCGTCCCACCAGATCCGGACCGTCTCCTCGGGGAAGCCGCTCATCTGCGTGGCTTCCGCAACCGTGTAGTAACGGCGGGTCACCGGGTTGACGTCGCCGTGCACACCCTGAGCCCACTTCTTGCCGACCACCTCGAGCTTCGCCGCCGGAAGCCACCCCTGCCCTTCGACGTGCTGCCAGAACGGTTCGCCGACCAGATCAGCGGCTTCGGTGAGGGTGCGCGGACCGGAACCGTCCTCCGCGGGACGCCAGCCCTCCGCTGTCGACCGCGGAGGTGGAGTCACGAGCGGCGCAACGGGAACGCCGCCGACGAGAGCCGCGGAAGGAACCGGCTCGCCGGGAACACCCGCCGGCTGGTCCTCGACATCGGCGATCCCCTGCTGCACGACGGACTGGTCGCGCACCGCGCGGGTCACACCCGGATTTCCGGCGAGGCCGAGGAGGAACTCCCTGGTCTCGCCCGCGTCGTGGTCCAGCAGGTGGCCCAGGACGGTCGTGACGAGATCGGCACGCGATGCCGGATCCACGTTCGGAATGGTCTCGTCGAGCAACTGACGCGCGATGGCGGTGAGGTCGGCGACGTGCGCCGCGGGCATCTTCGCGATGCGGCGGGCCACGTCCTGGGGCGCCCGGCGCCGATCCGCGTCAGCAGAGGCTGAAGCCGGACGTGCCTGCGATTCCGGCGCTCGGCCCTCGGCGTGCGCCGGCGGATCAGGCGGCTCCGCAGTGGCGGCGCCGCGCCCCGTGGCTTGCACCGCCTGCACCGCCGCCAGCACGGCCGCCAGCGAAGTCTGCCCGCCGAGCCGGCCACCGCTCGCGAACGACACCTCGCCGAGCGGCCCGAACGATGCCCAGTTCTTGGTGCCGTTCGGGTCGTCGACCTGTGCGACGACGGTTTTCCGCAGCTTCGCGGCAGCGGCGAGGGCGATCTGGTGCGGGTTGCCGGCAGCTCCCGGGGTGTGCAGCACGACGACCGGTTCGACACCGGGCGGCAGGTCCTCACCCAGTGGTGCCAGCAGCTCGGGCACCGGCAGCGACGCCGCGAACTCCTCGGCGGTGAAGCGGTCTCCCGACCACAGCACGACTTCGCCGTGCTCGGTCGCGGTCAGGGAGATGACCTGGACTCCCGGTACCCGTGGAAGGTCGTAGGTCGCCATGACGGCGTCACCGGCGGAGGTGCCGGGTGCGGGGAAGTACCAGCCCCTGCCGAAGGGACCGCTCAACGACTGCGAGCGGAGCCCGGGATCCCGCCGGCGGACCGCGGTCTCCGGCGTGAACGGCTCGGTCAGCGCGAGCAGGCCGGCGACGATGGCGTCCAGGTGCGGATGACCCCGCAACAACGCGAGCAGTTCCGAGGTCCTCGCTGCCCGGTCCGCCGATGCTTCCCCCTGGTGGCCGACGAGCCGGAGGTCGCCGAGGTCGTCGAGGACGGCACCGGTGGCCGGGTCGGCCGCCGTGGTGACCAGCACGGCGCTCAGTGCCGCGTACGCCCGCAGAAGTCCCATGTCGAAACCTGGCCGCCACAGGTGGAACGTGACCGAGTCGTCGTCCTGTCCGAGCACGTCGGCGAAGCTGATCGCGTCACCGGGACGCGTCAACGCCCTGACATCAGCGAGAGTCCGCACCTCGTGCTCCGACGGCGGCAACGACAACGGCCGCACGTCATTCGGCCCGCCGGCCACGTTCGCCAGACCGTGGAGATCCGCCTCGAACGCCTTGAACAACCGCACCAGCCGCACGAACTCACCCGCGTGCGCCGCGCTCACCGCTCCCAGCGGAACCGACACGGCCGACCTGAGCGAAGTCGCACCGGAACCCTCGACGACAGTCGTCAACTCGTCCAGTCCCGCCCAGGTCTCCGTGGAATTGGGCAGCACCTCCGACGTCAGGACCACCGTTGACGTACGCCGATTCGCCTCGAGCCGCCAGCCCTTCGGCACGACCGGGAGAACCGAACTCTTGAGCCAGGGGACGAGCCCACCGGCCGCCGCCACCACCCCGGGCTCCGCCACGAAACCCAGCTTGAGAACGACGGAATCGCCGTGGCGGCCGGTCGTCTTCGAGGCAACTCGGTCCAGCTGGAGCGGGTTCTCTCCTTCCGCGGCTCGCTGCCGCGCGGCGGTGACGAGTTCCGCCAGCCTTCGCCCTCGCACGGCCCTGAGGTCGCCGACCGCGTCCACCAGCCGGTCGCGCAAGTCGTCCCAGGCCGGAGTCCCCAGCGAACCGGACGTGCCCCGCTTCGCCTTGCCGACCGCTGTGTTGATCTTCTCGATCTTCCGGATCAGTGCGTGCGCGTCGGGGCGGCGGCCCTTCTCCGGGAACGCACCGCGATGACGCCGGTACTGCTGCAAGGCCCGCTCGATGCTCGCCTTCGCGGCCTGGAAGGGATCGTCGTCCGCCTGCCGGCGCTCCAGCCTCGCACCGAGGTCCCTGGCGAGCGGCTCAGCGTGGACGACGCCGTGGTCGAACACGGCCGTCGCCAGGACCGCGTGCGCGTTGTTCCGCGCGTCCACGCCGGCAGTCCCCAGATGGCGATCGACCAGGATCCTCGCCTCGCGGTTGGCATCCCTGAACGGGCCGAGCGGCAGGTCCACCCGTCGAGCGCGGGCGGCCGCGGCGCTGCTCGCGAGCCACGCGTCCACCGCGCGATCGAAGCCGGCACGCGGAAGGGCATCCGGCCGCGGGTGCGCCGGGCCGGCGTCCGCGTCCCCCGCTCGCGGGGTGTACTGGCTCGCCGGAGGAGAAGTGATGTCATCCGGACGCGACACCGGAGTCGCGTTCGGGTCCAGCCTCGCGAACGCGGTCCTGATCTTCCTGTCGTTCCCCGAGTCGAGCGCGTTCTCGCCCAGTTCGCGTGCCGGTAGGTCGACACTCACGGTCGGGCCGGCATCGGACACGATCGTCCGCACGGCGATCTCGTCCGCGTTCACCCTGGCGAGGCCGGTGCGCACGAGGTGGCGCATCTCATCCGCCATCGCGCCGGACAGCAACCGCTCCAGCCGCCGGTGGCCGGAGGGCGCGGCGATCTCGACGGTGGGCAGCTCCGAGTCGCCCACGCCGTTCTGCCTGCGCCAGCTCGCCGCCCGCGCGATCCGGCGGCCGATCTCCCGGACCGCCTCCTCGCCCTCCCGCGTCAGCGTGCCGTCCGGGTTGCGCGACACCGTCACCGGGTCGATGCGGGACGCCGCGAAGTCGCTCAACGGGATGAGGGGACGAGCGGACCGCGGACTGGTGATCTCGGTGAACACGCCCTCGGCCTCGAACTTCCTCGAGCCGAAGTACGAGTCGACCAGCACCCTCGACGACGCCGCCGTCACCCTGGCGCGTGGCCTCCTCGACCGGAGCGCCTCCCGGAACGCCTGAGCGACGGTGCGGTTCCCCGACCGCGGATGGGCCGCGTCGAGGAAGCACTGGTTGAGCAGGAACGTCGCTTCCGGCGCCACCCCGGCCCGAGCGAAGTGCTCGCTGTCGACGACCGCGGACACAGCCAGGTCACCGGTCAACCCGACCGAATCGCCCCGCCCGAACCTGGACCCCGTCTTCATCACGGCCAGCATTCCCGTCGGCAGGCCGTGACCGTCCACGTGCCACGGCCGCTCCGCCGAGATCGGGTTGAAGTAGGCGACGTCCCGGACGGTGCCGTCCGCGGCGGTGACCTCCCGCATGAAGAACCGCTGAGTCGCTCCGGTCGTCGTGAGCGAGGCCGTGCCCATGTTGGCCATGTCGAAGTCCGCTGAGGGGAAGAACTGCCCGTGCGGACCCAGTTCGTCGTTGACCGACGCGAAGGACAGCAGGTGCTCCGCCGTCAGTCGCACCGGCGGGATCACCACCGGTTGCCCACCGGCCGGCGTGAGTGTCCCGTCCGGTCCGAAGAGGACGGTCCCGTGCGGCAGGTGCGCCACCGGCCGGTGGAAGCCGCCGGGCACCAGAGCGGCCGCGAACTCCTCCACCCCGGTGACGGCGCCGCTGACGGCGAGCACGAAGAACGGCAGTCCCTTGCCCGTGTCCGCGAGGTCCCGCAGCACCTTCTCGTCCCGCAGGGCCTGCCCCAGCTCCGCCGGGGTGAGCACGAGGCCGGTGTCGTCCGAGCGGATGGCCCGGACGCCGTCGTGACCGGGTGCCATGAACAGGTGGACGTGGGTGCGGGCCTGCGAATCGATCCCCGCGGCCCACGCACTCGCCCTCGCGAAGTCCTGGGCATCCCCCGGATAGCGCACGAACAACGCCACCGGCTTGCCGTCAGACCCCTTCAACGGTGCGATGTCGAGGTCACCCGCCCGCAACCCCGACACCAGGTGGAACTCCGAACCGGGATCGCGGACGAGACCACCGGCCCGCACCGTGGCGCCATCCAGCACGTAGACGTCGTTGAAGAACTTGTCCTTCCGCAGCCGCCCCGCGAACTCGTACGCGGCTCGCACCGAGTCCCTGGCCACGATCACCACCGGCGCACCCGTGGCCAGATGAGCCCTGGCCCCGCTGTCCCTCAACCAGATCGACGCCAGCTCACCACCCGGCAGCTCCCCCACCTGCGTGCCCGACCGCTCGCCGCCGACCAGGTCCACCGCGAAGTGCCCACCCAGACCGGTCACCGGCACGAACACGGGCTTCTGGTCGCCCCACGGACCCTCCACCGCGACCGAACCGTTCGCCAACCCCCTGCCGAACGCCCTGAAGGCAGCACCCTGCCGCACCGGATCACCGCCCGCCGCACGACTGGGGAAACCGAAGACCGCTCCGCCGCGCGCCGTGTTGACGTTCGACCGCGCCAGCGCCGGACCGGACGAGAAGCTCTGGCCGGCGGGCAGCTGGAGCACTCCGTCGGGTCGCACGGAGCTGGGTCCGGAGTGCTCGAACGTCCGCCGCGGCCCCGTCAGCGTCGCCAGTGAGCGGAGCAGGGCCGGATTCGGGTTGGGCGCGGTGCTCGGCTCGGCGTGCGTGACCGCGATCAGCGGCCGGCGCACGTCGCCGCTATTGGCCTTCTGGAAGAAGTCGTTGCCGGCGACCAGCGGTGCCGCCTCGTTCCCGGTCAGCACGACCGTGCCGCCGTCGCTGACCGGAACGGCGTACCTGCCGTCCACAGTGGTCATCCCGAGGACGAACGGCCGGGCCACGTCACCGTCCGTGGCGTCCTGCCAGAGAGCGGGAACCTCGGTCTCGACCTGCTTCCCGCTCTCGTCCAGCCTCGACTCGGCCGTGAACCGCAAGGTGAAGTCGTTGGCGAACGCCCGGTTCCGCGTCGTGTCCTTCGTCCTCGAGTCACCGTGATCGAAGATCATTCCGGCGTCGCGACCGTGTGCGTCGGTGATCTGCCGCCACCGGACGTCCTCCGGCAACACCTCCGACACGCGCCACCAGCCCGACGCCTCGGAGACGGAGATCCCCCGGTACGGCCCGTCACCGCGGAACGCACGGGCGAACTCCCGACCTGCGGCACGCCAGGCGCTCACGTACTCACCGGGCGCGTCCGCCCGCATCAGCCGAACGCGCACGGTCGGGTCGTGGGCGACCGAGCGGAACTGGTCGGACTCCCGCACCAGCTCGGCCACGCGCGCCGGGCTGACGGGCTCGCCCCGGTAGCGGAACTGCCCTCCCTCGAACGTCACGAACACGTAGAAGGGCTGCGTTCCCGACGGCAACGCCGTGCGCGTGGCGTGCTCCTGCCGCATCCGGTCGACGTCCCCGCGCTCACCGGCCAGGAACAACGCCCCGGACGAGGTCGCACCGGCCCGCGCTCCCGGAGGGGCTCCCGCGACCGCCAGCGCGGCGGTCAGATCGGTGCTCCCCGTGTGCACAGGAGGCTCGCCGGGCCTGAGGACCACCCACTCGGAACTCGCCTCCACACGTCCACCGGCCGGCCGGACGTCACCGGCGGTGGCGACCACCGTCCTCTCCGCTTCTCCGGCCAGCGCCGGCCCGAGGTGGCTCAGTCCGCTGGACGCGGTCAGCACCAGCGGGCGGTCCTGCAGCGCCGCCCTGTCGTCCACGTCGAGCCTCGACATCCGCGTCTTCTGCACGGACGCGAACTTCTCCGACGAGACGACGGCGCCGCTCCACAGACGGACTCCCGCACCGTCAGGGGTGAGTGAGGCGCCCAGGACGTCGGCACCACCGCGAGCGGGTTCGTCCGCGAGCGACGCCACGGTGTCCACCGCCTCGGAGGTGGTCTGCCCTGGCGGCGGGAAGTGGTGCACTCCCCCTCCCCGCCCGACCACGGCCTCGGACCTCAGGTCGGAGTCGTTCGTGGCCGTCCTCTCCCACGGCTTGGTCCAGGCGAACTTCTGCACCAGCAACCGCTGGGACTCCCGGCTGAGCGGCAACAGCTCCAGCAGGTCGACGAGCTCCGCCAGTGCGGTGTCACGGGTCCGGGCACCGTCCCCGCCGAGCGGGCGGAGCGCCGTCATCAGTTCGTCCAGCCGCCGGTGGACGCTCGGATCCCGCGCGGCGAGGTACATCGCGCCGGCGAGCTCGGCGTTCGCCTGCAGCTCCGCCGGGGCGGGCTTCCGGCTTCCCGCGAAGAACCGGAACTCGACGCGGTCGTCCGGCGTGCCGAGGACGTGCCCGAAGTTGACGGCGTCGAGCCTGCCGTTGTTCAGCAGTGCCACCTTGTCGAAGGTCGTGATTTCGGCCGGCGCGGGCGGAACCGGGTTGGGTCCCGCCGCCCACAACGACCGTTGCGCGTCGCCGGCGGACAGCTCGTGGTTGCCCATCCGGTACAGGAGCGGCTCGAACACCTTCGCGATCTGAGCCAGGCGCGCGTACTCCTGCGGGCTGAGGAGGCGGTCGAAACTGATGTTGACGTGGCCACCCATCGCGGAGCCGTCCGGCACGAAACCGTCACCGAAAGCATCGCGGTTCAGTTCGGCGAGCACCTCGGGGACGGCGTCGTTCCAGGTCCGCGGACCGCCGCGCAGCACAGGTGAGACCAGTTCGGCGGCATCGGGGGCGGCCGGCTCCTCGACCAGGAGCCACTTCCCCTCCTGCGCCGCGGCGTTCGGGTCGATGAACGAGGACTCTCCCGCCCAGTCGAGATGTCCCGCGTCGTCGAGCCGTTCTCCCAGCTCAGTGACGCGGTCCATGTGCACCACACCGGACCTCGGTGTCCTGCCCGCGCCCCGGTACTGGAACTCGATCTCGAAGCCCATCCGCAGGTCGGGCCTGCTCGTGACGCCGGAAGGCACGCCACGGCCGTGGTAGGTCAGCGGGTTGCCTCCCGCCTTCACCACCGCCTCGGCGGCGTCGAGGTCGTGCGCGGCCTGCCGCAGGCGCTCGTTCCTCAGGTGGTCCGTGAACCGGTGGGCGGCGTCGAGAACGCCGGACAGCCGGTCGCCCGGCGTGGTGGCAGCCGTGCGCGCCACCGCTTCCCAGCGCTCGATCCGGACCTCCGCCAGTTCCGCCGTTCCGGCGGTCAGCACGGCGAGATGCCGCCGCTGCTGGGCGACCTCGTTCCTCAACCGCTCCGCCGCGGCCTCCGGCTCGGGCACCGGCGCCGCGGCCTCGTGGCGAAGCTCGGGGGTGTGCGCAGCGGGCTCGACCTTCACCACCACGACACGGCCTTCGGCGGAGGAGCGGGCCGTCGACCGGTGACCCGACCCGGTCACCGGGAGAGCGGGCACCTCCACCTCCGGCGCGATGCGCTTGATCTCCGCGACGGCGTCCGCGACGAACGCGGCGGCGAGGTTGCCCGCGCGCTGCTCGCCCGTCCGCTCTCCGTGGGTGCGGCTGTTGCCGTACCCCTCGACGCTGACCACGGGCAGCGGCCGGGCCGAGTCCAGAGATGCCACGACGTCCTGCGCGTAGGCACGGGCAAGACCCCGGACCTGCGCCAGCTGCGCGGGCTCGAGCTGCTTGGCACCCTCGTCGAAGTAGATCCGCGACTCGCCCTGCACGTGCCGGCCGGCACCCTCCGCCTGGTCGAGCTGCGACCGCACGTCGCCCGGAGGCGCGTCCGGAGTCGTGAGCGGTGCGAGAGTGCCGCTGATCGGAGTGAGTCCGGTCGCCGCGACCGGCGGCGGCGCGTAGGGCGCCAGTTTCGCGAAGGCGGCGTGGATCTCGTCGATCGAGCCCGACTCGATCGCGGCCTCGCCCAGCTCGTGCGCCGTCATCTCGACGGTGACGACCGGATCACCGCTCGCGGCCACCGTCCTGATCGGGATGTCGCCGGGCTTCACCGGGGCGGTCAGGCCTTCGCGGGCGAGGAGGGCCAGCTCGTCGGCGATCGACTCGCGGAGGTACTCCGGCAGCGTGGTGAGGTGTGCGCCTCCGCTGACCACCGCGGACGGGAAATCCGCTGCCCCCAGCCCGTTCCGCGCTCGCCAGGCCGCGGCCCTGGCGATCTTCCGGCCGAGCGCGCGCACGGCCCTCGCACCGTCGCCGTCGAGGTGGCCGTGTTTCTTCTGCGCGACGGTCAGCGGGGCGATGCGGCTGGCCGCGAGATCGCTCAGCGAAACGGGACCACCGGTGCGCCGGCCGCCGCTCACCTGGCCGAAGGAGCCCCCGTTCTCGAAGTACCGGCCGGTGACGTTCGAGACCGCGACCACCGCGTCGGCGGCCGTCACCTCCGCACCCGGCCGTCGCGACCGCAACGCCTCCTCGAGCAACTGCGCCGCGGTGCGACCGCCGAGCTCGGGCACCTGGGCGTTCATGAGGCACTGGCTCAGCAGGATCGGCGCGTCCGGAGCGATCTTCGCGGCCTTGAAGTGGTCACTCCGCAGGATGTCGGAAGCGGACTCGTCCGCGGAACGGATCAGCACGTCCCCGAGCCCGAAGGGATCACCGGTCCGCAGTGCGACAACACTTCCGTACCCCTCGCTGTGGCCCACCGAGGACCACGGCATTCCGCCCTTCATGGGGATCAGGTACGGGTCGTGCCCGACCGTCCTCTTCCCGGTGACGGGATCGGTCGTCTTGTGCTGCCGGAAGAAGATCCGCTGCCGGACACCGGATTCCGCAGCGGCGATCGAGTCCATGAACGGGCCGTCGAGAGCCTTGCTCGGGAAGAACTCCCCGAACACGCCCAGCGCGTCGTTCACCATCGGGTAGGACATGATGTCGCGCCCGGTGATCTCGCGAGGTTCGACCAGGTCGAGCTTGCCCCCGGTGACCTCGAACGAGCCTCCCGCCGCCAGGCGCACGGTCTCCCCGTCCGGCACCTTGACGACCTGGCGCGCGTAACCACCCGGCACCAACGCGTCCGCGAAGTCCTCGACCGCCCGCAGCGCCCCCTCCACCGCCAGCGGGAAGAACGGGATGACGGACTGGATGCCCGCCACCTCCCTGAGCAGCGGCTCGTCCCGGATCGCCGCCGCCAGCTCACCCGCGCCGAGCACGACGTGCTCGCCGTCCGACCGGACCGCCGCCACGTTCTCACCCGCGGGGCCCAGAAACACCGGAACCGGTGAGAACTGCCACGGAGCCCTCCTGGACGTGCCATCGGGCAGGCGCAGAGTGCTGAGCGAGCCGCCGCCTACCTCCTCCGCCCACGCTTCGGCCTTGCGGAAATGCCGCCCATCCCCCGGATAACGCACGAACAACGCGACCGGGAGCTTCGCGGCGTTGCGCAGCACACTGATGCGCAGGTCGCCCGCGCGCCAGCCCGACACCTTCTGCGGCCCCGCGTTCCCGTCCCGCACCAACCGGCCCGACTCCGCGACCGCCGCGTCGAGCACGAACACGTCGTTGAAGAACCCGGCGGCACGCAGACCACCCGCGAAATCACGCGCCGCACGCCGCGACCCACGAGCCACGACGACCACCGGTTCACCCGACCGCAACCGATCGGCGAACGCCTGGTCCCTCAACAGCACCGAAGCGAGCTCCCCACCCGGCAGCTCCCCCACCTGGGACCGGCCCCGCGCACCACCCACGAGATCGACACCGAAATGCGTGCCGAGCCCGGTCACGGGCACGAACAACGGCTTCCGGCCACCCCACGGCCCGTCCACCCTCCGCGAGCCGTCCGCCACACCCCTGGCGAACGCCTCCACCCCCGCCGACGAGCCCGCACCGCGACCAGCCGCCCCGCCCGGAAAGCCGAACACCTGCCCCTCCGCCACATGACGCAGGTCAGCGAGCTCCAATTCGGGACCACGGCTGAACTTCTCGCCGCTGGCCATGGCCAGCACACCCGTGTCGGACGCGAGGATCATGCCGGAGTACTCGAACGTCCGCCTCGGTCCCTCCAGTTCGGCCAGCGACTCCAGGAGCTTCCGGTTCGGGTTGGGCCTGCCGAGCCGCGGGGAGCTGCCGAGCAGGATCAACGGCCTGCTGGCGGCACCGGCGTTGACCTTCTTCCAGTGGTCCATGCCGGTGATGAGCTTGGCGGTCTCCGACGGGGAGAGGTTCACGGCGCTGTCGTCGCTCAACGGCACGGAAACACGTTCCCGGAAGCTGTCGACGTGGAGGTAGAACGGCCGGGCGGCACCACCCGTGGTCGCATCGCGCCATTCGGTCGGCCGCACGACGTTCTCGGTCTTGCCGGCTCGGAACTCGCGGGCCGACACCACGCGCAGTGAGTGGTCGGTGGTGCCCGCCAGCGCCTTGGCCGTGTACTCCGCCCTGTCGTCACGTCCGAAGACCATGCCGGCGGCACGGCCGCGCACATCGGTGACAGGAACGAACCGGACGTCCTCCGGCCTCGGCTGCGAGACCCGGGTTCCGCCCGCGGCATCGCGCCCCACCTCGACTGTCCGGTAAGGACCGTCACCCCGGAGCGCCTCGGCGAACCGGGCCGCCGGCGCGCTCCAGGTCATGACATCGGGCGAGTCCGGGGAAACGAGGCGCACACCCACCTTCTGGTCGCCCGCGAACGGCGCGAACTCGGCGGAACCCTTGACCTCCTCCGCCAGCCCCGCCGGGCTCACCAGCCGGCCGCCGACCCGGAAGCCCGCTCCCTCCGGCGTGACGAAGACGTGGAACGGCGCCTTCTCCGTCTCCGCGGGCGGTGCGTTGTCGAGCACCTGCCGCATCGCGTCGGTCCGGGTGGCATCGGCACCGAGGAACAGCGCACCGGAGCTGGCGGGCTTCGGTACCGCCGCGGCGGACGACGCGGCTGTGCTCGGGCGGGACCCCTGGACATCGACACCGTCGAAGGACTCCCTCTCCACCAGCACGACGCGGCCCTCGTCACCGCGAGCGGAGATCGGCGCCCGTTGCCCCGTCACCCGGAACGGCAGCTCGGCGGGCATCAGCCGAGGAGGAAGGTACTGGGCCAGCCGGGCTTCGGCCGCGGCGCGGTACAGCTCGGCAACCTCGCGCGCACGCTGCTCGCCGGTGACATGTCCATGCCGGATGCTGTTGCCGTACCCCGTGAAGTGGACCGCGGGCGGCTCCTGGCCGGCCCTGATCTTCACGGCGGCCGTCCTCGCGTACGCATCGGCCAGGTCGGCGATCCGCGCCGCGTCCGATGAAGACAACTGCTTGGTCAGCTTCCCGTACCGGAACCGGTCCTGCACGGGGGACGCCGGAGGTCCTTGGAGGGCTGCGGAACGAGCTGGCGCCGCACTCGGTCCAGCCGTCGTGGACGTGGATTCCGACGACGACCTCCGGGAGCCCACGACGGAAGCGAGCCGGCCGTCCGATGGCGGCGGTGCGACACCGGCCGCCTCCGAACGGCTCGGGTCGACCGGTGGCAGCTGTGCGGCACTGTGCACTCCCGCGTAGGGGTCCTCGGTGTTCGCGGTGGTGGGCTTGCCGACCGCGGTCGAGCCGTCCAGCCGGCCGGCCGGGCCGGGCACGTCGGCGAGGGAGAGGTCGTGCACCTGGCGGGCCTGACCGGTGAGCACGTCGATCCTCGCCAGGTCGGCCTCGGTCAGGAACAGGTCGAGGTGCTGTCCCATGATTCCGCGCTGTTCCCGGCGCGGGAAAAGGAAGTTCTCGTCGCCGTAGGCCTCCTTGAGGCCGAGGTGGTGGAAGTACTCGTGCAGCGAGTCGCGGACCTCGTCGGTCAGGTTCCAGTTCAGCTGGTCCGTGCCGCGCTGGTGGTGCGGCCCGCCGGCCGTCAGGTCGACCGGTACGCCGCGGCTGGCGTTCGCGTCCCAGTTGGCCGCCGCTCCTTCGACGGTTCGCGCGTCGACGACGAAGTGGGCGAGGTCGCCGTCGGCGAAGCGGTGACCGTTGTCGAAGTTGAAGTGGTGGTCCAGGAACCACTGCATCCGCGCGGCGCGTTCGATGCGTGCCTCTGCGGGCACCTTGGTTCCGGTGACCAGGTCCAGCGGCACCGAGTACTCCCGCACCCACACGCCGGGCTCGACCTCGAAACGACGGACGTCGAAACGGATCTGTTGCAGCGCACCGGAGTTCTTGCCACCGACGCTCTGAGGAGCCTTGTGCGGGTCGTAGGACTCGGCACCGTGGCGCGTCGGTTCCGCCATAGCGCGGCGTTCGCGCCAGACGTTCCAGTCGACGTCGATCTTCCCGTCGCGCCCCAGCCAGACCTCGACCGCGTCCGGTCCACCTGCGGGCAGCAGGTGCGGAAGCGCCCGGCCCTCGAAGTCGGCCAGCGTCAGCGGCTGCTGGTCGGCGGGAAGTCCACGCTGGCGCAACGCCAGCATGCGTTCCAGCTCGTTCATGACCGCGCGCAGTCCCTCCGCGCCGCGGTCCAGGTCACCCGTCGTCCGGTACCGCACGGTCGTGCCGGACCGGTGGGCGCTGATCATCTGCCCGGCCAGGTCGTGGAGGGCCTTGCGGTGGCTCCGACCCAGGGGCCGGGTAGAGGTGGCGCCCGTGCCGTCGAGCTCGACGCGCACGCCCAGCCGCCCGCCTCGCCCGGACATCGAGTGATCGCTCAGCGCGAGGTCGTAGGCGCGTTTGGCCTCCCACCACGCGCGGGTCGCGTCCCGCTCGGCCGCTCGCCCCGCCTCGACCGCCCCGCGCTTGGTGGCGGCAGCGGCATCGGCGTCCCCGACGGTGTCCAGCAGGCCGCGCAACCGGTCTCGCTCGGCGTTCCAGTGCCGGTCGGCCTTCGCCAGCTCACGGGTGCGCGCCCGCAGCCCGTCCGGGATCTCCTCGGTGCGGTCGGTGCGGCGGATCCGGTAGCCCTTCTCGTACCCGACGTCCACGACGGCCGGGCGCTTGAGCGTGAGCGACGAGGTCGGCTCCACGACGAGCCGGAACTGGGTCGGGTGCGACCAGGTGGTGACGATCGGATCGGGCGCCGTGGCAGACGTCGCGTGCGGCAGCCGTTGTCCACCCGTGGTCACCTCACTGGAGTGCGCGTCCTCGGAGGAGTGGGCGCCGAGGACCTCCATCGGGAGTCCCAGCGCGTTGATCGTCCCGAACTGCTCCCTGCCCGTCCCGGGATCCGCGTGGTCCGCCGGATGCGGCCGACCGGCGGCAACCGTGGGCAGCACGAGAGCGACGTGGGAGTTCTCCGTCACGACGACGTCGCTTTCGGTGCGCGACGTACCCGCCTGCTCACCGAGTGCCATCCGCGCGCTGGCACCGGTCAGCGTCCCCGCGCCGCTGACGTTGGTGTGCAGCGTGACCCGCACCCCCAGCCCGGCGGGCAGGCTCAGCTCGTGGCTGTGCGGCGTGTCACCACCGCGGCCCAGCCCTGCCTGCAGCACGGCGGCCAGCCTGCTGGGCGCCAGTTCCGCCCGCAGCGCGTCGAGCGGGACGTCCTTCGCCGCGACCCTCGCCGCCTCCAGCGCCTGCCGCGCGGCGTCGACCAGATCGGCGCTGTCCCCGTCGAAAGCGGCCACCCGCGACCGTTCGGGGTCACGGGGCAGCGGAGACGACCCGAACGACTCGTGCCACCGGGCGACCGCTGCCGCACTGCCCTCACCGGCAGCTCGCGGCACGCGCACACCACGCCCGTCTCCCGCCGGCTCCCGATCCTCCACGGCGGACAACGTGGTGAACGTCCTCGTGGCGGGCGCCGCGGCGATCCGCTCGCCGTGCCGCTCGACGCGGATGTCGAACAGCACCTCGACCTCGCGCCGCGCGAGCGCGCCGGTGACGGTTTCGGTGTGGGTGTGCACCGTCTCGTCGGCGGCCGACCTCGTGCGCACCTGCTTGAGCCACTCGAACACGTGCGCGAATCCGACCCCGAGGCTCCCGTTGGGAGGACGGTCCGATGCCGAGTGCGACTCGCCGGAGAACCTCGCCACCGGCAGCACGTACGTCGCGAACTCCGCCAGGAGCCGTTTGCGCGACGAGGACGAGCTCGTGTTGACCTTGACCTCCGAGACCGCCGTCATCGTCCCGTGCGTGATGCCCGCCGGCTTGGGAGCGGCCAGCAGCTGAGCGTCCACGACGAGGTGGTAGGTCGCTCCGCTGAGCCGGCCCTCCTCCCGCAGCGGGATGCTGATCCCGACCTTCGCCGAGTCACCCAGCGTCGCCTGCACCTCGGAGAGCCGGCGCTCGATCTCGCGGAAGTTGTCGTGCGCGGTGTCCAGCGGCGAACGCGGGAGCAGCCGGTTCGCCGTCTCCTCACCGAGCCGTTGCTTCACCGCCTCGTGGAGGGCGGTGATGCTGCTCGTCAGGTCGACCGGGTTGGTGACGCCGTCAGCCCAGTTCGCACCGCCGGCGTCGTGCCCGCCCGGCACCGCGGTCGTGCCGCTCACCACCGTGGCGTCCGGCGCGGTGACGGCAGGCGCCTTCGCGGCCGGAACCCCGCCGTCGACGGCCTTCTTCGTCGCCGGCCCGGCGTTCAGCGCACCGGTGCCGCCCGCCGTCGCCGCTGCCCCGATGTCCGCCGCCTTCACCGGCGTCCCGGTGTTCACCGCCTTCCCAGCCGCCGCGTTCCCAGCCGACACCCCCGCGTCCGCCGCGTTCCCAGCCGACGCCTCGCCGGGCACCGCCTGGCTCCTGGCCTCCTCCTGCGCCTGGAGCAGCTTGATCTCGCGCAGCTGTTCGTCGGTGACCAGAACGCGCGCCCCGTCACGCAGTTCGAACCGTTCTCCCGCGGTGAGCGTGCCGGGCTTCTTGAGCAGCCCCCAGCGGTCCCAGGTTCGTTGCCGTTTGGTCTCCACCACGCTGGTGGCGACCAGCGTCGCGTCGACCAGGTGCACCTTCCGCGGTTCGCCCTTGAAGCCCTTGCCGTGCGACGCCAGCAGGGAGCCACCGTTCTTGCGGCCCTCGCCGAAGATCCAGAAGTTGATCTCCTCCAGGAACAGCCCCACGCCGCGGACGACGGCACCACCGAGGTGGGCCGCGCCCGAGCTGCTGACCGTCGCGCTCGCCTCGAACAGGTTGACCCACTTCCACTCGCTGACCTTCTGCGAGGAAGCCAGATCTCCCGCGCGGACCGAGCGGTCCGGGGCGTGCCAGAGCGTCGCGAGCACCACCGGGTCCTTGAGCGAGAACGACACCGCGGCCACGGCGCCGTCCCTGCGCCACCGCCTGCTCCAGAACAGCCCGTCCACCCGCCTGGGACGGCTGAACAGCCGCGCGTCCTGGCGCAGCGCGTCAGCGGAGACCGCTCGGTCCATCAGCTGCGCGTTGCGGCCGGTGCCGAGGTTCCACACCGGGTCGTCGGCCAAGTCGTGCAGCAGCTTGCGCCACGACGACGCCACCTGCGCCGCGCCACGGATCGACACGACGGGAATACCGTCCAGGACGCGGGAATGCCCCTTCTTGAGCTGCGTGCTGCCGTTGATCGGCTCACCGGGCAGCGCGACGACGTTGCGCGGGACGACCTCCGTGGGCCGGTGCGTGTGCGACGGCGGCAGCTCGACCACGACGTCGACGGTGACCGTGCCGGGTTCGCGCCCCTGCTCCGCCGCGGTCGGGTCGACGATCGGGAGAGGACGTTCCTCCGGGGCGTGCCTACCGGGCCGGCCGATCGACACCCCGCGAACGAGGTCGTTGGGGCGCTGCCACTGCGTGCCGGACACCTCCAGCTTCACGGTGGCCAGATAGCGGTGCGGCCGCTCGCCCTGGACGTGACCGGACCGGTCCAGGGTCCCACCGCTCAGCACGCTGGTCGACACTTGCGTCTGCTGGCTGCGGCCGTCCGCGACGGCACTGCTGTACTGCGCCATCCCACCCAGCTGGACCATGCCGGGAACCCGCCGCACCAGCCCGTAGAGACGGCCGACGAGACCGCCTCCCAGCGACCAGTCCCGCGCGGTCTCCCTGCCGCCGCTCACGACCTCGGTCAGCGTGGCCGAGTCGATCGTCCGCGAGACCGCACCGAGATCCTGGAGCAGCCCCTGCAGACTGGCCTTGATCTCGAACGCGGCGTTGTAGTCGTGTCCCCTGCCGGGCTCGGGCAGCAGCTCGAGCTTCAACGGGCGGTCGAAGATCAGACCCGGTGCGCGGCGCGCCAGCTCCTTCTCCGACACGGCGTGGTCGATCGCCGCACCGCGTTCCAGCTTCCGGTTGTCCTTCTCCTCGAGCCCCCTGCCGAGCGAGGGGTCGTCGAGGTGCGTGGTGAAGACCTTGTCCCGCCAGCTCCAGCGGTGGTGGCCCGGGATCTCCCTCGCGGAGTCCCGCAGGACCGAGCTGAGCAGTCTGCTCGCGTCGGCCACCGCGAGTGCGGCGCCCGGCACGACCGCCTCCACCGCCGCGGTGACGGGAAGCGCTCCGGCCGCCGCCCGGACGTCGGGCACGACCGGAGCACCGTGGCGGTCAACGACGCCGGCCTTCTCCGCGTCGCCGCGCTCGGCCCAGTGGACCGCGTCGACCGCGTTGTGGAAGGTGAGCGGCGGCTTGCCGTTCACCCGGATCTCCAGGTCGTACTCGTTGCGGTAGCGGACGATCTCCGACTCGTGCGACCGGCTCTCCGCCGCCGAGGTCCCGCGCTCGAACGTCTGGCTCCTGGCAACTCCGCCCGCCGCCAGGGCTTTGACGCCGCCACCCACCGACACCGCGCCCACGTCGTAGGCCGGCCCGATGGTGATCACTCCCAGCACCGACCGCCCGGCCGTGTTCGAGGCGGACGACGAGCTCGACTCCTCCGTCCCCTCCGCGAACTTCGCGCCGGGGATGGACTCCAGATAGCTGGTGCTCCGCGCGACCAGGCGCATCTCGACCTTCTGCACGCGCGAGCTGAGCAACCGGACGAGCGGATTCCCGCCCCGGTGCAGCGAACCGGACTCGACCCAGCCCTTGCCCGCGGCCGCCTGATCCCGCGACACCGCCATCTCGGGGAGCTTCGCCACGATGTTCGCCTGGCCGACGAACGCGCGCAGGTCGTCCCGGGAACTCCCGCTCAGCTTGCCGACATACCTCTTGACCTGCCGGTAGATGGCCCCACCTGAGTCGTCGGCAGCCCTGCCCTTCCCCTTCCCGCCCGGTTTGCCGGCGCTCACGTCGCGCACGACCGCGTCCTCCACCACCGACGCGGGCAGTTCCACCGGCGAGCGCACCTCCGTGCCGTGGGAGTGCAGTCCCTTCGGCACGTCCAGCCGGATCGCGATCGGACCTCCACCGTCGCCGCGCCCCGCCGCACCGCCGACCGGCTCGGCCCCGTCCAGGCGCACGGGAGGCCCGCTGGGCTCGCCGTGCCTGTCGAGCGGTACCAGTTCGACCACGAGCGGAGTGCGCACCGAGGTCATGCCGATGTAGCCGCTCCCGCCGCCTTCTCGCGGCAGGGTGACGGTGACGGTGGACTTGGCGGACTCGGTGTGGGTGTGGCTGCGCTCTTCGGACGCGGCGGTCGGAACCGCCACGATCCCGGAGGCGAACAGCCCGGGAACCATCGGCGTGAAGTAGATCAGGCTGAACTTCGGGGTCGTGCTGCTCGAGGTGGCCACCGTCGAGCTGTGCTGTGCGCTGTCGGACGCGGACGGCGAACTGCTCGCCTTTCCCGCCTCACTCGCACCGCTCCAGTCGGGGACGCCCCTGACGCGCATCCTGGTGCCGCCCAGTTTGACGATCTCGCCCCTGCCCAGGAACGGGCGGAAGTCGTCCGCGAGGCGAGCGCGCAGGGCTTGCACCTCGCCCTTCGACGGCGTCTTCGCGGCCCGGGAGACGACGGCGGAGACGATCCGCTCGACTCCTTCGAGCCGGGCGACCTGCTTGGCCACTCCGAGCCGCTCACCCTCGTACAGGTAGTCCGGGAGGTCGCGCGCCGCGACGAAACCCTTCTGGGCCGCGGTGGCCGCGGGTCCCGTGGTCTGGGTCGGCACCGTGCCGGCGGCACTCGACGCCGGTCGCAGGGGCGAGATCTCCGGCGGCCGCGCCGAGACCACCGAGAGCTCGAACGCGTCCTCTTCGGACACCAGACCCGTGGTGCGACTCAGCGGCAACCGGGCGGGTACGTGCGCACCCGAGTAGGGATCGCCGTCGAGCGCGGTGCTGGTCCTGACCGGTGCGGGACTCGGGTCGTGGCCGCTGGGCAGGACGTCCAGCGGCAGATCGGTGACCGGCCCCGCGTCGAGCGAGGCCTCGTCGATCCGCTTGACGTCCTCCTCGGTCAGGAACATGTCGCGGCCGGGGCCCATCACACCCCGGCGGGTGACGTCCGCACCGGCCGCGCCCTCGCGCAGCCCGAACAACGAGAAGACCTGGTGCAGCCATTCCCCCACCGCGTCCCGGTGGTCCCAGTTCAGCTGGTCGGAACGGCGACCGTCCACAGCGGACGAACGGAACACCTCGACCGCGACGTTGCGGTCGACGTCCGCGTGCCAGCCGGGAGACTCCTCGTCCGCGATCCGCCCCGAGATGCCGAAGTGGGCATGGTCGCCGTTGGCGAACCGGTACCTGCCGTTGAAGTTCGCGTCGAGCTGCGACTGCGCGTCGGCCAGCCGGTTGCGGCGCGCGGCCTCGCCCACCCCGGACCGCGAGACGAGGTCGAGGGGCACGCTGACCTCCCTCACCCACACACCCGGCTCCACCTCGAACCGGCGCACCTCGAACCGCACGTGCCTGATCACACCGGCCGACGAACCGTCCGTCCCCCGGTCCAGCCGTTGCTCCCCGTGACGAGCGGGCGTCGCCAGCGCACGCCTCTCGCGCAACGTCTCCCGGACCGCGGATGACGGATGCCCCGGACCGAACGTCCCGACCGCGAACGCCTCCGCCCCCACGTGCTGTCCATCCGGCTCCTGAACCCGCTCGGGACCGCGTGCCGACTGGGCAGCGACCTCCTGCGCACCGAGGAAGGCGGCGACGGCCGCGGTCTCGTCCTGCTCGCGCGAACGCAAGCGTTCCTGGTCGGCACGCCCGTGTCCCGACACGACCTGGGGCACCTGGCCGCTGGGACGGGCCGACGCCTCCTGCCGGGCCGCTTCCGCGCGGGATGTCGTCTCCGGACGAGCCGAAGCCTCCTGCCGGGTCGGGGTGTCCTGACGAGTCGGCGTCTCCTGGCGGGCGGTGGCGTCCGGTCGGGCCGGCGTTTCCGGACGTGCCGCAGCGTCTGGACGGGCCACAGCGTCCGGACGGGCCACAGCGTCCGGACGGACTGGCGTTTCCGGACGGGCCGGCGTCTCCTGGCGGGCCGCGGCTTCCGAACGTGCGAGTGCGTCCGAGCGGGCCTCGCCACGGGCAGCGGCGTCCGAACGGACCGGCGTACCCGCCACGTCGGTGTCGTGCCGTCCCTCCACCGCCACGGCCGGCTGCGAGGACGTGCTCGGGCGGTCGACGGACACGGCCGGCTGGCCGGGCGTGCCGTCTGCCCTGGCGGCAGCCGGAGTCGTAGCCGCGGAAGTGGCCGGAGTCGTGGCACCGGCAGTGGGCGCAGTGGTGGGTGTAAGCGCTGCCGTGGCGGGGCGTTGCTGCGGTTCGGAGTGCGTCTGGGGTGCGGTGGAGACCGGCCCTGCCGACGACGTGCGAGGATCCGCCGCGGCCTGAGCCTGGCCGCCGCTCGGACCGGCCGGGTTGCTCGTCGTCGACGGCGTGGTCGCGCTGGCGCCCTGTGGCACAACGGGTTGTGCTGCTGCAGCGATGTTCGGGACGCCGGGCCTGGACTGCGCGGGAGGCGCGCTCTGCTCCTGGCGCCCGCCGGCGCCGGTGCTCAAGTCCGCGCCGGTGGCCGCGCTCGCGGCGGGTGGCGTCGCGGCCGTACCCGATGCGGCGACCGGCTGAACAACGGCCGCCTCACCCCGCCGAGTCGCGTCGTGTGCCGGCTGCGAGACCTGGGATGCGGCCGCATGTTCTTGTCCCGCAGAAACTTCGTGTCCACCCGGCGCCACGTCGGCAGCTACCTGGGCTTGGTGCGCGGTAGCGGTCTGCGCGACTGCCGGCTGCGCGACGGCCGGCTTTGCCGCTTCGGTCCGGCTGGACGCGGTGCCGCCGTCGGTCGACGTCCGGACATCAGCCGGAGCGGTGAACACGGTGCCCAGGGGGCGGCCGGTGGACGTGGTCACCGCGCTCCGCTCGCCCGGAGCCTGGACGACGTCCTCGCCCACAGCGCCCGAACCGGTGGACGCCGTGCTTTCCCGCGGACTCGGGATCACCAACTGGCGGTCCGCCGGTGCATCGCTGTTGGTCGCGGTGTACCGCGGCAACGTGTCCACCGACCCGCGCCGGCTGTCCGCCTCGTCAACCGTGTCGCGCCCACCGGATTCCCGGCCGGCCTCCTCGCCGGCACCGGACTTGCCGGCACCGGACTCGGTCTTGCCCTCCACGGGCTTGCCGCTGTCCGTCCTCAGGATCCCGGCCAGCTTGTCCTTCAACGCCTCCCCGGCACCAGGCCCGCTCTCCCCCGCACCGGCCTTGCCTCCCGGCGTGCCCCCGTGAACCCCGAGGCCCTGCGCCCGCGCCGCCGCCCCCAACGCGCCCTCGTACAACTTGCCCTGCCCGTGCAGCAACCAGTTGATCATCGGATTGCTCAGCGCCGCCGCCAGCACCTGACCACCCGCATACCCCAGATGACCACCCGCGCGAATCCCCCGCTGCACCCACTCCGGCATCCGCGCGCGCAACTCCGGAGTCCACAGCCTCACCACACCCTTGGCGGCCGCGTGCGCCACCCCCGCCAGCGCGCCACCCAGGAAACCGCCCAGGAACGAGCCCTTCAGCGACTGCCCGTCGAAACCGTCACGCGTGTCGGCGATGTTCTGCCCGATCTGCACACCCAGATCCAGGCCGCCCATCAACCCCGCCCCGTACAGACCGAACTTCACCGCCTGCTTCGAGGTCTCCAGCACCGCCTTGCCCGCCTGCACACCGATCTGCTTCCACGGCATCGCGGCGACCTTCGACCCCAGCGCCTTCGACGCCTCCGCGCCCACCCGCCACGACTGCACCACCGCCTGACGCACCGACAGGGCCAAGATCCGCTGCATCAACTGCTTCAACGTCAGCTGCATCACCAGCCGTGCCGCCGCCACCACCGCCGGCACGAACAAAGCGCCGAACAACGTCGCGATCAACTGCGCGACCGTGTAGAAGGTCAGCGCCGCGAAAGCGACCAGCATGATCTTCGCCTTGACCGAGTCCGCCACCGCGGTCTTGACCAGGCCCGACATCGACCGCCCCTGGGCGATCAGCTCCTCCACGCCCTTGACCACGTCATCGCGCAAGAACGCGACCAACTCGGCCGACGTCGCACCGTCCATGCCGTCTTCCAACCGCCGCGCCGCCGCCAGCACCGCGGCACGAACCGCCACCAGCTCACGAACCCACTCGTCCCAGCCCCCCTTCATCGCCTTCATGCCGCCCTCGCTCATGGGCGGCCACTTCAGGCCGATCGTCACCATCAGGAACTTCTGCAGCCATGGAGGGACGTAATGGGTGAAATCCGAACCAGCCACCACGAACCCCTTTGCACGCTGGAGAAGAACGCTCACCGCCGCTGGAACATCACTGTCCGGATTTCACCCGCGCAGCACTTTCCTCGTCGAGCTGCTGGAAGTTCCGCGACGCATCCGCCAGGTGAGCGGCCGCGCCCGTGATGGCCCCGGTGGTGCCCTCCGCGTCCTTCCGCGTGGTCGTCGACGGTGTTCGGTACTTCTGCTCGAACGCCTTGCCGATGTCGTCGTCACCCCAGCAGCCGTCGAAGTGGTCGAGCACGCCGTTGAGCTTGGCCAGTGCGGCGGTGACCGCCTCACCCGCCTCGGTGACCTGCGCGACGGCGCTCTGCACCAGCGCGGGATCCAGGCGGAACCTGTTGTCAGCCACGGTTCGTCCCTCCACCGTCGTGCTCGTCCTTCGCCGACCACTCCCGCAGGCCGAGCCCGTCCAGCATCGGCTCGAACAGCGAGTTCATCGCCTCGAGCGGATCGACCTTGCCGCTCATGAGGCCTTCCAGATCCAACCCCGGCACGGACGTCGTCCCCATGACCTCGGTGACCTTCGCCATGGCGTCCGCACGTGCGCGGGCGACCGTCTCGAGGATCAGGCTGGCGAGCTGCGCGGCCGGCATCGACCGGTACTTCGACCCGCCGAACGACAGGTCGACCAGCTCACCGCGGCCGTCGACCGTCACCGACACCGCGTGGTCCTTGGAGTGCACGACGGTGTGCAAGCTCCACAGCTCGCTCAGGCGCGAGAGCTTCGCCCGTTCCTGGTCGAGATCCGCGGAAGCGGAGTCGACCACGCCCTGCCAGTCCGCGGAGGACATCCAGTCGTTCATCCTCATCTCCTCCGTTCGTCGTTCCTGCCGAGCATCTCCCGCACGGACTCCAGCTGTTCGAAGTCCACTTCGGACTGGTTCCCCCGCGTTCCGCGGGAACCCCGGCCGCCGCTGTCGGTCACCGGCATCGGGCCGGGTGGTGGCGGCGCGGCCGCTTTGGTTTCGGCAGAAGGCTTTCCGAGCACCGGGTCACCCACGTAGGTCGCGCCCACGGCGGACTGCCAGGCACTCGCATCGGCTTGCAACGGCACCTCCGAGTGGCGGCCGGACGTGTGGTGCCCCGGCGTGGACATACCCCCATAGGCCCCCATCGGTGCATAGCCGGGTGCTCCGGCGTTCGTCCCGTTCGCGCCGGCAGGATCGGCGTTCCCGTTCAGCGTGGTGGCCACGACAGCACGCGTGTCCGGCGGAAAGGCCGCGGTGATGTCCGCCGACAGCGGTTGCACGGGCGCCGGTCCGAACGATCCCGCTCGCACGACCGGCTCTGGACCCGCGACCAGCCGCTCCGCGGCGGCCGAACCGAACGCGGCGATGTTCGCCGCGGAGGGGCCCGCCGGCCCTCCGGCGGGCACGGTGCCCGGCGATGCCGCTGCCGCCGGCACGTCGGGAGCGGACGATGGCGCCGGGCCACCGGACGTGGCGGTCATCGGCGCGGAAAGCGGTGTGAGGTCCTGGGACGCGGTGGCGAGCGAACCGCTGGGCGGCGGCCCGGCGGGAGCCGCCACGACCTGCGGCCTGCTGTCGGACCCGCCCGGCACGGCCTCCTGACCGGCGAGCTCCTCCGTGGACTCGTCCGCGCCGGTGGCCCCCGGCGAACGCCGCTCGGCGCGTTTGTCCCGCGCGCCGCCGACGAGACCAACAGGCCCCAAGCCGATCCCTGCGGTCACCGGCACCCACATCGGTGCTCCGGCCACGGCGGAGTCAGATTCGGCGGCACCGGCGAACGTCCGGTCGAACGCAACGGAGCCGTCCGCGCCCCGCCCGTTCGCCGCCTGCCCGTTCGCCGCCTGCCCGGTCGCCGCCTGCCCGGTCGCCGCCTGCCCGGTCGCCGCCTGCCTGGTCGCCGCCTGCCTGGGGGACCCGAGCGGCGCGGTGTACCCGGACGCTGCGGCTGGGACGGCGAACAGCACGCCATCCGAGCCGGCCGCCGCCTCGGTCACGCCCGGCGCGCCCGCGGTGCCCTGTGCCGCCGGCGTTCCCGGCACACCCGGCACGCCGGCGCCGGTCTCCGCCCAGAACTCGGCGTGCCCGGATCCTCCTGACCGGTCGCCGAACGAAAGGGACCCGTCGTCGGCAGCGGTTCGCGCACTGATCCCCATCGGCGCGAACGCGTTCACGCCCGTGCCCGCCGTGTCGCCCCGGCGTGTGGGCGCTCCGGCACCGCTGCCCGGTCCCGCTTCGCCCCCCGGCGCCGCGGTACCCGGATCGGAGGCCGCCTTGCCGGCGTCCTCCGGCATCGGCGTGATCCTCGTACCGATGTCGCGGTAGGCGTTGCCCAGGTCTTGGACGATCCGCAGCGCGAGTTCCTTCTTCTGCACCGCCTGCTGCGCCGCCACGACCTCCGGTGGCGGGGCTCCCTCGACCGGGGGCCGCGCGGCCGCCTGCTGTGCCTCCTGCTCCTGCTGAACCTGTTGCGCGAACAGGTCGCGGAACCGGCGCTGGCTGTAGGCGAGCACGTCGCCCGCCTGGCGCAGCGCGATGCCGTAGCCGGGCGCTCCGGCGGCCTGCGCGGCGGCCGACATGGTCGCGGTGAACCTCTGCTCGAGTCCCTCGAAGCTCGCGCGGAGCTCTCCTTCCCAGGACTCCTGCAGTTGCCTGGACTCGCGCCGGAAGTCGTCCCGGACCTGGCGCAACCGGTCCACCGCCGCGTCGAAGAGGCGCGCGTGCTCGTAGTAGAGGTCCGGACTCCGGTCGAACACCAGGGCGGCCAGCTGTTCGACCGTCATGCCCGCCAGTGCGGGATCGTCGGCGGGGGGCAGCGGATCAGACCCGAAGGCCATGGTCAGTCCCGTCCCAGCACCGGTGAGCGGGGCCTGTCGTCGTTGTCGTCGGCCCAGCTGCCCTCAGCGGCCTGGATCCACACCTGTGGTTCGCGCTCCTTGTCACCGCCGGGGCTCCCGCCCATGCCCCCCATGCCGCCCATGGGAGGCATGCCCGGCGCCATCGGCATCCCCTGCGCACCCGCCCCCGGGAACCCTCCGGCGGGCACACCCGGCGATGCACCGGCCGACACGGACGCGGGCACACCGGGAGGGACGAGGCCGCGTTGGCGGGCCGCGTCGGTGTCGAAGTGGGTCTGCGGCCCGGACGAGGCTCCCGCGGTGCCACCACCGCCGGGGCTCTCGCCCAGACCACCGATCGACGGAAGGCCACCCCCGCCGCCCGAGCCGGCACCGCCGCCGGAACCGGATCCCGTCGCGGGGTTGAGGAAGTCCTCCAGCGCACGTCCCGACGCGGAGGTGCCGCCGACCGAACCGATGCTGTCGATGGCCTTGTGCACGGCCTGTTTGGCCGCGTCCAGCGCCTCCGCCCGCTGCGGCCCGGAATCCGTGCCCGCGAGCCCGTCGATCGCCTGGTCCGCGGCGGCCTTGGCGGCCGCCGTCCTCTCGGCGTAGTCGGGCGCCGAGGGGTCACGCGCGTCGTCCAGCCCGTCGATGGCCTTCCTGGCGGCGTCGACCGCCTGCTGGTGGTCAGCGCTGCCCGCAGGCTGTCCGAGCTGGTCGACCGCCTTCTGCGCCTGGTCCTTCGCGTCCTCGACGGCCCGGTGATGACCGGGGTCGACGGCGTTGTCGATCGCGTTCTCCGCCGTCTCCTTGACCTGTTCCAGCGCCGCCTTCCGCACGGGGTCGTCGGTTCCGGCGATGAGGTCGTCGATCGCCTTGCTCGCCGCGTGCTTGGCATCCCCGTACGCCTCGGCGGACTTCTGGTCGAGTGGCTCGGCGCCCGCGCCACCACCGCCACCGGCTGCCTGCTCCGCCGGGCCGTCCGACGAGGTCGACGGTGTGCCGGCGTCGGTGATGCCGTCGATCGCCTTCTCGGCCGCGGCCTGAGCGTCCTGCAGAGCCTGCTTGCGGGCCGGATCGTCGGTCTGGCCTGCGAGGTCGTCGAGCGCCTTGCTCGCCGCGGCCTTGGCGTCACCGGCCGCCTGCTGCTCGGCCGGGGAGGGCGTGCCGCCGCCACCGGCTCCCGGGAGTCCTGCTCCGGAGTCACCCGTCAGGCCGTCGATGGCGTCGTCGGCGGCCTTCTTCGCGTCGTCCAGCGCCTTCTGCCGCTTGCGGTCGGCTTCCTGCTGCGCAGGCGTACCGCTGCCGCCGGCCGGAAGTGCCCCGCCCACGGGCGTGTCACCCGCACCACCAGCGGGAAGCGAGGACGGCCCGGCGGGCGCGGGCGAGGACCCGTCGCCGGAGGGCGAGGTCACCGGAGCACCGAGCGCGTCGATGGCCTGGTCCGCGGCCTGCTTCGCGGCGTCGAGACCGGCCTGCCGCTCAGCGGCGGCCTGGCCGGCCGCCGGGCTCGCCGAGGTCGTCGCGCCGGACCCGGTGTCGGGAGCAGGGCCGGCGGAGGCCGTCGAGGGCAGGCCTCCTGCCTCTTCGGCCCTGGCGGGGTTGGTGACCTCGGCGTCAGGGGTGGCGCCGTTGTCCCTGGTGACCGTCCCGTTGACGAGTTCCGGTTCGGACAAGGCGGCGCCCAGCTGCTCCTTCGCGTCTTCGTAAGCGGCCTTCTTCACCGGATCGTCCGTCCCGGCGATGAGCTTGTCGAGGTCTGCCTCGGAGGCCTTTCTGGCCTCTCCGAAGGCCTGCCGGTACGCGTCGGAGCTCCTGGGGTCTTCCTTGCCGGCACCACCAGTGGCGCCCTGCTTCTCGGGAAGCTTGCCGTCGTAACGGGGGTCCTGCGCCTTCGACAGACCGCTGATGATCATCAGCGGGACGAGGTCCTGACCCCTCGAGGTGTACTGGCCGCTGAGGTTGGTCGTGAGGTCCTGGAGGGCGGCCAGGAGCTTCTTCTCCACGTCGTCGTCGAGCTTCTTGATCGCCTCGTTGGTCTTCTTGGCCAGCTGGTCGATCAGCGCGCTGACGTCGTTGCCGTTCGCGTTGTTCGCGAGGTAGCGGATCCCCTCCTTGCCCACGTTCTTGATACGCGTGCTCTCCTTCACGCGGTGGGCGTCGTACTTGTCGACCAGCGTCCACCACTCGTTCGCGAACCACTGGATCGCATGGCCGATGTTGCCGACGGACATGCCGAAGTCCCTGCGGCTCAACGTCTGGAAGACCTCCTCGCTCTCCTTGAGCAGGTCCTTGGCGTACTTCTGGAACTCCTCGCCGGCGGAACCCTCCAGCGCCTCACCCATCTTCTTGACCTCGGCCGCGAACGCGTCGTTGACCTCGCCCAGGCGCTTGGTCGCCTTGGCGAAGGCGTAACCGAGGTCGTAGAACGTCTCCGCGGCGTGGTGGGAGGACAACTTGCCCTCGAGGCCGTTGCTCCCGCCACGCGCGCCGTAGATCAAGTCCTTGACCACGTTCGCCAGCGCTTCGTAGCTCGTGTACTGCCGTGCGTTGAACCCTGGAGCCGTGTCGTCGTACGCGCCTACCAGCAAGTCGTTGCTCTGGGTCTCGGCCACTGATCGACTTCCTTACCGGGAGGACTTGATTGGTGGACGGACGAACGTCGGGAACAGGGCCGCCGTCAGTGCTTCGGGGCCGGCGCGGGCGCGGCGGTGGGCGCGGGTGCCGCGGGAGGCGCGGAGGCGGGCTTCGTCGGCTGGCTGTACCCGTCGTCGGGCCTGACGTTCCCACCGGCGCTCGTGAAGTTGTGCTCCCTGGCCTCGGTCTCCTCGGCCAGCCTGCCGACGCCGTCGGCGATCTTCGCCTGGAGATCGGTGATGCTCGTCCTGATCCGGTCGGCGTTCTCACCGTCGGCGTTCTGGAAGTCCTCCGCGATCTTCGTGAGCCCCACCCTCATGCGTTCCATCGCGATCTTCAGGTAGTCCGCGTGCGCGACGACGCCGTTGCGCCGGTCGTCGACGATGCGCTCCAGCCACGCCGCGAGCTCGAACTTGCCAGCGTCGGGCCAGTGCGGTTTCAGCGCGCTGAACGCACTCATGTCGTGCATGATCGAGCCGATCCTGTCGGCCGACGCCTTGACGACTTCCGGGTCGAACTTCGTGGCCATGGTCAGACCTCCTCGGACAGGCGAGTGACGGGCCGTACCACGCCGATCGCCTGGGAAACCAGGACTTTCACTCGAAATACTGCCATCGTGGTGGGCTCTGTCACGATCGACGGACAGGCCCTCCGCACCTGGGGGAAGATCCCTCACCAACCGGTTGTCCGTTGAGGACGGAGACTCCGGTGGACACGCACGAGAGCGACGGCGGACGCGGTGCACCGAGCGGAACCGGCACACCGCGTCGGGTGGAGCAGCACTACCAGGTCTGGATCGACTTCGCGCCGCTGGAGTCCTGCTGCTGCATCCGTTCCGCGGCGTTCACCAGCGCGGTCTTCAGCAGGCCCAGGTTGTCGTGGTTTTGCTGGAGGTCGTTCGCGAGGTCGTTCGCGATCGTGTTGTACGAGTCCGCGGTGGAGCCCTTCCACTCGACCATCGCGCTCTGCACCTGACTGCGCATGTCGTTGGTCTGGCGGAGGATCTCCTCCGCCTTGCGTGCCATCGCCGACACGCACTCGTCGATGACGGTGTAGTCGTAGGTGATCATCTGTTGCGAATCCCTTCGGGGTGTTCGAGAAAGACCCGGCTCTTCCGATCAGGCGCCGGCACCGAGGAAGGAACCGGTGATCATCGGAACGTTGAGGATCGCCTTGTTGGCCTCCTGGTCGGTCCCTTCCTGGTTCTTGCTCTCGCGCACGATGTTGTCCGCCATCGCGCCCAGGTGCGCGAGGACGTTGCGCTCCAACGCGTTGATCCACTCGTCGCAGGTCGACTGCAACGCCGTGGTGGCGCCACTCGTGCTGCGGCTGGCCGTCTCCGCCACGTGGTTCCTGAGCTGCTGCAGCTGGCCCTTGATGTCCTCCGCGGTGGTCCGGTGCTTCTCCGCGAGCCTGGTGATCTGATCACCGTCAACTGAAGTCGAATGGGACACGACGCACTCCTCCTCATCGGGTGTTGCGTTTCCGAGCGTATGTATTCCGAGTCGCGTCTCACGGCGAGCGCGGCACGGGAAGCGCAAGGGGAGGGACTCCACTCACGGCGACCAGGTCCGAAGTGCGGCGGCACGGCTCAGCACCGGCCCTGCCGGCAGCAGGCCGAGCAGGGACGGCGGTGTCGGGACGGCGAGATCTTCCCGGAACCCCAGTGCTGTCAGCGTGTCCGCGTCGGCGATCGGATATCGGACGCCGTTCTCGCTGATCAGGCTCAGGGCCTGGCCCTGCGCCCCTGGCGCGGGCTGGTTCCTGACGAGCGCGCCGCCACCGGGGAGCACCGCCACGCGGTCCGCCACCGCTCCCGCCTCGTGCTCGCCCACGGGTACGGCACTGCCGTCCACAACGGACGCGGGGAGAAACTCGGTCTCCCCATCGGTGCCGCCCGCACGGAGCTCGTACCGCACGCACGCGTAGTTGTCCCGCGGAGCACTCACGATCTTCGGTGGCTGGGGTGGCAGGCCGTTCAGGTAGTCGACGTCATCGGGAACCGGAATTCCCCGCAACGCCACGGGACCGACGTCGACGGGAGCGACCACACCGTCCGGATAGGCCTGCCGGGTGCCGGGCGCCGCGAGCACCAGCGCCGCGGCGGTCCGGCTCAACGGGACCACTCCGTCCTGGCGCAGCAGGTAGAGCTGGTCGGAGTCGACCGCGGGGTTGCGCACGCGCAGCACCTGTCCGATCGTCCGCGGTCTCCCCTCGATGACCGGGCCGGGCCGGCCCGCTCCCTCCGTGCTCGGCATCGAGATGTCCGGCCCCTGCTCGATCGGGTTGAGCCACGCGGCCGTCACCGCCATCGGGCGGGTGTCCCCGTAGCCCAGGGCTTCGAGGAAGTCCCGGCCGGCGACGAGATGACGCCTGCCCTGCCACACGAGGTGGATCTGACCGTCCGGAAGGGATACCAGCAGGGCCTCGCCGTCCGCGACCTTCCGCCCCGGCGCTTGGCCCAGCAGCACGGTGACGACGGGCAACGCACCTGCCGACGTGGACGGTGCGGCCTGCACGCAGGTCGTCCACGGCCCCGAGGAGAGCTTGTCGGCCGCGGGAAGCGCGTCGGGAGCACCGACGATGCCGATCGCCTGGCCGACAGGGGTGTCGCCGAGGGACTTGCGCGACACCGAGTGCACGACGCCGCCGCTCGCGTCGCCGGTCGCCAGTCGCGCGGACGCGTAGTTGAGCACCGGCCGCAGCTCCCCGCCCAGGTAGGCGTACCGGGTGCCCGACGACTCGTCCATGACGATCGAGCCGTTCTGCTTCCAGCTGTCGTTCCCGCCGGGGGCGAAGATTCCGTAGATGCCGAAGACGGCCATCAGGATCCCGGCGACCAGTACTCCGAAAACCGTACCCGTGTTGAGGCGCTTGTACGGCGAATCGAGGACGTCCGGCTTTCCGGTGACCACAGCGGACACCAGCCGGCTCACCACGAAGAAGTAGGCCTGTACCTGATCCCTCTTGGACTGCATCAGCCCGCCAATCCGCGCATCGTCGCGTACACACCCAGGACCTGGAGCAGGATGGGCACCACGGCGATCGCGGTGACCGTCTCCAGGACCTCGACGGCACGGCCCCAGTACGGCCGCAACCGCCTGCCCGCCAGGCGTTCCGCGGCGAGGAGTGCGAGCAGCCCTGCCACAAGGACCGGGACGAACAGGAGCACGATCCGGTTGAGCGCGGGCTGCCCGGCGGCGACGTGCACCAGACTCGCCACGACCGCCGCACCGGCGGGTACCACGTGCGCCCACCGGGGCACGAGCACGCTCGGATGCCTGGACCGCAGCACCAGCAGCAACGCCATCACCAGCGCCAGCACCATCGCCCACACGTGCCCGCTCGCGACCAGGAAGGGCAGCAGCAGCGCCTGGGCGAGTCCCAGCCCCACGTGCAGCGAGGTCGAGTAGCTCACCGTGGCGGCGCCACGTTCCACGATCACCTTGTGCGGCACCGGTTCGATGTCGTCGCTCAGCTCGCCGGCGCCGGTCGGCAGCATGGGCAACGTCAGTCCGGACAACCGGAAGGCGATCGAGGGCACGAACGCGCTCGCGACGAGGCTCAGCGTGAGTCCGATGGCGACCGCTTCGTACGCGTCGACCGGGAACAGCGACCCGGCGAGGCCGGTGGCGCCCATGACGGCGGTGAAGAGGAACGCTCCCGCGAACAGGAGCCCGGAGTCCGCCACCGCGACGAGCCCGACCGTGAGCGCGAGCAGCACGGCCGCAGAAGCGCTCGTGAGCCTGGCCGTCGCCGCCGGGTCCGCGCTGACGACCCGCACCAGCAGATCCCCGCACACAGCGGCATATCCGCACGCCGTTCCCGCGAGGACGGTCGCCGACCGCGGTCTGGCCACGCCACGGGCGACCATCGCCGCCGCCCCCAGCAGCACGACCGCCACGAGACCGGCCAGCGCCGCCTGCACGGCAACCGGTCCCGCTCCCGGCAGGACCACGACTCCGGTGAGCAGCAGGACGGACGAGGCCGCCCTGAGCAGCCACCGCGTCTTCGCGGGGTCCCACGCGCCGGGGTGCTCCCGGACCTGCTCGCCGACACCGTCCACCAGGTCGTCGTAGTCGATCGCGGCGAACTGGTCGGCCCGCGGCCTGAAGTGCACCATCTCCCCGTCGAGCAGGTTCAGCTCCGCGAGGGTGCGGTCCTCGTCGAACGGCGCCTCGCCCACGCGCTGCACCACCCAGCCCTCGTGGTCGGCACCCTCCTCCACGCGCTCGGCACCGAACTGGGGCAGCACCGCGGGCAGGAGCTCCACCAGGGGAACGTCGACGGGAAGCGCGACGTCCATGGTCTTGCTGCCCAGTACGAACCGTAGCTTCGCGGATGTCGTTGTGCGATGCTGTGGCTGTTCTTCCATACGGTGCGCCACCCCTTCCGCTGCGGTTCGTCACCCGATCCAGGCCAGAACCTAAGCCGCGCGCGTGAGCCCCTGGGACCTCCGGGGTTCTCCGACGCGAAATGGGGGAAGTTCACTCACCGAGGAGAACATGTGAGCACGGTCCTGTTCGCGCGCCGCAGCCGGCGGCAGAAGCCGAACGCGCCAGACACCGAGATCGAGATCCAGGAACCGCCTTCGGTACCGGAGAACACCGGCGGCGGGATGAGTTCCGTGCTCATGTACGCGCCGATGGGCCTCGGTTCGATGGCCATGGTGATGATGTTCGTGCGGCCCGGCGCGGGCGCGCTCGCGTACATCGGCGGCGGCATGATGGTGTTGTCCGTCGTGGGCATGCTCGTCGTGCAGCTCGCCCGCAACTCCGTGACGCACAAGCAACAGCTGCACGGTCACCGCCGTGACTACATCAGGTACCTGACCCAGCTGCGCGGCCAGGTGCGCAAAGGCCTGCTGGCACAGCAACGTGCGGCGCGCTGGGTGCACCCGGACCCGCGCGCGCTGTGGTCGATCGCGCTCGGGTACCGGCTCTGGGAACGCAGGCCGACGCACGACGACTTCGGCGAGGTGCGCATCGGCCTGGGCGCGCAGCGGTCGACGACCAGGCTGCTTCCCCCCAGCACCAAACCCGTCGAGGACCTGGAACCGATGGCGGCCCACGCCCTCCGGCGGTTCCTGCGCGCCTACGCGACGCTGCCCAAGGCGCCGATCGCGGTCTACCTTCGCGGTTTCGGCCAGGTCCAGCTCAGCGGGGACAACGAGGCCGTGCTCGGCATGACGCGCGCCATCATCGCCCAATTCGCCACCGCCCACGCACCGGGTGACGCCCGCATCGCGGTGTGCGTCACCGAGGAGCGGAGAGGCCGCTGGGACTGGGTGAAGTGGTTGCCGCACAACCAGGACCTCGAGAGCATCGACGCGGCGGGACCGCGGCGGCTGGTCGCGGACGACATCGGCGCGGTGGAGCTGCTGCTCGGCGGGCCGTCGTTCACCGCCAGGCCCAGGTTCGAGGCGGACAGCCCGGTCACCGCGTCGGAGCCGTTCGTGATCATCGTCGTGGACGGGGTCAGAGTGCCGGAGGACCACCGGGCGGTGGAGGAGGGATACCGCAACGCGATCGTGCTCGACGTCAGCGGCTCGCTGCCGTGGCGGCACCGGCCGGGCGTGCTCTTCCTCGAGGTCGACCAGGACGAGGCCCGCACGGTCGGGTTCGACCGCGTCGGCAAGTCGTCGACGAGTCCTCTGTGCACACCCGACCTCCTCAGCGACGCGGCGGCGGGGGCGCTGGCCAGGACGATGGCGCGGTTCCGCGTCGGCGAGCTGACCGAGGACGACGAGCCGATGGCGGCCGACTACGACCTGGCGGGCCTGCTCGGCCTGGGTGACGTGGCGTTGTTCGAACCGGTGCGGTACCGCAGGGAACGGTCCAGCGCCAAGCGGCGGCTGCGCGTGCCCATCGGCATCTCGAGCACGGGCGCGCCGCTCGAGCTGGACATCAAGGAGTCCGCGGAGGACGGCATGGGACCGCACGGCATCTGCATCGGTGCCACCGGTTCCGGCAAGAGCGAGCTGCTGCGGACCCTCGTGCTGGCGCTGGCCGCCACGCACTCGTCGGAGGACCTCAACTTCGTCCTGGTCGACTTCAAGGGCGGCGCGGCCTTCCTGGGGTTCGACGAGCTCCCGCACACCTCCGCCGTGATCACGAATCTCGCTGAGGAGCTGGAGCTCGTCGACCGGATGCAGGACGCGCTCACCGGTGAGCTCAACCGCAGGCAGGAACACCTGCGCGCGGCCGGGAACTACGCCTCGCGCCGCGACTACGAGGCCGCGCGGTCCCAGGGCGTCCAGCTGGAACCCATGCCCGCCCTGTTCATCGTCGTGGACGAGTTCAGCGAGATGCTGTCCAGCAAGCCCGAGTTCATCGACGTGTTCGCGATGATCGGCCGGTTGGGTCGAAGCCTGGGCGTGCACCTCCTGCTGGCGTCCCAGCGGCTCGACGAGGGACGCATCCACAAGATCGAGTCCCACCTGTCGTACAAGATCGGTCTGCGCACGTTCTCCGCCATGGAGAGCCGCAGCATCATCGGCGTTCCCGACGCGTACGAGCTGCCCAGCAGTCCCGGCAACGGTTACCTGCGCCCCGACACCCAGACGCTGGTCCGGTTCAAGGGCGCCTACTCCTCCGCTCCCTACCGGGCGAAGCGCCGCCAGCGCCGGGAGATCGAGGTGGAACAACGCGTCGTGGCGTTCGGCACCGCGTACGTGCCACCTCCGCAACCGGCGGAGCCGACGCCGGAACCAGAGGCGGAGGCGGAGTCGGAGGTCAACGAGACGATGCTCGACGTGCTGCTGCGCCGGCTGGTCGGTGTCGGGCCGCGCGCGCACCAGGTCTGGCTGGCGCCGCTGAGGCAGTCCGCGACGCTCGACCAACTGCTCCCGCCGCTCGTGGAGGACCCGGCCGCGGGTCTGCGGCCGATGAACGGCACGGACTTCGCGCTGACCGTCCCCCTCGGACTGATCGACCTGCCCGCGCAACAACGACGGGACCTCCTCGTCGCCGACCTCTCCGGCGGCAAGGGGAACGCGGGCGTGGTCGGCGGCCCGCAGAGCGGCAAGAGCACGTTGCTGCGCACTATGATCGCCGCACTGGCGCTGACCCACGACGCGAGCGAGGTGCAGTTCTACTGCCTCGACTTCGGTGGCACGCTCAGCTCGCTCGCCAGGCTCCCCCACGTCGGCAGCATCGCGAACCGCCTCGATCGCGACCGGGTCACGCGCACGGTGCTCGAGGTGACCAACCTGATGGCCAGGCGCGAGACCATCTTCGCCGAGCACAACATCGACTCCATGACGTCCTACCGGCGGGCGCGCAAACAGGGGATGTTCCACGACATCGACCCGTACGGCGACGTGTTCCTGGTGGTCGACGGCTGGTACACGATCCGGCAGGACTTCGACGAACTGGAGGACAAGTTCACCGAGATCGCGGCACGGGGGCTCAGCTTCGGCGTGCACCTGGTCGTCGCCACCAACAGGTGGTCGGAGATGCGGCCGTGGCTGAGGGACGTGATCGGCACCCGGCTCGAGCTGAAGCTGGGTGACCCGGTCGACTCCGAGGTCAACAGTCGTTTCGCGGCAACGGTCCCGGCGATCCCCGGACGCGGGATCACGCCGGACAGGTTGCACTTCCTGGCCGCGCTCCCCCGCATCGACGGACTGTCCGGCACGGAGGACCTCGCCGACGCGACGCTGGAGCTCGCGGAGGCCCTCGCCGTTCCCGGTGGCCCCGCGGCACCGCAGGTGCGGATGCTGCCGGCCACCCTGCGCGTCTCCGAGCTCCCCGCCGCGACCGCGCCGTCCCCGTCGGCCGAGATCCGGATCCCGCTGGGGATCGACGACGTGGACCTGGGTCCGCTGTGGCACGACTTCGACGCCAGCCCGCACCTGCTGATCTACGGCGACGCCGAGACGGGCAAGACCAACCTGTTGCGGCACATCGCGAAGTCCATCGCCGCCCACCACACCACCGACGAGGCGAGGATCATGTTCGGCGACTTCGGGCGGGAGCTGCGCGACGCCGTTCCCGAGGACCACCAGCTGGAGTACGCGGTCGGTGTGGAGGCGCTGACGAGGTCCATCGCGGGCGCGGCGTCCGTGATCGAGAAGCGGATCCCCGGCCCGGAGATCGCGCCGAGCAGGCTGCCCAAGCGCGACTGGTGGAAGGGTGGCCGCCTCTTCGTCGTGATCGACGACTTCGAGCTCGCCGAGTCCGCCGGCGGCGCCGGTCCGTTGCAACCGCTGCTGCCGGTTCTGGCCGACGCCTCCGACATCGGCGTGCACGTGATCATCGCGCGGGGCACCGCGGGTGCGGGCCGATCGATGTCGAACCCCGCCATCCGCCGGATGTGGGAGCTGGGCACGCCCGCGCTGGTGCTGTCCTGTCCCAAGCAGGAGGGGTCGTTCCTGGGACCGCTCAAGCCCCGCACCCTGCCGGTCGGCCGCGGCCAGTACGTCAACCGCCGCCGGGCGGTGCGCCTCGTCCAGACCCCTCAGGTCGACGGGGAGGGCTGACCCAGGAGAGGCGGGTGGAGGCAGGTCAGGGGAAACCCGCGCCACCCGCCCTGCACACCGGGCTGACCGGTGCGCCGAAAGCGGGCGAACCGGTCAGGCCGGCCTGTCCTGGTCGAGAGACACGACCTCGACGACCGCGGCCCGGCGCCAGCCCCTCCTGCGCCCCGCGGAGACCAGCCGGGCACCCAGCAGCACGACGAGCACCAGAACCGCACCCACCGCGGCGACTCCGAGGGCGAGCTGTGCGCCGACGTCGTCGCGCGTCCCCTCAGTGGGCGCCGCAACAGGCGCGGGAGTGACGACCGCGCCGCGCGAGGCCGGCACCTCCTCCGGCAACACGGTGGTCACCGCCGCCATCAGGTTCACCGTTCCCCAGCCGAGACCGGTGTCCGGGAGCACGATGGACGGGTGGTCGGCCGTGACCTCCAGGCGGTGCTTCACCTGCGCGGCGCTCAGTTCCGGCCGATATGCGCGAACCAGGGCGGCCGCGCCCGCGACGAACGGCGCCGCGTAGCTGGTCCCGCTGCCCTGCCAGTGGCCCGGTCCGCCGGGACCGGTGCTCACCACGTCCACACCCGGTGCGACGAGCGACAGGTGCGGCCCGGTCTGCGAGAAGCTCGCGCGCTGCCCCGACATGTCCACGGCTCCCACCGCGATCACACCGGGATAGGCGGCGGGATAGGTCTTGGCGTCGCCTTCGAGCGCGTTGTTGGACGCCGACGCCACGACGACCACGTCCTTCGCGGCCGCGTGGTCCACCGCCGCTGCCAGTGCCTCGGACGGTGCCGTCGTGCTGGCCGACACGTTGACCACCTTCGCGCCCGCGTCCACGCCGGCACGGATGCCCGCGGCGATGCGGTCGGGGGTGAGCACGCCGGGACCGTCGTCGCCCACCGAGGTCGCGCACCGGATCGGCAGGATGGTCGCGTCCGGCGCCACCCCCGCGAACGCCGTGCCCGGCACGGCACGCGCCGCGATGATGCCGGCGAGGAACGTCCCGTGCCCGTAGCAGTCGGAGTCCGCCCTGCCCCGCTGCGCGGTCGTCACGTCGATCCCCGGCAGGACCCTGCCGCCGGCGAGCTGGGGCACAGTGCCGTCCACACCGGTGTCGACCACCGCGACCGTGACGCCCGCTCCCCTGCTCACCGGCCACACCCGTTGCGGCGCCAGAAGCTGCTGAGCCCACGGCACGTCCGTGGCCGTGCCCTCCGGAGGTTGCAGGCATCCCTTCTGGTTGCCGGGAACCGGCTGCGGCTGCGCACTCGCCGGTGCCGTCGTCAGCACGGCCAGGACGCACGCGGTCACCAGTGCGCTCACCGGGCGCATCAGGAGGCCGCCGCGGTCCGGTCGGCCGCCGCCGGCGCATGCCACTCGATCATCGAACCCGTGAGCCGCGCGACCAGTTCGGGATCCTCCACGACCCGCAGAGCCGTCCGCTGCCGGCGGGCGAGAGCCCGGTCCAGCTTGCCCAGAGCCGCCTCGTCGCGCTGGTCCAGCTCCTCCGCCACCTCGCCCTCCTCCGGCGCGAGCTCGCGGAAGAGCACCGCGATCCTGGGTGCGGCCGGGCCTTCGTGCTCGGCGTCGGCCTCGAGCGTGCGGACCGCCAGCTTCTTGAAGCGCGCCGCCGGAGCGAACACGGCCTCGGCCAGGGAACGACTCGCCACCAGGTCGGCTGTGCGGCGTGCGGTCGCGGGCCAGATGAGCACGTCCAGTTCGGCGTCCACATGGGTCACGTCGAGACTGGTGGCCGCGATCAGGACGCCCGGCTCGGTCAGCACCGTTCCGGTGCTGCTGCGGTATTCCAGCGCCTCGGCTTTCAACGCCTGCCGCAACACCGGGCCGCGGTGCACCGGCAGCCGCCGGACACCGGACACGAGGCACGGGAGGAACCCTTCCACCGACGGCTGCCGGCCTGCCCGCACCGCGTCGCCCACCGCGGCTCCCGCCAGCTCGCCCCGCCCCAAGAACAGGCACACGGCGACGTAGTCGGCCTTCAGCCCCGCCGACTCCCCCTGCCGCAGCGACGGCCAGTTGGCCATCGCCGAGTTGACGGTCGCGAGCGACTCGGTGAAGGCCTCGCCCGCCATCAGCGCGAACCGGCTCTGCTCCGCCGCCGTGCTGTTGCGGTCCGCGATGGACAGGGGGCTCGCGTTCGCCGGCGGTGGCACGTCCTGTGCCGGCACGCCTTCACCCGGCTCGACGACCAGGTCCGCCGGCTCGGTGACGGGACCGGAGTCCGGGCCGGCCGCAGCGGCCATCTCGGCGGCGGGCGACACCTCGATCTCGGGCAGCTCGGGTTCCGGCACCGGGGCCGCCTCGGGTCCGGGTGCGGCGGGGTCGAGCACGACCAGCTCGGACTCGGGCGACACGGGTTCGGACACCACGGGTACCGGCGCCGAGGTCGTCATGATCATCGGAGGAGCGGAGAAGGCGAATCCCGACGGCGGAGCCGCAGCGGGCGGTGGCGCCGCGGGAACCGGCGTGACCGGCGCGACCGCCGGTTCCGCGACGCGCTGCACAGCGGGTCCGGCGACGGCCTCCGGTTCCGGGGCCGGCCGCGACCGCACAGCGACCTGCGGCTCCGCGTCCGGCCGTGGCCGTGCAGCCACCTCCGGCACCGCGGGCTCCGGTGGCACCGGGTCCCTGCCTACCAGTGACCTCGCACGGCGCAGCGCCGCACTCGCCTGGTCGTCCAAGCCACCGGGAACGCGTACCCGCACCACGGCCCGTTGAGCGGGCTCCAACCCGGCGATCAGCTGTTCCGCAACCGCGAGCAGGGCCAGGCCGGCGGGCTCGTCCCTGGTTCCGAGGTAGAGGTTCCAGTACGACGGGTCGAAGGGCAGCGGAGGCACGACGGGAGCGGCGGAGGCGGAACGCACCACCAGGCCGGAGGGCACGACCTGCGCGACGAAGTCCGCACCGGTCGACGGACGGTAGGCGCAGGCGCCTTGCCGCACCCAGCCGCGCGGCGGTGGCGCGGATTCGACGACCACCTGGTCCCCGGTGCCCGCCGGTTGCCGCAGCAGCGCGGGGAAGGGGTGGAACGCCACCTCGCCCGTCGCCACGGCCGCGATCGCGCCGTTCCCGGCCACCTCCTGCCGGCCGGGCACGAACTCGACTGCGCGACCGGCCGCGAGCGCCAGTTCGAGCTGCCAGGACGACGTCGTCACCTCCGGTGTGGAAGCGACCAGCACCGCGTTGGCGGGCACCAGCGAGGTGAGGACGGAGGCGACCGCTCCGGGACCGGGTACCGGCTCCGTGCCGTCGACGACGACCTTCGGGCGCGTGTTGTCCCTCGGCACCGCGAACGCGGGATGTGCCGCGTCGGCCGGCTTCGCCGTGGCGGAGCGGACGAGCACTCCGGCGGGAACGGGCTCCACCACGACACCTCCGCTGCTGACCGCGGTGGCCAGCACCTGGGACTCCCAGCGCGGGGCGGGCAACCGTGCGCCGACCAGGCGCGGGGACGCGCCGGGCCGGAACGCCCACCACCCTCCCGCGCAGGCGTGGAACCCGCCGGGGCCGCACACCACGGCACCTCCTGAGCCGAGGACCTCGCGTCCCAGTTCGCGGGCGAGGTACCGGGCGGCGGCCTCACCCGAGTCGAGGACCAGCACCGGTGTCGCGGCTCCGGCCTCCTCGGCCAACGGCCGGAGCAGATGCGGCAGGTGCTCGACCACACCGTCGCCGCTGGCTCGTCCGGAGAACAGGACGAACGTGAGACCGGGCACGACCGGCAGGGACGCCGCCGGCCGCGGCTCCGGTTCGGACCGGTGCCGGACCTGGAGGTGCCGACCGAGCCGTGCGACGACGAACCCGCCGAGGACTTCCTGTTCCACGAGCCGACGCATCCTCACTCCTGCCGTTCCCCGTGGCTGTGTCCGCGAGGTCGTCGTCCGGTGGTCGCCTCCTGCCGGGACGACCGGTTCACCGTGAGTCCGGCGCCGGAGGACTCCGACAGGCCTCCACGATCCACAGTGGACTCACGTGAGCGACTTCACCTTCACGACGACCGAACTCCCGCCAGAGCCGAGGCGCCTCGCGGAGCCCCGTCCACAGCCTTCCCGATGCCGCGGTGTCCACGACCAGGTGCCGATGCGGTCGCAGACGCGCTCCCGCATCGATGGCATGCCACCACGAACGCACATTAGGGCGCCTCCGCGGGCCTCGGCCGGAGCCTGGCCACACCCTGGCGCACCAGAGGGACAACCCTCACGAAGCGTGATCTGCCACCACCACGGTCACCAACGCCTGCGAGCCGTTGTCGTCGTGAGGGCGGACATGTGCCACCCGTCAGCTGCCCGCGATCTCCCTGATCACGTCGGCCGGCACCACCATCGACGCGGCAGCACCGGGGTTGAGCAGCACCTCCACCCCGCGCTCCGGCAGCGCCGCCGCCAACTCCCGCACATCCACCTCGAGCCAGTCGTCGGCGTTCACCCGGTCACGGTGACCGTAGGCGGTCGCGACCAGGACGACCGCCGTGCCGTCCGGAGCCGAGCCGACGACCGCCGTGCCGTCCTCCCCGAGCGCGACGCTCAGCACGACCTCGCCCAGCAGCTTCGTGAGGTCGTCCGCGGCCTGCCCTGCCGCGATCTCCCGCATCAGCGCGTCCACCGGGTCGAGTGGAACGTCCGATGAGGACGGACGGTAGAACGGGCTCGGCCGGAACCGGCCGTGGTGGGTGGCTGTGAACGTCCAGGCGCCCTGCACGGCCTCCAGCGGTGGTTCCGGTTCCTCGGCGGTGGCCGTCCACGCCGGGTCGACCAGCAGGAGGAACTCCGGCTGCGGTTCCGCGTACTGCGCCACGAGGGGCTGTTCGCCGGTCATTCGACGAACCCCGGCAGTGCCTCGAACTGGAACGCGACGGCGGCGGGAACCCGTTCCTTCGCCGGCTCCCGAGCCCAGCGATCTGCCGCGCGGGACAGGGACAACAGCACGAACCTGTCCAAAGCGGACTCGTCGGCCGGCGCACCGCCGTCGGTCGCGGACCTGTCCACCGACAGCTCCCTCAGCACGATCCGGCCGCGGACCGCGGGCGTCGGCTCGGCGACGCCGAGGACCTTGAACCGGGTACCGGGCAGGAAGACGACCCTGCCGTCGACCCGCTCCGCTCCGGTTTCGAGCTCCGCGCAGAGCCGGCCGGTCACCGACCACACCACCAGGTCCACGTCGCCGTCCTGAGTGGCGCATGGCGCGGTGAGCGCGTACGAAAGGCCTTGCTGGGTCAGCACGTCACCATGCCGGTAGATGTTCCGCTGCTCATCGGTGAGTGTCAGGGTGACGATGGTCGCGCCGCGGTGGTGGGGTTGCGACCGCAGTGCCTCGACGTCGAACAGCCCGTCGCCGGAAGCCGCCGCGCCGGACTCCGTCTTCTCGTCTCCCACCGTGCGCGCGTCCGATGCGACGGCCACTCCGACCGGTGCGGCCGGCTCCTCCGCCGCCGAGTACAGCGACGGGTCCACCAACCTGCTGAGCCAGAGGAGATCGGGCTCTTCGTCACCCGGCGCGGGTTCCGGCGGCTGCGGCGCCGCTTCGTCCGGGCCGACGTGCCGCCAGAAGGGTTCACCGACCGGCACCACGGGAGGCGCTTCCGGCCACGCGACAGGAACCAGCCGGCTCACCGCGCGGACCGGCTCCTCCAGGCGGTCGGCCAGCTGGAGCGCGGCCTCGCACAGGGCCGGCTCGTACAGCAGGACGTGCGAGCCGGGATCGAGGGGAACGGCCCGCACCTCGTCGGCGTGGGCGGGAGGCACGGGCGGTCGCACCCAGAGCCCGGCCCTCACCACCTCGACGAACGCCTGCGGCGACCACCGGTAGGCCCCCGGTGAGACCTCCTCGAGTCCGTCGACCGGTGCACGGTGTTCCCTGAGCCGTGGTGCGGTTCCTGGACCGGAGGAGAACACCTGGGCGAAGGTGCACCAGCCCAGCTGTCCGCCCGGCAGCACCGTGCGGGCCCCGGAACCGAGCTCCGGTGCCACCGGAAAGCCGTTGTAGCAGCTCACTTCCTCGCCCAGCAGGCCGGCGAGCGCCTGACCGAGGTCGCGTCCCTGCGGCAGGTTCACCGGGCCGTACTGCGCGAACCGCGCCCTGGCCCGGTCCGCAGGCGTCAGCGTGGCCCAGAACCGCGCCACCGAGCCGAGGTCGAGCTCCGTCTGGCCGGCACCGCCCAGCACGACGACGAACGCCGCCGACTGCCGGGGAAGCACCCGTTCGAGCTCGGCGCGGCGCTCCGGCAGCCGGAACCGTTCCCACTCCGGCCGCAGCCACACGCCGACAGGCAGAGTTTCGGCCTGCGAGGAAGGGGTGGCCGGCCGCCAGTCCTCCTGCGTGGCCAGGTCGCTCGGCAGCGGGAACCCCCGGACGTCCCACTCGGGTGCGCGCCCCGGCTCGATCCTGATCCACGTGCCGCCCCCCGCACCGGCCGCACTGATCAGCGGGTCGCTGGGATCGGAGGGCACGAGGAACGTCCTGAGCAGGTGGGCGGCGAGCCAGCGGCCTACGGCGACCGCCTGCTCGGCACCTGCCCCGGGAAACATCAGCCGGACGCCCCGCCGCCCGCGTGGCAGAGCATCCGCGAGCGCCGTCAGCAGTGGTGCGGGCACGGGGATGCCGATGTCGACGACCACGAGATCGTGGTCCGGGTCGCGAGGGAGTGCGGCGGCCAGCGCCAGAGCCGCGGCACTCATGCCGTGAGGAGGGTGCAGGACCAGCGCACGACCGTGTGCGGAGGCGGAGAGCTCGGGGGCCGCGGTGGTCTGCCGGGAACTGGACCTGGTCGGCAACGACATCGCCCGCCTTCCTGTCGGCTTGGTCAGCGACTCATCAGAGGTGTCGCTCCCTGCCAGGGAGGCTGGCAGCACCGGCATGCCTCCAGGGCGCGGCGACGGGTGCGCACACGAGATTGCTGGATTTCCCTCGGGAACATGCGACGGTGCTCAACCGGTGACGCCCTGACCGACGCGTGGTTCCCGCACGGCCCACGTCACCGCACCGGAGTCCGGTGGAACGACGCGCAGGCTGCCGGTCGTCGCCGAGATCACCGCGCGGCTCGGCGAGTTGTGCACCGTCAGCGTTCCCCTGGCGCTGATCGAATGACCAATGGAGGAGCCGAGGTGAACAGTGGTCCAGGACAGCCCACGAGCACCCGAGTCCAGTGCGATCATCGCGAAGTCGGACGCCTCGTCCTCGACCACCGCGCAGAAGTCCCTGTCCAGAGCCATTTCCGGTTCGATCGTGAGCCGTGCCGCACCGAACCGCAAACGGGCCGTCAACGCGTCGTCCAGGTGCAGCACGGCGGTGCCCTCCTCGCCGGTCGCCGTCACGACGACGGCTCCCGTCGGACGAGCCGACACGACGGTGCTTGCGTACGACGTCGTGCTGAACGTGGCGCCCGTCGCGCGGTCCACCTCGGCTCGCAGTCCTCTGCCGTCGTCGATGAGCGCGCTGTCGCCGCGCGCCGACACGAGCCATCGACCCGGTCCCCGCCCGAGTGCCCGGAACACCAGTGCGGGCCCGCCGTCCGCCTCGGCCTCCCTGGTGATCACGCTGGTACCGACGCAGACCTCGCCCTGCGCGGTGACCTGCCACTGCTCGGCGGCGTTGCCGGCCGTGATCCGGCCCGGCTCCACCCGCACCTCCCGGCAGCCCGCGCGGACCAGCACGCCCGTGGCAGGTGAGGCACCGTCGGCGGCGTGCCGGGTGCCGGTGACAGCGATCTCGTGCTCACCGATCGACAGGGTCGTCGTTGCCGGCGTCCAGTAGACCTCGCAGAAACCCAGGTCGAGCACTCCGGCGCCGGACTCTTCACGCATGGCCGGAAGTGCGGCACCGCACGTCTCACACGCGATCGCCGTGTCCTTGTCGACGACGAGCTCACCGTGCTCGCAGAGAACCACCGCCACCTCGTCCGTCGGTCGCCTCCACCGCACCGTCTTCCCACCGCGGACCAACTCCCAGCAGTCGCGGTTCGCGCGCACCACGCCGTGTCCACAGCGCAGTTCCACGTGATCTTCGTGGAGGGCGAGCAGCACTTCTCCGTCCCGCACCAGAACCCGGTCATCCTCCAGCAAGATCGACGTGCGGCCGATCATCGGCGACACGACCATCCGGCCACCGGGGCCGACGGTTCCCACCACCTCGTCAGCGAGACGGATGGTCGTCCGGTCCTCACCCACGCGGCCGACGATCGAACGGCTTTCCCCGATCGGTACCCTGACCACCCCGCACACGTGGTCGTAGGACGCACCGAACGCGGAAGTGCCGAGGCCCGTGCTCACACGCACCCGCACCCGGCTTGCGTCCTTCTGCACCTGCAGTCCCGCCGCGGACACTCCGGCCCCACCGACGCCGTACCGCAGCTCCATCGCACTCGCGACCGTGATGTTGTTGCGTGCCAGTGTGAAGGTCGAGAAAGGCCGGTCGCCGAGAACCAAGTCGAGCCGTTGTTCGTCGTCGTGCAGGTGTCCTTCCAGGCGACCGAACGCACCCGTGGTGACGACACCGCGGGAGAGGCTGAGCGTCGTCACCAGTTGATCTCCCGGCAAGGGCGTGAGAACCATCGAACCGCCCAGGGTGCCGGCGAGCACCTCGCCCTCGGCCGTCTCGATCACGCACCGCTCGCCGAACCGCGCGTCGGACTCCATTCGCTTGACGAACTCGGCACTCGCGCGCTCGGCTTCCACTCCGCCAGTGCAGCAGACACGGCCGGCATCGCGGACTCCCGCGGTGACCGCCACCTGGGACCGGGGAACTTCCCTCACGGGCGGCAAAACAGGTCACGCCACCAATTCGTCCGACGTCGTCGTCCCCGGCTCGCAAGGGAAAGCCCTACTCATGGCCGCGGGGCAGGCCTGGGACCGCGAAAACAGGGCTTGACATGCGGAGAGTGCGCAAACCGGTGCCGAGCTGATTCGGGAGCGTCGACATGGCCGAGGTACCCGCCACCCCGTACGAGGCCTACATCCGCCTGCCCGAACTCAGTCGCACCTGGCCCGACCTGTCGGCGGGGGTGGACCTGATCCGGTTCGTGTGCGGGTTTCAGGCCGTCGAGCTCCACCTCCGCCTGACCGAGCAGATCCTCGACGACCGCAGGCCGGCTGCCGACACACCCCGCAGACTGGACGAGGTGGTCCGCGGCGCGGCGGCCGGCTTGAGGTACGTCGCCGCGGGCCGAGCGGACGCGCACCCTTCCAGACCGGTCTCCGGGGGGACTCCCCTGTCCGCGGAGGCGAGGCGCATCCTGCGGCGCTTGCCGGCGCGCCACCAGCGAACCCTCGACGAACTCCTCGACGGACTCACCTGGCCGGGGCCGGAAGACCACGTTCTCGTGCGTCCGGACGAGGTGCACGCCCTGCGGGACTTCCCGTGGCAGGGCCCGGAGGACGCGATGTTCCGTTCCGTGCACCAGATCACGGAGTGCTGGCTGCACATCGCGTTGAGCGAAGGCGCGGAGGCCGCCGAGTGCGTCGGGACGGCGGACTGGCGGGCGGCAGCGGCACACGTCACCTCCGCGGCCGGTGCGGTCCGGCTGGCGATCGACACGAACGACCTGCTCGAGCTCATGGTGCCCGCGGACTTCCACCCGCTCCGGGTCCGCCTCCGCGACGGCACGGCAGCACACTCGACCGCGGCCAGGCGGATGATGAGGCTTCCAGCGGAACTCACCACGCTCCTCTCCGGCGGCTCCCGGGACCAGGCCGTGCTGTTCGACCTGCTGGACCAGCCGGACCGCGACCTCGACCGGTACGCCTACCTCCGGTCCGTGTCCGAGCTCGCCAAGAGGGCGCAGACCTTCCTGTGCCACCACTACCTCCTGGTGCTCGACATGCTCGGCACCGACACCAGGGGCACGCTGGGGCAGGAGGTGCGCAAGCTCGCCGAACGCGCGACCAGACCTGTCGTCCCCGACCTCGACCAGGCCCGGCACGACGTGGCGCTGTTCGCGAGCCTCGAGCACGGTGCCACGTCGGGCACCTTGTCCAGCTCCAGCGAAGCCGCGGCCGGAATCCGCCTGCCGGCTTCCCGTCCTGGACTTTCCGACTGCCCCGACGCCGCGGTCCGCCAGGGGATCAGCCGCTACTTCCGCGCGATAGCCGAGCGGGAGCCGTCCGCCTGGGTCGCGTTGTTCGCCCCGGTGTCCGGAACGCTCTTCGACGTGCGCGGCACCCGTCCCCACGTCGGCGCCCAGAAACTCCGGCTCTTCATCGGTTCGACCTTCGAGGCGTTCAGCGAGATCCGGCACACCTACGTCATCGACTCGATCGACCGCGGTGTCGCCGACGTGCGGTGGACGGTGGACGCGGTGTCCTATCTGGGCACGAACGCGACGTTCACCGGAACCGAGAGGTTCTACTTCAGCACCACGGGCGAGATCGCACGCGCCGACGCCGAGTGGGATCCAACCGACGTCGCACGGCAGATCCGGCCCGGCCGACCACGAACATGACGCGGCCGGCCACGACAAGCACGGGACGGCTCGGGAAACCTGCGTCCAGCCGCTGATCCTGTTCACGATCCGGTCTCAGCGGCACCGAACCGCAGGCGTCACGTGATGATCCCGGCGCGCAACGCGGCCAGCACCATCGCGGGCCGGCGCCGCTTGCCCAGCTTCCTGCCGAGCCGCCGGAGGTGGTCCCCCACGACCTTCTGCGGCAGGCCCGTGCTCACACTGATCTCCGGGTTCGACTGGCCTTCCGCAACCAGCTCGAGGACGCGGATCTCCGCGGAGCTCAGCAGCGGTGAGCGGACGGCGAGCGGCGTATGGCACCCCGGCTTGGTCAACCAGGAATCCGCTCCTGCCACAACGGCTTCACGGACGTCCGCCTCGTTCTCCACGAGCGCGATGATCGCCTGCGTCCCTTCCGCGCGCAGCCCGCCGATCAGTTCCACAGCGGTCGACAGCTTCACGTCCACCAGCACCAGGTCGTGCCGCACCGGCCGGCCGGGCAGATCTGCACCGAAGCTGACCGAGTGCACACCGGTCGACACGAGCAGATCCCTGATCGAGGCGCGGAGTTCGTGGTCTCCGGTCATGATCAGCACGGAGTACGCGTGCTCGCCGCAACCATCAGGGACTCCGGTGACCATCCGCAGCACTGCCGACCTCCGCCTGCCCGTCGCGATCTACGCCCTCATGAAAGCGCGGACGTGCCGCACCGGCCCCGCTGCGAGGGCACTTCGTCACCATCGGCCGTCGTGCGGTCGGCGAAGTAGACCTCCCGCACGACCGCCCGCAGATCAGGTTCCAGCATGTCTACGAGCTCGCTGAGCACGACGTGGTCGACGAGGCTGTCGGCGTGGTCGGGAACCTGCGAGTCGTACCGCGCCTCGTCCTCCTCGCACGCCTCCCAGAGCTTCACCTTCCGCGTTCGCGCCTGGTCTATCAGGATGTTGCGCGTCACGGTCGTGAGCCACGCCCAAAGGCAACCGCGGGCGTCCAGGGTGTCGGCGTGCCGCCACGCACGCACCATGACCTCCTGGACGACGTCTTCCGCAGCGGACCAGTCCTTCGTCCGCCCCGCCACGAAACACCGCAGGCGTTGTCCGTAAGTGGCGAACAACGACCTGATGAGCTCATCTCGCACGCTGTCCTGCTGCATCGTCGACCACCTGCCGGGCCACGGATCAGAATCGTTACCCGCAAAGAGAACCACGTCATCACCGCCATCAGGCCGACAAGTCCACGGCACCCGGCGCACGGCGGGAGAACACCCGCCAGTCCGCCACCGGTTTGCCCAAAAGCGTTGTCCTCAAAGTCTTTCTGGACCGCCATGGGATCCGCGCATGGCGTTTCCCCGTGGAGTGTGTCCATCCTGGACACGTTGGCGACCGGAGCTCCCGACCTCCGCCTCGGACCGGCTGGCCAGACGTCAGCGGGTCCGCCGACAGGTCAGGTGCCCGACGCGCGTGAGCGTCGGGCACCTGACCGCTGCGCAAGTCTCTTCACCCGCCTGAGCGCCGCCCTCCGCGAGCGCTACTACATCATCACCGCGTCCTGCAACGTGAGCAGCGACAGCTCGGCCGCATCGGAGACGTCACTCAAGGCCAACCGAGACGCCTGCTGGTCGGCCATGCGCTCGAACACCCTGCGCGCGGTGCGCCCGTTGCCGAACGTGCCGTCCTTCGGAATCTTCTCGAAGTACTCCAGCAGGGCTGCCGCAGCTTCGTCGTCGAGCCGGTAGTCGTGCCGCACGCACTGGGACCGCACGATGGTCACGAGCTCATCGGCCGTGTAGTTGGCGAACTCGATGGTACGGCTGAACCGGGACTCCATACCGGGGTTGGCCGACAGGAACTGCTCCATCTCATCGGAGTAGCCCGCGGCGATCACGACGATCTCGTCCCGGTGGTCCTCCATCAGCTTCACCAGCGTGTCGATCGCCTCCCTGCCGAAGTCCGGCCCCGATCCGCCTCCACCCTGGCTGAGGGTGTAAGCCTCGTCGATGAAGAGCACCCCGCCCATCGCGGTCGTGAAGGCCTCTGTGGTCTTGATCGCCGTGCCACCGATGATCTGGGCCACCAGGTCGGCCCGCGCCACCTCGACCAGGTGCCCCTTCTTCAGCACTCCCAGGTCGGCGAGGATGCGCCCGTAGAGACGAGCCACCGTCGTCTTGCCGGTTCCGGGAGCACCGGCGAACACGAGGTGCCGTGCCATCGGCGGTGCCGACAACCCGGCGTCCTTCCTGCGCTTGGCCATCTTGTTCAGGTTGATCAGGGAGTTGACGTCGTTCTTCACCCCTGCCAGCCCGACGAGGGCCTGCAGCTCCTCGAACGGGTCCTTGGCCGACTTGGCGCGCTGCCGCGTGCCGTCCGGTCCGGCCGGAGTGGCGGGGGCGTCGGCGACCGCGGCGGTGCCGTAGCTGTCGGGCACAAGATTTCCGCTGGTGATCACGTCGACCACCTCGATGGCGGAGCCTGGTTTGGTCTGGCGCACCCCACTGCCCCGGTTGTCCCGGACCGTGCACCCGCGAACCTTCACGGCCTCGGCGGTGTCCAGCCTGATGCCGTCCGAGGCGCCACCGGAGAACTCGGAGTCGAGGACCGAGCCGGAGGCGCCTTCGGAGAAAACGGTGCCGTAGCCGGCGCTGTGCAGCACCCGGCAGCGTTGCAGCGAGACGTCCGCCACCCCGCCGACCAGAACGCCGTCACCTCCCACGTGCTCGATCGCGCTGTCCGCCAGTGCCAGTGCCGCACCGAGAACGCTGATGCCGGCACCCGCCGTCCTGCGCACGCTCAGGCCCGTGGCGACGAACCTGGCGGACTCGCTGACCGACAGACCGGCCTCCCCGCCCTCCACCTCGGAGCTCTTCAGCGTGCCGCGGGCACCGCCAGCCACCGAAACTCCACTGCCGCCGCAGCCGGACACCCTCAGGCGGCGCAGCAGCGGGTCGGCGCCGCCGTCCACCAGGACACCGGACGACGTGCAACCCGACACGTTCACGCGGTCGAACTCGGTGGTGCTCCGCGCGCTGACCGCGACTCCCACACCGTCCACATCGGACACGTCGCAGCCCGAGACCGTTCCACCGGCGCGGCCGCCGAAGTAGAGTCCGCGTCCGCGCACCTCGCGCACGATGCACCCCCTCACCAGCGGAGCACAGCCCTCGGCGACGAACACGCCTTCCGCTCCCGCGCGCTCGACCCGGCACTCCTCCAGCACCACCTCGCCGCTGCTCGCCAGGTAGAAGCCGATCGCGGCGGCGTCGGTGACCGCCAGCCGCGTCGCCGCCAGGGTCGCTTCCTGCTCCACCGCGACGGCGGGCTTGTTCGTACCGGACACCGCGGAGTCCTCGACGGTCAGCCGGCCCCGGCCGTTCAAGCAGATCCCGTTGCCGTCCGCGGTCTTCACCTCGCACGCGCGCATGCGCAGCCTGCCGCCGTCGGCCACCACCACACCGGACGTGCCGAGGTCCACGAGAAGGCACCCGTCCACCACGTTCTCCTGCGCGGACGTGACGACGATGCCCGCGCCCGCGGCGTTGCGGACCTCGCAGTCCCGCATGACCACGCTTCCCTGGTCACGGGCGAAGACGGTGGCCCAGCTCGACGCCTGCAAAGTGCATTCCGTGATTCCCAGCTGGCCGCCGACCGCGAGCACGGCGGGGGCCTCCGAGTCCGCGGTCGACACGACGAGACCGGACAACGACACCGACTCGGAGAACAACGACACCGCGATGCCGGAAAAGGCGGTCAACCGCACCGAACCCAGTCCGTCTTCGGCCGTGATGGAAACAGGTTTTGTCAGAACGACATTTTCGTTGTACTCACCCGGAGCGACAACAATGAGCGATCCCTCGGCCGCATCGGCCACCGCGTCACCGATCGTGCGATATCCGCGTCCAGGTGTCGGCGAGACCACGAGCATGTTCCGACTCACGTTCCCGCTCCTCCGCTTCACTCCCCCGAGCACCCGCGCTCACAGCCCGGAACACGCAGGTGGGACACCTCGACCACAGTAGGGCGCCGTCCCGGCTGTGACCGTTGCCGAACCGGGAGGAGGCGCGCACCGGAGGGACAACCCTCACGAAAGCGCGGGACTGCCCGCTTCGCGGGACGCTATATTGGGATTCGCTCGCTCCGGAGCCCTCGGACATCACCGATCACGCGCCCCTTCCGGATGCACAGCAGTGGAGGTCTGACGTGCCGGAAAGTTCCGTGGCAATGCACAACACGTTGACAATCCTGACCGGACCGGCGGGCATCGGCCGCACGACGAAACTCGCTGAAACAGCGGAGAAGACCACTGGGGCAGGCGGCGCCGTTTTCTCGATGCGTTTCACCGAAGGTGGCGCCGCCATGCCGACGCACTCCTACGCCGCCGGCACGCCGGCCCAGCAGTCGGCTCTTGCCGGGACGGTGCCCAACTGGTCCGCGATCGGACCGATCGCGGGTGCGTGGCACAACAGGGAGATCGCCGACCGGGCGGCCATTGCGACGGCTGCGGCACTGCTGCGTCTGGGCGGCGAGGTGGTGCTGCTCATCGACGACGCGCAGTGGATCGACCTCGACTCGCTCGCGGCACTCGCCGCTCTCGCGCAGCGGCTCGCGGGCACCTCCGTGCGCTGCGTGTGCGCCGTGCGGACGCTGTCCGACGCCGCGAGGCCGGAGCTGCTCACCGTCCTGCACGATCTGCGCCGAGCTGGATTGGTCGACACCGTCCGCCTGCCGCGGTTGTCCCGCCGGCAGGTCTTCCAGCAGATCTTCACGACGCTGCAGGCCACGCCCGAGCCCGCTCTGGTCGACGAGGTCCAGCGGCTCGGCAGGGGCGTTCCGGCCGCCGTTCGCGATGCGATCGAAGTGGTGTGCCGCAAGGAGAACGTCAGGATCGTCGACCGGTCTGCCTACCTCGTGGGACTCGCACCCCCGACCACCCCCCTCACCAGCGACCAGCTCCTCCGGCACATCCGCGGACGGGACCCCCTCGTCTGGAGCGCGGCCAAGGCCGCCGCCGTGCTCCACCCGCTCGGACCCGCACTGCCCCGGCTCATCGCCCGCACGCTCGACACCACCACCGCCATAGCCCACGACCTGCTCGACGAGCTCGTCCACACCGGCACCCTGCACCGCGGCAAGCACAACACCACCTGGCGCTTCACCACCCCCGTCACCGCCACCACCATCACCGCCACGCTCGGCCCCTTCGAACAACGCCACCTCGCCGCCACCGCCGTCAACGCCCTCTGGAGCGGCACCGCCCGCACCTCCGACCCCCACTACCTGCCCGACAACATCACCAATGCCGGCAACCTCGTCGACCGCCGGCACGCGCTCGAGGACCTCCTCCACCACGCCGGCGACACACCCCACCTCGACGCCGCACGCCGCTGGCTGGCCGCCGCCGTGAAGCTCGCCGCCGACCGGCCGAGCCGCGCCAGGGTCCTCTTCAGGTACATGTCGGTCTGCCACCAGGCGGGTGACTACCCGCAAAGCCTGCAAAGCTCGCTCTCCCTGCTCGACGACCACAGCGACCTCCTGTCCCCCGAAGCCGCGCAACAGGCCCAGATCGTCGTCGTGCAGGCCATGCACGGCACGGGTGACGTGGCCGGTGTGCTGGACATCGCCGAACTGCGGCGCAGCTGGTGCCAGGGACCCGAGCACACCGTCGTCACCAGGGCGGTGGCGTACGCGGCCCTGGGCCGGTGGCCGGACGTCGCGGACCTGCTCACCGGCGAGGATTACGTCTGGCGAGACGGCAACACCGTGTCGGCGGCTCTCGGACAGACCGTCTGCACGCTGGCCGCGCTGTGGAGCGGGAACTCGGGGAAGCTCTCGCTGGAGAAGGCACTGCGTCACCTGTGGCAGACCGACGGCCGCGCGGACGGCGGGCTGGACGAGCTCAACTGGCGGCTGATGGCCGCCCTGGTGGTGGGTGAACTGTCCGCGGCCGAGAAGCTGCTCGCCCACGAGAGGCTGCAGGTGGGTGAGAACCTCCTGCCGCTGCCCTCACGGGCGATGCTCGCGGTCTACCGGGGTGAGGCGGACAAGGCCGTCGACCTCACCCGCAGGGCGGTGGCGGCCACCGGTGACCGCTACGACTCCGCGCACACCGCCATGGTCATGGTCGCCGTCGGGCTCTTGGCGGCACAGGGGCGTGTCACCAGTGCGCGCGAGCTGCTCACCAGGGCGAAGAGCGCGTCCCCGTCGCTGGGCCACCTGCTGACCATCGCCGAGGGCCTGTTCGCCAGGGTGCTCGGGGACGACGAGCAGGCGACGGCCCTCCTGAACGACGCGCTGGAGCAGGCCACGAGCCGCGGCCTGCTGGTCGGCCTCGACCTCTGCCGGCAGGAGCTGGTCGATCTCGCTCTCGAAGCCGGTGACCGGCAGGCGGCGGAACGCGGCTTGTCCGCCCTGGAGCAGGTGACCGCCGCGATGCCGACCGAACGCGCCAAGATGTACGCGCTGCTGGCGAAGGCCCTGGTGCACAAGGACGCCTCCGCGGCGAACCAGTGCGTCCAGGCGGCGCGCGAGCGCCTGCAACCCTTCGAGCAGGCATCGGTCTTCTCCCGGCTGGTCCTGCGCGGCGTCGCTCCACCCGAGCTGCTGGTCGAGGCCTACGACATCATGGGCGAGCTCAACGGCCTGCAGATCCGCGCGATCCTCCGCATGGCGATGCGCTCCCGCGGCATCACCATCCCCGGACGGCAGGAGGTGGTCGCGGAGAACGAACAGCTCCTCGCCAACCTCGCCTCCGGCGGCCTGAGCAACAAACAGCTCGCCATGGCGTTGCGCACCAGCGAGAAGAGCATCGAAGGCAGGCTCAGCAGGCTCTTCACCCGCACCGGCTACCGCTCCCGCATCGAACTCGCCACCGCCATGGTCAACGGCACCTACGAGCCGCCGAGCGTGTGACACCGGCAAGCCGGCGTCCGTCGCGGATGTCGCCGAGCAGGCCGGACGGCAGGGCGACAACGGAACGCGCCCGTCACCGCGAGGTCCCGACCCTGTACCCCCGACCTGGGACCGACCGGCGACCCACCGACCAGGCCGACACCGAAGTGCGTGTCCAGCCCGGTCACCGGTACGAACACCAGTTCCCGTTCACCCGACGTGCCGGCCGGCGCAGGAGCTCCGTTCCTCACTCCGCGCAGCGGCAAGCTCGCGGAATCGGGGAACTTCCCTCAGCTGGGAGCACATCTCGCCGATCAGATGAGTCCCGCTCTCATCGCGTAGGCGACGGCGTGCGACCGGTTCCTGAGCTGCAGCCTGCCTATCAGGGCCGAGATCACGCCCTTGATGGTCCGCTCGGAGTATCCCAGCGCCGCCGCGACCTCGGCCGTGTCGTTGCCGTTGGCCACCAGCCGGAGGACGTCGATCTCCCTTGGCGCCAAACCGAAGCGGTCCGTGCCGTTGATGTTGGTGAACTCGTGGTGCAGTCGCTGCACCTGTGCCATGAGATCGGCGAGCATGGTGGGTGGCATGACGGCGCCTCCCGCCGCAGCGGTCAGCACGGCGTGCACCAGGCGTTCGACCGTCACCGTGGTCCGCTGCATGACGGCGACCACCTTGCACTCGACGATCGTGAGGAGGTCCTTGTCGCTGAGCTCGTCGACCACGAGGACCGCCGTGCGGTACAGCGCTGACTCCTGCCTCAGCCTGGCGATGAACGAAGGCCGCAGCTTGTCGACGGCGAGGACGACGACCTGGGCTGACTCGCGTTCGGCAGCGGGGAGGACGACGAGGCCGGAGTGCGTCTCCAGTGCACCCTCGATCCCGATCCGCATCAGCTCCTCCGATGCCTGAACGACAACGCCGACCTTCTCCACCGCAGCCTCCTGAGCCACCGGACCGAATTCGGCCACCTGATGGGCGGCCTCACCCCGTGTTCGCCCAGACGGTAGGGCCGTGGAACCCGCACAACCGGACGGGAGAAGTTCCGGCACCGACAACGAGGAGAACCACTCACGGACGTCCAGCCGGGCCACCCGATGGCCGAACCGCCATCACGTCGTGGTCCAAGGGGACGAGAACCCGCTCTCACCTTCACCCGCGGGCCGGTCCCGTGCTGTGCTGTGCGACCGCTACCGCACGCCGCGATCAGCGCGTCAACCTCCTGTCCCCAGTCGAGCCGTCGGGGTGCACCGTGCCCATCACCGAGAGCCGCAGCCGGCCACGGCTCGGAAGCCACGCGAGAACGTTGCGCATCGCCGTGCAGTGCGCCGGCACCGATCTCCGCAGCGTTGCACATCTCCCCGCAGGGACAAGGCTTGTCCTGTTGAGTGATTCGCTGAGCAGGCAGACCGAACCACCGCTCGTCTTCGCGCGCCTGTTCGCGGTCGTCGTCGCCGGCGCGGCAGGCGGCTCACCGCAGGCCGCGATGCCGGTGTCGGTGATGTCCTCCCTGTGGTGGGCCGGAATCGAGGCGCAGTCGAACCGCGCCTCGACGGAACTGCCGCTGCGCCATCTCCGGACCCTCCGGATAACGGAGCCCCTCCGTCAGGCGTGGGCGGACGACCTGGAACAGGCCGCCGCGTTCCCGGAGCCGCACCCGCTCGGACACGACGACGTCGAGCAGGTGCTGAAACCGGGAGCGAGCAACAGGAACACCGCGTACGCGCGCGACGCACTCATGGCGGCACGGACCTGCGGTGTGGCGGACACTGCGGAGTGGTACGCGTTCGGCTGCCTCTACGGACTTCTGGTGGACCAGGCCGCCGCGAACTCCGGCGGACCGAGCGAGATCCCACCGCTGCTGGTCGCTCACGCCTGCTCGCTCATGGACGAACGCCGGCGCGGCCACGTGCGGCAGCTGCGGCACGACGCGACCTGGGACGTTGTCGCCAAAGCCACACTGCGAGACGTCTTGACCGCGCCCGCCGCCGTGGAGCTGTACAACGAAGAGGTCCGGCGACTCCACTCACGTGCGCTGGCGGTGTTGGCCCGCTCCGGTCAGCCGAATCCTTTCAGCGCTTTGCTGCGTGCCCGGCTCGACGGGCTGCTCCAGCACTCGGGCGTGCGTCCGCGTGAGGTGGTCGGCGTGTTCTCCGCCTAGCAACTACTGGTTCGCATTCGCCGAAACCGTTCAGGATCCCGCGAGCGGGTGAACGTTCGGGAAGTCTTCTCGATACAAAGGACGTGAATCTCGTGCCGAGCTGTCGGCGACGCCGCTGGCACGTGACCCTGCGAGGGTGACCAAACCCGCGAGCAGTCGAACAGCGCGGCCCGCGCCGGACATCGAGGGCCAGCCATGAGTGTGTGGGACACCTGCGCGGACGGAACCTTGGTCGGCGTGATGCCGAGCGAGGAGATCACCTGCCTGAGGTCGTACGCCACCGGCTACGTCCAGCTGGCCGAGTACGGACTCAGGTCGTGTTCCTGGGTCGAAGGGCACACGGTGGACAGCGGCAGGCTGTTCCCCGGTGCGGCCATCCTCGACGAACGGATCATGGCCATCGTGCGCGCCAACGTCCCCGCCGAGTCACCCGACTGGGAGATCGCGCTCCTCGCTCCGGACTGCCTGCTGGAGGGGATCGAGGCCGCGGAGCGAGTACGCCGCACGTTGCCCGAACACGACAGTGTGGTCGTCCTGACCGCACCGGAAGACTTCCACGCCTGGTCCAGGTTGATCGGCGACGTCCTCGCCGCGATCGTGCCGTACGCGGCCGGTTCCTCCGCCCGGACGCGGCAACGCGCTGCCGAGACCGAGGACTGGCTCCGCTCGCTCCGCGAAGTGGTGATGCCCAGTGCGGCGGCGTGGGGCGCCCGCTGAAGCGACCGCGGACCGGTGACGCGTCTCCGGCCCTATGCGGTTGGCGCAGAACCACTTCATCGACGAGTGGAGCTCGGAACGTACGGCCGGCACGGCGCGGGCACGGCCGGCACGGCGCGGGCACGGCCGGCACGGCGCGGGCACGGCCGGCGCCGCAGCGGGAGTTCGCCGCGGAACCGGTGGGAAACAGGCGAAAGGTCGCGTCACTGCTCGCCGAACCCCGGTCCCCCGGCGAGGCTCGACGCGACCAGGCCGTAGCGGGTGCGGCACCCGGCCTTGGCGAAGAGCTTCGTGAGGTGCTTCTCGACGGTCTTCACGCTGATCCGCAGCTCACTGGCGATCTGGCGGTTGGTGCGCCCCGCACGGACCAGGTCCACCATCTGCAGCTCCGTGTCGGAGAGGTGCGAGCGGCTGGCTCGCCGCGCCGGCACGACCATTCCGTTGTCGCCCATCACTCTCCTGGTCATGGCCGAGAGCCTCGTCGCACCGATCAGCTCGGCGATCTCGTACGCCTCGTCCAGCCAGGGGCGCGGTTCCCCGGTCGCGCGCGCCATCACCTGGCAGGCCAGCGCGAGTTCGACCCGGCTCCCACGCCCGCGAATCATCTGTTCCGCGGCCTGCGCCGAAGGTACCGACCTCTCCAGCAGACCGCGGATGAAGTGCAGTGCCGTCAGGAGCTCGGTCGACCTGTGTGCGGTGTACCTCCTGGCGGCTTCTGCCAGGACGTCGCGCCCCTCTCGGGTGCCGCCGGTGCCGACCGACAGGGTCGCCAACCGTCGCAGCAGCCGCGCCGCGTCCACCTCGGTGGCCGCCTCGTCACCCGCCCAGCGTTCGTACGCCGACCACCCCACCTGCCAGGCCTCCTCGTCGTCGCCCGTGTGGTCGAGCAACCCGACGCGGACCCAGGCGCGGAACAACGGACGGGTGCCGTCCTGCGGTACCGCCTCCACCCAGCTCCGTGCCTGCCGGTCCGCTCCCTTCCAGCCGCACATCTCGGCGGCGAGCAGCCGGGCACCGCACATCATCACGGAATCCGCGCCGGACTCGACGAGCTCCAGCTGCCGGGCGGCGCTGAGCGCCCTCTCCCAGTCACCTCGGTCGTAGCCGTTCAGCACGCGGTGGTACAGCGCGACGGGCCCTTCGCCGGGCACCGCGTACTCACCGCCGAGCGCGGCGCGGAGAGCAGGCACCAGGTCCCTCTGGGCACAGGCCGCGCGCATGTCGTCGGCGGTGGAGGCGTTCGCGGTCCAGGTGGTCTGCGGTGCGATCCCCCCGCTGTCGCGGTCGCCTGCCGGGGCGAAGCTCAACGCGACGTCGACGGGGTCGGCGTCGTGGCCGGCGAACCACCTGTCGGCGAAGGCGAGGGAAGCCGGCGCGGCACCGGTCTCCACCAGCGCGGTGCGCAACCGCGTGGGAACCGATTGTCCTGTGTGGACGTGTGCGAGAGCGGCGAGGCGCATGAGCTCCACCGCCTCGTCCTGCTCGAAGGAACCGCCTTCCGCCACCACCTCGTCCACGAACGCGGCCAGCTGCCGGTGGTCGCCCACCCGCACGAGCGACCCGCAGATCTCCTGCCGCAACCGGACCTCGGCCGGTCCGCGACCCGCGTGCCACCACGCCGCACGGCGGATCGCGAGACGGGCGTGCTCCGTCGCCGCGTTCCTGGCCGCTTCCTCCAGCAATAGCGGTACCAGGTCGGGACGGGCGCGCATCGCCCTTCCCGCCGCGGCGACGTGGCCGGCGACCGCGCGGCTCCAGTGCGGGGTCCGCCACTCGTCCTCCAGCAACTGCTCCGCCATCGACCGGTGCAGGAGGAGAATGTGGTCCGCCCCCGTCTTCTCCGCCACGGCCGCGACGAGTGCCGGCACGGGGCACGTCACCAGTCCGGCGGGATCACAGCTGAGCGCGCCCGCCAGGACGAGGACGTCCATCGCGTGCCCGTACGCGACGACGCTGCGCCCGGTGCACTCCGCGATCGCCGGCAGGTCGTCGAGGCAGAAACCGACCTCCGCCGCGGCCAGCAGCACGAGGTCCCTGCCCGCCTCCGCGAACAGCTCGACCAGGTTGCACAACTCGTGCTCGGCCGGCAGGGCCACGGGCTCCAGGAGATCTCGCAGGACCAGCTGACCGCGCACCTGGACGAGACGGCGGCGGCGGCGCAGGTCGCCGAGCACGGCCACCACCGTGCCGGGATTGCCGCACAGCGACCCCAGGGCGTCGCGCAGCCGCCGACGCACGGAGAGGTCCGCCGGCGCGCCTGCGGCCTGGCCCAGCACCGCCTCGATCTCGTCGTCGCTCATCGGGGGGAGGTCGACCACCTGGTCGACGCGCGAGCACAGGTCCGCGGCGGACACCGAGCCGGAGTCCGCGCACGAGGCGACGACGAGGTGCCCGGCACCGACGACCGGCGCGAGTCCGATCACCGGGTGGTCCATGCGGTCCGCGTCGTCCACGAGGAGCGCCACGGCGCCCCGGCGGCGGATCAGCGCGAACAACGAACTGAGCGAGCTCAACATCACGTGGCGCCGCCACGACGAGGCGTAGGCCCCAGGGGTGCACACCCTCCTGAGCGAGTCGAGGGAGTCGATGATCGTCGCGTCGTTGCCGAACGCGTCCAGGTTCGACCGCACGGCGTCCATCACCGTCGTGATCCGGTACGCGTCCCACACCGGCCTGCTGTCGTCGTCGCACCGGACCTGCAGGACGACGGTGCCCGACTCGGCGAGGTTCCTCGCGAGCTGCCCCAGCACCGCGGATCTTCCGCTGCCGCTCGCGCCGCGCACCACCCGCAACGCCGGGCTGTGGCCGTCCCACCGCAACGCGTCGAGCTGAGCCGAGCGTCCGACCAGTTCCAGGCGCTGGAGCATCGCTCGTGGCCTCCTGTCCGCCGCAGACCGTCATCAAATCACATGGCGGAACCGGCCCACTGGACGAAACCTCGGCTCTGCACGGCGGGACCGCGCGAGGTCGAAGCGCGCGCCGCGTCACCGTTCCGGCGTCACCGCTCCGCCTGCGCGGGCTGCTCGGCATGCTCGGGCGGTACCGGTTGCCCGGCCCGCTCGCCTGCCTGCCGCCACGCCGCCTCCGCCTGCTCCTGGACGTCGGTGAGGTGCCGGCCGGTGACCAGTGCGACCTTGCCTGCCAGACCGACGAGGTTGGAACTGCTCTTCGCGTCGCTGACGGTCTTGACGCCGGCGAAGAGACGGGGGTGGTGGTTCTTCAGCCACTGCTCGACGAACCGCACCTTCTGCCGCGAGCCGGCCAGCCCGACGTCGTCGAGCCAGCGCTGGTGCCGCTTCATCCACGACACCTCGTAGTCCCCGATCCACGAGCGCGGCTCGGCCGGAACGGCGCGCTCGGCCGCCGCCGGTGAGGACCGCCGCACCGCAGCCGATGGCAGAGCCGGCGCCGACGACGGAGCCGGAGCGTGCGCGGGCCGTGCCGCGGAGGAGGTGCGCAGTTCCCGCAGCCGGTACGCGGTCCGCGCGGACAGCTCACGCGCTTTGCCGATCTTGGCCATCGAGCGCACCACGGCCGCGACGGCGGAGAGCACGCACTTCGTCACGCCGACGACGATCGAGACGCCCGCCGTGATCCAGGAACAGGCGATCGCCATGAGCATCGTCGCGACGATGTCCCCCAGCACCGACGTGACGATGTCCCTGACCAGTGCGCGCACCGCGGCGATCACGGCCATCGTGGTCTCCACGAGGTATCCGGCGGTGTCGACCGACTCCGCGGCGGCGTCGACGCGCACACGCAGCTCGTCGGCGGCGAAGCGGAAGCTGTCCGCGCTCTCCCCCGACCACGAGTCCTCCGCCCGCCGGACAAGCCCGGCCAGCTCCTCGGACGCGCGCCGCACCGACTGCGCGTCGCGGTGCAGGGTCTGCGCCATCAGCTTGATCTCCGGAGGGTCGCCGGCGATCAGGTCGAGCGGTGCGCGCAGGAACGCGACGTGCTCGATGAGCCATCCCAGCCCGGCGGCGACGAGCTTGCCCAACGGGTCGATGGCCGTCGCCGCCAGGTCCAGCGCGAGCGCGACGGACCCGATGCCGAGCTCAGCGGCCACCGCACCGACGTCACCCTCGTGAGCCCGCCGCACGGCCTTGGCGACGAAGCCGGCGGAGTCGAAGATCCCGGCGCCGGCCGACCAGTTGCCGGAGTCGACCTCGAGCTGCCCCACGGTCACCCACCCCCGGACGGGACAGACGGGACGTCGCCCTTCGGCTTGTTCGAAATCTTCATGCGATTCCGCTCGATCGGCAGCACGTGCCGACGATCATTCATGCCACCCGTGAACGAACCCGCAAAGCGAAGTGAACCGCGCACCAACATCGGACACTGCGAGGTTCCGGAAACGCCTTTTCACACCGCGAAGTAGTCCTTTTCCCCAAAGTGCCCCGCTCCCTGCACCCGATAACACCGCACCTCGGTTCGCTGCACGAAGGACACCAGTTCAACGCACGATCGACGCTGACCGTTGTGACCGTCACTCCACACTGCTGTTGTTTCCGCGGAATGCGGTGTGCTGCCGATCCGACTGTTGCCGGCGACCTGGAAGAGGAGCACCAAAGGATGAGGAACCACGCGGTGGTGCTCGGAGCGGGCATCGGCGGGCTGGTGGCCGCCGCCGCACTGCGCGAACAGTTCGCCGAAGTCACCGTCGTGGAACGCGATCTGCTCCCTCTCTTGGCGATGACCAGGCGCGGAGTGCCGCAAGGCGCCCAGGTCCACGGCCTGCTGGCGCGAGGCATGACCGCCCTCGGCGAGCTGTTCCCGGGTTTCGACGCCGAACTGCGGGAGCTCGGGGCGCCGCACGGCGACATGCTGGCGGACATCCGCTGGTACTTCGACGGTCACCTGCTCCACCCCGCTTCCTGCGGCCTGACCGCCTTCGGCGTCAGCCGGCCGGCACTCGAGCACCTGCTCGGGACACGGGTGCGCGGGTTCTCGAACGTCCACCTGCGCGACGGCACCGCGGTGCGGGGTCTCGCCACCGGCGACGGCCGCGTGACCGGCGTCCGGCTCGACGACGGCGTTCTCCGCGCCGACCTGGTGGTGGACGCGACGGGACAGGGCTCGCGCACACCGGTCTGGCTGGGCGAGCTCGGATACCCGGTTCCCACCAGGGACGAGGTGCGCGTCGACGTCTGCTACGTCACCCACCTGGTGCGGCGGAAGGCAGGACACCTGGACGGCAGGATCGGCGTCGCGCTGGCGTCCTATCCGGACAGGCCGCTCGGCGCGTTCGTCCTCGCGCAGGAGGGAGACACCTTCGCCGTCATGACGAGCGGGCGCAACGGCACCGTGCCGCCGGTCGACCACGACGGACTCGTCAGGTGGATGCGCCGGCTCGGCGCACCGGACGTCGCGGAGATGGTGTCGACGGCCGAACCCGTCGGCGAGCCGCGGTTGATGCGCTATCCCGCGAGCAGGAGGTACCGGTACGAGCGGCTGCGGTCCTTCCCGGACGGCTACCTCGTCATGGGGGACGCGTTGTGCTCGTTCAACCCGCTCTACGGGCAGGGCATGACGGTCGCGGCGATGGAGGCGCTGTTGCTGCGCAGGCTCCTGTCCGCCGGGGACGACCGCCTGGCGCCGCGGTTCTTCCGCGAGGCGGCACGACTGCTCGACGCGCCGTGGCGGCTGGCGGCCGACGCCGACATGCGGTTCGGCCCCCAGCCACCGGCGAAGAGGGCCGTCAGCTCGTACCTGGGCAAGCTGTACCGGGCGGCCGCGCACGACCCGGTGCTGAGCACGCGGTTGTTCCGGGTCGCGAACCTGCTCGACTCCCCGGCACGACTGCTGCGGCCGGGCACGGCGCTACGGGTGCTGCGAGGTGCCCGGTCCTGAAGGAAGGCGCTCACGGACGCCGACCCCGTGCTGTCCGTTCCTGCGGTCGGGTGACCCGTCAGATCAGGCCGGCTCTCATCGCGTAGGCGACGGCGTGCGAACGGTTGCGCAACTGGAGCCGTCCCACCAGCGCCGAGATCACGCCCTTGATGGTGCGGGCGGAGTACCCGAGCGCGGCGGCGACCTCGTCGGTGTCGTTGCCCTCGGCGACGAGCCTCAGCACGTCGATCTCCCTGGGGGCGAGGCCGTGGAGGTTCGTCCCGCTCTGGTCGACGAACTCGCGGTGCAGTCGCTGCACCTGGGCGATCAGCTGCCCGAGCAGGGCGGGGGGCATCAACGCACCGCCAGCGGCCGCGGTCAGCACGGAGTGGGTCAGCCGGCCGGGAGTGACGTGCGATCGCGGCAGCACGGCCATGACCTTGCACTCCACCATCGCGAGGAGGTCCTTGTCGTTCAGGTCGTCCACCACCAGGACGACGGGGGTGCCGAACTCCTCGTAGTCACGGCGCAGCTTGGCGATGACGGGCGGACGGGGTGTGTCGACGGCCATCAGCACGACCTGGGCGCGCTCGCGCTCCTCACTCCCCAGTACCTCGATCCCGCTGTGGGTCGCCAACGCGCCCTCCGCGCCGAGCTGCATCAACTGATCGGGTGCCTGAACCACCACGGTGACCTTGTCCATAGCTGCCCTCCTGAACCACCAGACGAACACACGCACCTCGTAGGCACTCATTCACCTGGTGTGAACGTAGGACAGGGCCTCGTGCCCGATAGGCCCGCAAGATCTGCCGACCCCAACAAGGGGGCAAACCACTCGCGGACTTCCGGCCCTCGCCCGGATGCCGATCCGCCCTGTCAGGACGACCGCTCCGGTACGGACGCACCACCCCGGGGCGGTTGCCCCGCGGTACCTCGGCACCCGCACTTCGGGGACCACGCACGCCCGGCGCTGCCCGAACGACGCGCTCGTCCCGCGCCGAGCAACGTCACAGCCCGCGGAGTCCTTGCACCCCGCCGTTCCACTTGCTGTCCTGACCTCGTCCGCGACGAAGCGGCCGCGGACGTGCGGGCGGAAGGTGACGGCGTGCTGACCGGACGGATCATCAGGTTCGACGACGCGAAGGGCTTCGGCTTCATCGCACCGGACGGAGCGAGCGGGCAACCGGACGTGTTCCTGCACGTGAACGGCTTGACCGACCGGTCGAAGCCGATAGAGGCGGGTACCAGGGTGGCGTTCCAGATGATCGAGGGTCAGCGTGGTCTCAAGGCCTACGACGTCCGGGTCCTGAGCGAGGACGAGGCGGCGCCCGGCGAATCCGCGCTCTCCGCCGCACAACAGCCCGACCTGCCGGAGGCGGACATGTGCGACGCCCTCTCCCGCACCGAGCTCGCTTCCGAGCTCACCGAGCTCATGCTCACCGAGGTGCCCTCGTTGACGGGAGCGCAGATCGTCGAGCTCCGCACCGCGCTCGTCAGGTACGCGAAGTCGCACGAATGGATACTCGACTGACCGCGCGGAGGTGAGCGTCGTGCCCAGGCCGACGGCGAAACCGGAACTGCACCGATGTCCACCACCGGAAGGCACAAGGTGCAGCACGCTGGAAAGCACGAGACCGCCGGTTCACGATGAGAAACGCGAAACCGGTGCGGAGGAACGGAAGTCACCGGTCGCACCGTCGGCTGTTCGGCGGATGAACCCACCGGCAGATGACCGTCCCCAGTGGAGAGCGCCATGACCGCGACCACCGACGTCGGGCTGGCCGACCTCCGAGACCGGATGGCCCACCTCGACATGCAGATCATCGAACTCGTCCGCGAGCGGATCGCCCTGTCCGACGAAGTCAGGAGCATCCGGCTGGACGCGGGAGACACCAGGGCCGACCTCTCAGCGGAACGCACCACCTTCCGCACGTACCGGACGAAGCTCGGGCTGCACGCCACGGGCCTCGCCCGGTCTCTCCTCGTCCTCTGCGGCGGCACGCTCTGACCCGGCGAGCAACGACCGGAGTCCGGTGAGGACGGCGCATCGACGTACGGCAGCACACCTGAGGACCTGCGACCAACTCCGGCACACAACCGGTGACGCAGAGCGACGACACGGGTTCCCCGTTGCTACGTCCCGGTGACAGGACTGACGTTCGCCCACAAGGGACGTATCATCCCCGAATGCGTTGAGCGGCGGGGGTTCTGTGTCTAACGGCGGCAGGAAATCGCGTCCCACCATCGGAATGGTCACGGTCGGCCCTCTCATCGAACTCGCGGGTGAGCAGTGGCGCGGTGTCAGCGACGGCGCCCGGCACCTCGGATGTGACCTGCTGTGCTTCGCGGGCAGCGAGCTGCACCACCCGGACCGGCACAAGAACCGCGCCAACGCCGTCTACGACCTCGTCTCCCCCGAGCACGTCGACGCCCTCGTCGTGTGGACCACGCGGCTGGGGCAGCTCGCCGGCGAGGACGGCGTGCTGGAGCACGTGCGGCGGTACGCGCCCATCCCCGTCGTCAGCGTCGAGACCCCGCTCGCGCGGTGGCCGAGCATCGTCATGGACAACCGCCACGGTATGGAGCAGGTCGTCGACCACCTCGTCGAGGTGCACGGCAAGCGCAGGATCGCGTTCGCCAGAGGACCGCGGACCCACGCGGGCGCCCAGGAGCGTTACCACGGATACCTCGACTCGCTGCGCAAGCACGGTATCGCGTTCGACCCCGCTCTGGTGACAACCCACGACTCGTCCTCGTGGGAACCGGGAACGGCGGCGAACGCGGTGCGCGAGCTGCTCGCGAGCGTCGTTGAACTGCCGGACGGCTTCGCCGCGGCCAACGACGACTACGCCATCGCGGTCGTGTCCGCACTGGAGTCGGCGGGTCTGCGCACTCCTGCGGACATCGCCGTCGTCGGGTACGACAACTACACGAACATGCGCACGCGCGATCTCGGCTACATCTCCGAGGGATCGGTGTCCTGGGTCCTGAGCACGGTGAACATCGACGCGTCGACGCCGTCGTTCACGACGGTGCGGGCGCCGTTCCACGAGATGGGCTTCCGCGCCGCGGAACTGGCGCTGGCGCTCGCGAAAGGCGAGCCCACGCCCCAGCTGGAGATCATGCCGACCGAACTGGTGGTGCGCAGGTCGTGCGGGTGCCTGCCGTCCGAGCACGGCCGCCACGCCCCCGCGCGCGGCCTGCCGGGCCACCCCCCGCCCACGACCGCGACGACGGTCGCCGACCGGCTGCACGCCTCCCTCGGACCAATCGCGGCGACGATGCCGGAAGGATGGGCGGAGCGGCTCGTCGGGGAGCTGCTGGCGGTCGGCCGCGGACAGGCCGACGGCGCGGACTTCCTCGAACTGCTGGCGGACTACATCCGCCTCAGCGCACGCGCGGGAGGTGACGCGGCCCGGTGGTGGTCACCGCTGCTGGACCTGCGCCGGTTCGTGACCGCCGATGTCACCGCCCCGGCGATCATCGAGGACCTGTGGCTGCGCGTGCAGCTCCTGGTCGGCGACGCGTTCGCGGCGGACGCCCGGTTCACCTACCTGTCCCAGGAGCGCCACGACCAGACGGTGCGCGAGGCGGGGCAACGGATCCTCGCGTCCCGGGACGTCAACGAACTGACCAAGGCGCTGAGCGAGGAACTGCCCCGGCTCGGCATCCCCGGCTGCCACGTCATGGCCTACGACGGCCCGGGCACGGTGCGAGCGCTCGTCCGGTACGAGAACGGCGAGCTCCTGTCCGCGCCGGAGTCGCCGTTCCCGATCCGGGAGCTGACGCCGTACCCGTTGCACCGCGCCGAACCGTTCAGCGCGCTCGTCGCGGCGCTGCACACCGACGAGCGGCAGCTCGGTTACGTGATCTTCGAGAAGGGACCGGAGCCGGGCTGGATCTACGAGGCCGTCCAGCAGCAGCTCAGCAGCGCGTTGCACGGCATCGGGCTGCTGCAGGAGCTGAAGGACGCACGCGAACGGCTGGAGGAACGCGTCGACGAGACCGAGGCACAGCTACGGCACGCGCAGAGGCTGGAAGCCATCGGCAGGCTCACCGGTGGTATCGCGCACGACTTCAACAACATCCTCACCGTCATGAACGGCAACAGCGAGATACTGCTGGAGCACACGATCGAGGACGATCCCCGGCGCGCGGCGATCGAGGACATCCAGCGCGCGGGTGACCGGGCGGCCGACCTCACGCGGCAGCTGCTCGCGTTCACCCGTCAGCAGGTCCTGCACCCGGAGGTCCTGGATCTCGCGGTGAGCCTGACCGAGATCCACTCGATCCTGCGCACGCTGGCGGGCGACCGCATCGACCTGGTGCTGCGTGTGCGGGACGACGTGGCACCCGTGTCCGCGGACGCCGGCCAGATCGAGCAGGTGCTGTTCAACCTCGCCGTCAACGCGCGTGACGCGATGCCCGCCGGCGGCACGCTGACGATCTCCCTGGAGAACCGCGTTCTCACCGGTGACGACGCGGACGGGATCGTCGGCGTGCAGCCCGGTCAGTACGTCGTGCTGAGCGTCGAGGACACCGGCACCGGCATGACCGCGGAGGTGCGGGCGCAGGTGTTCGAGCCCTACTTCACGACCAAGCCGGTCGGCAAGGGCACCGGGCTCGGCCTGTCCACGGTGCTCGGCATCGTGCAGCAGTCGGGCGGGCAGATCGAGCTGCGCAGCTCGCCGGGGGAAGGCACCGCGGTGGAGGTGTACCTCCCGGCGCACCTCGAAGGCGACAGCGCGCCGGCCGCACCGCCCGCGCACCGCGCCGCCGCGCACCGCGGTGTCGGCACCGTGCTCCTCGTGGAGGACGACCCCCAGGTCAGGGCATTGGCCCGGCGCTCGCTGGAGTCGGCGGGCTACGAGGTGGTCGAGGCGGGCGACGGCATGGAGGCGTTGCAGAGTGCTACGGCACACAGCAGCGCGATCGACCTGGTGCTCACCGATGTCGTGATGCCGAAGATGGGTGGCCCCGAACTGGTCCGGCAGCTGCGCTCCGGCGGCGCCACTCCTGCCGTGATCTACACGTCGGGCTACACGAGCGAGGAGTTCCTCGACGTCGAGGTGCTGATCACCAAGCCGTACCAGCAGGCCGAGCTGCTCGAACGCGTGCGCGAGGTGCTGGCTCAGGAAGTCTGAGCGCTCTGCTCCATCACGGCGGAGATGGTCTCCTCCAGCGTCTTCAGCCGGAACGGCTTCTGCAGGAAACCGGCCACGGAACGTCCCGCCAACCGGCGCTGCATCGACTTGCGGTCGTGACCGCTCGTCAGCACCACCGGCACCGCCACGCCGGCGCTCGCCATCTCGTCCAGGACGTCTTCGCCGGACAGGCCGGGCATGGTCTGGTCGAGCAGCACGACGCTGATGGTCTCCGCCCGCGACCGCAGGATCGCGATCGCCTCGGCACCGCCACTGGCCTGCAGAACCTCGTGGCCAAGCCGCTTCAGCGAGGCCGCGGTGTACTTCCGGACGGAGTCGTCGTCCTCGACCACGAGCACCAGTCCGGCTTGCCGCATGCGCGTCAGTATGTCAGAACGCATTCTTCCCTCAGCCTCACGAAACGGAAGGAACGGGGGTGCACTCGCACGACCCTCAGCGCTTCCGGCCTTGACAGGGCCAGCAGCGCCGTGAGGACCACCGGCTCGAACTCCAGGACGGATCGGCCCCTCCTGTCCGGAACGACTCACACGACGTTCACCGCTATCGCGCGGATGGGATGACCGATCATCAGAGCGGCGAAGGTGGGCCGACAAGCCCGGTGACCGCCCTCTGCACCTTGGTTCAACGAGGTTCGTTCGATCGCGCAGCGGCAGAGCTGCCGCTGTCGAGGCCGCCGGTGGCGATGTCCGGCGGGACACGGTCCGGCGTTCGAACGTACTGGAACCTTGTGGGCTTGGTCGCCCAGGCACGACTGTGATCAGCGACCGGACTTCGAGCCCACAGGTGAATCGGTGCGGGCGTTCGTCCGCGACGGCAGCACATCCGCGAATCGGCCCACCTTCGCCGCGTTCCATCCAGGAAAGCAGATCCCACCATGCGCAGCACCGCTCGATCGTCGCTCTGGGAAGCCGACGTGGTGATCGTCGGTGGCGCGGTCGGTGGCGCCTGCACGGCACTCGCGCTCGCCGCGCTGGGCGTCTCCTCGATCCTGCTGGAGCGCTCAGGAGACTTCCCCGAGCTCAACCGCGGCGATGTCATCCAGCCGCTCTCCCTGGCGCTGCTGGACAAGTGGGGCGTCCTCGCGCACGTGCGGGCGCTGGGAGGCTACGACGTGGTGGCGTCGAGCTTCCACCACCGCGTCCACGGGTTCCTCGGGGAATGGAGCTTCACCGGGCTGGACATGGATCATCCACATCAGACGGTGCTGCGGCACACGAACCTGCACCGCGCGCTGTACGCGGCCATCGACGGGCACGACGGCCTGGTGTCGGTGCGACGTGGGGCCAAGGTGTCGTCGTTGCTCTTCGACGACAGTGGTGACGCTGTCGCCGGCGTCACGGGAACCTGTGGCGACGAGCCGTTCCGCGCTCTCGGCCGGATCGTGGTGGCCGCGGACGGACCCGCGTCGCGGCTGCGCACCGCCGCGGGGATCAGGTTCGACCAACGTCACACCTACGACCACGCCTACCTGACGCCGACGTGCGGCCGCCCCGAAGCGCCGGAGCTCGATCGCCGCACCGTGCGCTACGTGGGCGGCGACGGCCTCACGATGCTCATCCCGCTCGACGGCGGCACGCAGGTGCGGGTGCCGTTCCAGATCCCGGTCGCCGCGGAGAACCACTGGCGTTCTCTTGCTCCGCACCAGCTGTGGCGCGAGATCGTCGAACGTGCCCCGGTGCTCGAAAGCGCTCCGGGAACCTTCGACGGGACCACGCACCTCTACCGGGTTCACCTCAGCCACGCGGACCGGTACGTCGAGCGCAACCTCTGCCTGGTCGGCGACTCCGCCCACGTCGTCCCCCCGACCCTGGGTCAGGGGATGAACATGGCCATGCTCGACGCGGACGTGCTGGCGGCGGTGGTGCGGCGCAACCTGGACGACAGCAGGGTCAGCCTGTCCCACTACGACCGGTTGCGCAGGCCCGCGAACGAGGTCGTGCTGACGACGTCGCACGAACAGACGCTGAGGCAGGCCGCGACCGGCCCGGCGGTGGACGAGAACGTGCGCCGTGACTACGCGTGGCTGGCCGATCCCGCGCGTCGTCGCGAGGTCGCCGAGCGCGTCGCGGGTGTGCACAACAAGACCGCGGAACAACTCGGGATCCTCGACACACCAGGAGCGCTTCTGCCATGACCACTGTCGACAGCCGGGGCGCGCAGATCGCGGCTCGCCTCGACCGGCTGCCGATGTCCAGGCTGGCCCTCCGGGCCCGGCTGGTCATCGGCGCGGTCACGTTCTTCGACGGCTTCGACCAGCTCCTGATCGCGTACGCCTTGCCGGCGTTGCGCGCGGAGTACCACCTGAACGCCGTCTCCACCACGTTCACCATCACCGTCGGCGCCGTCGGCATGCTCATCGGCGCCCTGCTCACCGGCAAGCTCGCCGACCGCTTCGGCCGCGTACCGGTCGTCACGGCGTGCGTGCTGGTCTACTCCTGCACCAGCCTGTTCGCCGCGCTCGCTCCGAGCCTCGAGGTGCTGCAGCTGGCCAGGTTCCTGCAGGGCATCGGGATCGGCGGCGAGGTGCTCGTCGCGGCCACCTACATCAGCGAGATCATCGGCCCGAAGACCCGCGGGCGGTTCGTCCTCGTCTACGAGTTGACCTTCGTCTTCGGACTGGCGGCGGCCGCCCTGGTGTCCACGTGGGTGGTGCCCGCCCACGGCTGGAGGGCGCTGTTCGCGGTGGGCGCGCTGCCCGTGCTGCTCGCCGTGGCGCTGCGGACGGTCCCGGAGTCACCGCGCTGGCTGGCCGCGCGCGGCCGCTACGACGAAGCCGAAGCGGTGCTCGTCCTGCTGGAGGCCTCCGCTCGCGCACAACACGGCATGCTCCCCGACATCGTGTCGTCGGTCCCGGGACCCGTCGCCGAACGCCCGAGCGTGCTCGAGCTGTTCCGAGGCAGGTACCTGCCCCGCACCCTCGTCGTGTCGGTGCTGTGGTTCACCTCGTTCCTCGTGAACTACGGCATCGCGTCCTGGCTGCCGACCATCTACACGAGCGTGTTCCACCTGAACGTGAGCACCGCCCTCACCTACAGCATGATCACCACCGTCGCAGGCCTGCTCGGCAACATCGTCATCGCCACGACCGTCGACCTGGTCGGCAGGCGGGCCGGCCTGATCACGGGCATGCTCGGCGGGACCTTGGTGCTGGGATCGGCCGCGGCAGTCGCACCGACGCAGGGAACGCAGGTCATGCTGTTCGTCTCCGTGGCCGCCTTCTTCGTCTTCTCGGTGAACCTCGCCCTGAACCTCTACGGCCCCGAGCTGTACCCCACTCGGTCCCGCGCGGCGGGCGCCAGCATCGGCGGTGTGTTCGCGAGGCTGGGCGTCATCGCGGGGCCCATCGTCACCGGGCTCGCGTTCGGCACGGGCGCGGGCATCGCCGCGGTGTTCGGGGTGCTCGCGGTGACCTGCCTCATCGGCGGTGCCACCGTGGCCCTGTTCGGCGTCGAGACCGCTCGGCAGCCGCTCGAGTCCCTCTCACCCTGATCCCATGCTTCTTCCTCTCGGAGGGCCGTACGGTGACCGCGAACGTCTTCGGCGCGGATTCGGCAGAACTGCGAAAGGTCGCCGACGGCCTGGTGACCGAGGTGTCGGCCGAGCTGGCGCACGTCCGCAAGTCCGTTGACGGGCTGTGCGGGTTCAACGTGAACGCCTTCGGCGTCTTCGCGGCACAGGTGCTCGGCGCACCCTGCCGGATCTCGCTGGCCGCACTCGCCGACGACCTGCGGGGTCTGGTGGAGGAGGTCGACTCGCTGGCCGCCGAGGTGCACCGCGCGGCGGCCGGCTTCGAGCGGGTGGACCAGGAGAACGCCGAGGACCTCGCCCGGCCCGTCTGAGCACCGGGCCAGGTGCTTGGACATCGTCCTGCGGTTCCTCGCTTCCCCGCGCCTGGAGCAGCAGCCCGCCCGCACCCTGTTCTCGTGTCCATTGTGGATTGACACCTCTGTCGGTGACGCCGTGCTCCAGCCGAGTACCAGAGATCTCGTTCCACGGAACGGAACAGCGGGGCTCGTGAGTACTCGCGGCGACCTACTTTCAGTGCAGCGCAGGCCAAATCCAGGAGGAGCTATGCGTGCTGTTGAGCGTTCCTCCACGGAGAGCTCGCGTCCGGCCCGTGGGAACTGATCCGTGGCTCCCCCGTCAGCAGCGAGCGTGAGTTCCGTTGCATCGCCACCGGTTCGGCGTTCGACTCCCGAGAACACCCGGCCGCCGGCCGGAACTCGTTTCCGAAGGTCTGGAGATGCCACTGATGACCGTGGAACTGAACGGAGAGTCGCTGACTCTCGCGGAGGTCGCGGCCGTGTCCGTTCGCGGAGACACGGCGGTGCTGTCCGAGGGATCGATGACCGCCATGCGCGCGTCGCAGGAACTCAAGGACAAGTTGCTGCGTGACGGTCAGACGATCTACGGGGTCAGCACTGGCTTCGGTGACAGCGTGGTGCGTCAAGTGGCACCGGTGAAGGCCGCGGAACTGCAGCGCAACCTCATCCGCTACCACGTGAACGGCACGGGCCCCGACGCCCCGGCCGAGGTCGTGCGGGCGACGCTGCTCGTCAGGGCGAACTGCCTGGCCAGGGGCAACTCGGGGATCAGGCCCGAGGTGGTGTCGCGGCTGCTGTGGCACCTGGACAACGACGCGCTCCCCCGCGTGCCCGAGCGGGGCTCGGTCGGCGCGAGCGGAGACCTCGTGCCGCTCTGCTACGTCGCGTCCGCCCTGATCGGGGAGGGCCAGGTGCGGCACGGCGGTGAGGTGCTGCACACCCGGGACTTCCTGGCAGCGCGGGACCTGGCACCGATCGAACTGGAGGCGAAGGAAGGACTGGCGCTGATCAACGGGACGTCCTTCTCGTCGGCCTTCGCGGCGATGGCCGTGCTGCGCGCCGGCGAGATCGTCCGGCTCGCGGAGCTGTGCACGGCGATGACCTCCGAGGCGGTCCTCGGCAACCGCGGCCACTTCGCGCCGTTTATCCACGAGGCCAAGCCGCACCCGGGACAGGTGTCGTCGGCCGCCGCGATCTTCAGGCTCCTCACCGGGTCGAGCCTCGCGATGGACCATCACGAGGTCGAGGCGCTCACCGGTGGCCTGGGAGGAGACGAGTACCGCCGGCTGAACCGGTCGGTGCAGGACCGCTACTCGATCCGCTGCGCCCCGCACGTGATCGGCGTGCTGCGGGACACCCTGGACTGGACGCGGACCTGGGTGGAGACCGAGATCAACTCCACCAACGACAACCCGCTGTTCGACGTCGGGTCCGGGACCGTCCACAGTGGCGGGAACTTCTACGGCGGTCACATCGCGCAGGCCATGGACTCCCTCAAGACCGCGACCGCGAACATCGCCGACCTGCTCGACCGCCAGCTCGAACACGTCGTCGACGAGAAGTTCAACAACGGGCTCACCCCGAACCTCATCCCCGATTTCGACCCCCACGAATGGCGCGCGGGGCTGCACCACGGCTTCAAGGGCATGCAGATCGCCTGCTCGGCGATCACCGCGGAAGCGCTCAACCAGAGCACACCGGCCGGCATCTTCTCCCGGTCCACCGAAGCCCACAACCAGGACAAGGTCAGCATGTCCGCCATCGCGGCGCGCGACGCACTGCGCGTCGTCGAGCTCGTGGAGGAGGTGGTGGCGATCCACCTGCTCGCCCTGTGCCAGGCGCTCGAGCTCCGCGGTGTCGAGGACGCTTCACCGCTCACCCGACGTGCTTTCGCGCTGGTCCGCGATCACGTCACCACCGTGCACGACGACCGCGCCATGGACGGCGACATCGCGGCGGTGCTCGCGCTGGTCAGGTCGGGCGAGCTGCCAGGTGTGCTGTCGTAGTGCTGATCGTCGCCGCACCTGGTCGCAGCGCGTGGCAGCGGTCGTCGTCCAGCAGGTTCTGCTCCCTGCCGCACGACGACCGCTGCCACGGTCTCGCCGTCGGAACCGCCGTCCCGGAACCGGCCTCAGGACGCCCTGACGGTCGCGGCCGCGACGTCGGACCGGTCGACGCGGTTCAGCGGAAGCGGACGCCCGCCGGAGGACACCTGGGACAGCACGCGGCGGAACCTGCGTGCCATCACATAGGAACTCTGACGCAGTTCGAACTCGGCCCGCTTCTGGTCGATCTGGTCGACCCTCGCGCAGATCGACAACGACATCGGGTAGAGCGAGATGGTTCCCGTGTGGCACAAGGGCACCGCGACCGCGACAAGGCGCTTGCCGCTGTCGACGGCTTTCACAGACCCGGAACGCCGCACGTTCGCGAAGTCCACGCCGGCCGCCCCTGCCGACTGCGAGGCCACGTCGTACGCGCGAAGCGAGCTTTCCACCACGGAGTGGGTGACGCGGCTGGCCTCGATGCGCGCGCCTCCGTGTCGGAACACCTCGTGGACGTGCTGGACGCAGTTGTCCACCAGCACGCTGATCGTCGCGGTCCCGCCGGTCGCGAGGTGGAGGTCGAGGAGGTAGGGAACCGACTCCTCCTTCATCACGGAGATCAGCGAGTTCGGTTCGTGGTGAACCGCGCGCTCCAGGGGCGAGGCGAACGCGAGACAGTACTCGTTGGCACTCCGGGCGACGACGTCGTGCTCGCAAAGCAGTCCCAGCAGGCGGTGCACCGTCGACTTCGGCAGACCTGTGTTGCGGCTCAGCTCCGCCAAGCTGAGCGGCCTCGAACTGGCGTACAGACCACCGAGAATCCTCAGCGCCTTCGCCACCGCGCCGTGCGGCGATTCTGCGCGTTCCTGAAGCGATGCGTTCACGGCAACCACTCTCCAGACAACCACAGCCGTGCCGTTCTTCCAGCTCAACCCGGCACACCACTACCCATTTGCGGCTCAATAGTTCCCAGCCGCCTTGGAACGGTCAAGGAACTATGGTGCAAAGTTGAGCGTCCCTTCGGCCTCGGCGAACAGTTTGCAAACAAACAGAAACGGCGCGGTACATCAATCGAAACAAATTCACCCACCTCGAAATGCCGGAGCACCCCACCCGGGACCACCCGCGGCACACCAGGACCGGGAACGCCCACTTCCGCACGATTCAGCGCACGCCTGTCGAAATCCGCAACGCGGCTCGCGCCTCGATGTGAATTCCTCGACAGCCGAGGCGGTCGCCGGCCTCAAGCCGCCTCCACCGAGCGCGGTACCGGCCGCCTGAGTTCGATCACGGCACAAGTCAGCCGGGCAGTGCAGGTGCGGTTGCCGCGATCGTCCGTGATGACGATGTCGAAAGTCGACGACGTGCGACCGATGTGGAGCGGTGTGCACACGGCCGTGACCTCACCGGAACGGGCCGCCCGGTGGTGGGAGCAGGACAGCTCGTGCCCGACGACGTTTCGCCCGGACGCGTTCAGAAGAGCCGCCACGGAACCGACCGTCTCCGCGAGCACCGCATTCGCTCCGCCGTGCAGTAGACCGAACGGCTGGAGGTTGCCTTCGACGGGCATGGTCGCCACCACCCGTTCCCCTGCCTGTTCCCTGAACTCGATCCCCAGCTTCGCTGCGAGCTGCTGGTCGAGAATTCCGCGCTCGGCAGCGAACCGGTCACCGATGGTGTCATTGCACCCGATTTTCCCGTACGTCATCACGACAACTCCTGAACCTGGAAGACGTTGCACGCGGTCACCCTTCAAACGTGCGCCAGGTTCTCGGGGTTCATTCTTCACCGACCCCCGCCCGGCGGCCGGCCAATTCACCACACCGCCTGAATTGTTCCGGCGTGAAGATGAACAGAATCGGACCTCGCCAGGCGAGGACGATGCGAGACCACGACTTGGGGCGGCGAGCTCGTCTCGTTCGGCACACCGATGACGAGAACGCCGACGGGGGCGCGAAGACCGCTGCCCTCGACCAGAAACGCGATGACAGCGCACCTGAGCTCGTGCCGGACCTCGGCCGGCGCTGTCCCGGCCGACAGGGAGACAAAGGATGAACGCTCTCGTTCAGGACTGGCTCGACTTCTGGAACGGCGACCTGGAGCTCGCCCGGAAGATCGTGCACGAGGACTTCGGATGGCACGTCGCCCCGCTGACCGGTGGCCCGCAGCAGCATCGCGAGGGACGTGACGCGTTCGTCGAGTGGGTGCGCGGCTCGCGGACGATGTTGCCCGGCCTGAGGTTCAGCGTGGACCTGGGGCCGATCGTGCAGGAACCGTTCCACGTCTTGCGCTGGCTCGTCGAGGCCGGACCGGTCTCGTTCCACGGAACGGACATCCTCCGCACCGCCGACGGGAAGATCGCCGAGTACTGGCTCCACGAGGACGGGCTGTGGGCGGCGCAGCAGCTCGGCATCGTCCCGACGGCCAGCTGAGGTCCGGCTGGCCAGCCGGCAGCGGAAGTCGACGTCTGCTCGCGGAGGACGGTCGCGAGCAGGCGTCAACGCGCGACGCGAGCTACCGGTCGAGCCCGCGCTCGGGATAGCCGAGTCGGGGAGCCGAGACCTTGTCGAGGCGGTCGGTGATCTCGGTGGGCAGCTCCAGGGCCTCCGAGGACAACGACTCCGCGAGCTGACCGGCGGTCCTGGCGCCGACCAGCGGCGCGCACACACCGGGCCGGTCGCGCACCCACGCCAGTGACACCTGGATCGGGCTCACGGCCAGCTCCTCGGCGCAGTCAGCCACCTCCGCGACGATCCGCGCCAGCTCCGCGTCCTCGGCGTAGTGGCGCACGTACCACTGGTAGAAGGCACTGGTGTGCTTCTCGGCCGGGACCCCGTTCAGGTACTTCCCGGTGAGGACGCCCCTGCCGAGTGGCGCCCACGGCAGCACGCCGATGCCGAGGGACTCGGCCGCACGGCTCACCTCGCGGTCGATCCCGCGCTGCACCAGCGAGTACTCGACCTCGGTGACCGAGATGGGGGTGGCGCCGGTGAGCTCCTGGATCGTCACCGCCCGCGCGGTCTGCCAGCCCGTGTAGTTGCAGATGCCCGCGGCCCGCACCTTTCCCGTGGCGACGGCGGCGTCGATGGCCGACAGAGTCTCCTGCACGGGCACCTGCGAGTCCCAAGTGTGCACCAGCCACAGGTCGACGTGGTCGACCTGCAGGCTGCGCAGCGAGGCGTCCAGCTCGGACAGCATGCGCGCCTTCGACGCGTCGGCCGACGGCGGCATCCCGTTGACCATGCCCGCCTTCGTGGCGATCACGAAGTCGTCCCGGCGGAAGTACCGGGACAGGGCCCGGCCGATGATCTTCTCGCTCTCCCCGCCGCCGTAGATGTTGGCGGTCTCGACCAACGTGCCACCCGCGTCGGCGTAGGCACGCAGCTGGGCGACTGCGTCCTCGTCATCGCCACCGTATCCCCACGTGGCCGTGCCGAGGCCGAGCCGGGAGACCTGGATGTCGGTGTGGGGCAGGACTCTCTTCTTCATAGGACTCCGTTCGTGGTGAGTGCGAGGACAACGGTGCTGCACGGCGATCACCTCGAGGCGCCTTCGTTCCAGCGGCTGGAACACGCCGGCGCGGCGGCGCCGCCCGTTCCGCGCGAGGCGCCGTTCCGCCCGGTGGAACGTTCGGTGGTGGCAGAAGACGACCTTGTTAGCGTTGCTCCCCAACAGCCTTCAGCAACGTGGCCTGCGCCGAGCTGCCGTCGACCAGGCGTTCACCTCGGGCCGGCGGCCTGGACAGCGCTTGCGCCGAACCATCCGAAGTGGACACAGCAGAGATCGGTGGTGCGATGCAATCCGTATTGACCTCAACCGTGTTGAACTTGCGGGAACCGCTGACGGCACGTCTCCTCGAACTGGCCGCGGCACCGATCGCCGTGGAACACGACGCCGTCGCGGCGCAACGGGTCAAGTCCGGGTTCGAGTACCTCGACAGGTGCTTTTCGGACGGTCGCTCCATCTACGGTGCGACGACGGGGTTCGGCCCGCTGGTCACCTTCGGTGGCCGGGAGGTTCCGGAGGACCAGTGCGACAACACGGTGCAACACCTCACCGCGGGTCAGGGGCCCGAACTTCCCCGGGAGGTCGTCAGAGCGACGATGCTCGCTCGGGTGTGGACGTTGTCGCGCGGGCTGTCGGGCATCTCGCCGCACACGTTCGACGCGTTGGTGGCGGCGCTCGGCACGTCGTTCGCACCGGTCGTTCCCGCACTCGGTTCGGTCGGCGCCAGCGGGGACCTGGTGCCGATGGCCCACATCGTCCAGTGCCTGCGGGGCGTCGGGCAGGCCTGGGTCGGCGACGAGAAGCTGCCCGCGGCCGAGGCGTTGCGCAGAGCGGGGCTCTCCCCGCTCCCGCTCACCGGGAGGGACGCGCTCGCCCTGGTCAACGGGACCGCCGTGACGAGCGCGGTGGGAGGACTCGCGGTCGCCTCGTTGCGGCGTTCGTTCGAGACCGCGCTGGCGTTGAGCGCGCTGCTCACCGACGTGCTCGGCGCCGCGCCGGCGTTCCTGGCGCCCCCGTTGCTGGAGGCATTCGGTCATCCCACCGCCGCCGCGGTGGGCGAACGGCTCGGCTACTGGCTCGAAGGCACCGCGCCCACCGGCGAACGTCCGTTGCAGGAGCCCTACAGCATCCGTTGCGTGCCACAGCTGGCAGGCGCGGCGCGGTCCGCACTGGACTGGGCGGGCGACGTCGTGCACCGCGACCTCAACGGCGTCAGCGACAACCCGCTCTTCTTCGAGGAGCAGGACCTGGTCGCGCACGGCGGCAACTTCTTCGGCCAGCCGACGGCGTTCGCCGCGGACCTGCTCTCGATGGTGGCGACCCAGCTGGGCAACCTCGCGGAGCGGCAGCTCGACCTGCTGGTCGACCCGGTCCGCAACACGGGGCTGCCTCCCATGCTGTCGCCGCGGCCGGGCGAACAGCACGCGCTGCAAGGAGTTCAGCTCGTGACCACGGCGATCGTCGTGGCGATGCGCCGCGCCTGCGTTCCCGCCAGCGTGCAGAGCATCCCGACCAACCTGCACAACCAGGACGTCGTGCCGTTCGGCACGCAGGCCGCTCTCACCGCGCTGGACCAGGCGCACTCGCTGCGGCTGCTGCACGGAAGCCTGGCACTCGGCCTGCGGCAGGCCGCCCACCTCCGGCCGGGGACGCGGGCGCCCCGCTGCCACGCTCTGCTGGAGGTGCTCAGCGCGGCGATACCGCCCGTGGTCACCGATCGGGCGCTGGACGTGGACGTCCGCGTCGCGGCCGACGTGCTGGATTCAGCCGTGGCGGAACACCTCGAGCGAGTGCGTGAAGTCCGATGAACCTCACCGGCTTCGAGTTCACCGACCCCGGTGACGTCGACCTGACCAGCTACGTGTTCGGCACCTCCGCGCCCGCGGACCGGCCGGCGCTGATCGACTGCTCCGACGGAACGGTGCGGTTGTGGACCTACGGGCGGCTCAGGAGTGCGATCCGCGATCTGGCGGAGCTGTTGTCCTCCAGGGGTGTTCGCCCCGGTGACGTCGTCGCGGTGCTCACGGAGAACAGCTCCGAGTTCGTCGTCGCCTACTACGGCGTCCTGCGCTCGGGAGCGACCGTCCTTCCCCTCGACCCGCATGGTGTGCGCATCGGCTGGACGTCCGACCTCGCCGCCACCGGTGCTCGCATGCTGGTGGTGGACCCGGCGCTGTGGCCCGGCCTCGACGAGCTGCCGCAGGGCGCGCTCCCGCTGGGCGTGCTCCCCGTGGACGAGCTGCCGAGGGGAACAGGCTCAGTTGTGCCGCGGCAGAAGAGCGCGGACGAGTTCACTCGCACGCCCGGTGGCGCCGCGACCGCGGTGCTCCTGTCCTCCAGCGGCACAGGAGGGCACCCGCACAAGGCGGCGATCACCCACCGCAACCTGACGGCCGGGCTCGCGCAGATAGCCGCCGTGCACCGGCTGCGCCCCCGTGAGGTGGTGGTGGCGGCCGGCCCGCTGCGCCACGTCTACGGCATGCAGATGGCGCTCAACCCGGTCCTGAGGGCGGGCGGGACGCTCCTCATCGGTCCCGTCCGGTTCCGGCTGGCCCGGTTCCTCGACCTCCTCCGCACTCATCGGGCCGGGATCGCCTACCTGGTACCGAGCGTTCTCGCCGAGATCGCGAGCCTGCCCGGCCCGGTGGACCTGCCGGACCTGAGGCTGATCGTGTCGGGCGGTGCTCCGCTGCCGGAGGCGGTGGCCCGGGAGTGCGAGCGGCTGACCTCGCGGCCGGTGGTGCAGGGGTACGGGATGACGGAGGCGGGCTGCATCTCCTTCACGCCCGACGACCGCCCGGTGCCCGCGGGCACGGTCGGCGTCGTACTGCCCGGCACCGAGGCGCGGTTCGTCGATCCCGACACGGGTGCCGACGTGCCCGCTGGACGGCCGGGCGAGCTCGTACTGCGCGGTCCCCAGATCACACCGGGGTACGTCGACGCTCCCGGAGTCGAGATCGGCGACGCGGACGGCTGGCTGCACACCGGAGACCTCGCCGTGCGCGACGACGAGGGCAACCTCCGGATCGTGGGCAGGCTGAAGTCGCTGATCAAGTACCGCGGGCACCAGGTGGCTCCGGCGAGGCTGGAGGAGGCGCTGCAGAGCCACCCCGCCGTGTCGGACGCCCTCGTCGTGGGTGTACCCGACCCGATGGCGGGAGAGGTGCCGAAGGCGTACGTCGTCTGTTCCGCCGACACTCCGCTGGCGGAGATCCTCGCGCACGTCGCGGCACGCGTGGCACCGCACGAGAAGGTCCGCCAGGTACAACGGGTTCCGCGGATCCCCAGGTCCGGCACGGGCAAGGCGGTGCGCCCGGAACCGTTGCGCGCCCTGGTGGTCCGGGGAGCGGAGGACCACTTCCCGGAGCTCCCGGACGCCCTGCACCGGGCGGGAATCGTGGTGCGGGCGAGCGGTCCGGCCGCGGCGGTGGCCGCCGCGGACTCCGGTCAGATCGACGTCGTGTTCGACGCCGGTGGATCGGACGCGACACCGCCGGCCCTGCTCGCCGCGTCTCGGGTGGCCCGCGGAGGGCGGTTGGTCGTGCTGCGGCCGCGAGCGCACTGGCGCCCACCCGCCGAACTGGTCGAGAGGGCGTCCGCCGACGGCATCAGCGTGATCAGCTGGACTTCCTCCTCGATGGACGCGGGCACCGCGGTCGCCGTCGCACTGGGTGCTCTCGACCACCTCAGCGGGCAGTGCGCCGCGGCGGACGTGCCCGGCACGAGCACCAGTTTCGCGGCGGTGTGACGTGACGATCTCCGCAGCGCACTCCGGCACGACGTCGCTGATCACCGAAACGCTGCTCGCCGCGCACGGCATCGGACGGCTGCCGGTGCCCTTGCCCGGCGAGGGCTGGGCGCCGGCCGACACGACGCCGGCTCCGCGCGAGCACGGTGCGCTGCCGCCTCCGTCCGACCCCGAGACGAGGGCGCTCTACCGGTGGGTGCTGGGACATCATGGGGCAGTGGGTGTCTGGCGACTGCTGGGCGACACGCTGTCCGGGCTGGTGCGCGATCCGGCGGCGAGCCACCTGCACGACACGGCCGCGGGGTGGTTCGACTGCTACTCGGCCCTGTTGCTCTACGCGGGGAGCTGCACACCACAGCGGTACGAGACGGCGATCCGCCGCCGGATGGTCGCGGAACATCCCGCGTTCAGCGGCATCTGGGCGCGGGACTACGAGTGGGTCGCCGGTTTGCTGGCACGGGTGCACGCGGACCAGGGCAGCGTCCTCAAGGAGGCCGTCCTGCGCAACCGGCAGGTGCACATGGCCATCGGCAAGCGGCTGGTGCCCGGCGGCACGTCCCTGTTGAAGAAGGCAGGACGGCGAGCGAGCCAGGGCGCCACCGACGGGGAACGCGATCTGTTCGACAGGTTCTTCGCGCTGGAGAGGGCATCGGTGTCCCGGGCACGGTTCCGCGCACACGTGGTGATGCGGGTGGCCGCCGTCGAAGAAGACCTCGCTCGCCACCCGCTCGACGAGGACGACCCGCTCCACCGGCTGCTCCCCGCGAGTGTGTCCACTTTGGTCCGTGTCATGGCCGCCGAACCGCCACGAGGAGGATCCGATGGTTGACAAGAGCGTCCATCCGACGAGCAGGGTGAACGCCTACGTGCTGGCCCAGGCGGAACCGCCGACGGCAGCGCAGGCCGAGCTGGCGGAGACGACCGCCGCACTCGGGTCGGTGGCCGAGATGCAGGTCCCCCACGACCAGGCGGTCTTCCTGACCCTGCTGGCGCAGTCCGTCCACGCCGCGCGCGTGGTCGAGATCGGCACGTTCACCGGGTACTCGACCCTGGCTCTCGCCCGTGGTCTGCGACCGGGTGGTGTCGTCGACACCTACGACGTGACGGACCGGTGGCACACCATCGCGGCCGGGGCGTGGGCCGACGCGGGGGTGGCCCACCGGGTGCGGCAGCACGTCGGGCCCGCGCTCGACGCACTGCGGGCACTTCCGCACGCGGCCGACATCGACCTGGCGTTCATCGACGCGGACAAGACCGGTTACGTCGGCTACTGGGAGGAGCTCGTGCCTCGGATGCGGCCGGGTGGCGTGATCCTCGCCGACAACACGCTCTACGCCGGCGAGGCGGCCGAGGACGAGCCGGTCGGCAACGGTCTGGCCATCAAGCGGTTCAACGCCCACGTCCTGGCCGACGACCGGGTGGAGTCCGTGCTGCTGACGATCGGCGACGGACTGACGTTCGCGCGCCGGACCGCGTAACCGGCGGTGGCCCGTGCGGACGCTCGACTCACCGTAGAGCGCGACTGATCTTGAGAGGAAGTCCGATGGCTGCTGCGCTTCCCGACGGCGGCAAGGCCGTGTCCATCACCACGGGAGTGGGTGTGGTGGGAGGTGGCATGGCCGGTGCGTGGGTCGCCCACGAGCTGGCCCGCCGCGGCGTGCCCGTGGTGCTGATGCGGGAGGACGAACGACTTCCGCCGATGTCGCGGGTGTGGTCGGCGGGTGTGATGCGCCAGGACCTGGTGGGCCTGTCCGAGGGGGCGGGTGCCGACCCGTTCACCGACACGTCCACCACACTCCTGCCGCGGCAGCGTGAGCTGGTGCTCGACCGGGCGCGTGCCGAGTACGCGCGCCTGTGCGAGATCACCGGGTACGCGCCGATCCTGGAAGGGTTCGTGGCACCCCGTGGTCATCTGCCCTACCCGGAGATCGGCGTCGGCGACCGGGTCGTGGCGGCGGTCCTCGACCGTGCCGCGGCACACGGTGCGGTCGTCCTCGACGGTCACGTGACGGACCTCGTGGTCGAGGACGGCACGTGCCGCGGCGTGCGGCTGCTGCGCGGCGGTGACCAGGTCGACGTGGCCTGCGCACAGCTGGTGCTCGCCCCTGGTGGGTTCTGCGGGATGTTCGCGGACGGGGTCGGTGACCTCACCGGTCATCTGCTGGGCGCGGTGGTGCGGCACGGCGGAGTGCTGGCAAACCTCGAGTTCTTCAACTACCTGCGATTAGGTGACCTGGACCGCCGGGTGCCCCTGTACCCGTCAGATCTGGTCGGTGCGCGGCTGCTCCGCGCCGGCGAGCCCGCGACCGAGCTCGCCGGAGCACTGGCGCGCCACACCGCGGAGAAGATGGAGATCGGCACGTTCCGCGACTACTGGATCGCGAACCGGCACGTTCCGCACACCGTCGAGATGGCGGACCGGACGGCCGTGCTGGGCCCGGTCAAGGGCTTCTCGATGGGCGGCGTCGACCCCGTCCGCACCGCGGCCGCGGTGGCGGGACTGCACGTCACCGGCGAGGGCAGGTACGGCTTGTCGGTCGACTCGACGTTCGGCAAGCCCTTTCCGTGGTTCCTGGCCACCGGCGCGGAGCTCGCGGACGAGCTGGCGGGGACGACCGCCGTCACGACAGGGCTGGAGCCCGCCGCGGTCCCCCCGGCGGAGGCCGCGTCGGCGGCCGGCGATCTGCGCGCCGAGCTGCGCACGCGGACCGCCGAGTTCCAGCACCACCGGTTCTCCGCCGAGCGCGCGGAGGACTTCGTCGCCTGGTGCGGCGCGGAACGGGCCCGGCTCGGGGAACGGGACTGCACCGGAGCCGACACCTTGCTGTTGGCCGAGGCGTACGCGCGTTCGGTGCTGGCACGCGAGGAGAGCAGGGGCTTCTTCCACCGCCCCGATTTCCCGGCCGCGAACCCCGACTTCGAACACCGCGTGACGGTGGCCACCTACGACTCGTCGAACGACCGGATCTCGGTGTCCACGGCACCGGTGTCAGAACGGAGCCTGGTATGACTCACGTGGTGTCCCCGAGGCTGGCCGCGGTGGCGAAGGCCCTGCCCCCGTCCCGGCTGAGCACGGACGAACTGCTCGACGCGGGTCGCGGTCACCTGTCTGACAAGCTCGTGGACATGCTGCTCAGGATGGGCGTGGAGACCAGGTACTCCCTGCTCGCCAACTTCCCCGACATGCTGTTCCGCGGCGCGGACCCGGAACCGCTCGTCGGCGCGACCGAGCTCGTCGTCGGGGCGGCCAGGGAGTGCCTCGAGAAGGCGTCGGTACCGGTCGAGTCGATCGGGCTCGTGCTCGGTGTGTCCAGCAGTCCCGGCAGGCTGATGCCCAGCCTGGTCTGCGAAGCGCTGGCGCAGATGCCCGAACTGCCCAGGGACGTGGCGAACCTGAGCATCCAGTACATGGGTTGCTCCGCGATGTCCAAAGTGGTCGAGACCGCCAGGTGGTACCTCACCTGTGAACCGGCCAAGCACGTGCTGGTGCTCTTCATGGACGCGGTCACTCCCCTGTCGCCTCCGCTTGCCGGCCACTACTCGCACTTCTCCGAGCTGCCGAAGGAACAGCGGCAGTCGACCGTCGACGTGATGCACGGCTTCCTCTTCGGTGACGCGGCGGTGGCGATGGTGTTCGGCGCCGGCTCACCCGGCCCTGCGTTCGGCCCCGTGAGCAGCCTGACCAACGAGAAGCCGGAGGACGCGGAGCTCGGCACGGTGCCCGACGGCGGTGCGGACGTACCGGTGGTGCACGGACGGCGGCTCTACACGTTGAGCCCCGACGTCACGCCCAGGGGCGCGCACTACGCCAGGCGCACGGTGGCGAACCTCCTGGCGGCGGGCGGCGAGCTCGCCGATCCCGCGGACGCCGTGACGTTGCTGATGCACACCGGGAGCACGCGAATCCTGGACGGCCTGTGCACGGAGCTCGGTGTCTCTCCCAGCAGCCCCGCGGTCGCCTCGTCGTACCAGGTGCTGCGCGACTACGGGAACACGATCGGCTGCTCGGTGCCGCTCATGCTGGCGGAACCGGTCTACCGCGACGAGGGCGTGGGGCTGGTGCTGGCGTTCGGTTTGAGCTTCAGCTGCGGTGCCTTCACGATGACGGTTCCCGAGGGTGGCTGGAAGCCGTAGGCCGTGAGTGGCACCGGTCAGCGGCTTCCGGTCCGGAGGCCGCCGCGCGAGCTCGTCCAGCGAGCCGGACCCGGTCGAGGGACTAGTTCGCGGTCTCGGCACGGGTCCTCCGGAGTGCCGGTCAGCGCTCACCGAGAGCTGGACTGCCTCGAGGCCAGGCGGACCGGTCACGGATCGAACCGGCGGCGTTCCAGTCCGCGGACCGTTCTCTCCTGACGCGTCCGGGACCGCGGAGCGGTCTCGTGAGGGTTTTCCGCACATCGGGACCCCCTGCATTCGATCATCACCGGCACCTGCACCGTGCTTTGCAGCCTCGGGGCGCGGACGGGTCGGCCGGTTGTCCGTCCGAACAGGACTGAGAGGTGACCGTGGTGGAACAACACGACATCAGCACCGATCCACAGTGCCCGATGGAGCTGATCACGGACTCGTTCGTCCGCGACCCGCATCCGGTCCTCGCCGCCATGCGGGAGGCCGCGCCCGCGGTCCCGGTCGACAACAGGGGTTACCGGATGTGGGTGGTGACCCGCTACGACGACGTACGGCGAATCCTGGCTTCTCCCAGGTCGTTCAAGGACCTGGTGGTGCGCCGGAGAGATCTCATCGCCAAGGTGCGGATGAGGAACGCCGACCCGGTGAAGATGGCCGACGCGGCGCGCCGCAGCGTGTTCGAACGCGACGGCGAGGACCATTCGCGCCTTCGCGCCCTGCTCGCACCCGAGTTCACCGAGCAGGCCGTCGCCCGGCGCGCACCCCGGATCACCGAGCTCGCGGAGACCATCGCCGCGGATCTGCCCACCGGCGAGCCGGTGGACCTGCTGGCGCGGTTCATCCGGCCCTTCGTGACCAGGACGATCGGCGAGGTCGTCGGTCTCCCCGAGGAGGACCTGGGCGAGTTCCCCCGGTGGGTGGATCTCATGCACACCGGCACGACCGCCGAGATCGGGGAGGCGGCGATGAACATGGTCGAGCTCTCCCGCCGCACGATCGACCACAAACGCGCCCACCCCGGCGACGACGTGTACACCAGACTCGTGCGGATGCGGGAGGAGGGACGGCTCGACGAGGACGAGCTGGTGTCGACCTGCATGGTGCTGCTGATCGCGGGCAGCGAGCCGAACCACTCGATCGCCAACACCCTCCTGATGTTGTTGCGCAACCCCGACCAGCTGGCCCTGCTGCGCGCGGACCTCGGCAGGATGGACGCCGCGATCGCCGAGGGACTGCGGATGGAGTCGCCGTTCCGGATCCTGCCTCCCCGGTTCAGCGATCTGCCGATCGAGCTCGACGGGGTGGTGATCCCCCCGCTGGACCTCGTCGTGCCCTCCCCCGCGAGCGCGAACAGGGATCCGGGCAAGTTCGCCGATCCCGACGTGTTCGACATCGGGCGCACGGCGCCGGCGAGTCTGGCGTTCGGCCACGGTCCCCACCGCTGCCCCGGCATCGTCCTCGGCAGGCTCGAGACGAAGCTGGCGCTGACCGCCCTGTTGGAGCGGTTCCCCGCGATCAGCGCGGCGGTGCCGACGGATCAGCTGGAGTGGCGACCCGGGTTCTACATGCGGCGCCTGGAGAAGTTCCCCGTCGTCCTCGGCTGAGACTCGTCGTCCGCGCGCCCGGCCGTCCGGTCGGCGCGCTGCCACAACGGCGCGCCGACGTTCCGGAACGTTTCCGCGCCGACGTTTCCAAGCGACGTCTGCCCGGAAGTCCCCAACCGGCCGGGACTGCCGTACCAACGTACGTGATCGTTCGACTTGGCCTCGCCGGACGCCGAGACTTCAGGCACCGACTCGGCATCGGCTACCGGGAGGTCGACGTGAGGCTGACAGCAGGCCTGTGCCAGACCGGCATGAGTTGGTCGAAGACGCCGCGGAGCTCGCGCGCAACGCCGACATCATCAGCGTCCTGGCCGAGATCAGTCGTCTCCTCGTCCTGGGGCGCCTGCCGGAGGCCGTCACCGGTCTGCCCCTCGTCACCAGTCTCCTGCACGCCGCCAGGAGCACCTCACCGAGCGGAGCGCGGGAGTGAACGGACCCATCACGGCAGCCGACTACCTCGTAGGCCCACCGGCCCCTCCCGGGTCGCCGGACCACCGAAGCCTGCGCGACGTGTTCGCTTCCGCGGTGCGAGCGCGCGGCGACGCCATCGCGGTCCGAACGGCCGACGGCAGACGGCAGACGTGGAACCAGTGGCACGACGCGGCCCGCGCGTTGGCCGCGGGGCTGACCGGCCTGGGCATCCGAACGGGTGACGTCGTCGGGGTGCGTCTGCCGAACTCGTGGGAGTTCCTGGTCGTCCACGTCGCCGTCGCCGAGCTCGGCGCGGTCCTGCTTCCCCTGCACATGGCCTACGGCGAGCGGGACCTGGTCCCGCTCGCGCGCCGAGCAGGGGCACGGCTGCTGATCCGGCCGGCCACGAGCCGGGTCGACCTGTCCGAAGTGGAGTCACTCGACCACGTCGTGGTCGTCGGTGACGAGGACGGGGACGACCGGACCGGGCAGATCGCGTTCAGCTCGCTGGTGGACCGCGGCGGTGCGACGCCGTTCGAGCCCCCGGAGATCGACCCCGGTATGCCGTTCGTGGTGCTGCCCTCCTCCGGAACGACGTCGGGGACGCCCAAACTGTGCCTGCACAGCCACGGCGCGCTGCTGTCGAACGCGGCACGGGTGGCGGCGCGGGAGGGGGTGCGCGGCGTCGACACGACCATCAGCGCCAGTCCGTTCACCCATCTGTTCGGTCTGCTGTCGGTGCACCTGTCGCTGCTCACGGGCGGCGAGCAGGCGTTGCTACCGGGGTGGGACGCGGGAGCCTGCCACGACCTGGCCACGGACACCGGGGCGAGCGTGTTGTTCGCCGTGCCCGCACAACTGCGGGACCTGGCGCACCGGTTACGCGAGGATCCGGCCGCTTCGCTGCGGCTGCGCGAGGTGCGGACCGGCGGAGCTCCTGTGCCCGCCTCGCTGGTGAACGAGGTGCGGCGGCTGACCGGGGCCGCCACGATCGTGCAGTGGGGGATGTCGGAGCTCGGTGCCGGTACCGCGACCCTGCGGGACGATCCGGCCGACATCGCGGCGAACACGATCGGCCGTCCGTTCGCCGGCAGCGAAGCACGGGTCGTGGACGAGGAGGGTCGTCCGTGCCCGCTCGGCGAGACCGGGGAGCTGCAGTACCGGGGACCGCACCTCTTCCGAGTCTATCTGCGCGATCCCGAGGCCACAGCGGCGGCGTTCACCGGCGACGGCTGGCTGCGCACGGGTGACCGCGCCCGCCTCAACGCCGACGGCACCCTCGGCTACGCGGGGCGCGCCGCCGAGGTGATCAACGTCGGCGGGCTGAAGTTCGCCGCCTCCGAGGTCGAAGGCCTGCTCGGTGACCTGTCACCGCTCGCGTCGGTCGCCGTCGTGGGCCGGCCGGATGTCCGGCTCGGCCAGTACCCGTGTGCGGTCGCCTCCCCGAGGCCAGGCGAGGTCGTCGACCTCGCCGCGATTCGTGCCCACCTCACCGCCCGCGGCGTGCCCGAGTACCAGCTGCCGGCCGAGCTGGTCCTGGTGGACGAGCTGCCGCTCACCCCCACCGGAAAGATTTCGCGGGCTGGTGTGACCGCACTGCTCGACCACCGCGCGCCGGAGCCTGACCGCCGGTGGCGGGACCGGCTCGCGCTCCACGGCGACGGGGAGCGCGTCCGGGTGGCGTCGGCGCTCGTCGCCGAACGGATCGGCGCACTGTTACCCGGTGTCGCCGTGGACGACGCCGAGCGCAGCTTCCGCGACCTGGGAGTGAGCTCGCACGGCGCGGTGGCGCTCGCGGTGGAGCTGGCGACCGTCACCGGGTTGCCGGTGCAGACGACCGCCCTCTTCGACCACACGACTCCGGGAGCCCTCGCGCGTCACCTGGTGGCCCTCGCGGAGGTGGGCCCTGACGCCGTCGGCCGGCAGGTGCCGGCACCCGCCGGTGTGCTCGCGGACGACGATCCGATCGTCCTGGTCGGCATGGGCTGCCGGTTTCCGGGTGACGTGCGCTCCCCCGAGGACCTGTGGCGGCTGGTCTCGGAGGGCTCGGAGACGGTCGGGCCGTTCCCCGGCGGCCGGGGCTGGGACCTCGACCGGCTGAGGCACCCCGACCCCCGCCACCCCGGGCGTTCGAGCACGCACCTCGGCCACTTCCTGGTCGGCGTGGACGAGTTCGACGCCAGCTTCTTCGGCCTGTCCCCGCGCGAGGCCCTGGCCATGGACCCCCAGCAGAGGCTACTGCTGGAGACGAGCTGGGAGGCCCTGGAACGCGCCGGTCTGGACCCGATCGCCCTGCGCGGTTCCGACACGGGGGTGTTCGTCGGTCAGATGGCCTCCGACTACGCGCCCCGGTACACCGAGGCCCCCGAACTCTTCGACGGACTGCTGCTCACCGGAAACGCGGGCAGCGTCACGTCCGGGCGGATCGCCTACACGCTGGGGCTGACCGGTCCGGCGATCACCGTCGACACCGCCTGCTCGTCCTCACTCGTGGCCGTCCACCTCGCGGTCCAGGCGCTGCGGCGTGGCGAGTGCTCGCTGGCGCTGGCGTGCGGCGCGACCGTGATGACCACGCCGGCGTCCTTCGTGGACTTCAGCAGGCAGGGCGCACTCGCCGCAGACGGGCGGTGCAAGGCGTTCGCGGCGAACGCTGACGGCGCGGCCTGGTCGGAAGGCGCCGGTGTGCTGGTGCTGGAACGACACTCCCGCGCGGTGAGGCTCGGGCACCGGGTCCTCGCGGTGGTCGCCGGTTCGGCGGTGAACCAGGACGGCGCCAGCAACGGCCTCACCGCCCCCAACGGCCTCGCCCAGCAACGCATGCTCCGCCAGGCGCTGGCGGACGCCGGTCTGTCCGCAGGCCAGATCGACGTCGTCGAGGCCCACGGCACCGGCACACCGCTGGGCGACCGGATCGAGGCAGCCTCGTTGCACGAGGTGTTCGACGACGACCGGGAGGCGGGACGGCCCCTGTGGCTAGGATCGGTCAAGTCGAACATCGGGCACGCCCAGGCGGCGGCGGGGATCGCCGGGATCATCAAGACCGTGCTGGCGCTGGCACACGAGCGGATGCCGAGCACGCTGCACGTCGGCACGGCCACCCCGCCCGGCCTGGACGGTTCTGCGATCCGGCTGCTGGTGGACCCCGTGCCGTGGCCCCGCGGCGACCGGGTGCGGCACGCCGGTGTGTCGGCGTTCGGGATCAGCGGCACCAACGCCCACGTGATCCTGCGGGAACCGCCTGTCTCCGGGAACGCGGACAGCGCCGGCACTCCGCCGCCTCCGCTGGTGTTGTCCGCCAAGAGCGCGTCCGCTCTGCGGGAGCTGGCGGCGGCACTCGTCCCGGCCGCCGGCAGAGCCGGGGCGGAGCGGGTGGCGTGGGCGGTGGGCGCGTCCAGGGCCTCGTTCGAGCACCGCGCGGTCATCGTTCCGGAGGAGGCGGACGACCTGGTGGCCGGGTTGCGGTCGATCGCGGCCGGGACCCGGTGCGCCGGCGTCGTGACAGGGCGGTCGAGGTCCGGTGGGCGGACCGTGTTCCTGTTCCCCGGCCAGGGCGGGCAGTGGGCCGGGATGGCGGCGGGCCTGCTGACGGAGTCGGACGTGTTCGCGCGGGCGCTGGCGGAGTGCGAGGAGGCCCTGAAGCCACACGTGGACTGGTCCGTGCGGGCCGTGCTCAGCGGGGAGACCGGGCAGCCGGCGCTGGACCGGGTGGACGTGGTCCAGCCCGCGCTGTTCGCGGTGATGGTGGCGCTGGCGCGCACGTGGGACGCGGCCGGTGTGCGGCCGGACGCCGTCGTCGGGCACAGCCAGGGGGAGATCGCGGCCGCGCACGTGTGCGGCGCGTTGTCACTGGAGGACGCCGCGCTGCTCGTCGCCAGGCGCGCGCTGGCCGTGAGCGAGCTGGTGGGCGGGCGGATGGCGGCGATCGAGCTGCCTCGCCACGAGGTCGAGGACCACCTCGCGCACTTCTCCGGCAGACTTTCGGTGGCGGCGGCGAACGGTCCCACCTCGACGGTGGTGTCCGGCGATGCCCGCGCGGTGACCGGGTTCACCGGCGGGCTGCGCGCACGAGGTGTCCGCACGAGGCTTCTCCCCGTGGACTACGCCTCCCACTCCGCCGGGGTGTCCGTGCTCGAGGACCGCCTCCTGCGAGACCTCGCGGGGATTCGGCCACGGCCCGCGGTGGTGCCGTTCTGCTCGACGGTCGTGCCGGGGCGGTTCGACACGACAGGACTGACCGCGCGGTACTGGTTCGAGAACCTGCGCCGGCCGGTCGAGTTCCACGCCGCCGTGGACGCGCTGCTCGACACCGGTCACAGCTGTTTCGTGGAGATCAGTCCGCACCCGCTGCTGCTCAGGCCGGTCGCGGAGGCGGCAGACGCGACCGGGCGGCACATCGGCCTGGTGGGGACGCTGCGCAACGGTGAGGGAGGGCGACGGCGTTTCCTGCTGTCCGCGGCCGAGGCTTACGCGCACGGCGTCCGAGTCGACTGGGCCACGGTCTTCGCCGGGGCGACTCCCGGCGCCGTCGACCTGCCGACCTACCCCTTCCGACGAACGCGGTACTGGCTGCAGACCTCTCCCCCCGACCGTCCGGAGGCGGTTGCTCGCCCAGCGGCTGACCCTCCGGCGGCGACTCCTCCGGCGGCCCTCCCGGCGGCGGCCCCTCTGTCAGCGGAGGCGGTGGCCGTCCCGCGGAGCGAAACCGGGCTCCTGGCCCACGTCCGGGAGCACACCGCCGCCGTTCTCGGCTGCCGCGACGGCGGCGAGGTCGGCCCGGACGACAGCTTCGTCTCGCTCGGCGCGACATCGCTGACCGCCCTCGAACTGCGAAACGCCCTCGCGACGGCGCTGGACATCCCACTGCCCGCCGGTGCCGTCCTCGACCACGGCACACCCCGCGACCTCACCGCACACCTCTGGAGCCTGCTGTGGAGCGGCGCCACACCGCAGGACGCGCTGACGAGCCTGTACCTGCGGGCCTGTCGGGCGGGCAACGGCGTGGCCGCCGTCGAACTGCTCGGCGCGGCGTCGCGGCTGCGGCAGGAGTTCACGGCTGGGACGGCCCGCGACCACGTTCCGGAACCGGTGTGGCTCGGCTCTACCGGGTCCTCCCCTGTGCTGGTCTGCTTCCCGTCGGTGCTCCCGGCAGGAGGGCCGCACGAATACGCCGCGCTCGCCGCGGCGCTGCACGGCCGCATGGACGTGTTGTGCCTGCCCCAGCCCGGGTTCACCTCCGACGGCCCGCTTCCCGCTGATCTCGAAGCGCTGGTCGCCGCGCACGTCGCCGCGCTCACCCGGATCAGCACGACCAGACCGCTGGTCCTGTGTGGACACTCCTCCGGCGGGCTGGTCGCGCACGCCGTCGCCGCACGGAGCCCGCGGGTGGCAGGACTGGTGCTGGTGGACAGCTGGTGGCCAGACCAGCGGTTCCACGCGGCGTTGCCGGGACTGCTCACCGCTCTGGCCGAGCGGCAGGGCCGGGACGCTCCCGGAACCGAGGAGCACCGCCTGACCGCCGCCGGGGGCTACCTGCGGATGTTCGCGGGCTGGCTGCCGTCGCCCGTCGAGGCCGACACGTTGTTCCTACGGGCCCGCGAACCACTCCACGCGGACGCCACTCCGTGGCAGCTGCCGCACGTCGACGTCGATGTCCCCGGCGACCACTTCACCGTGCTCGCCGACCACGCCGACGCGCTGGCGGCGGAGATCGTCAAGTGGGCACCGGACCGAGCAGCGGGAGAGAACCGATGACCGCCCGACCGACAGGCTCACTCGTCGAGCTGTTCTCCCGTCTGGACCTCGACCCCGACGACCCGGCAGCACCGTACCGAGGGCTGCGCGAGCTGCAGTCCCGGCTGGGCGACGAGCAACCGCTGCTGGCCGATCCGCCCCTGCTGCGATCGGTGCTGGAGCTCAGCGCGGTGGTCGACCCGCGGCTCTTCTTCGCGATGCTGCTGCACCACTGCGTCGCCACCGGTGCCGCCCTCGACCACGGCGCGGGCGAGGAGGACCTGCACGCGCTGGTGTCGGCGCGCTGGATCGGGGCCGCGCTGATGAACGAACAGGGCTTCGGCAACAGCTCCGCACGGATTCGCACCGAGGCGGTCTACGACCCGGCGACCCGCGAGTTCGTCCTGACCACCCCGGTGCCCGAGGCCGCGAAGCACCCGGCCGCGGTGGCCCTTCCCGGATTCGCCCGGCTGGGCGTGGTGAGCGCGCGTCTGCTGGTGGGCGGGGCGGATAGCGGGACCGCGCTGTTCTTGGTCGAGCTGCGGGACGAGGACGGGCCACGCGCCGGTGTCACGATCACACCGCACGCCGGTACCGCACCGGTGCCGATGGACTTCGCGTCGATCCGGTTCGACGGGGTTGTGGTGCCGTTCGAACGGTGGCTGGCCGACGGCGCGTCCATCGACGCGGCCGGCGAGCTCGACGATCCGCTGGGCGGGCCGGACGCCCGCAGCCTGCGCGGCGTGAGCATGGGCCGTTTCGCCTGGGGTGGTGCGTCGGCGGGTCTGGCCGCCGCGGCCCGGTCGGGCGCGGCGATCGCGCTCACGAGGGCGCGGCACCGCCGGACACTGGACCGGCTCGGCGGCGAGGTGACCGCCATCGACCACCTCAGCACGCAGCGAATGGTGTTCGGCGCCATCACGGCCGCGCTCGCCGCCACCGTCGTCGCCCGCGGCGTGTCGGACCGGTGCTGGCGGGTCGCTCCCGGTGGCGGGCGCGGCACCGGTCCGTCCGCCGCGGACCTGCGGGAGATGTCGCTGGGCAAGGTCGTGGTCAGCGTGCTCGCCGACACCGCGGTGAGCAGGGCGAGGTCGGCCTGCGGTGCGTCCGGTCTGCTCGGGCAGCACGGGTTGAGCGGCTACCAGGCGCTCACCACGACGTTCCAGTCCGCGGGCGGCGACAACAGGCTAAACCTGCTGAACGCCGCCTGGTCCATGGCCTTCGGATCGGACTACCGGCCACCGGACGACGCGGCGGGTGACGACTGGAGCCTCCTGGCGAGATCCCGGGAGAGGGTGCTGTACGCGGAACTCACATCAGGTCTGGCGCCCACGTTCGAGGGGTGGAACGAACGGACCGGGCTCGCACAGCGGTTCGCGGAAGCCCACTGCGCCCGCACCACCGTGGAGTCGCTCCGGGCGCACTGGCACTCGACCTCGCTGCTGGAGGACCTGTACGAAGTGCACTGCCTCGAGATGGTGCACGCCGACGCGGGCTGGTTCCTCGCGCACGGGCTCGTCTCCGCGCCGGACGTGCTCGCCCTGCCGTCGCGACTGGACGCGATCCACCGCAACCTGGTCCCGCACGCCGACGACCTGCTCGCACTGCTCGGCATCCCCGCCGACCTCCTCCACGGCCTCGTCGGCACAACGGGGTTTCTGCAGGGCATGTGACCCGGTGGTCGTTCTCGTCACCGCGGCTCATAACTGCGGTTGATCATCGCCGTCGTGAGCTCGACGCGTGAGCGGTACCCCGTGCGCTCGAACAAGCGGCTCAGCCTGCCCTCGACGCTCTTCTCACTCGTGCGCAACGCGGCGGCGAGCTCCTTGTTGCTCAAGCCTCCCGCCGCGAGCGCCACGAGAAGCCGCTCGTTCTCCGCAGCCACCTCCCGACGACCGTGCACCGCGATGCCGGCGGCCCGCATCTCGTCTCGGACGACTGAGCGGGCCAGCAGCGCGCCGGCCTCGCCGAAGATCTCGTACGCCTCGACCAGGTTCTCCGGCGCGGCGGCCCCCCGCTGCACCAGCGTGACGATCGCCAGGCCGCGCATGAGCGGCTGCGTGCGGTGCCGGGCGAGTCGCAGGCAGGCGTCGGCGGTCCGCTCGTCCTTCGTGACGATGGCCCGGGACAGCAGCAGGTGCAGCTTCGCCCGTCCGGTCGGCAACGCCGCGACCACCCTTTCGAGCTCGGCCAGGCCGCGTTCCGCCGCGAGCTGGTCGCCCAGTTCGAGGTCGAGGTCGATCAGCTCCCGCAGGCACACGTCGAGCCCGACGACCAGGCCCCGGTCCGCCGCCCTCCGCAGCGACTCGTGCAGGAGGCTCCTCGCCTGTCCCGTGTCTCCCAGCAGCCGTGCCAGCACGGCCCGGCTGAACGTCAGCAGGTGGCCGAGCGGCGGCGCGGTCTCCTCCGCCTTGTCCAGGAGTGTGCGCGCGGAGGCGACATGTCCCTGGATCGCCAGCACCCAGACCGCCGACATGACCATCCAGGTGTGCGCGGAGTCGAAGCGGTCGCCGGCGGTGGCGACGGAACGCCGGGTGATGTCCGCCGCGGTGTCGATCTCACCGCGCATCAGCGCGAGCATCGCCTGCACGGGCAGGTGCAGACCGCCGAGGTCCGCCTCTGGGTTCGTGTGCGCGAGGATCTTCGCGGCCGCGTCGGACTCGCCGACGACGAGTGCGGCCATGAGGCGCCAGCCGAGGTCGGCCGGCCGGTCGCCGGCGGGGTCGCCGGTGCGCCACAGGTGCCGCAGCGCGGGATCGAGCTCTTCCAGACCTGCCGTTCCGGTCCACAGTCCGGCGAGCGTCGAGATCGTGTCTCCGAGGTCGGCGGTGACGGAGTCGTGGCCCCTCCACACCGCACGGCTGGGAACGAGGAGCTCGGCGACCCGTCGCCAGCGGTCGAGTGCGGCGCATGCCACGGCCGCGGTGACGAGCGCGGTGGCCGGGCCTCCCGGCCAGCCGCGGCGCCCTTCGGCGATCTCGCGGAGGCCGTCGATGTCACCGGTCCGGTGCATCGCGTGCACCGCGATCACCTGGAGCTGCTGGACGGCACCCGGCGGCAGGACGTCGGCGTACTCGTCGAGGAGGGTCAGCGCGCCGGACAGGCTCTGCTCGTGGTCCCCGTTCCGGTGGCAGGCCGTGGTGTGCATCGACATGACCTGCGCGCGATGCGGTCGTTCGGTCGTGAGTTCGACGGCCGCCGCGAGCCACCGGCGGACCGCACGGCTGCGAGGCGCTTCGCCGGCGTGGTCGAGCAGGTCGTTCAACGCCCGTTCGCGTTCGACCAAGTTCCCGGCGTCGACGATCAGGTCGGCGAGGTGGTCGGGGTCGGGGCAGTCGGCGCTGCCGGACCAAACCGCGTCGACCGCCGTCGCGGCGAGGTGCCGGCGCTCGAACGGGCCCAGCCCGGCGAGGATCGCGACGGCGACCATCGGCACCGTGAACCGCCACTCTTTTCCTGCGCGGCCACGATGCACCACGCCGGCTCGCACCAGGTCGTCGAGCAGCGGGCCGGCGCCGGCCCGCGTCGTTCCCAGCACCTGCGCGACCAGAGCGGGCACCGCCGGCCCGAGCGGGTGGAGCACGGCGACGGCCTTGGCGGCGGTCCACGCGAGCTCACCGAGACCGCGGACCGCCTGCACCATCTGGTCGTTGCGGGGCGGCCTCAGCCGCGGCGCCGACCGCGCGAGACAGGCCGACCGGTCCACGACGCGAACGTTCTCGTCGTCGCACAGCACCTCCACCGCGTCCCTGACCGCCGCGGGCACTCCCCTGCTCAGCCGGTGGGCCTCGTCGACCAGTGCCGGTTCCGGTGCCGCCTGCAACGCCGCGGCGATCTGCCGGAACATCTCCTGCCTGGTCAGCGGGGCGAGCCGGACGGTGTCGACCAGGTCTCGCCCGCGCAGGTCGCGGAGGACGGCCAGCGCCTCCGGCCTGGAAGAGTCAGCGGACGTGCGGACGGCACACACGCAGCGCACGCCGGTGCCCCTGAGCTTCGGGACGAGTGCCGCCAGGGTCGCGAGCGAGTCCAGGTCCATCCACTGCGCATCGTCGACGAGCAGGACGACCTCGCCCAGCTGGACGAGTGCGGCGGCGGCTGCCGCGGCGGCCCGGTCGGCGACCTTCTCGTTCTGCCACGCGCCGGCGACCGGCCCGATCAAGGACCAGCCGAGAGCCACCCGCTCCGCCGACGGCGGAGCGGCGGACGGGAAAGGGGTCGGCAGCGCATCACCGCCCCGGGTGAAGCGCACCGCGAAGACGCTCGCCCCGCGGTCCGCGAGCTTCCGGTGCGTCCTGGTGAGCGCTGTCGTGCGGCCGATCCCCGCCGGTCCGGTCAGGAGGGTCAGGACCTGGGGACGTGCTGCCACCTCACACCTCCACCGCGACCAGCAAGACCATCGCCGTCGGCCACCGCGATACCACTCGCCGTAGAATACGGCGCCACCCGTGCGACGGCCACCGGTTGCAGCGCCCCCGTTCTCCCTTCGCCCACCGGCGAACCGGCCGTTGTCCCGCACACCAGGCCGGACGACGGCGATGCGGCCGCACGCGTCACGGCCGCGGCAGGACGTTTGCAGCCGTCCGTCCACAGTTGACACATGTCGCCCGACCCGTGGTGAACCCGTTGCGTTGCCCTAAATACGCGCTGTCGGTTCCCCATAGTCGGCTACCCGGGGCCAGGTGTTGTGACCCGGGAAACGCGCTGCTGTTGTGGGCGTCCTGCTGCTCAGCCGACGCCGGTTCGTCCCAGTCGCCGGGTACTTCCCCGCCTGCCGAACCGCTCCGTCAGGAAGGATCGGGTGTTGACTCCACAAGACTTCGGCCGCGGATACCCGGCGATCGCCATCATCGGAGTCGGTTGCCGGTTCCCCGGCGGCGCGCACGACGCGGACGGGTTGTGGGACCTCCTCGTCTCGGGTGCCGACCCGATCGCGGACATCCCGCCGGACCGCTGGAACGCGGCTGCCTACTACGAACCCGAACCGGTCACGCCCGACCGCATGATGGTGCGCCAGGGCGGGTTCCTGGAGGGGCCGATCGACGCGTTCGACGCGGCCTTCTTCGGGATGACCCCGCGAGAGGCCGCGAGCCTCGACCCGCAGCAGCGGTTGTTGCTCGAGGTCACCTGGGAGGCCCTGGAGAACGCCGGCCTGCCGCCCAGCACCACCGCGGGCAAGCCGGTGGGGGTGTTCGTCGGCGGTTTCACCTTGGACTCGATGAACCTGCAGCTGTCGGAGTCCAACCGCGTCCTGACCGGCGGCTCCACGGCGACCGGGGTGGCGATGTCGATGCTGGCCGCCCGCCTCTCGCACGCGTTCGACTGGCGCGGCCCGAGTTTCACGGTCGACACGGCGTGCTCCTCGTCCCTCGTCGCACTGCACCAGGCCTGCGTGGCGCTCGGCCGGGGCGAGTGCGACCTCGCGGTCGCCGGTGGCGTGAACGCGATGTTCAACCCCTCCACCACGATGCTGATGTCCAAGGGCCGGTTCCTCTCGCCGGATGCCCGATGCCGAACCTTCGACCGCGGCGCCAACGGGTACGTGCGCAGCGAGGGCGCCGCATCGGTCCTCCTGAAACCCCTCGCCGACGCGGTGCGCGACAACGACAACGTGCTCGCCGTGATCCGCGGCAGCGCCGTGAACCAGGACGGCAGGACGCCCGGCGTGACCGTGCCCAGCGGCGAGGCACAGCAGGCGGTCATCCGCCGGGCTTTCGCGGAGGCAGGAGTGGATCCGCGCACCGTCGGCTACTTCGAGGCCCACGGCACCGGTACCGCGGTCGGTGACCCCGTCGAGGCGAAGGCGATCGGATCGGTGCTCACCGGTTCGGACCGGACGCACCACATCGGGTCGGTGAAGTCGAACATCGGCCACACCGAGGCGGCCGCGGGCATGGCGGGTCTCATCAAGGCGGTGCTCTGCGTCCAAAGAGGACAGATTCCGGGAAACCTGCACTTCGAGAGCCCGAACCCGGCGATCCCGTTCGACGAGCTGCGGCTGAGCGTGCCGACCGGGACGACCGGGTTCCCCGACTGGCCGGGCCCGCGCCGGGCGGCGGTCAACTCGTTCGGCTTCGGCGGCACGAACGCGCACGTGGTGATCGAACAGGCACCGCCACCGCCACCCCTGCCCGCCGATCCGGAAACCGGAGACGAGGCCCCACTTCTGCTCCCCCTGTCCGCGCGCGGTCCCGAGGCGCTCGACGCACTGGCCCGGTCGTACCGGGTCCTGGCCGAGCAGCCGGACGGACCGTCGTGGCGGGAGATCGCCACGACGGCCGCGCGTACCCGCGAGCACCACGTCCTTCGCACTTTCGTCGTCGCCGCGAACGCCGCCGAGGCCGCGGCGGCGTTCGCGGACCTGCCGGCACCCCGGGCGGCGCTGACGGGCGGTGTCGCCTTCGTCTACACGGGCATGGGGCCGCAGTGGTGGGGCATGGGCCAGGAGCTGCTGCGGACGCAGCCGTTGTTCCGCGAGGTCGTCGAGGCCTGCGACGAGGTGCTGGCGCGGTTCGGGATCAGCATGGCCGAGGAGCTGGACCGGCCGCAGGACGGTTCCCGGCTGACCAGCACGCTGTACGCACAAGTCGCCAACTTCGTCGTGCAGGCGGGTCTCACGGCCCTGTGGCGGGCGTGGGGGGTCGAACCGGTCGCCGTCGTCGGGCACAGCGTCGGTGAGGTGGCCGCCGCGTACGCGGCGGGTGTTTACTCGCTCGAGGACGCGCTGACCATCAGCTACCACCGCGCCAGGCTGCAGTCGGGGCTGGCGGGCCGGGGCGTCATGGCCGTGGCCGGCCTGTCCGCCGACGAGGTGCGGCCGCTGCTGGTGGACGGCGTCGAGATCGCGGCCGTCAACAGCGCGTCCACCACCACGCTGTCCGGTGACCGCGCGGCGATGGAGATCGTCGGGCAACGGGTTCCGCTGCAACCGTTGCGCGTCGAGGTCGCGTACCACAGCGCCCAGATGGATCCCATCCGCGACGACCTGCTGGAGGCGCTGGCGACCATCACGCCGGCCGCCGCCGGCGTGCCGCTGTGCTCGACCGTCTCCGGCGGCTTCGTCGACGGCACCGGCATGGACGCCGGGTACTGGTGGCGCAACGTGCGGCAGCCGGTGCTGTTCGCGCAAGCCTGCCGCGCTCTGCTCGGCGAGCAGACCGCCGTGGTGCTGGAGGTCGGTCCCCACCCGGTGCTGGCGGGCGCGATCGACGAGGCGATCGCGGAGAGCGGGCGCACGGGGGTCGAGAGGCTCGCCTCCTTGGTGCGCAACCAGCCCCAGCGCAGGCAGCTGCAGCACACGCTGGGCGCGCTCTACGCGGCGGGCGCCGACATCGCCTGGGAGAACACGCATCCGGGTGCGCACCGCCGAGTCGCCCTGCCGACCTATCCGTGGCAACGCCGGTCCCACTGGCAGGAGACCCGCCGGTCCCGGGACGTGCGGCTCGGCGTGGAGGGCCCGCTGCTGGCCGGCCGGGCGACCGCGTCCGCCACCGTTCTGGCCAGGGAGGTCGAGCTCGTCTCCGCGGACCTGCACTACCTCGGCGACCACGTCGTGGACGGCGCTGTCGTGTTCCCCGGCGCGGGCTACGTCGAGGCGGCGCTCGCGACGTTCGCGGACGACACTCCGTGCGTCCTCGAGGACGTCGAGTTCGAGACACCGCTGGTCCTGACCAAGACCGCGGTGACCACGCTGCGGGTCGAACACGATCCCGAACGACGCGCCGTGCGGATGTACAGCCGGGAGACCGTGGACGACGAGTGGGTTCCGCACACCCGGATGCGCAAGTCGGACCGCGCGCGGCCGTCGGCTCCGCCCGCGGTCCGCACCACGCTGGCGGAACTGACAGCGGCGTTGCCCGCGACGAGCAGCGAGGACGTCTACGCCGACCTGACGAGGCGACGGCTGCTCTACGGGCCTTCCTTCCGCGCGGTGGAGCAGGTGTGGTGCGACCACGACACCCGCGAGATCTTCGTGTCGCTGCACACCGGTGCGGTTTCCTCCGAACGGCACCGGCTGCATCCGGCGCTGCTCGACGCCGCGCTGCACGCCATGACCGTCGGCGCGTCGACCATGGCCGGTGCGCAGGACGACGACACCTACGTGCCCGCCCGGATCACCTCGGTGCGCTACTACCGGCCGGTGGGCGAAACGCTGTGGGTGCACGGCAGGCAGCGTGACTCCGGACAGCCGGGGCGCCTCGAGTGCGACCTCACCCTGGTCACGGACGGAGGCGAGGTCGTCGCGGAGTTCTTCGGCCTGTGCGCGCAGGTGCTGACGCGCGACCAAGCCGCAGGCCCGGCGGAGGTGCGGCCTCAGCACTACGAGCACGCGTGGCAGCTCGTCGACGTCGAGGAGAGCGCTGACCCGGACGGCTCGTGGCTCGTGCTCGGCACGGGGCACGACGCGGACGCCCTGGCCGGTGAGCTGACCGCGCGGGGCGCGGATGTGCGCAGGCCGGCGCCGGACGAGGACTGGGCCGCCGCGGCGCACGGCTGCCGGGCGGTGGCGGTCGTCGACTCGGGAGACCCGCCGGCCGAGTCCGCCTGCGAGTCGGTGGCCCTGCCGCTGCGGGTCGCGCAGGACCTGCCGCAGAACGCCGCTCAGCTGGTGCTCGTGACCCGCGGCGCGCAGAGCACCGGCGACACCGACCCCACGACGAACCCCTGGGCCGCGTCGTGGTGGGGCTTCGCCAGGGCGGCCGCCGCCGAGCGGCCCGACCTGCGGGTGCGCGTGGTGGACCACGACGGCGATCACCGCGCCCTCGTCCACGAGTTGGGCACGGACACGCAGGAGGACGTGGCGTTGCGCGCGTCCGGCCGCCACGTCCGGCGGTTCGTGGAGGCGGACGCGGCGGCCGTGGCGCACAACGTCGTCGTCGACGTGGACCGCACCCCGGTCGAGCTGCGGGCCGGTGGCACGCTCGGCGAGCTGCGGTTCGCCGCGGCCGCACGACGGGATCCGGGACCGGGCGAGGTCGAGATCCAGGTGTCGCACGTCGGTCTCAACTTCAAGGACGTGCTGAAGGCCTCCGGACTCCTGGCCGCCGCGGCGATGGAGCACAGTCTCACCGGGGTGGCTCTCGGAATGGAGTGCGCCGGCGAAGTCGTGCGGGTCGGCGCGGACGTCTCCGGTGTGAGGGTCGGCGACCTGGTGTTCGCACACGGCGCGGACCTCTTCCGGTCGTACGCGACCGTCGAGGCGGTACGGGTCGTGCCCCTGCCCCGCACGTTGACCCCGGCGCAGGCCGTGACCCTGTTGCCGGTGGTGACGGCGCACCAGGCCCTCGTCCGGCTGGCGGGACTGCGACGGGGTGAACGCGTGCTGATCCACTCCGCTGCCGGTGGTGTCGGGCTCGCCGCGGTGCGGATCGCACTGAGCCTCGGCGCGGTCGTCCACGCGACGGCCGGCAGCGACGCTCGACGGGAGCTCCTGCGGGCGGAAGGCGCCCACCTCGTGTCGGACTCCCGTTCGACCGCGTTCTTCGACGACGTGCTCGCGGGCACCGGGGGCGAAGGTGTCGACGTCGTCCTCAACTCCCTGGCGGGCGAGCTGATGGAGAAGAGCGTGGAGCTGTTGCGGCCGTTCGGCCGCTTCGTCGAGCTCGGCAAGGCCGACCTCGCGGCCGACCGGCCGTTGCGGCTGGCCGCGTTCCGGCGCGCCCTGTCGTTCCACGCTTTCGACTACGACCAGATGATGGCGTTGCGCCCGGACGACGTGCAGCAGTGCATGCGGGACGTCGCGGCTCTGCACGACGACGGGGTCGTCGTCGCGGTGCCGGTGGCGGAACTGGGCCCGAGCTCCGTCCAGGAGGCCTTCCGGCGAATGACCGGCGACTCCCACGCAGGCAAGATCGCGGTGCGGATGAGCGGTGACCGGGTCGCGGTGCCGGCGTCGTCGATGACCGAGCCGGTGGTGCGGCCGCAGGCGACCTACCTGATCACCGGCGGCGCGGGCGGGCTCGGCCTGGAGGTGGCGCGCTGGCTCGCCGACGGCGGCGCGACCCACCTGGTTCTCGTCGGGCGCAACGGTGTCACCACCGAGGCGGCCGTCCGAACGGTCGAGGAGCTCGTGGCGCGCGACGTCTCGGTGCGGGTGGAGAAGGCCGACGTGTCGGATCCCGCCCAGGTCGCCGACCTCGCCGCCAGGGTTCGTGCCGAGATGCCGGCTCTGCGCGGGATCGTGCACGCCGCGGCGAACTTCGACGACGTGGTGCTCGCGGACACGACCGCGCAGCGACTGGTCACCGCGACCCGCGCGAAGGCCGACGGTGCCTGGTACCTGCACCACGAGACGCTGGCCGACGACCTCGACTTCTTCGTGCTGTTCTCCTCGCTGGCGGCACAGCTGGGATCCGCCGCCACCGGGAACTACGCCACCTCGAACGAGTTCCTCAACGGGCTCGCCCGCTACCGCAGGAGCCTCGGCCTGCCCGCCGTGAGCATCGGCTGGGGCATGGTGGGCGAGGTCGGCGTCACGGTTGCGCGGGACGGTCTGGTCGGCGACCTGCTGCGGCGCAACGGACACGCTCCCATGACACCGCGCAGGCTCATCACCGAGCTCGACGCCGTCGTGCGCACGGAGCTGGTCGAGGGCACGGTCGCCGCGCTGGACTGGCGGCGGTGGGCCAAGGCCAACCCGCAGCTCGCGGCGCTGCCGAGGTTCGAGTCGCTCGTACCGGCGGCCGGGACGAGCCACGCGGCGTCCGAGACACCTCAGCGGCTGCGCGCGGCCTCGCGGGCGGACCGGCTCGCGCTGCTGCCCGCACTGGTCTCGCCTCTACTGCACAACGCGACCGGCCTGCCGGCGGACCAACTGGCGGCCGAGCAGGCCGTCGACATCGACTCCCTGGTCGCCGTGGAGCTGCGCGTGCGGTTGCAGGACGCGTTGGGCGTCTCCGTGCCCTCCGTCAAGATGCAGCGCAACCTGACGGTGGGCAAGCTGGTCTCGCTGCTGGCGGACGAGCTGGAGAACGCTCCCGTACGACCGCACGCATCAGGTATCACCACGGAGGAGTTCGTCTCGGCCGACGGCACCACGATCTACGGCCACCTCAGCCTTCCCACGGGCAGCGGACCGCACCCCGCGGTCGTCGTGTGCTCGGCGAACCCCGGTGGCGCGCTGGACGACGAGGGCAGGATCGTCCGGGTCAGCGAGCACGAACCGTTGTGCCAGGCCGGTTTCGCCGTCTTCACGGTGGACCACCGCGGCGCACCGGGACACGGTCCCGGCTTCCTCGCGCTGGCCGAGATGGGCGGCGCGGAGGTCGACGACGTGCTCGCGGCGAGGGCTCACCTGGCCGGGCACCCCGCCGTCGACGGCGACCGGATCAGCATCCTCGGCACGAGCCGCGGCGCGTACACCGCACTACTGGCGATCACGCGGGAACCGTCTTCGTGGCAGGCGTGCGCGGTGCTGATGGGGTTCGCCGAGCCGGCGCTCCTCCTCGACCGCCTCGCGTTCACCGCGCACAACCCGGTGCCGGTGCCGGCGGAGACCACCAGGGCCGACGTCGAGGCCTACTTCACCGACCCGCGGCGGCGCCCGCTCCTCGCGCTGACCCCGGCCGGCCCGCCGTTGCTGGTGGTGCACGGCGAAGCCGACGACGTCGTGCCGGTGGAGGAGGCCACCCGGATCGCGGACGGTGCTCGCGACGCGGGGCTCGCCGCCCGGCTGGTCACCGTCGCGGACATGGGACACGACCACCAGCACGCCGGCCCCGAATGGGAGGAGATCTGGCCCGACGTCGCCGGCTTCCTCGCGGGGTCGTCGCAACGGGGCGGGACGGCGTGAACGGGCACGCGGTGGTGCTCGGAGCGGGCATCGGCGGACTGGCGTCCGCCGCCGCGCTCTCCGCACACTTCTCCGAGGTCACCGTCGTGGAACGCGATGTCCTGCCGGACACCGCCGGGACCAGGCGCGGAGTTCCCCAGGGCGCACAGGTTCACGGCCTGCTCGCGCGAGGCCTGGAGGCGTTCGAGGAGCTGTTCCCGGGGTTCGTCGCCGAGCTGCGGGAGTTCGGTGCTCCGCAGGGCGATCTGCTGGCCGACATGCACTGGTACTTCGACGGTCACCTCCTCCACCCGGCCACGTCCGGCCTGACGGGGTTCGGCATCAGCAGACCGGCACTCGAACAGGTGCTGAGGCGCCGAGTGCGTGCGTTGCCGAACGTCCGCGTGCGTGACGGCAGCACGGCACGACGTCTCGTCGCCGGCGGTGCGAGGGTGACCGGCGTCGAACTCGACGAACACCGCCTCGACGCGGACCTGGTGGTCGACACGACGGGCCGGGCGACGCGGTCGCCGGTGTGGTTGCGGGAACTCGGTTATCCCGCGCCGCACCGCGAGGACGTCCGGGTCGGCATCTGCTACGTCACCCACCTGCTGCGCAGGCGTCCGGAACACCTCGGCGGCAGGCTGGGAGCCGCGTTGGCGTCCTACCCCGGCAGGCCGCGCGGCGCGTTCGTCCTCGCCCAGGAAGGGAGCACCTTCGCCGTCACGACGAGCGGCCGCCACGGCGTCGTGCCGCCGGTGGACCACCGCGGCCTGGTCAACTGGGTGGACCGGCTCGGCGTCGCGGAGGTCACCGACGTGGTGGCCACGACCGAACCGCTCGCCGAAGCCCGCCTGATGCGCTATCCCGCCAGCAGCCGCCACCGGTACGAGAGGCTGTCCCGCTTCCCCGAGGGCTATCTGGTCATGGGCGACGCGCTGTGCTCGTTCAACCCGGTCTACGGGCAGGGCATGACCGTCGCGGCGACGGAAGCGCTGTTGCTGCGGCGCCTCCTCGCCGCAGGAGCAGACCGGCTGGCGCGGCGGTTCTTCCGGGAGGCCGCACTCCTGCTCGACGCTCCCTGGCAGCTGGCCTCCGGGGGAGATCTGCGGTTCGAGCCCCAGTCCGCTGTGGACAAGCTCGTCAACGCCTACCGGAGCACCCTGTACCGGTCCGCCGCGAGCGATCCGGTGCTGAGCAAGCGGTTGTTCCGCGTCGCGAACCTGCTCGACCCGCCGTCGCGGCTGATGGGGCCGAGCACGGTCGCACGCGTGCTGAGGGGAACCATGCGGCGATAGCAGCCGCGGGGCCCCTGCCCCCCCTCGGGACCGAGCGCGGCCCACGGGAGGGCCCCCTTTTCCCTCTCCACCCCCCCCCCCCCCCCCCCACCCCCCCCGGGTTTGGTTCCGACCCACTACCCGCGGGG
>NZ_JBHYGW010000001.1:692913-769501 GCF_042738015.1 Lentzea sp. NPDC059081
CGCCGTGGGCCTATGGTAGCGTGGTTTGGGGGGTGGGGGGTGGGACGGAGGGCGACACGGGGGAGGGGGGGAAAGGCGAGCTAGCAACCCCTGCCCCCCCCGTCCCCCTCGTTCCCCCCCCCCGCGGCCGGCGGGAGCGCCCCGTTGTCCGTCGCGATCCCGCTCCGCCCTCAGCCGCCGTCGCGGGGTGTGGTCGTGACACGCGGCGTGCGGGTGAAGTACTCCACGAGCACCGGTGCCATCGCCGCGGGCTGGTACACGTGGTTCTGCCCCTTGAGCGGCTGGTACTCGGCGTCGGCGAGCGCTTCGGACACGTTGACCATGGCGTTGCGCATGTGCACGGGACTCCTGCTGCCCGCCAGCGCCAGGACCGGCATGGTCGCGCCCGGCCAGCGCCCGGCGGGCAGGCGCACGCCGCGGCAGTCCTGCCCCATGATCCGCACGTCGTGCGCGAGGGTGTGGGCGATGCGCTTGTGCTTCTTCCACAGCGGTGTGCGCTTCATGACCCCGATGACGAAGGCAGGGATTCCCACCAGCTTCATGAACGACGTGAGCGCGGCCGACCGCTCGTCCCGTGCGATCAGGTCGTCGATGGTCTCCGCGTAGCCGGCGGCCAGCGGCTCGTGCGTGTCGTCCACCACGAACGGCGCCTCGAAGACCACCAGGCGTTCGATGCCGGACAGGCGGGACGCCGCTTCCAGCGCCAGCGCGGAGCCGGAGGAGAAGGCGAAGACGAACGCGGTGCCGCCCGCGCGTTCGACCAGCGCGCCGATGTCCTCCACCTCCCGTTCCAGTGACCACGGCGTGACGCCGTCACCCGTCTCACCGCGACCGCGGCGGTCGAAGTCGTACACGGTGAAGTGCCTGGCCAGCAGTCCCGAGAGTTCGGTGCTGGGCCCCGACTTCCGATAGCACAGCGCCCCGTTGACGATGACCAGTGCGGGCCCGGTGCCGATCACCGTGTACGCGACCCGGGTACCGTCGACGGACGTGACGAACTCCGTCACGACAACACCTCCGTGCGATTGTGGTCCGATGTGGACTTCTCCCCCGCGGCGCTCTGCCACCCACCGAGGACGACCGGGAAGGTCTCCAGGCGCCGCATGAAGAACCCCGGGCGCCACTCCAGCCGATCCGGCGGGACCGCCAGGGAGACTTCCGGGAAGCGCTCCAGCAGCGCGGTCAGCGCGATCCTCGCCTCGAGCCTGCCGAGGCCGATCCCCGGACAGCGGTGGGGGCCGTGACCGAAGGCCAGGACACCGGGTGTGGAACGAGCGATGTCGAACACGTCGGGATCGGTGAACTGGTCGGGATCCCTGTTCGCACAGGCGAGCGACGGGACGATGAGGTCCGTCGCCGGCACGACCACGCCGTCCAGCTCGAGCGGCGCCTCGCGGTACCGGGGAGGCAGCATCCGGAACGGCGACTCCATCCGCACGGCCTCGTCGATCGCGGCGTCGATCTTGCCGAAGTCCGCGCGCAGTGCGTCCAGCTGGCCGGGGTGCAGCAGGAGCAGCAGGAGGGTGTTCGCGGTGGCGTTGATCGGTTCGCTCCCTCCGACCAGCAGCACCATGAACGTCGACACCAGCTCTTCCTCGTCGAGCCTTCCCTCCTCCCGCATCCGCACCAGCCTGGTGTAGACGTCGTCGGCGGGGAACCGGCGCTTGTGGGCCACCATGCGCTGGGAGAGCAGGAACATCCGGTAGCCGGCGTCGGAGATCTCCGCCGGGGTGCCGGTGACCATGCGGTCCACCCACAGCGGGAAGTCGCGCAGGTCCTCCTCGGCGAGACCGACGAACTCACCGATCATCCGCGACACGAAGGGGCGGATGAACCGCGCGAGCAGGTCGACCGGCTCGTCTGCGGGCAGGCCGTCGAGCAGGGAGCCGACGAGCTCGGTGATGCGGGGCGCGTGCCTCGCGACCGCCTCCTCGGTGAACTCGGGAGCGAGCACCGCGCGCAGGCGCCGGTGATCGGCTCCGTCGCGTTCGAGCACACTGCGCCGTGACGCGTGCTTGAGCCTCGCGGCGTCACCGGCGGCCGGCGTCCTGCCTGAGATCCGGTGCCTGCGGTTCAGCAGGTCCTTCAACGAGGAGTGGTCGGCCAGCACCCGCCGGACGTCGTGGTAGCGGGTGATGACCCACATGCGGTAGCCGTTGGCCAGCACCGGGAAGGCCGGCGTGGCCTCCCGCATCGCCGCGAGCGTCGGATAGGGGTTGTGCACGAACGACTCGGTGACGATGTCCATCGGGCACTTCGAGTCGGGACCGACTGCACCTGCTTCCACCAAGAACCACCTTCCTGTCCTGGTAGGACGGACGACCGGCACGGTCACCACCGCCCGGTGAGGCTACGAAGCGACGAGCGCGATCCGCCTCCCCCTGGGCGACGAGCAGACCGCGGGTACCGGAAACCTGCACGAAGGTGCAAACCGGTGAGAACCAGTGGTCCACCAGGCGGAACGCGGGCCCGCGGCCACGATCGTCGTGCCTACGCTCGGGTGCTGCCGCGACCACGCGACTGAGCAGACGAGGGGACGAACGATGTCCGTTGTTGTCTTCGGTGCCACCGGCCGGCTGGGTCGTCACCTGGTGCGCTGCCTGCTCGTCAGGGGTGCCGATCCCGGGTCCCTGCACGGCACGGGCAGGAAGGCGGAACGGCTGCGCGAACTGGCCGGTACAGGTGTCCGGACGTCCTTTGTGGACTACGACGACCCGGAGTCGGTGCGCCGCGTCCTGGGCCGCGGTGACACGCTGATGCTCGTCTCCGGCAGCGACATGGCCGAGCGGGCCGTCCAGCACAGGACGGTCGTCGACACGGCGGTGGCGGCCGGTGTCGCCCGCATCGTCTACACGAGCGTCGTCAACGCCGGTGATCCCGCGTTCGTGTTCGCCCCCGACCACATCGCCGCGGAGACGCACGTCCGGGACAGCGGGGTGCCGTTCACCTTCCTGCGCAACGGCTGGTACACCGAGAACTTCGGACACCTGCTGCGCTTCGCGGACACGACGGGAACGATCACCACGTGCACGGGTGGTGGCAGGGTCGCCAGTGCGACCCGCCTCGACCTCGCGGACGCCGCCGCCGCGGTGCTCGTGGGAGGGGACGTCCACGACGGCCGCACCTACGAGCTCGGTGGCGACCAAGCCTGGTCCTTCGACGAGTTCGCGCAGGCGTGCGCCGAAGTGCTCGGCAAGCCTGTGCGGCACAACGACGTCACTCCTGACCAGCGCACGGAGTTCCTGGTGGGCCAGGCCGGCCTGACCACTACGTCCGCTCGGTTCGTGACGGATTTCGACCTCAACGTGCGCGACGGGCTGCTCGGCCGTTCGACCGGGGAGCTGTCCCGCCTCATCGGCAGGCCGACCACTCCCCTGCTCGACTCGCTTCGCGTGGCGGCCGGCAAGGTCCTCCGGCGGGCGGAGCACGCCGCGCCCACCGGGTCGTGACGTGACCGCTCCTCCGAACGGCTCAGACCGGGTACATGACCTCCGGATAGCCGAGGTGCGGCGCGGACACGCCGGTCAGCCTGGCGTCGATCTCGGCGGGGAGGACCTGCTCAGCGGCGGCGAGGCACCCGCGCAGCTGGTCCGCGCTCCTGGCACCGACGAGTGCCGAGGTCACCCCCGGCCGGTTCACCGTCCAGCTCAGCGACACGACGACGGGCGACAGGTCCAGTTCGTCAGCGGAGTCGTGCACCGCCCGCATGACCTCCCATGCCTCGGGGTTCTGGTCGAACACCGGTTTGGCGTACCACCGGAAGTACCCGTCGGCAAGGCCCGCGGCCCGTCTTCCGCGGCGCGACCCGGCCTCGGCGGAGATGGCGACGTTCGACCGGCTCACCCGGCCGCGCAGGAGCGCCCCGATGATCTCCTCGCAGCCGCCGCCCTCGCCGTGGACGTCGGCGATGCCGAGGAGGTTCCCGCCCGCGCCGAGGCAGGCCCTCGGCTGTTCGGCCGCGTTGCCCTCGTCGCCGGTGGCGACGCCAACCACGGCGCGACGGCCGCCGTGCGGACCGGTCCGCGTGGCGGAACGACACGTCGACGGCCGCCGCGTGGGCCGGGTCGTCCCGCACCGCCTGTCCGGTGGCCGGGCCACACCCGCTCGCGGTGGTCCCCTCGCCGAACCGAACTCCAGGAGGCACTGATGGTTCACCCGTCCGCGACCGGTGGCCCCGGCAAGGTGATCGCGACTCCGCCGGTCTTCCCCGGCTCGGACGACTCGTCCTGGGCCGAGCGCCTGCTGCTGCGTGGACCGTCCGAAGAGGACTGCCTCGCCGTACCGGACCCGATGTCCCGCGGCACGTTGCGACGGCTCGTGGCCGAACGGGGACTGGCGCTGCGGAACAACGGTGTGACCACGGACTCGGCGGTGCTCGTGCGGCTGCCGGCCTGCGTGGAGTTCGTCACGACCGTCCTCGCGGCGTGGAGCCTGGACGCCCAGGTGGTCGTTGTCGACCACCGGGTTCCCGGTGCGGCCGTCCGCGGCATCGCCGACACCTTCACCCCCGCGGTGATCGTGTCCACCGACGGCGATCTGCGGGCGGGCACGTCCCTGCCGGCCCGCCGTCAGTCGGACCACGCACTGGTGCAGATCAGCTCCGGTTCGACGGGCCTGCCCAAAGCCGTGGGCCGCGGCATCGCCGAGATCGAGGCGGAGGTGCGCAAGACCAGCCAGATGGGCCACCTGCCCCGTGCGGGTGACACTGCTGTGCTGCTGGCGTCCTTCGCGCACATGTATGGGTTCTTCGCGGGCATGATGCACTGCCTGAACACGGGCGCTGTGCTGAGGACGCCGCGGAGGATGAGCCCGCAGGCGATCCTGACCGCCGCGCACGCCGCACCCGGCCGGGCCACGTTGCTGGGCGTGCCCTTCCACCTCGACCTGCTCACCGCACTCCCGCCGCGCGACCGCCCACTGCCCGCCGTCGAACGGTTCGTCTGCTCGGGGGACGTGCTCTCCCCTTCCCTGCGCGAGTCGTTCACGCGCCTGTACGGAGCCCCGGTGGGGCAGCTCTACGGCATGACCGAAACCGGTCTGATCGCGGCGAGCCCGGACAGCTCGGTCGGCAGGGGTGTCGGACGACTGGTGCCAGGCGTCATCGGCAAGTTCGAGGACGGCGAACTGTGCGTAGCACTGGACTCCGACCCCTACCTGTTCCGCCCGGATCTCCGCAACTGGCAGGACGGCTGGTTCCACACCGGGGACGCGGCGGAGATCGACGACGAGGGCTGGGTCACGTTGCACGGCAGGACAGACGCGCAGATCGCCATCGGCGGCCTCAAGGTCAACCTGCTCGAAGTCGAACAGGTCGTGCGTGCCACGGCAGGGGTCAGCGACGCCGTCGTCGTCTTCGACAAGGACATCATCGCGTACGTGCAGATGACCTACCTCACCAGCACTCGTGAGTCCCATGCCGGGCGGGTGCTGGCCGATCTGGCCACTCGCCTGGCGCCGCACCAGCGGCCGCGGAGATGTCTGGTCGTCGATGAGCTGCCGAAGACCCCGTCCGGAAAGAAGGTCAGGGACGCGGCACGGCTCGCGCTGTCCGCGAAGACCGGAGGTGCCGCGTGACCGAGCTCGTCCCACCCACGGCGCAGGACCTCCTGCACGTCGTCGCACAGGCACGCGACACCCCTGGCGAGCCGGCGGTCGAGCCGTTCAGCTCGATGGAGGTCATCTGGCTGATCAGCTGGGCCGAGACCAGGTACGGCGTCGAGTTCGACCTCGGCGACAACGACCTGGCCGAGATGTCCACCGCCGGCGACGCGGCACGTGCGCTCGGTCACCTCATCGCGCTGGCGCGACAAGCCGGGGCGCGGGACGAAACAGCCGTGCCCTGACCCGTCCCGCCTCCGGGACGGCGGTGGACCGACGTGGTCCGGTGCCGCCGGACGGCGAGTCCGGTGCGGGGGTCGCCAACGAGGAGCACCGAGGTCTCGGCGGCAGAGTGGTCCCGGTCAGCTGCTCCCGTGCACGTCCGAGCCTCGCCGAGTGGCCGGCGGGGCGGCGGGCGACGACGCCGCACGAGCAGGGTGCGGACGGCTTGGGCACCCCGGCCGCCGGTACTGGTGCGAATCCCGGGAGCAGTGCCGGTGGCGCGGTCCACTCGGCACGAGACCCGGTGCCCGCATCGACAGGCGCGGGCACCGGGTCTGTTCAAGCGTCACCGGACGGGCAGCGCACCTCCCGCATACCCGGCCTGGAAGTACCGGACTGCCGCCGTCAGCACCTCGTCCAGCCCTCGACCTCGGCCGGATCCGGCTGTTCACCCCGCACCCGCTGGAGGAAGGCCGCCCACCACGGGACCAGCTCGCGGGCCTCACCTCGGCGGGGCGGGTCGTGGCGCAGATCTGGCGCCTGGACGGCTCCGCCGTGGGCAGCCCGTTCTCGGCGGCGGTCGCGGCGAACGCGGCCAGGGCGACCATCACCACGACCGGTGGCCAGCCCCTGCTGTAGACGGCCGATACACCGAACCTGCACCTCGTGGACGTGACGCTCACCGACAGCGGCGGTTCTCCGTTGCACACCACCGCGGTGCGGTTCGGTTTCCGCACGGTCGAAGCGCGCGCGGGCGACCGCATCTACGTCAACGGCAGGCGGATCGTGCTCAAAGGCGCCAACCGGCACACGTTCTGGCCCACGCTGGGCCGCGCGTCGAGCCTCCGGCTCGCCCGGCAGGACATCGGGCTGATGAAGGACGTGAACATCAACGCCGTCCGGATGTCGCACCACCCGCCGGACGACTTCTTCCTCGACCTGTGCGACGAGCTGGGACTCTACGTCCTGGACGAACGGGCGGGATGGCAGAAGCGCTACGACGAGGGTGTCGGCGCGCCACTGGTGGCCGCGACGGTAGGACGCGACGTCAACCACCCGTCCATCCTGTTCTGGGACAACGGCAACGAAGGCGGCTGGAACACCGCGGTCGACGACGACTTCGGGCTGTACGACCCGCAGAAGCGCAAGGTGCTGCACACGTGGGCGGCCTTCGACGGCGTCGACACGAGCCACTACCAGAGCTACGCCAGCACCGTCGCGAAAGCGGCGGGCAGCACCGTCTTCATGCCCACCGAGTTCCTGCACGATCTCTATGACGGCGGTGCCCGGCACGGGCCTGAACGACTGCTGGAAGGTGATGGGCGGCGTGCAGCGGTCCGCGGGCGGGTTCATCTGGGCGCTCGTCGGCGAGGGAGTCGTGCGCGACGGCCGCGGCGGGGCGATCGACACCACGGGAAACCGGGCACCGGAAGGCATCCTCGGCCCGTTCCGCGAGAGGGAAGCGAGCTTCCACACCATCAGGGACATCTGGGCACCGCTCCAGCTGACCAATCCCGGGTACTACGCGTCGACGTTCCCCGCGGGGTTCGACAAGACCGTCGAAGTCGTCAACAACTACGGCTTCACCAACGTCAGCCAGTGCGGCTTCACGTGGCGGCTGCTGAGGTACAACTCCCCCGGCTCCGGCAGCGGTCGTTCCATCGTGGCAGAAGGCGCGTTCACCGGTCCCGACATCGCACCCGGCGCGAGAAGTGCCCTGTCGCTTGACCTGCCCGCCGACTGGGCCACGGCGGACGCGCTGACCGTGACCACGAGGGATCCAAGCGGGCGGCAGGTCGGCGCGTGGACGTGGCGGATCAAGAAGGCGGCTGAGCACGCCGCGCGGCTGGTGGTCCCGAGCCGGGCAGTGTCACCGCGGTCGAGGACTCCGCCACGGTGACGATGACCGCCGGGACCACGCGGGTCACCATCAGCAAGTCGACCGGACGGCTGGCGGGCGTGACCCACGACGGCACAGCGGTGTCGCTGACCAACGGCCCGGCACCGGCGGCCGGCACCGCTGAACTCACCGGCCTGCGCCACTTCCGCGACGGCACCGGCTGAGTCGTCCAGGCCGACTACACCGGGGACCTGACTACGCGCGGACCGGCGTGCAGATCGACGCCGCGTGCCCGGAGCTGACCAACAGGGAAGGCTCCTCCGTGGTGTTCGCCGCGGGAGCGTTCGTCGGCAGGTTGTACCCCCTGTCCCAGCCCCCGCCGGCGCCGGCCGAGCTCTACGCCCGCGAGCCCGGGATCGCGGCGGTGTTCCCGCCTTTCCGGCTGGCGCTGCAACGCTTCATCGCGGCAACCGCGGCGACCGCGGCGACCGCGGCCAGCCTGCCCGCGGTCCACGGCGACTCGCCCTGACCGCCTTGCTCTTCCCGTGGCGCGCGGCCGGAAGCCGGGCACGGCACTGTCCTGAGAGGACCGAAGCCCTCCCAGGACAGTTCGTGACGAGCTCAAGACGAGCCGGCCTGTCGGCTCGTCACCACCGGCTCTTCACGGCCTGCGGGAGATGGTCACCGCGGTGCGACGTCGGTGCAGTCGACCTTCTTGTCCGGCAACCGGCCGGTGGTCAGGAACGTCACCGTCGCCTCGTCCGCGCACGTGGAGCCCTGGTGGTAGACGTAGTGCCCGCCGTTGTCCGCGCCGACGAAAGCCGCTCGCTTGCCGAGGACCTCGTACAGGCCGAGGCCGTCCTCCCACGGGGTGGCGTTGTCCCTGCGGTTCTGCAGGATCAGCGTGTTGCGCGGCCCCTCGCCCGTCACGCGGACGGGGTCCTCGACCGGCTTCGGCCAGAACGCGCAGGCCCAGATGTTGGCGGGCATCCCCGCGGTGAGCGGCCAGGCCGCGCGGTTCTCGGCGGTGCGGCGGGCGTACTCGTCGACGTTGTCGGACCACGGCGCGTCGCCACAGGTCAGTGCCAGGAACATGGTGGCCTGGTTGTCGGCCAGCACCCGCGGGGTCTGCGGTGGGGCGGCGAACACCTGGCGCAGCACCTGGCCGTCCGCCTCGGTGAGCTTGCCATCGGCCAGCCCGGCTGCGGCCTTCCAGAACTGCGCGAGCACCGGGAGGGTCTCGTTGTGCAGCAGGAGGCTGTAGGTGACGGTGCGCAGCAGCGACCCCGTCAGGGCCTGAGGGGTGCCCGGGACGGGCGCGGGGGTGCGGTCGAGGCGGTCGGCGAGTGCGAGGTACTTCCGGGTGACCTCCTCGACGGTGCCGCCCAGTCCCAGCGCGGCCTGCTGCGCCGCGGCGACCCTGGCCGCGTCGGGGAAGCGTTCCGACATGGCCTTGCCCCAGTTGTCCGTCGCGTGGGCCCAGACCTTCGTGGGGTCGACGTTGCCCTCCAGGACCACCCTGTCGGCGTGCTCCGGGAACAGCGACTCGTAGACGGTGCCGAGGTACGTGCCGTAGGACTGGCCCCAGTAGGAGATCTTCTCCTCGCCGAGCGCCATTCGGATGCGGTCCACGTCGCGAGCCGTGTTGGCGGTGGTGAAGTACCGGAGCTTCTCGCCGGCGTTCTTCGCGCACCGTTCGGCATCGGCACGGCCGTGGACGACGTTCGCCGTGATCGAGCCGTCCGCGGCCGGGTAGGGGAAGAGGCCGGCGAGGGACGGGGTGTCGAGGCCGCAGCTCTGCGGGGTGCTGTGCTCGACTCCCCGCGGGTCGAAGCCGATCAGGTCGTAGGCCGCCAGCACCGCGGGCGGCAGGGTCGGCGCCATGACACCCGGTGTGTCCAGCCCCGGCAACGCCGGACCGCCGGGGTTCAGCAGCAGGACGCCGCGGCGGTCGCCGGACTGCGCCGCCGGCAGCTTCGAGACGGCCACCTCGATCTTCTCGCCACCGGGGTTGCGGTAGTCGAGCGGGACCTCCACCGTTCCGCAGGTGAGCCGGGGGTCACGGCTGGCGCCCTCGGCCAACGCCGGACACGCGCCCCAGGTGATGCGGGGCGTAGCGGCCCCCTCGGCGACGGCCGGCGGCGCGTCCTCGTCCGCGGCGTCCTCACAGCCCGCCACCGCTGTGACGGTGAGCGCCACCGCGACCACCAGCCTCGTCGCCCTCCAAGGAATATCGGCTCCTGCTGACCGTTGCATGGTCTTCAACGCCCTTGTCCTCCACTTTCGGCATGCCGCGACGCATTGACGCCGTCGCCAGCGAACCTAGGGAAGGCCGCGGTGCCACGAATCCCCTTGGTGTGGACACTGTTCTGTAGTCCTCACGGGGGACAACGAGCGTCGCGACTGGCTGTCGGCCGGGAGAGTCAGTACGGTTCGTACGGGCTGTCGTGACCGAACACGCGCGCGACCGGACGCAACCGCAGTCGCAGCAGCACCTTGATGAACCCTTGCGCAGGAACCACGGCAGCTGCGCGAGCACCCGGACGCGATCCGCCGGGCGCGGAGCCGTCGCGCGAAATCGGGCCAGCGAACCCGTGCGGTCGTCGTAGGTGTACCGCGAGCCGACCAGGATCTTCGCCAGGATGCCGCTCGTGACCCCGACCGACGAGTACGCGTCGTGGACCAGAATCTCGCCGCCGGGCGTCAGGTGCGATGACCAGCGCAGGTCGTCGGTGAACGTCCGGTAGTCGTGCTCGCCGTCGACGTAGAGCGGGTCGATCGGCCGGTCCCAGCCGGGCTTCAGCTCGGTGCTGTAGCCAGGAACCAGCTCGACCCCGTCCTGGAGACCCGCGCCCGCGATGTTCTGCTCGAACCTCGTGCGGGTCGGCTTGCCGCCGAACAACCGGCCCTCGACGAACAGGTCGATCGCCACGACCGTCGCGCCCACCCACCGCGCGGCCAGGCCGAGCACGGTCGTCGACCGGCCCTGGTGGCTGCCGATCTCGACGACGCGGCTGCCCGCGGGCAGCCGGAGGGCCGCTTCCCACAGGACGCGGGCCTGCGCCTCGGTCAGCCAGCCGGGTATCACCTGCGCAAGCCGCCAGACTTCGGCGAAGCGGAGCGATCCGGCCCTCGCCGATCCGGACGCGCAGAGCCGGGTCCGTGACCCCGAGCCAGCGCTCGGGGGCGAGGCACAGGACGGCGACCTTCCCGAGGTGGCCCGTTCGAGGCCCACCGGACCGCGTAGGTCACGCCGCCCCTGGTCGCCCAGCCGACGCTGGTGTGCGCGTCGTTGGTCCACCGGACGACGCTGGTGTCACCTTCGGACAGGTCTCCCAGGAGCTGGGCGACGCCGTCCTCTCCCCAGACCGCCGCGTGCCACCGAACGTCGCCGTTGGTCGTGCCCGAGGAGCCGAAGACGGTTCCACTGGCGTTGATCCGCGCCGAGCCGCTGGTATGCCCCGGCGCCGGAACGAGCGTCGTCGCACAACCGTCGGGACTCCACAGGGTGGGGTCCAGCAGTCCGTTCCGGTTGGTGCAGCCCGTGATCTGCCCCGAGTCGTTGATCGCCAGCGCGGCGCCGTTGCCGTTGCCCAGCGGCGTGATGGTCCCGTCGGGATCCCAGCGCACCGGGCGCAGGCCGCCCGAACCACGCGACGACCCGACGATCGCCCCGGCGGAGATGATGCCCCAGGCGTAGCTCTCGCTGTCGCCGGGAAGCGCCCCGAGGTCCGTGACGACGCCGTCGACGCCCCAGCGCACGGCACGCTGGCCGAACGGCGAGTCGTAGGAGTAGCCGGCGGCCAACCCACTGGCGTTGACCGCCTCCGCCGCGGCGTACCGGCCACCGGGGAGCGTCTCGAGGTCGGTGACGCTGCCATCGGCCGCCCACCGGACGGCGTGCCGCCGCTGGGTGTTGGACGAGTCGCCGACGATCACACCGGAAGCGTTGACGGCGTTGGCACTGCTGGCGGTGTCACCCGGCCACGCGGGCAGGCAGACGACCATCCTTTGTCCGAGACGCGTTTCGCGCGAGCTCCCCTCCAGTAACGCCTCCTGCCCGCCGGGCAAGGGCAGCGTGATCTTGGCAGGAAGGAGTTGGCCGCGCTGCTGATTTCCGCACCTTGTTCGCCGTCGGTGTGCTTGTGCCACACCAGATCCAGCGGTGGGAGATGGGCTTCCTCGGCGAGGGCGACGAGCGTTCCGGTCGCCTCGCCGGGGCGTGCGAAGCGGGCGCAGCCTCAGGACAGACGAGCGGGCAGCGCCTCGACGATGCGGGTCTCGATGATGTCGCTCCACACCGCATCGCCCGCGGCCGTCATGCCGGGGAACCGGCGTTGCAGCCCGGTGAGCACGTGCGCCATCTCGGCCCTGCCCAGTGCCGCGCCGCTGCAGTGGAACATGCCGTAGCCCATGTTCAGCATGCGGTGGGTGTTGCGGCTCGGGTCGAAGGTGTCCGGGTCGGGGAACACGCCGGGGTCCCGGTTGGCCGAGGCCAGCAGCATGCGCACCGAGGACCCGGCGGGGATGGTGGTCTCCCCCATGTCCACGTCGTCCAGCGCGATGCGCGGGATCGGCGTGTACAGGACGACGCCGTCGTGGCGGAGGGTCTCCTCGACGAACGCCTGCACCCTGGCCTCTTCGCCGCTGTCGAGCCAGTCCCGGTAGCCGGTGTGGCTCAGGAACGCCTGCATGCCGCGGTCGATGCCGGAGATGGTGCTCTCGTAGCCGGTCATCCACACGATCCACAACATCGAGATGAGCAACGAGTCGTCGTCGGGCTCGTAGCTGTCGTGCACCTTGACCAGGCGGGTGATCATGTCGTCCTCCGGGACGGCCCGCCGCTCGGAGACCTTCTGCCGGAAGTACTCCTCGACCTTCTCGCTGGCCTCGTCCGCCGCGAACACGACCGCCTCGTCGGTGGTGACCAGCGCCTGCATCATCTGGGCGATGGTGTCGGCGATCCACACCCTGTCGTCGGCCGGTACGCCCACGCGGTCGGCGAACACGAACTGGGTCAGCGGTGTGGAGACCTCCGCGTGCAGGTCGACGGTCTCGCCGGCGGCGAGCTTCGGTGCGATGCCGTCGAGGACGCGTTCCAGGTGCTCGACGATGCGCGGCCGCAGCTTCTCCACGCGGGCGGCGGTCATGTCGCGGGCCATCACCGAGCGCAGCCGGGTGTAGTGCGGGTGGTTCTTCGACGCGAAGGCCCTGATCTGCTTGCTGATCGACGGGTGGTCGCGCTTGTCGCCGGGGATGTCGGCCCACATCGAGGCCTCGTCGGGGACCGTGAACGCGGTGCCGGTGTGCTGCATCGTGTAGAAGACGTCGTCGTAGTTGCTGAGCAGGTAGAACCCGAACTTGCTCTTGTGCACGGGGTCGTTCTCGCGCAGCCAGTGCAGGAACGGGTAGGGGTCGCTGCGGTGCTCCGGCCGCGAGAGCTCCTCGAGGGCGTCGATTCCGACGGTCACAGGCTCCTCCTGGGTCTGGGCCGGCGTCAGCCGGGAAACGGGCAGCCGGTGGCCGCCGACTGGGGTGTGCGGGCGACGAAGAACGCGACCGGGAAGCCGAAGGTGACGTGCCCGGACTCGTCGGCCTCGGCGGCGGCGTCGGCGATCAGCTCCTGTTCGACGACCGCCCGGCGTTCCTCCGGCACGGCGTCCCACACGGCGCGCATGCCGTGCTGCTGGGTCCAGCGGACCAGTCCCTCCGGCGAGTCGGAGACGACCTGGACGTCCTCGCGGTGCTCGGTGACGTCGACGAAGCCCGCGTCGGCCAGCAGGCCGGGGATCGCCGACAGGTCGAGCAGGTCGCCCTGCACCAGCCTGGCCACCATCGGCCGCTGTTGGAGCACGGACGTCGGGATCTCCGCGGCCAGGCGGCCGATGTCGACCGGACCGGTCTTCCAGGCTCCCTCCTGGTTGCGGGTGTCCGGCGCGCTGAACGCGAGGACGCCGCCCGGCTTCAGCAGGTGCGCGTAGTTGGCCAGCGCCACCGAGAGCGCGGGCACCATCACGATGCTCATGCTGCCGGTGATGGCGTCGAAGTCCCGCGGTGCGAACGTCGGGTCCTGGCCGTCCATCCGCCGGATCTTGATGTTGCCGATACCCGCCGCCGCCACGTCGGCCTTGATGGCGTCGACCATCGCGGCGGACAGGTCGATGCCGAAGACCTCGCCCTCGGCACCGACCGCGGCGGCGGCCGGGAAGGTCACGGCTCCGCGGCCGCAGCCGATGTCCAGCACGCGCTGGCCCCGCCGGACCGCGGCGTGCTCCAGCAGGCGTTCGGCCACCGGTTTGAAGAACACCACGCCCTCGGTGTCGTACTCGCCGGCGACCTTGTCGAACACTCCGTCGAACGCACCCTGGGTCTGGGTCATCGTTGTCTCCGGTTCTGGTGACGGGGGAAGGCGGGACTCACCACTGGACGGGCAGGACCTTCGGGGACCGCAGCAGGCCGCCCTCCTGCCACTCCAGCTCCTCCCACGGCGTCGCGAGCCGCAGGCCGGGGAAGCGCCGGATCAGGCCGCCGAGCGCCTCCTGCATCATCACGCGGGCCAGCGGGGCACCGGTGCAGTAGTGGGCGCCGCCTCCGAAGCCGAGGTGCCGCGACGCCTCCGGCCTCGTCAGGTCCATCGTGTCGGGGTCGGCGAAGACCGCGGGGTCGCGGTGAGCGAGGTGGTGCAGCGGGATGACGCCCTCGCCCTTGCGCACGAGCTGCCCGCCGATCTCCAGGTCCTCCTGGGCGACGCGGATCGGCAGTCCGCTGCGGGACAGCCTGGCGAACCGGATCAGCTCCTCCACGGCGGTCGGCACGGCCTCGGGGTGCTCGACCAGCCACCGGTACTGTCGGGGGCGCTTGAGCAGGGCGGTGAAGCACACCGCCATCTCCTTGAGCGAGGCGTCGTTGGCGGCGACCAGGATCAGCAGGAGGTTCTGCACAATCTCGTCGTTGCTCAGGCCGCCCGTCTCGTCGCCGATCCGGATCAGGTCGGTGGTGAAGTCGTCACCGGGGTTCGCGCGCTTGGCCTCCACCAGGTCGTAGCCGTACCTGTTCAGCTCGGCCGCCGACTCCATGATCTCCACCGCGGTGAACGAGGTGGTGTGCTGGATGTGGTCGGCCCACCGCACGAACGGGTCCCAGTCCTCCTCCGGTGCGCCGTAGAGCTGGCAGATCACCGTGACGGGCAACGGTGTGAGGAACCGGGCCAGCAGGTCCAGCGGCTGGTCGTCGAAGCCGTCGAGCAGCTTGTCCACCAGCGCGGCGATGCCCGGCCGCTGGCGTTCCTGGGCCGCGGGCGTGAGCGCCCTGAGCATCATCCGCCGGACCCTGGTGTGGTCCTCCTTGTCGAGCTTGGGCAGCATCTCCGGGGTGGCCTGCGCCGGCGTGGTCCTCGGCGCCTCCGGCTCGAACGCGGCGGGCCGGCTCATCCTCGGATCGGTGATCACCTGGCGCGCGGTCTCGTAGGTGAGCGCCACCCACGCTTCGGTGCCCTCCTCGGTCAGGGCGCGCACCAGCGGGCCGCTCTCCCGGAGGCCCAGAGCCACCGGGTCGTCCTCGTCCGCCTCACGCAGGACGAACGGGAACAGGGGCGGTTCGGACGCGAGGTCGGTCATCGGCTTTCCTTTCGCACCAAGGGTCTCGGCAGATCGGTCACCACTGGACGGGCAGCGTCGCCGGCCCGCGCTGCAGACCCCCCTCCTTCCACGGCACCTCCGCCGGGTCGACCGCGAGCCGCAGCCCCGGCAGCCGCCGGGTGATCTCGGTCAGCGCCGTGACGAGCTCCAGCCGGGCCAGCGGCGCGCCGAGGCAGAAGTGCGGACCGGCGCCGAACGACAGGTGCTTGCCGGCGTCCACACGGGACAGATCGAGGTCCTGGGGACAGTGGTAGCTCTGGGGATCGCGGTTGGCGACGTGGTGCAGCACCGCGACGGTCTCGCCGGCGCGCACGAGCGTTCCGCACAGGTCGACGTCCTCGACCGCGACGCGCACCAGCAGCCCGCTCGGTGACAGCAGCAGGTAGCGCAGCAGTTCCTCGACGGCGTTCGGGATGAGCGCGGGACGTTCCACCAGCCGCGCGTACTCCTCGCGCCGGGTGAGCAGCAGCACCAGCGAGTTGGACAGCTGCTTGAGCGTGGTGTCGTGCCCGGCTCCGAGCATCAGGAACAGGTTGTTGACGAGCTGCTCCTCGGTCAGCCTGCTCCCCTCGTCGGTGACCGCGATCAGCTCCGTCGTCAGGTCGTCGCCCGGTGTCTCCCGCTTGCTCGCCACCAGCTCCCGCATGTACCGCTGTAGGTTGCCGATGCCTTCGCCGATCTCCTCGCGGGTGAACCCGGTGTCGCCGAGCATCCGGTCGGTCCAGTCCATGAACTTCCCGCGGTCGTCGTAGGGCACGCCCAGCAGCTGGCAGATCACGGTGACCGGCAGCGGCACGGTGAAGTGCTCCACGAGGTCGAGCGGGGGGCCTTGGCGTTCGACGGCGTCGAGCAGTCCGGTGACCAGGTTCTCGATCCACGGCCGCATCCGCTCGACCATCCGCGGTGTGAACGCCTTGGCGAACAGCCGCCGCGCACGGGCGTGCTCCGGACCGTCCATGCTGATCAGCAGGTCGGGGATGGCGTTGCCGATCTTCGGGCCGTCCGGTTCCAGCGCCACCTGGCGGCTGAAGCGCGGGTCGGTCACCACCTGGCGCGCGGCGTCGTTGCCGAGCGCGACCCAGATCTCGTGGTCGGTGTCCCGCAGCCTGGCCCTGGCCACCGGGCCGTCGGCGAGCAGCGTGACGCCCTGCTCGTCGGTGTCGGACGCGGCGGTGAGCACGAAGGGGAACTCCGGCATCGGGCACCGCGTCGCGGCTTCCTGCGTCCGGGTCATCGCGTTGCTCCTGTTCACAGGAAGAGGGCCGACTTGGCGTTGGTGACCCATTTCGGGGCGCCGCGCTGGGTGTTGCGGCTCTTCTCCACGAAGACGATGTTGTGGTGCATGCACACACCCGAGACGGTCCGTTCGGTCAGAGTCGGCTCGTAGTCGTCGTCCTCGCGCACGTGTTGCTGGTAGTTCAGGCCGTCCAGCAACGTCTTCACGAAACCGACGGTGGTCGACGGCGAGCTCAGGTCCGTGCTGCTGCCGCCCCAGCCGGGCCAGTACGACGCGCCGACGTCCTCGACCACGTAGAGACCGCCGGGCCGCAGGTGCGGGAACAGCGCGGTGAACGAGGTGGTGACGTGGCTGTTGACGTGGCTGCCGTCGTCGATGATCACGTCGAACGGGCCGTGGTCGCGGGCCACCCCGGCGAGGAAGTCCTCGTCGTCCTGCGCTCCGTGCACGGCGACCGCCCGCGGCGGCGTCATGATCGCCTTGTCCCTGGAGTCCACCCTGACCAGCCGGCCGCGCCGGAAGTAGTGCGTCCACATCAGCGCGGACTCGCCCTGGTCGCAGCCGATCTCCAGCACCCGGACCTGCCGGTCTCGCAGCGCGCCGAAGTACCGCTCGTAGACGTCGGTGTAGTAGTGCCTGCCCCACTTGTCCGCGCCGGCGGAGATGGCCAGCTCGGTGAGGTCGGCGGGGTGCCGGCTCGCGGCGTGCGACGCGGTGCGCCCCGCCGAGATGGCCAGCGCGCGCCGCCGGGCGAGGCTGCCGTCAGGGTCGCTCTCGGGTGGTCCGTCGGGCGCGTGGAGCGTGACCTCCCTTGTCGCGTCGTGCTTTCCGGCCTCGCCGTACACCGAGCGCAGCAGCTCGGAGAGGTCCTGGGCGACCACGACGTCGGGGCTGTCCACCCGCCCCTGTTCGACGGTCACGCCCTGCCCGCCGACGGTCATCACGTAGGCGAGCGCGTCGCCGCCGAACGCGAGCTCCCACTGCACCGGGACCTTCTCCCCCGGCCCCGGCAGCACCTGCGTCAGCGCGGCGACCTCGGCCAGCACCGCCTCGGCGACCACGTCCGGGCCGAGCTCCGCGATGGCGGTGACGGCGGCGTGCTCGGGCAGCACCGCCGCGGCCAGCACCTTGTCGATCGTTGTGTCAGCCACGATGGCTCACCTTCCGGGTCGGTCCGGGTTTCGTGGTCGGGCTCGGTCGGTCAGCACGACGGGAAGGACGTTGATGCGACGGGTCATCCACTCGGACTGCCACCGCACCTCGGTGGTGTCGCTCAACCGCGCCCGCGGGAACCGCGCGAGGAACGCGGACAGCGCGATCCTGGCCTCCTGACGGGCCATCGGCGCGCCGAGGCAGTAGTGGTGCCCGAGCCCGAAGCTGATGTGCGGGCGCCCGGCGGCCGGGTCGAACGTGCCGGTGGAACCGTTGTGCGGGCAGCGGTTCGCCGCCGCCACGTTGATCTGCACCGGTGCGCCCTTCGGCACCAGGTAGCCGCCGAGGTCGACGTCCTCGGTGGCGAACCTCCAGGTGGCGTGCGGGAACGGCGGGTGGATCCGCAACGTCTCGTCGATCCAGGCGTCGATCTCCGCCTCGGTGCCGGGCCGGCGGCCGGGCTCGCACCGCATCGCCTCGAGGATGCCGGCCGAGATCAGGCTCGCGGTCGACTCGTAGCCCGCCATCACCAGCCCGACCGTCCACGTGACGACCTCGTCGAGGGTGATCGCCTCGTCGCCGTCGACGGCGTGGAGGAGCCCGGTGATCAGCCCGTCCCGCAACGGTTCCGGGTTGCTCGCCCAGCCGGCGACGGCACCGGCGAGCGCGCCGACACCCGCGGTCCGCACGGCCTGGTCCGGCGAGTAGATGATGTCGTCGGTGGCCCGGCGCATCTGGCCGTGCATCTCCGGCGGGAGGCCCAGCATCTCGCAGATGAAGGCGAGGGGCAGCGGATAGGTGTAGTGCTCGACGAGGTTGACCTCGCCGGGCTCGGCGGCGAGTGCGTCGAGCAGCTCCGCGGCGAGCACCTCGAGGCGGGCTCCCCACCGTGCGGTGTCGCGCGGCGTGAAGATCCGCTGGTGCAGCCTGCGGATGCGGTCGTGCTCCCGGCCCTCGCTCATGACCATGGTCCTGGCGACGTCGGCGCGCGGCTGCGAGCCGAGCATCACGCCCGGCACCCGCATCCACTCGGGTGTCAGCTCGATGTCCTTGCTCAGCCGCCGATCCGTCAGGGCCTGGCGGACGAGGTCCATGTCGGTCACGACCCACGCCGTGCCGCCGTAGTAGTCCACCGTGACCACGGGAGCGACCTGGCCGGCCGCGACCAGGCTCGGCATGCAGTCGACGGGTGCGGGCACGGTCGGCACGTCCACGTGCGGTGGGGTCGACAACGTCTCGGGTGTCACTGCTCGCCTTCCCCGCTCCTGGCCGTCGCCGCGAGGTCGACACTGGCCACCAGTCCCTCGATCAGGTCCGCGGTCCGGTGTGGACCGTCGTGCGCCAGGTGCTCCTGCCGCAGGCGCTCGGCTGCCTGGCGGTAACGCCCATCCGCCAGCACCGTCCTGACCGCCCGGCGGATGCCCTGCACCGACACCGCGCGGCGGCCGAGCGCGAGGCCGGCACCCGACCAGCGCACCCGCGCGGCCACGTCCGACTTCTCCTCGCTGGCCCCGGCGACGACCAGCGGCACGCCGTGGCCGAGAGCCGCGTTCACGCCGTTGAAACCGCCGTTGGTGACCATCACGTCGACGTGCGGCAGAAGTCGTTGGTAGGGAACGAACTTCTCCACCCGCACGTTGTCCGGCAGCGAGCTCCCGGCCGCGCCCAACGGGGTGTTGCCCGTGGTCACCACGACCAGCACGGGTTCGTCGGCCAGCGCCCGGATCGCCGGGAGCAGGAGGCGGTCCACGTCGTCGGCGATCGTTCCCTGGGTCACCAGCACCACCCGGCGGTCACCGGCCAGTTCTCCCCACCAGAAAGGAGGGCCGAACGGTGCGTCACCCGCCGCGTCGTCGAGCCTGCCGACGAACCTGGTGCCGGCGAACAGGTCCGTCCGCGGGAACTCGAACGATCCGACCGTGCCCAGCACGTAGAGATCGGGCGGTCGCGCGATGTTCTCCATGGCACCAGTGGTCAGCCGTGGCAGTCCCACGCCGGCGCGCACCTCGTCGGCACGAACGCGCACCGTCCGCAACGCCAGGTGGTCACCGGACCACGCCAGCAGCCGGTTGCGCAGCCGTCCGAGCGGTGAGCTCGACGGCCCCAGCCCGAACCCGAGCGGCGCGGTGTCCCCGCTGCCCAGGATGTACACGGAGTTCGAGATCCACACCTGGGGAATCCCGCTGAGCTCGTGCGCGAAGCAGGCGCCGTAGCACATGTCGTCCGACACGATCACGTCGGCGGGAAAGCGCTCCAGCACGGCCATCAGATCGGTGAGCTGGTCCGGTGCGGTGCGGTAGAAGATGTCCGTCATCCCCGCCTTGAAGCTGGCAAGCCCGGTCAGTCCCGCGAGCTCGGGGAACGCCTCAGCCTTGCTCCTGCCACCGAAGTCGTGGGCGGCGCGCATGGGCTCGAACACGGCTCCCGCAGCGCTGACCCGGTCGCGGTAGGAAGTGCCGGTGTACCAACGGACCTCGTGTCCACGCGCTGCCAGCGCCGACGCGACCGGCAGCACCGGGTTGACGTGGCCGTCCGCCGGTGTCGTTGCGATGAGGACCCGTGTCACGTCCGTCTCCCTGGGGCGATCGACGTTCGAACCGCGGACCACGCTGCCGGGCGCCCGGCGCCGGGGACAAGACGACGGCACCGACACCGTCAGGGTTGGTAGTCACCGCCGCCGCGACAGCCGGCCGGGCCGCTCCAGCACTACTCACCGGGCCGTCGGATGAGGGATGCCTCCCGGCCGCCGGGCTCCGAATGATGGAACGACCTTTGGCCGCGGTGCCGCACGGGCGTTGCCCGGTCGCACACTCCGACGGGAGGGGTTTCATGGCCACTCAGCTCAGGACGGTCGAACGTCTGCGCCTGGCCGCACGCACGCCCAAGACGGTCACGATCCTCGGCGCCGGCGTGTCCGGGCTGGTCGCCGCCTACGAGCTCGAACGGCGGGGCCACCGCGTGGAGGTCATCGAGGCCGGTGGCCGGATCGGCGGCCGCGTCCACACGCACCGGTTCGGCGCGGGGCCGGGTGCCCCTGCCGTCGAGCTCGGCGCGATGCGGATCAAGAGCGACCACACCCGCACCCGGCACTACATCGCACAGCTGGGCCTGGCCGGCGATCTCGCCGAGTTCGACACGCTGCTCTCCGACCAGAACAACCTCCTGCACGTCGAGGACACCGGGCACGTCCGGGTGCGGGACGCGCCGGAGGTCTTGTCCGGTCGCCTGGCGGGGCGCCTCGGCCGGCACCGCTACCGGCCGGCGACGCTCGTGTTCGGAACCTGGCTGGAGACCTGCCTGACCGCGATCGCGCCGCGGGAGTTCGGCGGCCGGCCCGAGGTCGGGCGCGAGCTGCTGGACGTGGTGGACGGGATCGACCTGACGCCCTACCTGCACGCGGGCGGTGCGCGGATCGACCTGCACGCCGTGTTCGCCGACCACCCGCGGCTGCGCACCGGGGCGTTCCTCGGCCGCGAACGCATGCTGGCGGACGTGCTGGACGAGACCAGTTTCGCCCTGCACCGCCTGCGGTCCGGAATGGACGGTCTGACGAACCGGCTGGCGGACGAGGTCCGCGGCCCGATCGCGCTGAACCACGAGGTGCTGGGGCTGTCGGTGCGACCCGACGGCGTGGACCTGACCCTGCGGCACGGCAGCACGATCGCCCACCACGCCTGCGAGTACGTGTTGTGCACCATCCCGTTCACGGTCCTGCGGACGCTGCGGCTGGACGGCATCGACGCGGACAAGCGCGCCGTCATCAACGAGACGCGGTACTGGCCGGCGACGAAGGTCGCGCTGCACTGCCGCGAACCCTTCTGGCAGGCCGACGGCATCACCGGTGGTGCCTCGTACACCGGTGGCCTGGCCCGGCAGACGTACTACCCGCCGGCACCGGACACCGGTGACCGGGGCGCGGCGCTGCTGGTCAGCTACACCATCGGCCCCGACGCGGACGAGCTGGCGAAGCTCGGGGGGCCCGGCCTGCTGCGGGCCGTCGTCGAGGAGGTCGGCCGGATGCACCCGGCGCTGCTCGAGCCGGGCATGGTGCTGGGCTCGAAGGTCCAGGCGTGGGGTGGGCACCGGTGGAGCCGAGGCGCCGCCGCCATCCGGTGGGAGCAGGACCTCGGCACCCAGCAGGACCACCGGGCCGCGGCGGCCCGGCCGCAGGGACCGCTGTTCTTCGCGGGTGAGCACTGCTCGTCCACGCCGGCCTGGATCGAGGGCGCGATCGAGTCGGCGATCGACGCCGTGCACGGCATCGAGCATTCCGGGGCCCTGCGCTGGAGTCGCCGGCCCGCGGTGTGGAAGGAGGCGCTCGGATGAGCGTGTTCCACCTGCCCCGCGTGCACTTCGCCGGTGTCGCGACGACCCAGCTGCCCACCGGGCCGCGCACCGGCCTCGTCGACCTGGCGACCAACCGCCCGCTGACAGCCGACGGTTCCCCGTTCCCGCCGGACCGGTCGCCCGCGGAGTACGACGGACCGCCGGGCGACCACGCGGCCGGCAACGGGCACTTCGTACTGGACGCCTCCGTGTCCGCCGTGGAACTGGTCGCGGGCGAGGTGAGTTCCGCCGACCCTCTGGTGGGCAGCAAGGTCGACTTCTGGGGCCACTACAACGAGTACCTGCAGACCACCGTCAACCGCGCGCGGGTGTTCGACCTCGACCCGTCGTCGAACTGGACCACCACGCTCGTGGTCGGCCTGCTCGGGTTCGGGCGGGTCGGGCGGTCGCACGACCGCGGCTACGCGATGACCGGGGTGGTGCACGGCTTCCAGCCGCCGCGCTGGCACGACTTCCGGCACGGTGGGTCGGCGGTGCACCAGTTCGTGGTGACGGCGGAGGACCTGACCTGGCTGGGCGACATGGCCGGCTCACCCGCGGTGGCCGCGCTGGCCCAGGCCGGTGCCGACGGGCTGGTGGTGCAGTTCTGCCTGACCGCGTCCGCGCCCACGCTCGACGCGCCGAGGCGGCACGACCTCCGGGGCACCATCGCTCCCTGGCGGTGCGCGGAGATGCGCACCTGGCCCGCCGGAAGGCTGATGGTCCCCGAGGACCCGGACATCGGACCACATCTGTTCACAGTGGACACTGTCGCCGACGGGGTGACGTTCAACCTGGTCGGCGCGCTCGGGCCCGGCCTGCCGCCGGAGGACCTGGAGCTGCGCACGGCGGAGTCGGACCGGCTGGTCGGGTCCGTGGCGGCCAAGGCGCTCGCGGACGCCGAACGCGGAGGGGGCCTGGTGTGGTCGCCAGCGGTCGACGAACCGGGACAGGAGGCGCTGTTGCTGGTCTCCGCGCAGACCGGGCAGGTGCTGTCCCGCGAGCAGGAGGTCGTCCTCCAGGCCGACGACGCGTGCCTGGTCCTGGAACACCCGCGTCGTGCCGACGACGCCGGTCACGACGTCGACGTGGAGTTCCGGTCCTTCGTCCGCGGCCGTCCCGCGCCTGTGCGAGGCGTCCGGCTGCACCAGGTACCGAACCCGCGCGCCCTGCCGCTCGCCGACGACGCCGCCGAGGCGCGGATCGTGCACTTCCACCCGATCGCAACGGAAACCGGTCAGGACGGGGTCGGCCGGTTCCGGGTGCGCGGCGCCCGTGCCGGCTCCGCCCGCGTCCTGCTGACCACGACCGAGCCTGGGCCGTTGAGCTACGACAACGACGACGCGACCGGTTTCTGGGCTGCCGCCGGAGGTCTGGCGGTCCGCGTGCTGCCCGACGACTGGTGGCTTGACGACCTGCCGGACGACGCTGTGACGTTCGAGACCGTGTACCGCGAGGTCTTCGCCCCGTACGAGGCCCTGTACCCGTTCATGCGGCAGGAGGTCTTCAGCCTCGCCGACCGCGGCAAGGTGGAGACCTACGCCAAGCTCATCTGGCAGATGTGCGACCCCGCCAACAAACCGAAGACCTACTACATGCCGCCGACCCGGGACCTGTCCGAGCCGAAGGCGCAGCTGCTGTTGCGCTACCTCCGCGCCCAGCAGGTCCCCCGGCAGGTGCTGCGCTCCCAACCGGCCCGAGCCACCCCGCGCCGTGGCATCCGCACGAGGGACGAGCTCGTCGCGGCGTTGCGGGACGCGGTGACGCTCGAACTGGCCGTCATGGTGCAGTACCTGTACGCCGCCTACACCGTGCCCACCTACGGCGCCGGCGTGGAGTACGTCCGCCGTGGCGACTGGACACCCGAGCAGCTGGCGATCGCGTGCGGCGACGGTGGCCGGACCCTCGACGGCGGCGTCCGCGGCACCCTGATCCGCGTCGCGCGCGAGGAGATGATCCACTTCCTCGCCGTCAACAACATCCTGCAGGCCGTCGGGGAACCGTTCCACGTGCCGGTGCTGGACTTCGGCTCGCTCAACGGCACGCTGCCCATCCCCCTCGACTTCGCGCTGGAGCCGCTCAACCCGGCCAGCGTGCACCGGTTCGTGTGCGTCGAACGCCCGGAAGGGCTGGTCGACGACGTCCGGCTCGGCGAGCGGGCCGGCCGCCGGGACGAGGACGACGACCACCACCGCTACGACTCGATCAGCGAGCTGTACCAGGACATCCGCGACGGATTGTGCCGCGTCCCCGGCCTGTTCGCGGTCCGGCCGGGCCGGGGCGGCGGCGAGCACCACCTGTTCCTGCGCGAGGAGATCAACCGCCGGCACCCCGACTACCAGGTCGAGGTGGACGACCTCGCCAGCGCCCTGGCCGCCGTCGACGTGGTGACCGAGCAGGGCGAGGGCGGCGACCTCGCCGACGGGGAGGCCGAGCCGGAGCAGTCCCACTACGCCGCCTTCGTCGACATGGCGGCGACGCTGCGGGCCACGGACTGGGTGCCGTCCTACCCCGCGGCACGCAACCCGACGGTGCGCCGCGGCGACCTCACCCGCGAGTACGTGCCCGATCCCGAGGCGCGGGAGCTCATGGCGTTGTTCAACGAGGCGTACGCGGTGATGTTCCAGCTCGTGGTGCAGCACTTCGGCGGAGGTCCGGACACCAGCCTGCGCCGCTCGCGGCTGATGAACGCGGCGATCGACGTGATGACCGGGATCATGCGGCCCCTGGGCGAGCTGCTCGTGACGATGCCCTCCGGGGTGCGCGGCCGCACCGCCGGTCCCTCCTTCGAGCTGGACCGCGCGCCCGGATTCCTCGCGCGGCACGACGTGGCCGTGCACCGGGTGTCCCGGCGCCTGGAGGCGATCGCGTCCCGGTGCGCGTCCATCCCGCTGGTGCCGGCGCAGGTCGCCGAGATCAGCGCACTGCTGGCCGACCAGGTGAGGAGCAGCTGAGATGACGGAGCACCACGAGACAGGCGTGCTGGTCGTGGGCGGTGGTCCGGTGGGCCTGGCGCTCGGTCTGGACCTCGCCGGCCGCGGCGTGCCGCACATGATCGTCGACGGCGGCGACGGAGTCGTGCGCCACCCCAAGGTCAGCACCGTCGGCCCGCGGTCCATGGAGCACTTCCGGCGCTGGGGTCTCGCGGCGGCCATCCGCGCGGCGGGCCTTCCCGGCGACCATCCCCTCGACACCGCCTGGGTGACGCGCGTCGGGGAGCACGAGATCCACCGGTTCGACCGCGGCACCGGCGACGACCGGCCGGTCTTCCTGCACACCCCCGAACCGGACCAGGTGTGCCCGGCGCACCTGCTGAACCCGGTCCTGGCAGCCGCCGTCGGCCGGCGACCCGGCGGCCCGCTGCGGTACCGGAGCCGTCTGGAGTCGTTCCGGCAGAACGACGACGGTGTGCGGGCGGTCGTGTCGGACCTCGACTCCGGTGACACCTGCACGGTCTCGGCCGACTACCTCGTCGCCTGCGACGGGAGCTCGTCACCGATCCGCAAGGCCGTCGGCGTCGAGGCACCGGCCCGGTACGAGCCGCAGGTGTTCCGCAACATCCTCTTCCGGGCACCGGGCCTGCCGGACGCGCTCGCGGAGCACGGGCACCGGGTCGCCCTGGTGTACTTCCTGATGCGGTCGCCGGAGCTGCGCTACCCGATGCGGTCGCTCGACGGCGCGGGGCTGTACAACCTGGTCGTCTCCGGTGAGGTCGACACCGACGCGATGACGTTGATCCGGGACGCGATCGCGGTCGGGGTGCCGGTGGAGCTGCTCTCCGACTCGGCCTGGGAGCTGACGCACCGGGTCGCCGACCGCTACCGCGCCGGCCGGGTGTTCCTGGCGGGCGACGCGGCGCACACCCTCTCGCCGTCCGGGGGCTTCGGCATGAACACCGGCATCGGTGACGCGGCGGACCTGGGGTGGAAGCTCGCCGCCGTGCTGGACGGCTGGGCGGGGCCCGGTCTGCTCGACACCTACGACGAGGAACGCCGGCCGGTGGCGCTGGCGAGTCTCGAGTCCGCGCACACCAACCTGCGGCGCACGGTGGACCGCGAGCTGCCGCCGGCCCTCGGGGAGGACTCCCCCGCCGGCGAACAGGCGCGTGCCGCGATGGCCGCCCGGCTGATGGCCGGTGGCGCGCAGCGCGAGTTCGACGCGCCCGAGGTCCACTTCGGATTCCACTACCGGTCGCCGATCGTGGTGTCCGACGGCTCGGCCGACGTCACCCCGGACTGGCGGCCCGGCAGCGATCCCGGCAGCCGCGCCGCGCACGTGTGGCTGCGCCCCGGAGTGTCCACTCTGGACCTGTTCGGCCGGGGTTTCACCCTGCTGCACTTCGGGGACGACGACCGGCTCGACGCGTTCGTCGACGCGTTCGGCCGGCGGGGTGTGCCGCTGAGCCCGGTCAGGTGCGGTGAGGACGTCGCGAAGGTGTACACGGCGCCGTTCGTCCTCGTCCGGCCCGACGGTCATGTGGCCTGGCGTGGCGAAGAACTGCCCGCCGCACCACTGGACCTCGTCGACGTGGTGCGAGGGGCGAAGTGATGGAACCCTTCTCTCCCAAGAGCTGGTCCGCCGCGACCATCGCCGACCCGTACCCGGTCTACCGGCGTTACCGCGAGGCCGAGCCGGTGCACCAGGCCTCCCCCGGGACCTGGTACGTCTTCGGCCACGATCCGGTGGCCCAAGTCCTGACCGGCAAAGCATTCGGCCGCAACGCCCCCGCTCACCTCTCCGGCCGCGGCGACGACGCACTGCGCGCCAGCGTCGCCAACTGGCTGGTGTTCCTGGACCCGCCGCGACACACCCGGTTGCGCCGCCTGCTCGCGGCGCGGTTCACCCCGGCCGTGGTCGCCGCGCTACGACCGCGGGTGGCCGCCATCGCCGCCGGGCTGATGGGCGCGCTGACTCCTGGTGACGAGGTGGACCTGGTGGCGGAGTTCGCCGCGCCGTTGCCGTTGATGGTGATCGCCGAGCTGCTGGGGGTACCGGGAGACCGGCACGCGTGGTTCCGCGAGCGGGCGTTGTGGTTGCAGGGCGCCAGTTCCGCGCGGATGGCCCGGCAGTCCGGCTCGCTGGGGCTCGCGGAGTCGGCGGTCCGCGAGCTGACCGAGCACTTCGCCGAGCACGTGGCGTTGCGGCGCTCCGGCTCCGGCGCGGGAACCGATCTGGTCTCGCTGCTGTCCACCGCGGACGGTCTGACCGACGAGGAGATCACGGCTACCTGCGTCCACCTGCTGAGCGCGGGCCACGAGACCACCACCAACCTGATCGGGAAGGCAGTACTGGCGCTGGCCGAGCGGCCGGCTCTCGCCGACGAGCTGCGGGCGCGTCCCGGGCTGACGCGGGTGGCGGTGGAGGAGCTGGTCCGCTTCGACCCGCCCGTGCAGATGGTCACGCGCTGGGCGACGACGTCGCAGACACTCCTCGGCCGGCGGATCGCCGAGGGGGACAAGGTCGTGGCGGTGCTCGGCGCGGCCAACCGGGACCCCGGCGCCTTCCCGTGCCCGGACGAGGTCCGCCTCGACCGCGACGACGGCCGGCAGGTCGGCTTCGGGCTGGGCGTCCACTACTGCCTCGGCGCGTCGCTGGCGCGGGCCGAGCTCGAGGTGACGCTCCCCCTGTTGCTGGACCAGATCGCCACCCGCGAGGTGCGGCGCGTGCGCTACGCCGAGGACGTCGTCTTTCACGGGCCCGAGTCGCTCACGCTGTCGCCCCGGTCCCCCGCCGCGCAGATCAGGTCGGCACGGGAGCCGATGCCGAGCTTGCGGAACACCTTGCGGAGGTGAAACGCCACGGTGTGGTGCGAGATGAACATCCGCGCCGCGACCTCCTTGTTCGTCAGACCGGCCGCGACCAGCTCGATCACCGCGGCCTCCGTCTCGGTCAGGCCGTTGCGCGTGCTGTCCGGTGCCGGGACCGGTTTTCGCCGCTTGGCCACGCCGAACTCCCGCATCCGCCGGCGCAGCCGGGCCGCGTCCAGTTCAGCGTCGGCCTGTTCGAACAGCGCGGTCGCGGCGTCCCACCGCTCCAGCGCACAGGCCCTGTCCCCCACCTCGACCAGTGCGACACCGAGGTCCTCGAAGGCGGACGCCCGCGCCCAGGCGTCCCCGTGGCCGGTGGCGGCGGACTCCAACGCATCCAGGTCGCCCTCGCACACTCCGTGCGCGTGAGCCGCGGCCATCACCACGGACCTCACTTCGGGGTTGTCCGCGGCGAGCTCCTGAACGGATCTCACGACGACAGCCGCCCAGTCGCGGCGGTCCATCCTGAGCGCCGTGCGCACCGTCCACGCGGCGGCGGTGGGGTGCTCGACGAACAGCACCCGGCTGCCGCACGGCTCGGCGACGATCCGTTCGACCACCCGGCCGAAGTGGGGCGGACCGTCCTGGGTCCGCGCCCACTGCGCCCGTGCCCAGTCCAGTGCGAGGAGGCGGCTGTCGCGCGTCTGCCGGACGGCCCACCTGCCCACCGGGTCACCGGCGAACCTCGCGACGAGATCGGGCCGCCGGAGCGCGGCCAGGGTCGACACGGTCAGAGCCGCCGCCAGGTGCAGGTGGACCCCGGTCTCCTGGGCGTGCTCCAGGCTCCTGGTCGCCGCGGCCAACGCGTACTCCGAGCGTCCCCGCTCCAGCTCCAGCCGTGCCGTCAGCAGTTCGCTCACGCCGGCGAGCACGGGGTCCACCGACTCGCGGAGGTCGCCGATCACCGCGTCCGCGGCCTCCGGGTCGTGCGCGGCGAGCAGCACCATCGCCCGCATCACCCGCGTGTCTCCCAGCCTGGTCACCGGGCGGCCGTTCTCTGCGCCGCACGGTTCCCGCACCGACATCAGCAGCGCGTCTCCCACCAGGCCGGCGGAGAGGGCGCTCACGGGGTCGACCGGCGCCTCGCACGGCGTTCCGCGCAGAACACGGGCCATCGAGTCGTCGCGGGAGTGTCGTGCGACCAGCTCCGCCGGGACGTCAGGCGGCGACGGCAGTGACGACAGCACCTCGGCCGCGGTCTCGCACCGGTCTTGGAACAACAGCGCCGTCGTGAGCCAGAACCGCAGCGAGCACGTCACGTCCGACCCGAAGTCCTGGCGCAGAGCGTCGTGGACCAGCTCCACCGCCGCCGGCACCGCACCCGCGCGCACCGCGGCCTCGACCGCGATCAGGCTCAGGCGCGGCAGCTCCGCCCGGTCGTCCCGCACGAGGCCCACACCGAGGCGGGCCAGCTCGGCGGCCACCGCGGGCGAGGACGCGAGGGCTTGCTCCGCGGCCCGCCGGATCATCCCCATCGTCGACGCGTCCCCGCGCAGCACCGAATGCCGCAGGTGTTCGGCTATCTCGGCGGGATCCGCGCCTCGCGCGGACAGCAGCTGGGCCGCCTGGTGGTGCAGTGCGGCGCGAACCGGTGCCGGAACGGCGTGCAGCAACGTCTCCCAGACGCGTGCGTGGCGGAACCGCAGCCGGCCGGCGACCGAGTCCAGCACCTCGGCGTTCACGCACTCGCGGAACAGCGGGACCAGGGTGACGATCGGCTGGTCCAGCATCCTCGCCACGTCGTCGAGGTGGAGCGTCCGGCCCAGCGCCGCGGCGACGTCCAGCATCTCCCGCGCGGGTGCCGACAGCCTGCGCACCCGGTGGGACAACCACCACTCCACGCGTGCCGGCAACGGATGCCCGTCCACCGTCCCGGCGGACTCGGACGTCAGCGAGGCGACACCGTCCACCACCTCGACGGCTCCCGCGTGCAGCAGCTCGGCCAGCAGACCGCTCACGACCCCCGCGTTGCCCTCCGCGCACGCGAGCAGTTCGGCGATCCCATCGTCCGCGACAGCGCCGAGTCTGTCCTTCACCACCGCCGAAACGGCCTCCGCCGGCAGACGGTCCACCCTCAGGTCGGCCACGGCGTCCCGGTCCCTCGCGTACTTGAGCATCCGCTCCAGGTGCTCCGGTGGCTGAGCGAGGCGGCGGACCAGCACGCAGACGAGCGGGCGCGTGACCACCAGGCACATCACGGTCTCGAGCGCGGCCTCGGTCGAGCCGCTCCAGCGGAGGTCGTCCAGGACCAGGAACAGCGGCACCCGCGACAGCTTCCGCTCCAGCACCTCGCGCAGGTCGCCCGTCCGCTCCCGCGCACCGCCCAGTGCCTGGATCAGCACGTCAGGCTGGAGCTCCTCTTCGAGCCCGACCCGCACCGTGTCGAAGCCGATCGACCGCGCGTGGTCCGCGAGCTTCGCGACCAGCGCGGTCTTGCCGACGTGCGGGCCGCCCACGACCGACACCACCGCGCCTCGTCCGGTCGCCCTGACCTGGCGGAGGACGTCGCCGCCCGCCGCGAGCTCCTGGTCGCGTCCGCGCAGCACGGCTGATCCGAGCGGTTGTCCTGCTCTCGGCGCCGGGATGGAACCGGCAGCTCTCCGGACCGAGCTCATCGTCCCACCGCCCCGTTCCCGCTCCACGCGCACCTCTGCCGGTTTCCGCAGGGAAAAAGCAGGACGGCCGCCACTAGCGCACCCGGAGCCGTCGACCGCGAGAAGCAGACAAAGCAGTTGCGCATCTCAATACGCCAGAACGCGCCATTTCGCGCTTCCCTAGGCCATTCACAGCTCCTGCCGATGCGACGGCGATGTGGCCGCCACTGGTCACCACGCCCACAGCAACCCACCTCCAAGCGCTCCGACCTGGATGTTCAGCGCCTTTCACGGATAACGCCCACGACGAAGTCGACGAACGCACCGAAACGAAGCAAGGCCTTTACTGCATATCGCACCTGCCACGAGTAATCCACAGCAGACACTGAAACAAGACATCATCCTGTCCTATCAAGACAGACTGCTACCCAGCGTGTCTGATCGCGTACTCTCCGACAAGATTGCGCCAAACGGCAGGGGTGTTGCGCGTACGAACACGACTTGGTGCCCGTTCGCACCTCCACCTCGACACAGAGACGGTGTCACGCCGAGCAATGACCGGATCCACCGCGTCGGCAGTCCGCGCGGTGGGAGAACGCGCTTTCGATGAACAACGCTCTTCTCCGCGGAACACCGGCCGCCGACGCACTCGAAGTCGATCCGACAGGTCACGACATTCATTCTTCATCACGGGAGAAGCACGTCGTCGCATCTGAAAAAGCTTTTGTTGAGGCGTTGTGAACAACCCTGATCGATCCAAGCCGCGAAGTGACTCCGGGAAGTCCCGAGTCGCCTCGGCACCATTTTCCGTTATACCGACTGGCTCCCGGCCGGCCAACTCCGCATCGCCATGTCCACGGCAGCCAAAAGCTCATCGCGCGGAGCCGACCGCGGCCTGGACGGAGATCCCGTTGGCGACGGACATCAAGTAGCGGGCTAGGACACCGGGATCGACCCGCGGTCGAGAGCCGCTGTCCTGGACGCGATCACCGCGAAGTTCGGCCGGCTCGACGAGGAGATCGTCGTGAACCTGTCGGCGCCCATCCACGTGACGGGCGAGGCGCTGCGACGGTGGCCGCCGCTGGACGCGATCGTGTTCATCACGTCGGGGTTCGCCCTGGTCTCCCCGACCCGTGCGCCGACCTGCGGTGCCGTCAAGGCCGGACTGCGTGGTTTCGCCGACGGTTTGCGTCGCCAGCTCGCACCACGCGGCACCCACGTTCTCGAGCCGATGCCGACCACAACGGACACCCCCACGAACGACGGCTCCGCGGTGAACAAGATGCCGCCCGCCGAAGTCGCCGCGGCCATGCTCGGCGCTCTCGACCGACGGCGCCCGGAAGCGCGGTTGGGTGCGCTGAAGATGTTGCCCGCCCTGCTGCGGATCGCGCCCCGCACATTCAAGAGACAGGTGGCGAAGTACCGAGCCGGAACGAGCGGTCGCACGCCTGGTCGTGCAACCGCTTCCAGCGACGAGCACCGCGGCTCTGTCCACGGCGCTCTCCGCGGGCGTTCAAGTCCGGGAAAGACGATCACCCACCGGTTGCCCGTCGCACTCGTCGTGGCCAACCCCTCGGCGCAGCAAGCACATCCCGTCGATCTGCCAGCCCTCGGCGATCAGATCGTCCGCACAACGGGCGTGAGCCTCGGCGATCACACGCAGTCGCTCGGCTTCGGCGTCGTCGACCTTGACAGTGCTCAGGCATGTTCCGCTACGGGAGGGCGCGCGGGCCACTCCATGCAGCAGTGCCGCGGCGATGCCGCCGACCAGCGGACCGACGAGGTACACGAGCAGCTGGACCAGGCTACGGTGCCCCCGGTGAGCGCCAGCACGACGTCGGGCCCGATCGTCCTGGCGAGGTTCACCGAGGCGCCGGTGAGCGGACCGAACACCATGATCTGCATCGCCAGCGCGAGCCCGACGCCCAAGCCGTGCAGGCCCTTGGGCGCATCGGACGCGACCGCGAACGCGAACACGGCGGTGACGAGGATGAACGCCCCGGTGGCCTCGGCGACCAATGCCTGCACCGGGGGAGACAACCGATCCGCAGGTCGTGGCGCCCAGACCGGCCGTCACCGCGAACGAGCGGTAGGCGGCGAAGACCACCGCGGCCCGCGTCCCCTACCGGGTACCGGATCCCGACCAGCTCGAGGAACGGGTCAGCGCCGTCCTCGAGGTCGTCCACCTCATCTTCACCACCGGGCACTCCGCTCCACTGGGCGCCCAGCTGGTGCGCCGCGACCTGACCGACAGCGCGATCCGGCTGGCCCGCCTGCTGCACCTGCTCATGCCGACCAACGCCGAGACCGGCGCCCTGCTGCTGCGCAACGCGGCGCGTCAGGAGACGCGGACAACCGCCGACGGGCGCCTGGCGCTGCTGTCCGAACAGGACCGCTCCCGTTGGGACCGGCAGCTCATCGCCGAGGGCCAGTCGCTGGTGACCGAGGCTCTGCTGCGGCGGCCACCCACCCGGTACGCCCTGCAGGCCGCGATCGCCGCCCTGCACGCGGAGGCACTGAGCTGGGCCGGCACCGCCTGGACGGAGATCGTCAGCCTCTACGACGTCATGCTCCGCCTCCTGGCCGTCCCCGGTGGTGGAGCTCACCAGGGCCGTCGCGGTCGGCATGCGCAACGGACCCCGGGCCGGACTCGACGCACTGACCCCGTTGCCGGCGGATCCGGCCTTGGCCACCTACGGCTGTCTCAGCGCCGCACGCGCCGACTTCCTGCGGCAGCCGGGAAACCGGCCGCAGGCCGTGACGGCCTACGAGGAAGCGTTGACTCTCAACGACAACGAGAGCGAACGCGCCTTCCTCGCCGAGCGGCTGGCCGAGGTCTCACGCGGTCAGTGATCGGACGTGCCCGGCCCGAGCGGTTCCAGCTCGGCGACCGCGCCGGAGCCGTCGGCCGGCTCCGGGCGTTCGCGCAGGAACTTCAGCCCGATGACGCACGCGATGATCCCGGTGAGGAACACGATCCTCCACGCGGAGACCGGCTCGGTACCGGTGATCATCGCCCACGTCACGGTCAGGGCCGCGCCGATCCCGACCCACACGGCGTAGGCGGTCCCGACCGAGATCCGCTTCATGGCGAAGGAAAGTCCCACCATGCTCAGCGTGACGGCGACGATGAAGACGACGTAGGACCCTCGGGACAACGCCGTAGCCCACACCGCTTCCAGCACCGCGCTCGCCAGCAGCACACCCCAGTGCATCAGCTCACCACCTTCACGCCGACGACGCAGCCGATCAGCAGCGCGAGCACAAAAGCCTTGGCCACGGTCAGCTTCTCGTCACCACGAACAGCCGCCACGAGCACCGTGAGCACGGCGCCGACACCGACCCACACCGCGTACGCCGTGCCGACCGGGATCCCCCGCATCGCCCACGCGAGCCCCACACCGCTCAACGTGACCGACACCGCGAACACCACCACCGGCCACGGCCGCCGAAACCCGTCGGACGCCGCGAGAGCCGTCGCCCACACCGCCTCCATCACCCCGGCAAGCACCAGCACCAACCAGAACATCGACAGCCGATTCTCCTTGACCAGGTGGAAGAACACGGGTGCTCGTCACGGAGTCGCCGCCACGAGTGCGACCTCCCGCACCTCATCGGCACCGGCGGTGAGGACGTGGTCGGCGAGGTCCCGGTAGTAGACGCGGAACGCGTGCAGGCCCAGCGCGATGCCCCGTTCGACGAGGAGTCGTTCCGCCGGGTCGTGGACACCGGGTTCGGCGACGGCGTAGAACCCCGCGGCGTGCTCCTTGTCGATCTCGGCGTGCAGGGAGTAGTGGGCGATGCGGTCCTCCGGCAGCCATCCCCGGTCGGCGACGCACCGGGCGATCCTCGTCGAGATGTCCGCGAACACCGACTCCATGACGCCGTAGCACGCCAGCGCCAGGGTGAGTGGCGCCGTCGCGCAGACCCCCTGCATCAGCATCGTGAACGCGTCCGTCTCCGGCCATTCCACGATCGTCTCCGGGTCGGTGCGGGAACCCAGTGACGTCAGGAAGTCCCGCATCGACTGCACGTGGAACTCGGCCTGGTGGAAGTCCCCGTGCTCCTCCACGATGTTCCGCAGGATCGCGAGCCGGTCGCCGTGCCGGGGAATGCGTGAGATCAGGACAGCCATCTCCCGGGGCGAGGTGTCCACACCGCGGTAGAACTGCTCCTGCGTGGCGATGAAGGCCTCTTTGCTCATGGTGCCGTCGGCCAGCGCGGTGAAGTAGCGGTCCTCCAGGAGGTTCACTTCCGCGATCGCCCGGTCGGCCATGCCGGTGATGACCGGCGCCGGAGGGATGGCGGGGTTGGGGATGCTCATGACGCCCTTTCACTGCGGGAGTAAATCGGAAGGCACGGGAGTTCGGCGCGCTGGTGGTGGACCGGCGTTTTCGGGTACGCGAACGGCGTTGTGCGCATTACCCGCGGGTCCTGCGCACAACGCACGGTTCGCGTACCTCTCGACGCCCTCACGACCGGTCGCCGGTGAGCCGAGTCGGCGGCCCACCGGCACGCGGTCCCGGAGGTGTCGCCGAGCACTCGAACAGCAGGAACTCTGCCTCACGTGCATTCTCGTTCCGGCACCATCGAAGCCTGTGCGGACGGTCGTGAGGCCGACGGGTGACCTCACGGCCACGAATCAATGGCCGAACGACTCCTGTCCAGAGCGGACCTGTTGACATCAGGACCAAAGTCTGAGTGAAGGTTGACCCGGACGAGGTCCACCCAGTCTCAGGCCGCTTTCCGCCGTGATGACGCTGTGAGAAATAGCGACTCGAGCCTGAGGCAGCAAATACAGCCCAAAAGTCCAGATATCGTTGCACCACTCCCCGAAGACGAATTCAGCTTCTCGCCACCACGAACAACCGCCACGAGCACCGTGAGCACGGCGCCGACACCGACCCACACCGCGTACGCCGTGCCGACCGGGATCCCCCGCATCGCCCACGCGAGCCCCACACCGCTCAACGTGACCGACACCGCGAACACCACCACCGGCCACGGCCGCCGAAACCCGTCGGACGCCGCGAGAGCCGTCGCCCACACCGCCTCCATCACCCCGGCAAGCACCAGCACCAACCAGAACATCGACAGCCGATTCCAGCGTCACGATTCGTTCCTCCTGTTCGGTACCAGCGGTAGCTGCTGACGACGATCGCGCTGCATTCCGTGGCGACGGCGGCACGTTCGGGTGGTCAACTCTGCACGATCACCCAATCCCGACATCCGGAAACGGCACCGTTGATATCTTTTCACCGCGGGCAACAACGAAGTGGTCCGGAACTCGCTGTTTTGACAGCCCCTTGCACTTTCGCGAACGAACCATTCGATCGTCATTTTGCCGCACCACGAACCAGCAGGCCGGTCAGCCGGAATTCAGACCACAGGACAGGTCTGCCGGCGATTTCATGGCATCCGCCGACGACCGGCTTGGCACACGAACATCACCCTGATCGCCCTCACGCGTGGAGAACTCGTGTACGGAAACATCGAGCAACCGGAAAACGGCGAACAACCGGCGCGGCACGAACCGCCGACCGTCGAGGCGCGGCAGCTCGCCGCGGTGGCCGCGCTTCCCGCGGACAAGTTCGTCGACGACATCGCCGAGATCGCGCGAAAGCACTTCGACTGCGCGAGCTACCCCGCGGAGAACATGCCCGCCGACGACTGGGAGCTGCTCACGCGAGCCGGTGTCCTGTTGCCGGTGGTGCCCCGTGAGTTCGGCGGGAGGCACAGCCACGTCGAGCTGTGCCGCGTTTTGGAGGCCATCGCCGAGTGGAACCTGCCGCTGGCCATGTACGTCAAGATCACCACGGCTGTCGCACTGCGTCCGATCCCGCTCTACGCCAGCGAGGAGACCCGACGCGAGATGCTTCCCGAGTTCGCCTCCGGGAAGCCCATCACCTGCGGGTTCGCGTCCACCGAACCGGGTGCCGGGTCGGGGATGTCGTCCATGACCACCACCTTCGACCGCCAGGACGACACCTACGTGCTGCGGGGTCGCAAGCACTGGCAGGGCTTCAGCGCGACCGCGTCCTGGTGGCTGGTCAGCGCCAAGAACGACGACGACGGTCGTGAGTACGGCTATTTCGCCCTGCGCCGCGACGAGGGTTTCCGCACCGTCGAGCGCTACGAGCCCATCGGCATGAAGGTGCTCGACTACGGCGTCAACGAGATCGAGGCGACGGTTCCGGCGCATCGCAGGCTGCACGCCGAGAGCGGCGACCTCCGGTCCATGGTCGAGCTGCTGATGCCGCCCCGGTCCATGATGGCCGCGCTCGCGACCGGCTTCCTGCGCCGTGTACGCCGCGAGGCACACAGCTACGCGGCGAGCCGGCCTCTGGGCCGCGGTCACCTCACCGACATCGGTTTCGTCCGCTACCGCCTGGCCTGCATCGACACCTCGTACACGATCTGCGAGGCGCTGGCCCACTACCTGAGGACGCAACTGGACATCAGGGGTGACATGACCGCCACGTTCCCCGCCACGCAGGCGATCAAGACCGTCGCCACCGAGCGCATGGTCAGCTCGGCGAACCACTACCAGCAGATCGTGGGTGGCGAGGGGTACCGGACCGGATCGCCGACCAACGTGGCCGCGCAGGCGTTCCTGGACACACGCGTGTTCACGATCTTCGACGGCACCAACGACCTTCTCAGCCAGCAGTTGACCCAGTACTGCCGACGGCAGCTGAACGGGGAGCGGCTGAGCGAGTTCCTCGGTCGGTGGCCCCTGACCGGGGAAGCCGTTGCACACGGCGCCGATTTCGGTTTCCTCGACGGTGACCTGCGGCAGGAACAGCTGGTGCTGGCCGGACGAGCGATCGCCTACGCGTTCGCTCTCACCCGAGTGCTGCACTGGGCCGAGCAGTCGTCCGACGAGGTCGCGGAACGTGCGCGCCGCGCAGTCTGCTTCCTGCTCGCCGACATCCGCGCCGTGGCAGGGGAATTCTCGTTGCTCGACCAGCAGGTCGTCGACTGAGCGGCTGCTGTTCGAACGAGTCGCGAGGCGGGCGGAGCCACTTCCGCCCGCCTCGCGGCGGCACGGCGTGCGAGCCCTACCGGTGGATCACCAGGTGACCGGTAGCACGTCGAGCCCGAAGACGAGCGGGTCGCCTTCCTTGAAGAGCAGATCCTTGACCGACGTCGCGAGCCGCAGACCACCGATGCGCCGGAACAAGCTGTCCACGACGATCTGCAGCTCCATCCTGGCGAGGTTCTGGCCGACGCACCTGTGCTCGCCGAGGCCGAACGCCAGGTGCCGCAGACCAGACCGTTCCAGGTCGATCTCGTCGGGGCGGTCGAAGACTTCGGGATCGTGGTTGGCCACGTGAGCCAGGCCGAAAACGGCCTCACCCGCCTTGATGACGACCCCGCCGATCTCGACGTCCCGGTTCGCGATGCGAGAGGTCGCCACCTCCGCGACGGTGAAGATCCGCAGCAGCTCGTCGACCGCGCTCTCCGTCTTGCCGGGATTCCGGACGACGTCTTCGAGCACGTCCGGGTTCTCCAGGAGTGCCACCACGCTCAAGGCGATCATGCTCGTGGTGGTCTCGTAACCGGACACGAGGAGCAGGAGCGCGAGCTTCACCAGTTCACGATCGTCGGAGACACCCCGCTCGCGGTGCGCGACCACCAACCGGCTCAGCAGGTCGTCGGAAGGAACGCTCGCCTTCCGGGCGGCGAGCCCGCCGAGATATGCACTGATCTCCTCGACTGCTTCTTCACCGGCCCCGTCGCGGTCCACCAAGTTCAGTGCCAGCTTTCCGAACAGGACACGGTCAGCCGGCGGGACGCCGAGGACGGCGCCCATCACCTGGAGGTACACGGGCCGCGCGAAACCGCCGACGAGATCCACCGGCCGAGGTCCGGCGAGCAGGTCGTCGATGTGCGCGTCGACGATCTGCTGAACCTCCGGCCTGAGGCCCTCCAACCGGCGTTTCGCGAACCCGGCGAGGACAGGTCCTCGGTTCTCGCCCAGACCGGGGGATTCCCCGTCCACGAGCACGTCCGGCGAAGCACCGCCGTCGAACCCGGGAATCGGGAAGGGAAACGGGAAGATCGCCTGCGAAGCGACCACCCGCTTGCCGTCCCACATAAGAAACGGGAACCCGGGATGCCCGCGATCAGCGCTGAAGCCCGGATCCGTGAGCAGGGTTCGGAGGTCCTCGTACCGCGTCAGAACCCACCCAGGTGAACCGTCGGGCAGCAGGACGCGGGAGATCGGCGCGAGCTCGCGGCGCTTGCGGTACTCGGCGGGAGGCGAATACGGACAGCCTTGCCTCGACAGAGGAAAATCGGCGATCAGGTCCGCTATCAGTTCGGTCATTCCAACCCCTTGCCGAATCAGAAACAGTCCATTGTGGAGAGATCGAACCCGAACGTCCGCCGCCGACAGGAAACGAACGCGGATGGAGCCACGCTAGGACAGCACCAGCGCCCGAAACGGAAAAATGCGCGGGCGTACACGAAGTCCTGCCCATTTCTGCGGAGCGTCGGAGCGCGTAGCCGTGCAAAGCCTGCCAGCAGACCGCAAGCAGTCGCGTCCAATCTTGACCCCACCCCTGAACCGCAGCGCTGAACGCTGGGCGTCGCGGGCGGTGACAAGCGGTCCGCGCTGCTCGTCGATCACCTCTGTGAGTATTCGGTCCACGCCACGCCTCAGCGGTCGAGCAGCTCCGGGAACCGTTCGAGCAGCATGATCTGTTGCTCCTCCAGACTCCACTCGCAGTCCCGCACCAGCAACGTGGACGTGCTCATGGCCGTCTCGCTGATCGCGAGCTCGACACCGACCTCCAGGATCTCGCCATTTCCTGCCAACTGACAAGGAATTCGTCAGTGTGGCCACGAAGGCAGCCCCCATCGTTCTTCAGATTTCCTGCCACCAGAGCGCGGTCCACCGCGGTTCCGGTCACATGGCGACTTGCCCTTCCGTCCACCAATTCTTCCCACACGGGGCAGATCCGACCTCGTGCGGCGGATAGAGCCGGAAAGATCACTAGGGTGACCGCGTCCGCGCTCGCACCTCCCGAGCGAACTTCCGTTCCGATAGCGAGATCCCCGATGCCGACGCCTGGTTTTCCGCCCACCGCGCTCGACTCCGCGGGTGACCCGATCTGGGTCAGCGATCTGGCCTCCGTCGAACCGAACCACACTCTCCACGTCGTGAAAGGCCTCGAGCCGGCGGAAGCACTCGAAGTGCTCGGCGCCAATCCGCGGTTGTTCCGCACCTGCGAGTTGCCGGACGCCAAGGCGGACGTGTGGTCGTCCTTGGTGGGCAAGGCTCTCGGTATCGAGCCCGGGGACAGCGCGGCACTGCTGGCGGGCCGGATCGGTGCGTGGACGTTCGTCTACGACGACGCCGGGTTCACTTCTCCCGGACCACACACGATCTCGCTGTCCGCGGACGGCAGCACCGCGGCGTCGAGCCTGGACACCATCAACGCGGACGCCAGTCTGAGCTATGCGGTCAACGGAGAAGAACTCGCGTTCGTCGATGTCAACGACCTCGATCTCGGCGCGGATCTGCCGGGCATGCCGGCCGAACTGCGCGCAGCCTTCGACGCGGCAGGCGTTTTCGACGACGAGGACATCGCGCCGGGGGAAGTCGACCACGCCATCGGCATGCGCGTCGTGTGCGCCTTGGCGGGGCTCGTCTGCACACTCGACGACCTGCGCCGGATCACTCTGACAGGCGTGCCGTTCGGCTGATCCCCAGCCCCTGCGGAGCGGCGTGACGAATGCCCTCCCGACGCGCGGCGGCCACAACGTCGGGAGGGCGCGGACTCGCCGAAGCCGGCTCGCAGATCACCCCGTTCCCCTGACGAACTCAGGCAGGCTGCGTTCACCGTCACCCTGGTGACGGACACGAGCTCGAACCCGTGCGCCGAAGTGAACCGCTCGAAGTCGCCGAACTCGCGGTCATGTCCACCGAAGAGCACGAGCATCGCCAGGCCGAACACCGTGCTCTCCCGTAGTGGTTCCACGAGGACGAGCCGCCCGCCGCCGGACACGGGGCAGGGGTTCGTCGACGTCGACCGGTTCGCCTTCCCGTCGAAGTTCTCCTGGCAGGTTGGGAACAGGAGCCGCTGTCCACCGGCAGCCCCGACGAGCTGACTGCGTTGCACGAGCAATTGCTCGCGAAGGAGGCCGTGCTCGCCGACTTCCGCGAACAGACCGGGTACGAACTCGCCGAAGAGCAGCTGACACTGGTGCCGCACCACGATCCGCGGGGAGGTCGACGGCGGCAAGGTCTCGTTCTTCGAGGACATGAGCATCGACGTGAGGGACTCCCTCGCCCTGCTGTTCAGCAAGGCCACCCGGCACATCGGGTTCATGCCCGACGACGATGAGTACGAGGTCATGGGGCTCGGCGCGGTCAACAACCAACTGCTGGGCAAGCAGGATTCTGCACTGCCTAGAGACGACGTCTTCCAGTGCGGGGAACAGCGCGACGAGTGAGCCTTTCGGGTCCGGGTCGCCCGCGCGGTGCAGCAGACCGTCGAAGCCTTGACAGCGCACCCGATCAGGAGCTCGAGCGGCGGACGGGGATGCCCCGGCTGCTGTTCGAGGTCGGACTGGCGCTCACCTGCGTGAACAACTTCAAGCTGCCGGAGTCGTCCTCCTTCGACGACATCGCGGTCAGCTTCGGGGCCAGTGACGTCGGCGTGGCGATTGGTGCGGGCCGCCCGGTCTGCGCGGAGACCGCGAACACCACGTCCGGAGCAACGCGATGCCGGGCCCGTGGCCGGGGCCGGAGTACTCGGAGCAGGACGCGCTCGGATGCGCAGGCGACCAGGTCTCTTGCAACTCGCTCGATGAGGACGCGCTGGTCGAGGCCATCGCCGAACTCCTCGAGCGACGCGTTGTGGTGGGCTGGTTCCAGGGCGCCATCGCGTACGGGCCCAGAGCGCTGGGCAAACCGCGGCATCCTGGCCAACCCCCGGTTCCCGGACATCCAGGACGTGATCAACGAGCGGGTCGATCGAAGAGAGTCGTTCCGACCGTTCGCGCCCGTGGTCGAGGAGTCCGTCGCAGCGGACGTCTTCGAGCTTAAAAAGAAGGCGTCCTCGCCGTACAGGACCTTGTCCTTCCGGTGCGCGAGCACGTTCGCGACCTCATCCCAGGCGCGTCTCACGTCGAGGGGACAGCACGGGTGCAGACCGTCGACGACCGCCAGGTGGCCGCGCTGCCGGCCGCCTTCCGCGCGCGGAAGGGGCGCCGCGCCTGATCAACACGTCGTTCAACGTGCCCCAGCGAGCACGTCGGCGCGGGCTGGAGGAATGATCCTCGGAGTGGCTCGGAACCGTGCCGGGCGCACGTCCCGAAACCCTTCGCCCGCGTCGTTCCGTCCTGCGGGACACCCCGTTCTGGTGCGCACCCGCGGTCCTAGCATCGGCTCCACCACTGCCGAGCAGGATCGGGGTAGCGATGACGCTCACGAGCGGAAGCATTTTCACCGCCGCCGAAGCGTCGGTGCGCCAAGCCCTCGGCCCGTTGCGGTTGCCCCTGCCCGGCGAACCGTTCGCTGTGGACGAGCAGCCCTGCACGATCTCATTCGACATCAGCGATCCGTGCCCGCCAGGCGACACAGCCGAACGCGCGCTCTTCCGGTGGCTGGTAGGACATCACCTCTCGCACTGCGCCTGCCGGCAGCTCGCGAATGTCCTCGCGCGACTCGCCGGCGACGAGGTCGACGAGAAGGACGTTGTGGAAGCGGCCGACTGGTACCACCGCTGCACCGCGCTGCTCATCTACGCGAACAGCTGCGGCGAGAAGGTCCACCGCACCGTCATCCGGCCCAGCACCATGCGAGTGCGTCCGGCGTTCAACGGTGCCGGGGTCCGTGACTACGCGAGGGTGTCGCGGCTGCTGCGAGAGCTCCCCGTCGAGCGGGACAGTCTGCTCGGGTGCGCGGTCGACACCAACCGCTCGGCGCACGAGTGGATCGCCAGGATTCTGGCGCCGCGGGGAGAACCCGTTCTCGGCGCACCCGGTGGTGCCGCGGGGAAAGGGGCGACCAGCGAGGAGGGTGATCTGCTCGACAGCTGCTTCCTCGTCGACCGCGTTCCCGTGACCGAACGCGGGTTCGCGGCTCAGGCGGTGCGCCGGTCGGAACTGGCGCTGTTCGACCTGGAACTGGATCCGATCCAGCGACCCGAGTACGCGCCCCTGCTGGCACTGCTGCCCGACGACATCACGACCGTCGTCCACGACATGATGCTCTCCTTCAACCTGCTCGGCCGGGGAACTCCGGCGTGACGACGACGTTCGGCAGTCCGTCCTCAGTGGAGGACGGGGGCCGCCCGGCACCAGGCGCCCTCGGCCGCGCGTGCGCTCATAGCGCTCCTCCCACGGCGCGACAACCGCTGACCGGCGGCTCGGGTGGAAGTGCCGAGCCGCCACGACGCGACCTCGGACGATTGTCGAGATCGGCACGTTCACGGGTGCCACGACCATAGCGATGGCACGCTGCCTCCACAGCGGCGGCACCGTCCACACCTTCGACGCCAGCACCGAACAGGCGGAGGACGCCGACCGGACGTGGCGGGCGGCCGGAGCCGCGGACCGGAGTCGCCAGCACATCGGACCGGCGGCTCTGCTGTTCGCCGGCTGACCGGTCGCGTCACCGTGGACCTCGCGTTCGTCGCGGCCGGGCCGGGGTACGCCGATGCCGGCACCGTGGAACCAGATCGAGTTTCACCCTCTGAACGGCCGGGTGAGTCCCTTGTTGATCACGAGTGAAGCCCTTGATTGATCAGTCCTCTTGCGACAGAGGGAGAGATCGAGCCCACGGCTTCAGTGCGACACTCCCGCGGGCGGCGGACGGTGGGCTGGTACCGGCGGTGGACGTGACCTGTCGACGGCGCCCGCAGGCACATACCCGCCCGCAACGGGGGCTGTGCCACACCAGCGGGCAGCCGCCCCGGAAGTCACACCGCCGCAACGCCCGGTGAGAGGGCGACGCAGCGACGCCGCCTCCGGGTCTCTGGACCGTGACCTTCGTCGAACGGGTTGAAGGGACAGACCCAAGGTTTCCAGCCACCCGCGGGAATCGTCATGGTGAAGGCACCACAGCTGAAGCTCAGCCCGAAGGCCAGCACCAGTCCCACTCCCTCCTCGCGCGGCACGGGTTCCGCCAGCATCAACGGAACCGAGCACCCGATCGTGTTCCCGTAGTCCCGCAGGACCTGGTACGACGTTGCGACCACCTGGCTGTCGGGTGAGACGCCCAGCTCGGCGCACAGCCCGTCCAGGATGCGGGTGCTGCCGGTGTGCATCAGCAGCGCGACGGCGTCCGACGGGTTGGGCAGTGAGTCGTCCCGTGCGAGCAGGTTCGTCACCGTTTGCCTGGCGTAGAACGCACCTCGGGGCGTGACCTGCGGACTCAGCGTGTAGAGCCGTCGTCCGTGCACCACGGGCACGTCCGCACCACCGTCGGGCACGGTGCCGAGCTCCGCATCCTCCGGTTCGGCGTTGGTCAGGTTGCTCACCTGCCCGAAGGCCGGTCCCTCTTCCTCGGTGCCGAACACCATCGCGACCGCTCCGTCACCGAAGAGGAAACCGTGCATCACGTCGACGGTCGACTGACGCTGCTCCACGGGGAGCTCCGAGAAGTGCGAGTAGTGGTCCGGGAGCGGTGGCGAGAGAGGCGTGATCGCGTCCATGAACAGGACCAGCACCCGCTTGGCCGGTTCCGCGGTGAGGAACCACCTCGTGGTCTCGACCACCTTCGACATCGCCGAGCAGCCCATGTACTGGATGCTCAGGTTCGCCACGTCACGGGGCAGTTCCGGCATCTGCGCCATCGCCTCGCAGACCAGGCTCGGCATCAGCCTGCCGGGGCTGCTCGACACGCCGAGCACCAACCCGATCGAGTCCGCCGGCACCCCGGCCTTCTCCAAGCACTCCCTCGCCGCGCCCACGACGAGCTCCGTCGCACCGACGAGCGGCACCGGCTCAGCGCCCTTGAACAACATCTCGGGGAAGTTGGCGAGCACCGAGTAGCGGGTCTCGACCCCAAGCCGCGCAACATGTCCTCGAGCTTGTCCGACAGGTGCCCGCGCCCCGCGTGGAGCAGTTCGTCCGTGCTCAGCCGGGACGGAGGCAGTGCCTTCGTCACCGCGGCCGGCCTGGGTGACAGCGCAGGTGTCATGCGGGACTCCCCTCCGACACCGGCTCCACCGCGACCGCGACCCGGTCGTTCGACGAGTCGTAGGTCGCCACGGTCACGTGGTGCTCGAAGGCCGGGTCCTGCTCGGGGAAGTCAGCGCGGTAGAAGAAGCCCCTGCTCTCCTCGCGGGCCAGCACCGAACGGGTGAAGGCCTCGGCCAGCAGCAGGGTGTCCACGGAGGTGATCTCGTTCGCGCCCTGTTCCCCGCGCAGCGCCCGTTCCCTGCCGCACCAGTCGAGGAACTCCTCGGCGCGTTCGACGGTGAAGCGGTCGAAGCGGAATTCCGAGGTCCGGCGGTTCAGTTCGGCGCGCAGGCCGGCGGACGCCGCCGGGGACTGGGCGGAGGAGGCCGCGGCCGGCTCCAGCCGGTGCGTCGCCGCGGTCGTGCCGGCCAGTTCGTCGGCGATTTCGGCACTGGTGGAGAGGAAAGTCGGGAACGGCTTGCCGAACGTCGAGTCGACCGAGAGCCCGTACCTGGCCTCGCCGGTCGCGTGGACGCCCTTCAACGTGGCCGCGGACCGGAACGGGTCGATGCCCCCCATCGAGAAGCCCCGGATGGGTCCCAGGGTCGCGGTCCGGTCGGTCATCTCCACCGTGTGCGGAATGTGCCGGTTGGCGATCCAGTACTCCCGGAAGGCACCGATCTCCGTGTTCTCGAGGGTGTTCCGGGCCACGGTCTCCTCCAGCTCGGTCGCGAGCTCCCCCTCCCGCAGCATCCGCGAGCCGGCCAGGTCCGGCGGGTACAGGGGAACGCGGCGGTCGAGGTCTCCGAGCCGGAGGTAGCTGAACATCTCGAGGTTGGCGAGCACCCCGCCGTGGCGCAGCACCGCGCCCAGCAGGTGACCGGTCAGGTCTCCCACGCCGTCCTCGAACATCCCGCAGAACCCGCCGGGTGCGAGTACCAGCTGCGAGCAGGCCAGGTCCACCGGTTCACCGCGCCGCAGCAGCCTCACGCCGCGGCACGTCCCGTCCTCGACCACGAGATCGGTCACCTGTCCGTCCAGGACGACGGCGCCGTGTTCGACCGCGCGGTCGAGCACGGCGGCGACGACCCGGTCACCGGCGCCGATCACCGGAAAGGGCAGGTGACCGCGCGGTGCCACGAACGCTTCCAGGATGGGCGCGTACTCGGTGATCTCGTTGAGCCGCTCGAACTCTTCGTGCGCTCGTTTGAGAACCAGCTCGCGGTGGTGCGGCAGGTTGGTGGTGGAGGCGTCGGTGAACGGGTCGGTCCCCGCCGACACCGGGAGGCCGACCAGGTCCTGCCGGATCACGCCCGCGGACCAGACGCGCGAGATCGGCGGGAAGTGCTCGTCCTCTCGCACCACCACGACGGGCACTCCCCGGCGGGCCAGCTCGAGAGCGGCCCACGCACCCGAGATCCCGCCACCCACCACAACTGCGCCGGTGGCGATCGACTCGGTCACTTCACGATCGGCAGACAAGGTGACTCCTCGAACTCGTCAGAACAGACAGGAAACTGTTCGGTGGCCCTCTCAGGCCTTTTTTCGTGCGAAGGTGAGGCCGTCGGCGATCGTCAGAAGCACGGACTCGACCCGGTCGTCCGCCCGCACGTGGGCGTTGAACTCCTTGATGGCGTTGCCGTTGCCGGACGGTTCGTCGCCGACGACCTCCCCGGCGTACAGCACGTTGTCGGCGAGGATCACCCCGCCCGGCCGCATCCGCGGCACGAGCTCCTCCCAGTAGCCGACGTAGCCGACCTTGTCGGCGTCGACGAACGCGAGATCGACGACCGGGTCCAAGGGAAGGGCCCGCAACCCCTCCAGTCCGGGCCCGATGTGCTGCCGCACCCGCTCCGCCACGCCCGCGTCGGCCCACGCCTTGCCCGCGATCGCGCTCCAGCGGTCCGTCACGTCATAGGTGTCCACGACGCCGCCCTCTGCCAGGCCACTGGCCAGGGCGAGGGTCGAGTAGCCGGTGAAGGTGCCGATCTCGAGCACCCGCACCGCGCCGAGAGACTGCGCCAGCAGGGTCAGGAAGACCGCTTGTTCGTGAGGTACCTGCATCTCGGCGACCGAACCGAGCGAGTACGTCGTCTCGATCAGCTCGCTCTGCGCCGGCGTCGGCGGCTCCGCCTGCGCGAGCACGTAGGCGTTCAACCGGCTCGTCGGCGTGACGTTCTTGTCGATCATGGCGTCTCCCAGGACGGATCAGCGGCGATGCTTCGGACCAATGTGGACATGTCCGCGGGCAGCAGGAGGTGGAGACCGCTGGTCGGCTCGAGCGGGTACCGGTCCAGGTCCGTCTCGATGGCGGACACCCGCTGCGCGACGTGCGCGAGGAACCTGGCCCGTGACGTCGGTCCTCGTTCGAGGACGAAGAACTCGTCGAACAGGTCCCGCTCTTCGGCGGTGGCGCCCTGGTTGGCTCGCCGTCCTGCCTTCTTCAGCAGGGAGTCGTCGTTGGGCACCAACCGCTTGGCGATGGCCATGTGCACCTGCCGGTTGCGCAGGACGGCCTGTTTCAGCGTGCTGCCCGGCAGAGCCGGCATCCTGACCAGCAGTCCGAGGACCCATTCGTAGTCTCGTGCCCATATCCCGCTGAACGCCGGGTGCGCGGCGACCATCCTGTCGCGCACGGCCCGTTCGTAGATCCCCGGCGTGCAGCTTCCCGCGTAGACCAGCAGGGCCGAGTAGCAGTCGTACAAGCCGGCGGCGACGTCGCGAAGCCGGTCCGACGAAGGCTCCTCCACCAACCGGGACAACGTGTCGCCCAGCATCCGCCAGACCCCGACGGCACCGTGATGGCCCAGCAGCCAGCGGTAGAGCGCCCTGCTCTCGCCGTCGTCGGGTGGCGACATCTCGCCCCACGTCTCAGGTACCGGAGCGGGATCGACCGCCGACCAGTTCGCGCCCGGAGCGGGCACCGGCAGCCGCCCGATGCCGTGGGCGGCGAGCAGTGTCTCGGTGTACCGGCACGCCGTGCCGGACGGTGCGTCGGAAACCGTCATCCCCAGCCGCCCCGACGCACGTGCTCGCACCGGGTGAGGAGCGACTGCAGGCCGGTGCGTGTCGTCGGACCGGACTCGCCGAATTTCTCGGGCGCCGGGCTCAACGCGACCGGCGCCTTTTCGAACATCCGGACCGCCATTGGTTCACCGAGGTTCGACAAACACGGAGTTCGAATGACTCGCATGACATCACACCGATCTTTGTTTCCACTCCTGAGCGGTTCGGCTGCCCCCGAGCGGAGGCACGAGAACTTCCTGTCCGCGCGAACCGTTGCGCGGACTGGAACTCCGGGGATCGATTCCGGTTCGTGATCAAGCTGAGTGCAGGGAGGTCTTGCCGAGCAACGACTCCGTCGCGATCCACAGTTCGCGCTGCACATCCGCGGACCGGCCGGCCTCGGGACATTGCACCGGTTTTCCCGACCGGGAGACGTACTGGCCGGTGACTCCGCGGTAGGTCTGGTCGATCGCGAGCGAGGCGATGATCCCCGCGCCCCGCTCCGGCCGTCCGGCGCCGAGCACGCCGAGGGCTTTCGTCACCGTGCTGAACAGAGGCCACTCGCGCGAGAGCCCCGTGGCGTTGAAGCCGGGGTCGCAGCAGTTCGACGTGACACCGGTGCCGGACAGGCGGCGCGCCAGTTCCTGGCTGAACATGATGTCCATCAGCTTCGTGCGGCCGTAGCGGACGAAGGAGCCCGTGCGCGAGTAGGAGCTCGTATCCGCGATGTCCCGGCGCGGATCGATCTCCTTCACCATGTCGGCTCCTCTCGACCCCACGCTGACGATCCGGGCGGAAGGTGAGGCGGTCAGGCTCGGCAGCAGTGCGGCGGTCAGCACCCAGGGCGCGAGGTAGTTGACCGCGACCATCTCGCTGAATCCCTCTGTCGTCAGCCGTGGCGAGACAACGTGCGCGCCCGCGCTGTTGATCAGACCGTCCAGCGGGCCGGACCTCGCGATCTCCTCCCCGACGCGGCGAACCTGCCGCAGAGAGGCGAGATCGACCTCCACAGCGGTGATGAACGCGGCACCGCCCGCTTCCCGGCGGAGCTCGTCCACCTTCCGCGGGTCACGTGCCAGGACGACCAGCTCCACACCGCGGGCGGCCAGGTCGAGAGCGACGATCCGGCCCAGACCGTGAGTTGCGCCGGTCAGCACGAACCGCATGCCATCACCTCCGGTTCGAAGCCGCCCGCAACGACGATCTGCATTCCGGGTACCTTTTCTTCAGCGAGAACGGCGAACTCGCGAAAGCACGAGCCCTCGTCCGCCCACAGCCTCGCCTCGACCGCGCCGAGGCAACGGAGAAGAACCCGCGCAAGAGAACGCATTTCTTGCTCCCGACGTGGTCTGCGGACCGACTGGGCGCCCCAGCGGAAAACACCACATTCCGGTTTCCCGCATTGAGAAGATCGCCGAGAGGGACGCTAACAAGCGAATCGAGACCGTCACGTGCACCGTTCCACGAGGCGGAACGGGCACTTTCCGAGTGCACGACGTGACATTCCTCGCTGCCCCACCTTCCACAACAGCGGTCGGCGGCACCGCCGGCAGAAGCCCCTGACCGCGTCCCGCCGGGCGGGACGAGTCCGCGCTCCGGCAGGCGTTGTGACCCACGCTCGGTTGCCGGCCGGTACGACGAACGGAGCGCGATGAAGAAGCGAGCCCTCCCGCACAGCGACATCGAGGTGTCGAGGCTCGGCCTCGGCACCTCGACCTGGGGATTCAGCGGCAGCGACGACGACTCCCTCGCCCAGTTGCGGAGCTACGCCGACGCGGGCGGCACGTTGATCGAGACCGCCAACATCTACGGCCAAGGCGAGTCTGAACGCATCATCGGCCGGGCACTCAGCCGCGAGTTCCGCCGCGACGACTTCGTGATCGCCACCAAAGCGGGCCTCGTGATCGGCAAGCCGCCCACGGTCGACGCGTCGAAGCCGCGCATGCTGGCGGAGCTGGAGAACTCGCTGCGCAACCTCCAGGTCGACCACGTCGACCTGTGGCTCGTGCACATCTGGGACCAGCACGTCCCGATCGAGGAGACGCTGTCGGCGATCGACACGGCGGTCGCCGCGGGCAAGGTGCGAGCTGCCGGCCTCTGCAACTACTCGGGCTGGCAGACCTCACAGGCGGCGACGATCCAGCGGGTTCGAGGCGCCACCCCCATCTCGGCGGTCGAGGTCGAGTACTCCCTCCTGCAACGGGGAATCGACCGCGAGGTGCGCCCCGCCGCCAAGGCCCTCGGCATCGGCGTGCTCCCCTGGGCGCCGCTGGGCAGAGGGGTACTCACGGGCAAGTACCTCCACGGCGTCCCGGACGAGAAGCGCTCCAGCGGTCTCTACCGCTGGTACGTGAGCCAGTACGCCGAGAACCCGGAGCTGGCGGGCATCGTGACCGAGGTCGTCGACTGCGCACGAGAGCTGGGCGCGAGCCCGATCGAGGTGTCGCTCGCCTGGGTGCGCGACCGCCCTGGCGTGTGCGCACCGCTGGTCGGAGCCCGCACCGCTCAGCAGCTCACCGCCTCGCTCTCCTCGGAAGCCCTGGAGCTCCCCGCCGAGATCACCGAACGGCTCGACAAGATCTCGGCCCTGCGCCTGGGATATCCCGAACGAGGGCTCGGGCGCTGAGACGCACCGGACCCGTGAGTCGCCGACCGCGGCCTCGGCCACCGGTTCACGCCGTGCTCGCCTCAGGCCGTCCAGCCGCCGGTTGCCTCGGCGACGGAGATGACCGGGGAGACCGGCGTACCGGCCGGGGCCTGCCACCAGTGGTCCACGGCGGGAATGCCGGGTGGTCGGGATGAGGCGTCGCTCGGCACGCCGCCGCGACCGGCCGGTCGGAACGCCTCGCGGGCCGTGACCCGGTAGCGGGGCGAGGCCGCGGCCCAGGCCAGCTGACCGGCGATGTTCTGTTCCAGCCCGTCCAGGTAGGCCTGGACCTCCGGCGGAGCCCAGCCCCGGACGTCCGCGCTCACCGAACGGCACCGCGCGATGGTGCGATCGCACAGGCGGATCGCCGCCTCCACCGCCGTTTCGGCGCTCACGCCGTACTCCGTGCGGAAGGCGCTGACCAGGTTGAGCCCGTCGTCGTAGGGCAGCAGCATCTCCTTGGCGCAGCTGAACAGATCGTTGTGCCAGTGGATGACCGCCATGGTCATCTCGGTGAGGGCTCGGACTTGGGGATGGCTCCACTGCTCGGCGGACAACGGCAGTTCGCTGCCGATGTCGAGCAGCGTGAGAACGGTCTCACCTCCGCCGGTGCGCTGGCGCAGCAACAGGTACTCGTCGAGACCGGGCTTCGTGCCGCTTGCCCGCCAGGCCGTCTCGACGATGACCGCGGACAGCCAGTCCTGCATGGCCCTGACCCACCTGTCCACCTGCAGGGCGCCGGCCATCGTCCCGATCCGCCGCCGGAGCTCCGCCAGTGCCCGCGAATACGGCTCCTCGGGACCTCCGCCGGTGACGAGCCCTTCGAGCGCCCACTGCATCCGGTAGATCACCGGACTGATCCGCGTCGACGACACGGCGTACTCGTCGCTCTCCAGGAGGTCGTCCAAGGCGAACAACCACATCAGGGTGTCCGAGACGAACTGCACCACTTCTTCGCGGCTGTCCGGCTGACTGCGGGACGAGAGGTCACCGACCGAAACAGAGGCGAGCTCGATGCGATCGACGCTCCCGGATTCCAGAAACGGTGCCATCCAGGCGACGCTCCGCGCACCGATCTCGCGCCAGCGCGGGTGCCGTTTCCCGCCGGGGTACGGGCACCACAGCCGCGTCACCCGGCCAGGGGCCACGGTGTCCATGCCGATCTGCACCTGCCTTCACCGATCCGTCGCGCCGCCGGAACGCGACCGGATCGATTGTCTCCACGCGGCCGAACACAGTAAAGGCAGCCTTTCGGAGCCGTACGGGCGGCCAGGAAACTGTTACTGTGCAGGAATTTCACAGCCGACGAACGGGTTTCCCGGCGAGTCCCGCCAGCCGAGGAGGCTGGAGCCGCGCGGTCTGCACGACGCGTCCCCTCCGGGGGCTCGGAGGACCTTCACCACGGCCGCGCCGGAAGTCGGATGCGAAGCCGGTGATCCGACAGGGCCGGGCCCGCAGCGCTGACCTCGGCCACCATCTCAAGCGGCACGGCACTCACCCGCGCACTGCTTTCGCGGGTATCCGTCCCGACGTGCCGCGGCACGCCACTAGGCCAGCCGGTCGAGCTCCACCTCCACCCGCTCGCGTTCCGCCAGGTAGACCGGTCCCTCGAACAGGTCCCTGGCGAACAGCAGGCATTCGCGGGCGAGCCCCTGCTCCCCCGCCTCCCGCCACGCGACGCCTTCGTAGACCGCCTGCTCCGCCTCGTGGTAGCCGATCTGGTTCGCCGTGGTCAACGCACGGGCCTCGCGGTGCCTCGCCGCGGCCTCCCGCCACCGCCCCAGTCTGGCGAGGCAGATGCCGATGTTCTCCAGCAGCAGCATCCGGACCCACCGCTCCATCTCGGGATTGGTCTCTCCCCTGTGGTCGTCCATCTCGGCCAGCAACGCCTGGTGGATGTCGAGCGCCTCGTCGGACCGGCCGGCTACCCGCAACGCGACTCCCAGCGCGTTGCGGTTCGTGAACTGGACGTCGAAGAAGGCGAAACCCATCGCCAGGTCCTGCGCCCTGCGGGTGTGCGCCATCCCTTCCTCGCCCCTGCCGAGCCGCATCAGCTCGATCCCGATGAAACAGTGGGCGACGGCCTGGCCGTGTTCGTCGCCGATCTCCTCTGCCAGCGCAAGCGCCACCGTGTGCGTCGCCAAGCCCACCTCGTTCTCGTTGCGGCACATGTACTGGGCCCATCCGAGCTCGTTGAGCATCTCGACCTCGGCCTGCCGGTCCCCCAGTGCGCGCGCGGCGTCCAGCCCGAGCTGGTTGACCTCGTCCCAGCGACACTCCAGTTCCCGGCTGTCCGCGTACCAGTGCATCGACCGGGCGAGCCGCAGCACCTCGCGGTGCCACCCGAGCGCGGCCGCGTCGCGTTGTGCGGCCGCCCAGTTCTTCTCCTCACGTTCGAGCCAGTCCCTCGCCGCTTCCCGCGTCGGGAAACGGGAGTCCGCCGGCACCTCCACCACGTCCGGGAAGAAGAGGCCACCGGCCTCGATGGCCACCTCGATCAGGTGGGACAGCACCTGATCGCGGAGCCGGTCCCGCACCTCCTGCGGCTCCTCGGTCTCCAGGCGTTCGCGGGCGAAGATCCTGATGAGGTCGTGGAAGCGCAGCGAGCCGCCGCCGACGGGGGTCAGCAGCGACACCTCGACGAGTTCGGCGAGCGCGGCCTCCGCCTCGTTCTCCGGCACACCCGCCGCCACCGCGGCGAGCTCTCTGCCGAAATCGGCCCTGGGAACCGCGGCGACCCTGCGGAAGGTCTTGCGCGCGCGTGGGGACAGCCGCTGGAACGACATCTCGAAGACCGAGCGCACCTGCAGGTCGCCGGCGGCGAGCGCGTCCAGCCGCAGGTGCTCGTCCCGCAGCTGCCGGACGAGATAGCCCAGAGACCAGTGCGGCCGTGTCGCCAGCCGGTTGCCCGCGATCCGCACGGCCAGCGGAAGGTCCCCGCACAGCGAGACCAGCTCTCGCGCCGCCTCCTCGTCGGCTCGCACCACCTCGTCGCCGACGATGCCGCGCAGCAGGTCCATCGCCCCGCTCGAGGACAGCGGGCCGAGCAGCAGGGTCGACGCCTCGAGGTCCGCGAGCACACGCCGGCTCGTCACGAGCGTCAGGCAACCACGTCCAGCGGGCAACAACGGCCGGATCTGCTCCAGGTCGAGCGCGTTGTCCAGGAGCAGCAGCACACGCCGGTCACGCGTCAGGAGCCGGTACAGCTCGCCGCGACCGGGCTCGTCCTCGGGGATGCGCTCCTGGGGCGTTCCGAGCGCGACCAGCAGTCGCTGCAGGGCGGACCGGGTCGACATCGGCCGGTCGTCTCCCGCTCGCAGGTCGAGCGCGAGGCAGCCGTCCGGGTAGCTCTCCCCCAGCAGGCGCACCGCCGCGACCGCGAGCGACGTCTTCCCGATACCGGGAGGACCGACCACGACGAAGACGTCGCCCGCCGGCCGGGACACGCGCTCCCGCAGCTTCTCCAGTTCCTGCTCCCTGCCGACCAGATCGCCGACCACCGGCAGCGAGTACAGCATCGTCGGATCGATCGGCTTGGTCACGCGTTTGCGGCTCTCCTGCGCCAGGAGGAGGAACAGCCACCGCTCGTCGCCGAGCAGCCCGAGCGCGTCGGCGAGCAGCTCGCTCGAACGCTCCTGGGCGGAGCTCGCCCGTCCGCGTTCCAGGTCCCGCAGGGCGCGGACGCTCATGCCCGACTTCCGCGCGAGGTCGGCTTGCGAGAGGCCGGCCGCACGCCGGTACCGCAGCAAGGCCTCGCCGAACGCGGAGATCATGAAGTCGGATTCCACCACGGGGAACATTCAACCGGCAGCTTTTCCGGAACGAGAACTGCCGGTCGGCCTCGGTCAGCCTTCCCACACCCCATGCATCTGCGCATGAAAATCCCCTACCAGGAACTTTGACCCACCACCCCGGTTCGGCGGAGTGACAGTCGAACTACCCGAACGGAGTAATCATCTGCACAATGAGACAAATCTGTTCGCCTATCGAGGCAACGCACATTCATCCGAACGGTCGATGTCGAGAACCGATCTTTTGTGACTCGCCACTTCCGCCCCGATCTGGACAACAGCAGCGGTCGCTACCCTCTGGATTCGCACGCGCTCGCGGCGCAACCGGGCACCGGCGCATAGTTCGAGGTCACGACCCCGCAGGTCGCCTCGGCGTGCATCGGCGACCCATACGGCCGTTCCGCCACTTGGAACGCTCCGGCTTCTCGTCCTTCCGCCCGGGCTACCGTCTCGCGTTACCGCAGCCGCGCACCTGAAAGCACCACTCTCGTCACGAGCTCGACGACACCCGTCCATCGCCCTCGATTCCTGATGAAGATCGCGAGCGAAGGGGTGGCACTTCCGTCGCCGCATTCAAGGCACACCGCGTGAACGGCGTCGACCGTCGCCGCGGACACGTCCCGACATGGAAGTTTGTGATGGTGACATGACGACTTCAGGCCCGGTCCCCGACGTACTCGGCAAACTCAGCCTGCGGGACCTGATGATCGACCCCTACGGCACGCTCGGCGCCATCCAGGAGTCGTGCCCCGCTCTCCCCGTGGAGAGCGTCGGCTACCGGATGTGGGTGATCACGAGACACGAGGACGTCCGCCGGGTGCTGGCCGACCCGACCGTCCTGCGCGACGTGGTCGAGTACCGACGTGAGATCAACGCAGGCTGCATGGTCCGCCCCATGCGCAGAGCCCACCTGCCACACGCCTCGCGGCGGAGCTTCTTCGACCGCGACGGGGAAAACCACCACAGGCTACGCTCGCTGGTCGGAGGCTTCTTCACCCCGGTGCGGCTGAACGAGGTGCGACCGCGGGTCGAACAGGTCGTGCGGGACGTGCTCGACGCGCTTCCCACCGGCGAACCCGTGGATCTCGTCTCCCGGTTCGCCATGCCGATCTCGGGCACGGTGTGCCTGGAGATGCTCGGGATCCCCGTCGAGGACCGCGACCTGCTGGGCACCCTGTCCAGGGGCATGATCAGCTCGCTCGACATCGACGAGATCGAGCGGTCCGCGCAGGGGCTGTTCGACTACGCGAAGGCGCTCATCCCCGTGAAGCGGGCCAGTTCCGAGGACGACCTGTGCTCGAGCCTGCTCCAGGCGCACGACAACGGCCAGATGACCGAGGACGAACTGGCCTCCACCTACCTCCTGATGATCATCACCAGTTTCGAGCCGGCGAGCGCGATCGGCAGCGGCGCACTGGCGCTCATCAGTCACCCGAACCAGCTGGCCACCCTCGTCGCGGACCCTCGGCTCTTCGACTCCTGCGTCGACGAGGTGGTGCGGTACGAGTCCCCGTTCCGGTTCCTGCCTCCGCGCTACACCTCGGCTGCGCTGGAGGTCGGCGGTGTGACCATTCCGGCGGGTGAGCTCCTGCTGGTGTCTCCCGGCGCGGCGAACCGCGACCCGGCGTGGTTCCCCGCGCCCGAGGTCTTCGAGGTGACCAGGGACACGGTCGGCCACCTGGGTTTCGGGCACGGTGCCCACCGGTGCGTCGGCGCGGCGCTGGGCCGGATGCAGACCTCGACGGCCCTCCGGGCGCTGTTCGAGCGGTACCCGGAAGTCCGTCTTGCCGCACCGTCCGAACGCATCCGTTGGCAGCCGGGGAAGTTCATGCGCAGGCTCCAGGAACTCGCGGTCGTCTTGAGCGATCAGTGAGGAGAGGCCTCCGTCAGCCTGCCTCGACACCGGCGGAAGGAGACCGCGGCAGCGTTCCTCTGTGGACACACGGGGAACGCTGCCGCGGCAGGAAGATCGCCGTCGCCGCGGGCCGCCGCTCCCTTGTGCAGCACCAAGGTGAAGACTCGGAGAACCCCGCGAGTCCATTGACGGACAGCGGCCGGATGAGCCCGGAACGCCTGGCAGTATCGACACGAATTCCGTCAAGGAGGCTTCGTGTCCGATCTCATCGTCGTGGACACCGACCGGGTGAACAACCTCAGCAGAGAGTTCTGCACTCAGTCCGCCGAGCTGAACGACCGCATCGCACGGTTTCGCGCCGAGACCGCGCCGGGACGTGGTTCCTACGGGAACACCTCCGACGCCACCACAGCCGAGAGCGAGTACGTCCGCACCCTGCAGCAGGCCCTGCGGGAGATCGACCGGCTCCAGCACGACTTCCAGGAAGTGGCGGTCCTGCTCGCCGACCAGGCCGGGGCGTGGACGGAGAACGAGCAGGGCGCGGCGTTCCTCGCGAGCTCGGTGCACGGCACCCGGCCGTGAGCGCGGACGCCCTGACGTCCGCCGGGCTCGTCGATCCGGGAGGCGACCCCCGCGAACTCGCCCACCACGCCCAGTCCTGGGCCGATCTGTCGCGGTACCTCGACGAGCTGGGCACCCGCGTCATGACGCTGGGCAAGCCCGACGACCGCTGGCAGGGTTCCGCCGCCGACGCGTTCTCCCGATCGGTGGCACAGCTGTCGAAGCAGGCGGAAAAGACCGCCGCGGCGGCGGCTGAGATGGCGGCGGCACAACGCGAACACGCCGTCGTCCACCAGTCCGCACGAGAGATCATCATCGAGCTGTCGGTCCAGATCGCCGCGATGCTCGCGTTCTACGCGGCGGCAGCGGCGTTTCCCGCCCTGCTCTCGTGGGCGCAGGCCTGGCTGAGCTATCTCGTCAGCACGGGAGCGTCGGTGCTGCGCGTGCTGGCGTCCGCCCTGCAGAAACTCGTCCAGGTGATGGTGCGCACGCGCACCTTGTTGCAGTGGACCAAAGACCTCTCCGTCGTGACCTCACGAGGACGGATCGGTTACGGCAACGCGGTGGTCGAGGGGGCTCGCGACTTCACCGTCGAGGCGTCCGCCCACCTCGTCTCGCAAGGAATCCAGGGCAACCCGATCGATCCCGCGAAGCTGTTCGTCAACGCGGCGATCGGCGGTGGCGTCGGTGCGATCGCGGGCTTGGTCGAGAAGAGCGGCGTGACGAAGGCGCTCGGCGGGCTGGACGGCGCACGAGCCGGTTCGCACGAACGTCCAGGGTTCGAGACTTTCGAGAACCAGGCTCGCCGAGCGGTCGGCGGCACCGGCCGCGCACAGGTTCCGCCCCGCGTGCCGTCCGCCGCGGACGAGGCGATCGACGTCCTCCTCACGTCACACGCGAGAGCCGGCGAGGTCGGGGTTCGAGGCACGCGCGCCGAGGCGGTCTCCCTGGCCCGGGCCGTGGAGGTGACCACCGCCCGGCACGCTGATGCCGCCGGCGGCCACGCCAGTGCGGTGCACAGGGCGCAGCAGGCTGGAGACCAGGTCGTCGACACCGAGGCCCTGCTCCACCGGCGGATCGACGAGCTGCACCAGGCACGCGCGGACCTGTCCGCCGCCGAGAGCACCTTGAGCGTCTTCCGCGACTCCGGCATGCCCGGTTCCTGGGCCGAGGAGGCGACCCGCGCGGTGACCGAGGGCAGAGTCGCCTACGCGCACGCGGCCGAGAGAGCGGGCGACACGCGCGAGCTGGTGAACCGGGCAAGGGAGGGCCTCGCCACAGCCGAGGAGTCGGTGCGCAGGAGCACCGGGGAACTGGCTGCGGCCGAAGCCGCTGCCGGCACGGCTCGCGCCAGACTGGCCGCGCACGGGGAACTGGTCGCGGCGCGCGAGATGGTCCAGCAGAGCACCACGTTGCCCGAACGCCTCTCCGCGGCGCGAAACGCCGGCGTCTGGACGGACACCTTCGGGACACCGACCCCCTGGCGGGAGTCGCTCCTCTACGACGCTCCCAAAGACGGGCTCAAAGGCATGGCGACCGGTGCCGGCAAGGGCACCGTCGACGTGAGCGAGGGCAAGAGCTCCCCCGACGACATCTGGAAGCGCGCACTGCTGGGCGGCGCCGGAGGTGCGGCGCGAGGAGTGGTGAACTCGTCCGTGCGCAACGTCGCTCTTCCGTCCGGCGGAGTCGCCGAGACCACCTGGAAGACCGGCAGCCGGACGCTCGACGACTACGTGCAACGCAAGATCAGGCACCAGGGATCGCGCCCAGGATGACGATCTGAAGCCTTGGGCGACAGGAGTTCCACTCCCGTCGGCGCACTCCGTCAGCTGACTCGGAGGTAGTTGCGGAACTCGCACGAGTCAGAGGTCTTCGCCCGCGGCACGAGCACGGCGCAGGTGAGGCGAGCGGTGCAGGTACGCCTGCCCTGGTCGTCGGTGATGACGACGTCGAACGAGGACGACGTGCGTCCGATGTGCACCGGCGTGCACACGGCGGTCACCCGGCCCGACAGCGCGGGACGGTGGTGCGAGCACGACAGCTCCTGACCCGCGATGCCGTGACCGCGGGAGTTCAGGAACGCCGCCACCGAACCGACGGACTCCGCGAGCACGGCGTTCGCCCCGCCGTGCAGCAGCCCGAACGGCTGCAGGTTGCCGGCGACCGGCATGGTCGCCACGACGAGCTCGGGAGACTGCAGCTCGAAGACGATTCCCATCTTCGCGGCGAGCTGCTGGTCAAGGATTCCGCGCTCCGCGGCAGCCGGGTCACCGACCGCGTCATTGCTTTTCGTGATCATGCTTTCGCGCATTGTTCCTCCCGATTTCTCGCCGCGACCGCTTTCACTACTCCTAAGACGTGGCGGACCCGGGGAAGGTTCATCTCGGGAACGTGACGAACATTACGATCCGTGTCAAACAAACAGGAGGACAGCGTTGTCAGAGCGCGGTGGAGCAGTTTTTGACACCGCCGCCCTCCGGTGGACCGACCTATTCTCGGAAGAACGAAACGGGCGCCGGTGCACGCGCAGGACAAAAACCGGCTTCACCGACCGGAATCAGCGCGCTCCACGTCGTCGACGTTCGAGAGAAACGCCGCGATCGTCTCGAGATCGCGTTTGCCCAGCCGGAAGCCACCGCGCGGGCCGAGGATCATGACCTGCTCGTCGACGGAGCGGAGCACGGTCACCCGCACCAGGCGTCCGCAGGCGTCAGGGCAGGTGAGGGTGACTTGACGTGGCGACATCGCACGTACCTCCCACTCCGGACCGCCCCAGGTCACCGGGCAGTGGCCCAGGCCTTCCGGGCGACTGCGCCGGCCGACCCACCTCGTCGGCACCGGACTCTCCGACGATCACGTCCCGGCAGCTCCCTTCGCGCGTCACCCGTCCAGTAGCCGCCCGGACTCCGCTCAACACCAGCCGCAGCAGGCGTTTGAGCCTGTTCGTACAGCCGGGAGTGCCCTTGAGTTCGTTCACGCAGAGCGCCGGACGATGAAAGGCGGGACCGGGGACCACCAGTGGTGTTTCCCGGCCCGCCACCGACACCACCCGTGCGCGGCGACGGGTGAGCGGCCGGCTACCGGCTGCGCCGCGCCGTGGGCAGGATCTCGCACCGGGCATGAACGTTGTGGTCGTCATTGCGATCTCCCGGGCCGGCCACCTGGGGAACGACACCGACGAAGATCGTGCACAGGGCGCTGCGCACGGGACACGACACCGCGGTCGGAGCGGTTTCGCGGAGAACGGAACCTTTCCCCTGTCGTCTCCTCTGCCCGATTGAACGGCGAATCAGCCCCGAAGATGCAAAGAAGCGCTATGCGGGTTTTGACAACGTCATCTTTCCGCGAACCGCTCGTACGCTCGCCAGCATGACGAGAACCCTGGTGGTCGAGGACGACCCGGTCGTCCAGTCCGCACTGGTGCACACCCTGCAGGATCTCGGGCACGACGTTCGCGCGGTCTCCACCGCCGGCGCGGCGCTGTACGAGGCGGAGGTCGGAGAGGTGGACCTCGTCCTGTTCGACCTGGGGCTGCCGGATCTCGACGGCGTGATCGCGTTGCGGCGGTTGCGGAACTTCAGTTCGGTACCGGTGATCGTGTCGACGGCTCGTTCCGCCGAGTCCTCGCTCCTCGACGCGTTCGAGGCGGGTGCGGACGACTACATCGTCAAACCGTTCTCCCGCAAGCACCTCGCCGCGAGGGTGAACGCGGTGCTGCGGCGCACCGGTGACCGTCCGGCGGCCACCGCGCCCGACGTGTTCACGGTGGGCGAGAACCTCGAAGTCGACCTGGGCACGCGGTCGGTGAAGCTGAACGGAACGACGCTGTCCCTGACGAAACGCGAGTTCGACCTCCTCGCCTACCTGGCGGGCCGGCAGGGCAGGGTCGTCACCCGGCGCGAGCTGTTCCGCGAGGTGTGGGACCAGTCGGAGATCACCGACAAGACGGTGGACGTGCACACGTCGTGGTTGCGGCGCAAGCTCGGCGAGACCGCCGCGGCACCCCGGTATCTGCACACCGTGCGCGGCGTGGGGCTCAAGCTCGTGGCACCGGACCGGTGAGAGGGACCGGACAGCACGCACGCGCCTCCTCAGTGGCACACGACCGCCTAGCCGGTGATCGCGGCCGCGCACCACCCGGATCAGAGGCGCCTGACCCGAGCCGCGTCCGAGCGAACACGCGGGCGATAAGCAGCTCGACGGGGAACGGCTTGACCACGAAGTCGTCGGAGCCGCAGTCGAGCGCCCGCACCACCAGGTCGTCGTCCCTGCCGGAACGTCGTGGCAATGATCGGCACGCGCGTGAGGCCGTGACCGCGCACCCCTTCGACCGCGAGCAGGTCGCGATCGAGGACCACCAGCTCGCAGGGCGCTTTCCAGCAGTAGCGCCGAACCCGTGATTCCATTTACCAGAGCTTTTCGATTTATGCACCCCCTCGCCGCAGAACGTGATTCTACTCATGTCCTGAACGTCTTCGCGGTGGACGCTCCCGAAGCCTCCGTGCACTTTCGTACAGAGAAGTCTGCACCACCAGGACGCCGCTGGAAAACCAGCAGGGCACCATCTAATCTCACTGCGATCACGGACCGTTTATTTCACGTTCGGAGATATTTTGCCAGCGTCACGAAGAACGATCGCACTTCCAGTTTTTTCGTTGTTTGCCGTCTTCACGATCACCGGCTGCGGCAACGAGGTCAATCATTCCCCGATAATGGAGCACAGTGCGGACAGTCACCTCAGCGTCGGGATCACGTTCGACCAGCCAGGCGTGGGACAGCGCCTGGCCGACGACACCGTGCGCGGGTTCGACGTCGACGTCGCGAAATACATCGCACAGCAGTTGAAGGTGCCGGAGAACGCGATCGTCTGGAAGCAGGTGTCCCTCGCCGACCGCGAGGTCGCGATCGAACGGGGCGAGGTGGACTTCATCGCCGCCGCCTACTCCATCACCGCCAAACGCCAGGAACGGGTCGCGTTCGCCGGCCCCTACTACATCGCCACCCAGGACCTGCTCGTGCGGCAGGAGGAGAAGTCGATCCACGGTCCGAGCGACCTGGCCTCCCGGCGGCTCTGCAGCGTGAAAGGCACCACCTCGGCCGAACGAGTGCGCCAGCAGTACGCGAGCAAGGTCGAACTGATCGAGTACCCGCAGTTCGACATGTGCGTGACCGCGTTGCTCGCGGCGCAGGTCGACGCGGTCACGACCGACGACCTGATCCTGGCCGGCTACCTGGCGAAGAATCCCGAGCTCCTGCGGCTCGTCGGGAGCAAGTTCGGCGAGGAGCGGTACGGCATCGGCCTGCGCAAGGGGGACGAGGAGGGCAGGAGGCGCGTCAACGAGGCGATTCAGCTGATGATCTCGTCGGGTGCGTGGAAAGCCGCACTGGGCAGGAACTTCCCGGACCAGGAGTTCCAGCCGAGCCCGCCGCCCGTGGTAGGGCAGGGATGAGCTCGTCGACGAGGAGGAAGAACTCCGCCGGCCGTAGCGCTCGTCTGGCCGCGGTGAGCGCGCTGGGACGGCGCCATCCGATCGCGGTGCTCTGCGCCGGCGCCGCGCTCATCCCCATCGGTTTCGGGCTCGTGGCCGTGAGCGCCTCGCCCGGCACCGAACCCGGCTCCGGTTCCCCTCACGCCCTGCCGGAGGTCCCGGGGATCACCGTCCCCTCCGTCGTGTCGCAGACCACCTCGGCAGAACCGGTCGCCTCCTCCGCTCCTCCGTCGAGCAGCGCCCCGCGGAGCCCCGTGACCCCTTCGACGACGCGCAAGCCGACGGCACCGGCGCCCACGGCACCTCCTGTTCCACCAGCGCCGGTCGTCACCAGCGACTCGCCCGGCACGTCGACGCCGACGACTACGACCTTGACGCCTTCCGCGTCCAGTGTCCCCAGTGCGCCTCCGAGCAGTTCGGCTCCGCCTGCGCTGGACAGCGCCGGCGGTTGAGCCGCGTGGCTCCAGTTCTTCGCCGTCTCGGCTCAACCAGGCATTAAAGCAGGGTTAACGTTTTCTCAACGGATGACAGCACGGGCAACAGACCCGTGTCCGGCAGACACTCGTGCCCCACTTTCCTTAACTTGCAAGCGTTCTCCGGCTGCAATGGTGTCGACGACGTTTCGTGGGAGGACCGCACGTGACCACTGCTACCCCGCTGGATCCGGTTCTGCGCCAGGGCACCGGCCTGGCTTCGTCGTTGCGGCGTGCACTCGCCACGCTCGCGCGCACGCCACATCTGCTCGTGGCATGCGACTACGACGGCACGATCGCGCCCATTGTGGACGATCCCGCGAAGGCTTCCCCGCTGACAGAAGCCGTGGTGGCACTGCGTTCCCTCGCGGGTCTGCACGAGACGACCTCGGCCGTCATCTCCGGCCGTGCGCTGCGTGATCTCGCGACGTTGTCCCGGTTGCCGGCCGAGGTGCACCTGGTCGGATCGCACGGTTCCGAGTTCGACATCGGTTTCGTGCACGCCTTGGACGAGGATGCGCGCGCGACGCTCTCCCAGCTCCACCGGGAGGCGGCCGAGGTGGCGGGCGCGTCACCCGGAGTCCACTTGGAGCTGAAGCCGGCGAGCATCGCCGTCCACTACCGGAACTGCGACGAATCTGTTGCCGCACAGGTGTTGCAAGTTCTCCGCACCGGAATGTGCTCGCGTGCAGGCGTGCACGTCACCGAGGGCAAGTACGTGCTGGAGATCGCCGTGCTGCCGACCGACAAGGGGAACGCCCTCGACGTCCTGCGCCACCAGGTCGGTGCCACCGCGGCGATCTTCCTGGGCGACGACGTGACGGACGAGAAGGCGTTCGCGCGCCTGTCCGGCCCGGACGTCGGCATCCACGTCGGCACCGGAGACTCCCTGGCGAGCCATCGCGTCTCCGACCCGACCGAGGTGGCGATGGCGCTCGCGTTCCTGCTGGAGGAGCGCAGGGCGTGGCTGCACGGCGACCAGGCCGTGCCGATCGAGCGCCTGACGATGCTCGCGAACGAGCGTTCGGTGGCGCTGGTGACGCCGGACGCCAAGGTCAACTGGCTGTGCCACCCCGAGCCCGACTCGGCGGCGATCTTCGCCGACCTGCTCGGCGGACCGGCCGCCGGCCACTTCTCGATCAAGCCGCAGCACGGGTCGCTGCCGCTGGGCCAGCGCTACCTGCCGGGCACGATGATCGTGGAGACCCGCTGGTCGCGCCTGCTGGTGACGGACTACCTGGAGCACGATCTGGCGTCGCACCGCACCGACCTGGTGCGGCGGATCTCCGGCTCGACGAACGCGGTGATCACGTTCGCGCCGCGCCCGGAGTTCGGTCAGGTGCCGGTGCGACTGCTGCGTGAGCACGAAGGTCTGCGGGTCGTCGGCACGTCGGACCCGATGGTGCTGCGCTCGCCCGGCGTCGACTGGGAGATCAGCTCCGACGGCGCGCAGGAGACGGCCCGTGCCGTCGTGCGGCCGCGCGAGGGTGCGCCGGTGCTGCTGGAGCTGCGCTGCGGCACGGACGACCTCACCGAGTCCGATGTGGACGAACCATCGCGGCACATGCGGGCGGCCGCGCACTGGTCCGACTGGGCAGCCGGTCTGGAGCTCCCCGCCGTGGAGACCGACCTGGTGCGGAGATCGGCGTTGACGTTGCGCGGCCTGGTGCACGCGCCGTCCGGCTCGATCATGGCGGCGGCCACGACCTCGCTGCCCGAGGAGCTCGGCGGTGTCCGCAACTGGGACTACCGCTTCTGCTGGCTGCGTGACGCGGCCATGACCGCTTCGGCGCTGGTCTCGCTGGGATCGTTCGCGGAGGCCGAGGGGTACCTGACGTGGCTCCACGGCGTGCTGAACACCGTGCCCGGCCCCGAGAACCTGCATCCGCTGTACACGCTGCACGGCACCCAGCTCGGCGCTGAGGCCGTCATCGAGTCGCTGCCCGGCTACGCGGGTTCACGCCCGGTGCGCGTGGGCAACCTCGCGAACCAGCAGGTGCAGCTCGACGTGTTCGGCCCGGTCGTGGAAGTCGTGGTTTCCCTTGCCACCGCCAGAGATTCTCTGTCGGACGCGGACTGGACGATGGTCCAAGCGATGGCCGAGGCCGTCTCCCGGCGCTGGCACGAACCAGACCACGGCATCTGGGAGGAACGGCACGCGCCGCGCCACCACGTGTACTCGAAGGTCATGTGCTGGCTGACCATCGACCGCGCCATCAAGCTCGGCGAGCAGTTCGACCGCGAGCCGGACCCGTCCTGGGTCCCGCTGCGCGACACCATCTCCACCGACGTGCTCGAGAACGGCTGGAGTGATGTGGCGCAGTCCTTCACCACCGCCTACGACGGCGACGACCTGGACGCCGCGTCGCTGTTCGTCGGCCTGTCCGGTCTGCTCGAGCCCGGCGACGAACGGTTCCACGCCACGGTGACCGCGGTGGAGGCCGAGCTCCGCTCCGGCAGCACGGTGTACCGCTACCGCCGCGACGACGGCCTGCCGGGCGACGAGGGCGGCTTCCACCTCTGCGCCGCCTGGATGATCGAGGCCTACCTGCTCACCGACCGCCGCACCGAGGCCGAGGAGCTCTTCGGCCAGATCGTCGCGGCCGCGGGCCCCACCGGCCTGCTGCCCGAGGAGTACGACCCGGTCACCGAGCGCTCGCTGGGCAACCACCCGCAGGCGTACTCGCACCTGGGCCTGATCCGCTGCGCCCAGCTCCTGTCGGACTGAGCGCGGCAGCGGGTCGAGCAGGCCGAGCCGGACCGATCTCCAGTGAGGTGACGATGAACTCCCCTCTCGCGGATCCCGCCGCGGTGAAGAACCCTCTCGACCGCCTCACCGCCGCGGCCGACCACTACCGGCGGACGTTCGGCTGGAACACCGAGGTCCGCGGTCAGAACGTGCTCGCCACGCTGAGCGGTTCGCTCGGAGCGGTGGTCATGTCCGTGGCGCGCGTGCGCCAGGTGCACCGCCGGATCGCGAACCTGGACGAGCCCTGTCCCACCATCGTGATCCCCGGTGACAGGAGCCTGACCTGGGTGGTGCTCGCCGACCTCGGTGACCGCCTGCCGGGTGACGCGGTTCCACCCGGACTGCGCGTGCTGCCGATGTTCACCAGACTGCCGCTACCACCGTCCGCTCTGGACGCCGGGGTGGTGCGCTGGCACACCGAGCTCGACCCCGGCCGGCGCTGGCTGCCCTCGATGGCGACCGTCCTCGCCGCCGGGGCGCCGCGAGTGGACGCCGACCCCCGGTGTCCCAGGCCGGCGCGGCATCCGGGACCGCGCGGCCGAGTCCCCCTCCGCCCTTTCCCAGGTGCCACTGGGGAAGCGCGAACGGCCTGGTGACCGAGCGGTGGCGCCGAGCCCGCACTCACGCTCGTGGGTGCGGGCTTCTCCGTGCCGCACCCCTGTGCTCACCTCACCGCCCGGTCCGGCGTCGCGCCCGGACCTCCGCCACGTAGGTGAGCGCGATCGAGGCGAACGACGCCGGGTTGGCGATCGCGGCGAGCCGGGCGGGATCGGCGGCGAACGCCGCGTAGTTGTCCACCGTGAGCCGGTCCGGGTCGTTCGCGGGGGTGCCGGGTGCGAGCTGGGTTCGTACCTGCCACGACGCCCACGTCAACAGCGACGGGAGCACCTCGAGAACGTCGGCACGCGATCCCTGCACCGGAATCGGCCAGGTCGGACGTCCGGCTCCATAGCGCTCCTCGACGTCGTTGACGTGCTCAAGCACGGCCACGAGACGTGCCGCCGGGTTCAGGACGGAGCCCGGTGCGGCGGCGAGAGCGTCGTAGCTCTCCGCGAGGACGAGGTCCGGGTGAGTGGCGCGGGCACCCGCCGGCACCCTCGTCCGCACCCGCAGCGCCGCCCACCGCAGCACGGTGGGCATCGTGGCCGCCGACTCGGCGTACCCGGGCGGTCCCAGCCGGGGTTCCTGCGTCAGGTGGCCGTCCGGGGTGGCGCGCCAGGTCGACCTCGTGCCGTCCAGGGCGACCTCGACGATCCGCACGGGTGCGTCGAGAGCGAACGCCACCTCGCTCGCGAGCGACGGCGCGTCGAGTGCCAGGAAGGCGGCCTGTGACGGCAGCTGGACGGGCGGTCGCCGCGGCCCCAGCACGCTGTCCAGCGCGGTGACGTGCTGGACAGCGTCCTCGAACAGCGTGATGGGGTCGGTGATGACCTCCGGCACGGCGGCGAGCGTCTCGTAGTCGCCCGCGATGACGAGGTCGGGGTGGTGCGGCCTCGTGTCCGCCGGCAGGGACGCCCGCACCCTGTCCGCTGCCCACCGCAGTGCGGCGGGCAGCACGGAGCGGGCGACGGCGTCGCGGTCGAGCTCCAGCGTGACGGGCAGGTCACCGCTGATCTGCGCCCGCACCTCGGCGGTGACGGCTTCGTGGGCGTTGAACACCGTCCCACCCGCGGCCGCCTCGGTGAGCACGTCGGTGAGGTTCAGCGGATCGGTCAGCGCGGCGAGTTCCGGGGAGTCGCTCAGACGACCTGCCTCGTCCTGGGAACCGAGCAGGATCGACACGGCGCCCGCGTCGGACCTGGCACCGTGCCGGACGCGGATGTCCACGTCGGACAGGGTGACGTCGGGATGCCGCCGGCCGAAGCGGCGGCGCAGGTGCTTGGCGAGCGTGCGGCCGGCCGCGTTCGCGACGTCCTGGTCGCCGTGGCTCACCACCAGGAAGGTCGGGCGGTGGCCCAGCCGGTGCAGCTCGGCCGCCGTGGCGGCCATGCCCTTCGCGACGGCGGCGACCGCGGACGTCTTCGCGGTGGGCAGGGTCCGCAGGAACGTCGACGGCCGAAGAACAGCACGGTCGGCCGGCGCCGCCTGCGCGATCACCTCCTCCAGCTCGGAGCGGAAGATGTGCGCGAAGACGTCGCCGGTCACCGCTTCGCTGGTGAACCGGCCGGTGAGCGTCGGAGTGGACTTGCCCAGGTGGTGGGCGTGGCTCTCGGCGACGATGCGGAACCGTCCGCGGAACCGCGTCAGCACCATCGACTCCTCCCTGCCGGGCACGGTGGCCGGGGCACCGTTCGTGACCGGCGCGGTCTTGCCGGTGAGGACCTTCTGCTTGCCGCGTGCCTTCTCCGACATCGGCGCGCGGCCGGTGTCGCCGCCTGGAAGCTCGAGCTCGGCGTCCTCCGAGATCGTTTCCAGCCGCTGCTTCCCGGGAGCAGCCGGCTTCTCGGCGAGCTGCTTCACGTGCTGTTCGCGGCGGAAGTTGACGTTGTCGGCGAGCCCCTGCCCTGCGGGTGAGGAGCGGTTCTGCGCCGAGTCCGCGGTGAACTTGTGCGCCGCCGCGGGGTCGATCGGGACGCCGCCGCCACCGCCGAGCTCGGCGCTTCCCCTCCAGTGGTCGGCCGACGAGCTGGACGACGTGCTTTCCAGGGACTTCGAGTACCGGCCCGCACCCGCGCCGGTGAACTCCGAGATCGCCTCGGCGTCGTACAGGTCGCCGACGAGCCACAGGCTCGCCCGTTCACCGGGCCTGCCGGGCACGATCAGGTTCTCGGCGATCTGGTAACGCCTGCCGCCGACTGCCTCGTGCAGGTGCGCGTTGATGTGGGTGCGGGACAGCAGGACGCTCGGGTTCAGGGAGACGTGCGCGTTCGTCGTGTCCCCTGTGGCGCCGAACATCGTGCGCATCACGGCGCGCTGGGCGGGCACGATGTCGTCGAGCAGGGCGCCGACGACAGCGGTGTCGCCGAGCAGCGGGTGCACCTTGAGGAACGCCGGCCGGCTCGGGCCGATGATCCGCCTGCTCTCGGCGATCGAGCGGGGCACCTGGAGGTCGAGCGTGCCCGGCACGCTCTTCACGAGAGCGGCGTCGGGGTGGTCAGGACGGAGAGACGCGCCGGGGCCGTGGTGGAGCAGGAAGTTGTTGACGGACATGCCGTTCATGTCCAGCTTGCGCACGCTGATCCGCACCTCTTGGAGGAACCGGGCCAGGAAGTGGTCGAACCAGTCGTACACGGTCTGCTCGGCGATCATGGTCTCGGAGCGCGTCGTGCCCCGGTGGTGGCCCTCTCCGGTGCCGAACGCGGCCGTCCCGCCACCCTTGCCGTCGTCAGCCGGCCCGCCCTTGATCCCGAAGCTCTGCGCTCCGTCGCGCGACCTGCCGGAGTTCTGCGCGCTGTAGGCGTGGATGTACTTCTCGATGCCGGTCCGCTGCTTCTGGTCGATGATCTCGGGCAGCGACGTCAGCGTGCCCAAGAGGTTGATCTCGACCATCTCGGACAGGACCCAGTTGACCGGGTTGACGAGGTAGAGCGTGACGCCGTTGCCGGACAGCAGGTCGCCCCACAGCGAGTGGTCGCGACCGCCGGCCAGGATGGCCTGCAGGCTCGTGGTTCCGCCCTGGAGCCTGCCGATCTGCCGGCCGCCGCCGACCCACAGTTCCGTGCTGCCGCTCAGCAGGCCGGGCGCCTGCTGGTCGACGAGAGCCTTGACCTCCTTGAACAGCGTCGTCGTGGCATCCGTGACCGGGTCGCGGTACTGCACGTCGTCGACACCGCTGTGGCCGAGGAAGTTCTTCTGGGTACCGGGTCGGGACATGTACTCGGGCAGCGTGAGCTCGCTGAACGGGGCTGTCCCGCGGTCCGGGTCGATCCCGAACGCCGTCCGGAACGCGGTGCGCCGTTCCTCGTTGGAGATCGTGCCGAGTCCACCCTCGCGGTGCACTTCCGCCAGGGTTTGCGCCCACTGCCGCACCCGCGGGTCGGGGGCCAGGCCGTTCACCGCGTCCTCGCCGGCCCAGCGCGACAGCACGCCCGCCACGACGTTGCCGCTCAGGGACAGCTCGCGGGAAGCCCAGCGCGTCATCGCGTCGGCCAGTTGGTCGCGGGTGACCGAGACCTCGCGGTCCGCGTGCCGGTCGAGCGCCTCCGGTTCCGACAGCACGAACCGCATCGTCCTGGTGAGCGTGTCCTGCCGCCCGTTCTCCGGCGACGACCACAGCTTGGCGTGCTTCTCCTCCTTGGCCGTGACGGTGAGGTCGATGAACGACTCGAAGGCGTAGGCGCGGTTGAAGTCGAGCTGGATGAGTTCCTCGGCACCGGTGCGGGACATGCCCTTGGTCCTGTTCCGCGTCCAGCTGCGGTTCGCGCCGCCCTCCGCGCCGCCGGTCAGCCCTTCCGGGTCGGCCTCGCCCAGGCTGAACCCCGCCTGCTCCCACGTGAAGCCGTGGCTGCGGGTGGAGCTGTCGCCCGCGACGGACAGCGAGAGCTTGATGATGCCCAGCACGAAGGGGCTGTTGGTCGATCCCACGTACCGCGTCAGGCCGATGTCCCCTCGGACGTCCGCGGCCCCGTGGGTGTTGAGCAGCCAGCCGGGTTCGAAGAACTGGTCGGTGGAGAACTCCCCGTTGACGATCTCCTTGATGAACGCCTTCAGCACGATGTTGCTGGTGAAGGTGTTGATCTCCTGGTCGGCGTAGCCCGCAGGCCCGACGAGCGAGTCGAGCATGCCGCGCAGTGCCGGGCGCACGCCCGTGCTGTCCAGGTAGAACACCGCCCCGTGCTTGAGGATCGTCTGCGGGGGGAACGCCGCCGGCCGGTCGGTGAGGTCTCCGTCGCCGTCGAACGGGATCATGGCCGCCGTGGCGGCCTGGCCGGGCAGATGGCGGGGAACGGGGTCGCGACGGCCCTTCAGGACGTCGCCCTGCAGACCGGAGTGCTGGAACTCCATCACGACGGTGAAGTCGCTCACCGACTGGTACCCGCTCAGCTCGCCGGGGTACTCGAACAGGGCCGGCAGGTTGTTGAGGTGGGTGACGCTGTTGCTCGCCGAGTACCCGCGGACGTATCCCCCACCACCGCCGACCGACTTGAGCATCTTGGCCAGTCCCTTGAGCTTCAACGACAGCGAGAGCTTCTTCCCCGCGCTGGTCGAGTAGCTGTACACGCCCATGCCCATCGCGAGAGTCGTCGCGGTGAACTGGTCGGTGGTGCCGAGGAACTCGGCGTCGTGGCTCTCCGACGGCCGCGCGGTCACGGTGATCACCACGGAGTCGACGTCCAGCGTCATGCCGGCGACGCCGCGGCGCAGCTGCAGGGTGAACGTGAGGCCGTCCTGGTGGATCAGGTCCCAGTTCGACTCGATCCCGTTGCGGGAGATCATCTTGTACAGGAGGGCCTCGTTGTCGACCTTGCTGTCGAGCTCGTCACCGTGCCGCCACCACCGCTGGGCGCGCATCGCGTCGCTGTCCTGCGAGACGAAGCCGTGCTTGCGCAGTTCCGGCACCATCAGGCCGAGCAGGTCGTCGACGGTCTCCTGGCCGATCTCCACGAGCCCGGCGCCGATTGCCCCGTTCTCCACGAAGTGGCCGGGCGCGGCGATCTCGACGCTCTGGTCCGGTTCCGGGTCCGCGGTGCGGCGGTTGCGGACGAGTCCCGGGGCGTGGGTGATCTCGGCCTGGCCGCGGGCCCCTTCCGGCTGTCTCGGCAGCACCGCGGGGTCGCGCAGCGCGGCGACGTCCACCGGGAAGCCGTGGTCGTAGGCGGCGATCTCCGGGATGCGGATGAGCGCCTTGCTGGGCACGAGCGGCGTGACGGGTGTCTCCCGGTAGTCGCCGCCGCGGATGGTGAACCGGATGAAGTGCTGGAACCCGCGGTGGTAGGCCGAGGTCCACCCGGCGAACCGGGGAACGACGACCCACAGACCGTTCTGCGCGGTGCCGATCCCGTCGCTGCGGGACTTGGTCAGCGCCAGCGTGAAGTTGATGTTGAGGCCGCCCTCGATGCCGGCGAGGCCGCGCAGACCCGCGGTGACCGACGGCAGCGACAGCTTGTAGGACTGGCCCAGCGTGTGGCTGCCGCCCGTGCCGTCGATGGCCGTGCGGACGTTCTCCAGGTGCGACTCGCTGCTCGGGGCTCCCACCGGCCGCACCTGGTCGTCGACGACGGTGTGGACGGACGCCGACACGATCGGCCTGCCGTGGTCGTCGTGGAGGTCGAAGGCGTAGCCGCGGGGGTTGTTGACGGCGTGGTCGAGGTTGGCGTCCAGGTTCCACAGCTTCTGCGCCAGCTCGCCGCGGATCATGTCCGTGATCCTCGGGTCGACACCGTTCTTGGCGAGCTCCGCGAGTCCCAGGTCGTAGAGCATCGGGAGGTTGGTGAGCCCGGACGCGAAGTAGTAGTCGGGAATCCTGCCTTCCTTGCCCTCCGGCAGGTTCGTCGCGACGAACTGGCGGGACGGCTTGGCCAGGTAGTGGTCGGGCACCCAGAGCAGCAGCTTTCCCCGGCCGTCGTCGTCGCCGCGCACCGGAACGCTGGTGGGCATGATGCTCGACCAGGGAGTGGTGAGCGCGTCCCGCGACCGCACCACCCAGCGGGTGTTGTAGTGAAGCATGGTGTGGCTGGTGCGGTTGTCCTCGACGTGGCCGCCCTCGGCGTCGATGATCCGGTTGGTCGACCGGTTCTGCTGGTTCAGCGCGACGCTGAAGCCCGCTCCGATCGCGAGCAGCTGCAACGGACCCGCGGCCAGGCCGAAGCCGAACTCCGCGTTCAGGCTCGCCCTGGTCGAGCCGAGTGTGCCGGTGTGCTTCTGCTCGTGCGAGCCCAGGCGGAAGACGCTGTTGATCGAACCGACGGCCTTGAAGTTGCCGGTGCCCTCGGCCGCCTCCTCGGGGACGGCGTGCGCCCCGGCCGGCCGCTCCACCTTGCCGCCGTACTCCAGCTCCAGCGAGATCAGCACCTCCTGGCCGCCGATCTGCACCGGCACCCCGGTCAGGTCCGGCGATCCCGCGGCGCGGGCGGTGTAGCGGTAGTTGCTGAGCAGGTACTGGTGCAGGCCGTGCCACGTCGCCTCGGTGACCGGACCGGTCACGAGGCCGCGCAGGGCGGAGATCAGCTCGGCCATGGCGGGGAGTCCGGCCCTCGGCACACCGATGGAGATGATCGCCGGGTCGACCGCGCCCGGCACCGTCGTCCCGGTACCGGACGTCGTCGGGTCGCCGGGCCACGTCGGGAAGGACGACGTCTCCGCGGACGCCGGGTTCGCACCGTCCGACGAGCCCGGGACCAGCACCGAGCCGGACGGCATGGATCCCGTCTGGCTCGTCAGCGAGGGGGCGGCGGTGGAGGCGGACGGCACGGAAGGGATCGAGACGTCGAAGTCGACCGGTTCGGGCTCGACCTCGTGCCCGCGGGGCACGACGACGACGTCGCCTCCGAGCAGCTCCCGCAGCCCCGGCAGGATGCCGCTCCCCCCGGGCATCGTGAGCACCACCCGCTTGCCGTCGGCCCGGTCCCTGATCACCTCGGCGAAGGTGAGCAGCGGGATCTCCCGGTCGCCGAACATGATCCGGCCGTCGCCGCGCACCGACGCCGTGACGGCGACGTCGCCGGGACCGAGCTTGCTCACGTTGCGGGCCAGCGTCTCCGCGCTGATGCCCGTGCCGCCGCGACGGGTGACGGGAAACGAGATCACGGCGGGTCCGTGCTCGTCGACCAGCACCGACGTCCCCCGCAGGACGTCCTCCATCGGGGCCCGGTCCGGCACGGACTCGCCGGCCTCGTTCATGGCAGCAGGAGCGGGCACGGCCACCTGCTCCCGTGTGCCGTGCGTGCCCTCCGCCGGGACCCGCAAGGGCTTGCTCTCCGCTGGGACGGGCGGAAGGTCGATCGCGGGCATCTCGACCGACACGCGGTGCACGGCGATGTCCGTCATGCCCACCGGTTCGAGAACGGCGTCACCGAGCAGGAAGGCCGGGATGCCGCCGTCGTCGGCCCGGTCGTGCGAGGGGGAGTCCTTGCCCGCCGGTTCCCTCCTGGTGGAGGTGGGGCCGGCGGTGAGGTCGGGTGAGCCGGGGACGTGACCGCTCGCGGGCTTGGCAGGCTCCGCCTTCCCCGGGGCCAGCCCGGCGAGCCCCTGCTCGTCCTGCTCGTTCAGCTCGTCCACCTCGTCCAGCGACATCGGCTCGAGCGCGGGAGAGCCGAGAGAGGACGGCGCTGTCAGCTCGGTCAGCGCGGGCGACGGCGGCTCCGACGCGGTGGACGACGAGGAGTCGGAGGACCAGTCGAGGTCGAACCCCCGCGACGAGTCGGCGGACCACGTGTCCACCTGGCCGGACAGGCCGGTGGAGGACGCGGAGGTGGTGGCGGGCACCACCCGTTGCCCGGGATCCTGCTCCGTGCCGACATCTGGTTTCTGCGGCGCAAGGCCTTCCTGGTCGGCGGTGTCCGGCGGAATCGGGCCCTCGACCGGTGCGGTGACGGTGTCCAGGTCACTTCCCCGCCAGCCGCCCACCCGCGACGCGTCCGGCGTCAACCCGTGCTGGGCCTGTTCGCCACCCTCGGACAGATCGGAACGCTGCCCGTCGATCGCCCGCACACCGCCACCTGGAACGCCGCCGTCCTGCACGCCTCCATTCAGCACATCCCCATTCGGCACACCACCGTCCTGCACACCACCGCCCGGCACACCACCGCCCTGCACAGCACCGTCTTGCACACCACCACCCGGCACACCACCGCCCTGCACAGCACCGCCCTGCACAGCACCGCCCAGCACAGCACCGCCCAGCACGCCGCCGCCCTGCACAGCACCGTCTTGCACACCACCACCCAGCACGCCGCCGCCCTGCACAGCACCGTCTTGCACACCACCACCCAGCACGCCGCCGCCCAGCACAGCACCGTCTTGCACACCACCACCCAGCACGCCGCCGCCCAGCACACCACCGCCCAGCACGCCGCCGCCCAGCACGCCGCCGCCCTGCACACCGACTGTCGACTCCTCCGGCGGCCTCTCCCCCGTCCCGGTCCCCGCGGCACCCCTCGCCGGCGGGACGGACGCGTCGCCGCCCGGTGGGCCGGGAAGGGCGCCGCCACGCCGCTGCCCGTCCGGCCGCACCGCTCCGCTGTCACCGGTACCCCGCTCGGGTGGCGGGAGGACGGCAGCGGACGAGGACCGCGGAAACCCGTCGTCCGGCGGCGTACGGGGGAACGGCTGGGAACCGCCGCCGCCCCCTTCTTCGTCCTTGCCGAACGTTGGTTCCCCCAAGCCGTCTGCACCGGACTGGCCAGGGCCCTTGTAGAGCAGGCTGCCCACGAGGCCGTGCAGCTGGATTCCGGCGTCGTGGGCGAGCTTGCCGCTCGCCCCGGTGAAGGCACCGCCGACAGCGCCCGTCCAGGCGTCGCCGTAGCCGCCGCCGAGGATGCCCACAGCGGCGACGTCGACGACGCCCTCGGCGACGCCCTGGTTGAGGCCGTGGAACACGAAGGTCGACGCGAAGTGCGGCGTGTACTTCTTCGCGAGCATGTGCCCGGCTGCGACCCAGGTGCCCGCGCCGGTGCCCGCGGTGAAATCGATCAGGGAGCTGGTCCCGTCCCACGAGTGCCGGTTTCCCTCGGCGAACTGGAGGAGCTGGACCGCGGCGCCCTGCGCCAGCTCGTCGACACCTTCCTGGAGTCCTTTTCTGATGAGCGTCACAGTCCAGTGCAGTCGTTCGGCGAGGCGGGTGATGGCGATGCGCGCCGACGTGAAGAGCCCGCCCACCCACGGAGCGGTGAACGGGTTGGACAGCGCGACGAGAATGCTCCAGGCGTAGGAGATGATCTCGATCAGCATGGAGTAGTTGGTCTGCTCCACGCTGAGCGCGAGGTTGCGCAGCGCCGCCGACTGCTGCCCGGTGACCCCGACCAGGGTGGGCATGACCTTCAGGAGTTCCTGCGTGTTCTCCCGGAACGTCCGGCCCGCGACGCCCCCCACGCTCCGCTCGACGGCCATGGCCATCGTCTGCAGATCCGCCGCCATGGACTCGAGCGTCGCGCCGGTGCTGTCCCACCGGTCCGCGAGCGCTCGCGCGGCCTCGACGTCGACCCGTGGAGCCTTCGAGCCGGCGATGATCACCCAGAACCAGTCGAACGCGGGATCGAACCTGACGTGCATCGAGGCCTCCGGCGCTCAGCCCACGTTCGCGCTCCTCACCCCGTCGTGAGGGCACTTCCTCGCGGTGGCCGCCAGGTCACCAATGGCCGCTGCGAGGCTGCCGGACGTTCTGCGCGCATCCGCCCTGGAGACCAGCGCCGTGCTCCGCCGCGCAGGCGGACAGTGCCCGCGAACGGCCGCCTCGCCTGAAGCAGAGATGGAGCACCGGCTACCTCCACGAGGTTTGTTACATCATGGTTAATCCTCAAGAGGGTGAGGCGGTTGAACAAGGCACTGGGGCCGATAGGGCACAAAAGTGAATGCCGATGTGTCCGCCGGGTGGACAGCAGGTCAACAGGGCGGAATCATGCAGCCGAGCGGACCTGGTTTCCACGGACTACCTGTTGCGCCTCAAGGGATTCCACACGGAAGCAACCAAGGACGTCACACCGCCTGAAGCCCTGGATCCTCCCGGAGGCGGGCCACGCGAAGTCAGCCGCGGCCTTGGCGCTCCATCAGCACGCGATCTCGCGGTTCGATTCGCCGCACGTTCCGGCGCGCCGCGGTGTGCCGCAAAGAATAGACGGCCGCCAGCGGCGTGGCGGCGTTCGGCAGCCAGCGACGAGTCATGTCGGGGCGGCTCAGCCAGCACACAAGCATCACCGGCAGGAATTCCCGCGCCGGCAGCCGCAACGCCACGAACGGGTCGCCCGCCCCTTCGACGAACCGGGCGATTTCCGGGAGATCAGCCAGGCGCACACCGAATGCCGCCAGCGCCCCTCCCAGACGAACCCCGAGCACGTCCTCGCGCATCTCGGCGTCCCAGCCGAAGGAGCATCGGTAGTGGTCAACGACTTCGGAGAGGGGCAGTTTGTCCGAGTCGGCCGAGAACCTGTTTTCCACAAAAGGACGTTATCCGCGTGTTCCGCGGACCTTCATCCCCTTCTCCCTGTCGCGCACGTGTGTACCTTTTTTCGCGCCCACCCGCACTTCTGGGTTGAAATTGGAAGAGGGCCGTGCTCCCGTTCGTTGGCGCGGGGGAGCACGGCCCTCTGGCCTCGTGCTCAAGCATTCCGGTGAGATCGGCGGAACCTCGATGAGACCGGTTCCCAGGTTACCGGCGAAATCCCGGATCCGACAGGCCGACAATGCCGGACCAGAGAATCGTTATGCTCCTTTAAGCACCTCTTAGGAACAACCCCGGCCCGGCACCGGCTCCAGAACGGCCCGGGGGGGGGGGGTTTGGGGGGGGGGGGGCGGGGGTGGGGGTGGGTGGGGGGGGGGGGTGGGTGGGGCCCCCAGGAAACCCCCCACAGAAGGAAAGACGGAAAAGAAGG
>NZ_JBHYGW010000001.1:769511-834354 GCF_042738015.1 Lentzea sp. NPDC059081
AAACACCTTTTGGAAACGACCCCTCCCCGCCCCCTGCCCCAGAACGCCCCCCGCCGCCCTCTTCGGAAACCTCCCGCCCCGGGTTCGACGTCGTCGGAATGGCTACTTGGTCGACCCCGCGAGCACGCCCTGCACGAAGTAGCGCTGGAACGCGAGGAACGCCACCAGCGGGACCACCATCGACAGGAACGCGCCACTGGCGAGCAGGTCGATGTTGCTGCCGAACTGCCGCAGCTGCGAACGCAGGGCGACCGTGAGCGGGGCCGAGTCGGCGTCGGCGAACACCAGCGCCACCAGCAGGTCGTTCCACACCCACAGGAACTGGAAGATCGTCAGCGATGCGATGGCCGGCTTGCCGATCGGCAGGATCACCCGGCGGAAGATCATCCATTCCTTGGCGCCGTCCATCCGCGCCGCCTCGATCAGATCGCGCGGGATGCCGGTGAAGAAGTTGCGCAACAGGAAGATCGCGAACGGAAGTCCGAACGCGACGTGGAACAACACGACGCCGGCGATGGTCCCGAACATGTCCAGGGCGCCGAAGAGCTTCGCCACCGGGATCAACGCCACCTGCACCGGCATCACCAACAGCCCCACGACCACGAGCGTGAACCAGTCGCGGCCGGGGAAGTCGATCCACGACAACGCGTACGCGGCCAGCGCCGAGATCACGATCACCAGCACTGTCGCCGGCACCGCGATGTACACGGTGTTCAGGAACGAGTGCAGCACCGAGGAGTCGGCGAGCAGCGAGGCGTAGTTGTCCACCGTGAGCTCGGCGGGCTTGGCGAAGATCGTCCACCAGCCCGACGAGGTGTTGGCCTGTTCGTCCCGCAGCGACGCGACGAACAGGGCGAAGACCGGTACCAGCCAGAAGAGCGCGACCAGCGCCAGGAACACCTGCACGACTCCGTTGCCCAGCAAACCCATCAGCTTCGCGGCGCCGGATCGCCGCGGCGCGCCGCTCACCAGGATCTCGATCTGCTGGGGTTCCCTCGTCATCACCGTCGTCACGACTGCTCCCGGCGGAATCGGCGGATGTTGAACAGCATCGCGGGGGCCACCAGGAGGAAGAGCAGGACCGCCAGCGCGCTGCCCGCTCCCTGGTCACCGCCCGCGCCGAAGGACACCTGCCACATCTGCAACGCCAGCACGTTCGCCTCCTCCTGCACCGAACCCGGCGCGATGACGAACACCAGCTCGAAGATCTTCAACACGTTGATCACCAACGTCACGAACACCACGAGCAGGACCGGCGCCAGCAGGGGGACGGTGACCCGGCGGAACACCTGCCACTCGGTGGCCCCGTCGACCCTCGCGGCCTCCAGCGCGTCACGCGGGATCGCGGACAGTCCGGCCGCGATGAACGTGATCGCGAACCCGGTCATGATCCAGATCCAGGACGAGATCACCACCGGCGTGATGAGAGACGGGCCGAGCCAGGTGAGCCCGCGGAACGGCAGCGCGAAGTTGTTCTCCGCCAACCGGACCGAGTAGCCACCGGAAGGAAGGCCGACGAATGTGAACTGACCGTCGTCCGCCGTCATCGCGCGGCCGGCCACCTTGCCGGAGGCGTCGACAGCCTCCACCGCCAGGCCGGGCAGTCCCTTCTCGGCACGGTCGGGCTTCCCGGCGACGCCTCCGGCGGACACGTCGAGCCACGCCACCCCTCGCAGCTCACCGGGGTGCGGCTGCGGCTGGCTGATCGACGCGGCCGCGGCCGGCACGTCCTTGGCCGGGAACCCGACCAGCGGCACGGTGGCCACGTCGCCCGGCGAGTACTTCACCGGCGACGCGAACCCCCCTTCGGTGGCGGCGAAGCCGGCGTTCTCGCGCGGCCGGGCGCCGGGGTAGGGCGACGGCGCGGAGAACACGTCGTGCACACCGACCGCCATCGCGTTCACGACGCCCTGGTCCGGGTCCTCTTCGTAGACGAGCCGGAAGATGACACCGGAGGCGAACAGCGAGATCGCCATCGGCATGAACAGCACGAGCCGAAATGCTGTGGACCAGCGAACCCTCTCGCTGAGCACGGCGAAGATCAGGCCGAGACAGGTGACCGCGGCCGGTGCCACGACGACCCAGATGACGTTGTTGCGGAACGCGGTGAGCGTGCGGTCGTCCGTGAAGGTGTTCACGTAGTTGCGCAGGCCTACGAACTCGCTGCCCCCCTGGTCGAAGAAGCTGCGCACCACCGAGAACAACAACGGGTACACGACGAGCGCGCCGAGCAGGACGACGGCGGGCAGCAGGAACCACAGGGCGTTGCGGGGGGAACGCCCCGGCAGCGCGGTGCTGCCGGGGCTTGAGGTGCCTCGGGTCACTGAGTCACTTCCCGTATGCCTTGACGGCGTTGGCTTCCAGGCTGGTCATCGTGGCGTCGATCTTGGTGGGGTCGGCGAGGAAGTCCTGCAGGTCCTTCCACATGCCCGCCCCCTTGGTCCCGCCGAACGACGCGGGCGTCAGGTCCGACATGTCGAACCGGACGTTGTCCCCCGCCTTGACCAGCTGGGTGGCGAGGTCTTGGCTCACCTTGTCCACATAGGACTCGATGGCGATGCTCTTGTTGGGTGAGAGGAAGCCGCCCTTCTTCGCCCACACCTCACCGGCCTCAGGCGTGGCGAGGAACCTCATCAGCTCGTTCGTCGCCTGGTCGTCGCGGAACTGCACGGCGATGTCACCACCGACCACTGCGCCCTCCGGGCTGCCGCCGACCGAGGGGAACGGGAAGAACTTGGCCCTGCCACCGACGTCCGCCTTGGTGCTGGCGCGGACCACGCCGGCCACGAAGTCGCCCTCGAACACCATCGCCGCCTTGGACGGGTCGCCGAAGACGTTCGTGACGGACTTGGCGAAGTCGGTCTGCAGCGCGGTGGACGAGCCACCGTCGATCAGCTTCTGGTCACCGAACAGCATCGCGAGCGTCTCGAGCGCCTTGCGCACCGACGGGTCGGTCCACGGGATCTCGTGCCGGGCGAGCTGGTCGTACTTCTCGGGTCCCGCAGTGCGCAGGTAGACGTTCTCGAACCAGTCGGTGAGCGTCCAGCCGTCCGCGCCGCCGATCGACAGCGCCGAGACACCGCTGTCGGACAACGTCTTCCCGGTGGAGAGGAACTCCTCCCACGTCTTCGGCACGCCGGCGCCCGCGGTCTGGAACGCGTTCTCGTCGTACCAGACGGTGGACTTGTCGGCGACCTTGAACGTGACGCCGTACAAGGTGCCACCGACACTGCCGAGCAGCCTCCAGGTCTGCGCGTAGTTGTCGGCGACGGCCTTCTGCACGTCGGCGTTCGCCGGCTTGAGCACGCCCTGCTTCACGAACTGCTCGACGAGGCCCGGCTGCGGCACGAGCGCGACGCCCGGCGGCGTCCCGCCCTGCACCCTGGTCTGCAGCACAGTGGGCAGTTCGTCGCCCGCGGCCGTGTACCGGGCGGTGGCGCCCGTCTCCTTCGAGAACTCGGCGAGCACGGCCTCGAAGGCGACCTGCTCGTCACCGGTCCAGGTACCGACGACGTCGACGGTCGAGCCCTTCAGCTCTCCCCCGGCGCTGCCCGCGTTGCCGGAGCCGCACGCGGTGACCGCGAGCAGCGCCGCGACGGCGACAGTGAACTTTCTCGTGCTCATCAGCTCTCCTGGTTCCAGATGGACGACCCGGTGGCCGGGTCGAAGAAGTGCAGCCGGGAGGTGTCGACCCACACCGCGACCGGTTGGCCCTCGTACACCTTCGTGCGCGGACTGAAACGGCCCACCAGCACGGAACGGCCGTTCGCCACGGGCAGCACGTCGTCGGCACCCATGTCCGCCGCCAGCGCACGGGTGTCGTCGGTGACCACCGGTGCCGCGTTGACCGGGAAGTGCACGAGCACGTCGGACCCCATCGCTTCGACGAGATCCGCCACCACGTGGAGGATGCATCCCTCGGAGGCGTCGACCAGGGTGGCGTCCTCCATGTCCTCCGGGCGGATGCCGACCACGAGCTCCCGTCCGACGTACCCCTTCAACGCGGGCTTGTCGTGCAGCACGGACTCGGGCAGCAGCAGTGCGTCTTCGTTCAGCTCCACCCAGAGCCGGTCCTCGGCGTCGAGCGTGAGCTTGCCGTTCACGACGTTCATGCCGGGCGAGCCGATGAAACCGGCGACGAACAGGTTCACCGGGCGGTCGTACAGCTCCTGGGGCGGGCCGACCTGTTGCAGCACACCGCTCTTCATCACCGCCACGCGGTCGCCGAGCGTCATGGCCTCGGTCTGGTCGTGCGTGACGTACACGGTGGTGACGCCGAGATCGCGTTGCATGCGCGCGATCTGCGCGCGCATCTGCACCCGCAGCTTGGCATCCAAGTTGGACAGTGGCTCGTCCATCAGGAATACCTGTGGCGCCCGCACCATCGCCCGGCCCATCGCGACGCGCTGCCGCTGGCCGCCCGACAGGTTGCGCGGTTTGCGGTCGAGGTGGTCGTGCAGCTCCAGCACCTTCGCGACCCGCCGCACGCGCTCGTCGATCTCCTGCTTGCGCAGCTTGCGCAACGTGAGGCCGAAAGCGATGTTGTCGTAGACGTTGAGGTGCGGGTAGAGCGCGTACGACTGGAACACCATGGCGACGTCGCGGTCGCGTGGTGCGACGTCGTTCACGACCGCCTCGCCGATGTGGATCGTGCCTTCGCTGATCGCTTCCAGGCCCGCGATCATGCGCAGTGCGGTGGTCTTCCCGCATCCCGAAGGACCGACCAGGACGAGGAACTCCCCGTCGGTGATGCTGAGGTCGAGATCGGTCACCGCTCGTGTGCCATCGGCATAGGCCTTGCCGAGACCGGTGAGAACAACTTCTGCCACGCCAACTCCAAGGCTGTGACTCAGGACACCGCTGTTGCGGATCGGCGTGGAACGTAAACCGCGGCTCCCTAAGTACGAGTTAAGGCCGTCACCCGATGTTCATCGGGCCGAAATCCTTGCCCGAACGCGCCATGTGCACCGTGTGCCCGACTGCCTATCGTCAGACGATGACCAGACCGCGGCCTGCGTCGCCGCGCGAAAGCGTTGAGAGGTGGCGGCTTCGAGCCGTGGGTCCGGACGTGGCCTCGCTGTTGCGGCGCTCGGTGTTCTGGGCGCTCGTGCCGGTGATCGGGATCTCCGTGCTGACCGCAGGCGCCCTGCTGATGGCGCGGGATGACGCGGTGGTGCAGGAGCGGCGAGATGTCGAACTGGTCTCCGCCGTGCTCGCCGTGACCACGGACCCCGAGGCGTTGCGATCGGCGGTGGCCCGCACGAAGGCGGGTGCCGAGGGCCGGATGGTCCTGCGGCTCGCGGACGGGACCACCATCGGCACCACACCGAGGTCCAGCACCAGGACGACCGGCCGTTCGCTGACCGCGGGCGACGAGTCCCCCGTCGAGCTCGAACTGACCGCCTCCCCGTTCCGGCCGCCGATCCCGGAACTGGTGGTGCTTCTCGTCGCCCTGGCCGTGGCGGGCGCGGCAGGGCTCCTGCTGGCGAGCCGGCTGGTCCAGCCGTTCATCGTCTCGCTGAGCGCTCTCACCGCGGCGGCGCGCGCCGGGCAGCGCGTCCGGCTGCACGGGCCGTCCGACCTCGTCGCACTGGCCGAGGCGATCACGGAGGTAGCCGACCGCGCGCGGCAGTCGATCGACCGTGAACGCGAGATGGTCGCCGATGTGTCGCATCGACTGCGCACACCGCTCACGGCGCTTCGGCTCGACGTGGACTCGATCGGCGACGGCCCGGCGGCGCAGCGCGTCCACGCCTCCGTGGTCGCGATGGAACGCGAGGTCGACCGCATGATCCGCTCGTTCTGCGCACCGTCCACCTCGGGCCCGGAGGACGGCTGCGACCTGGCGGGCGTGGTCAGGGCACGGATGGAGTTCTGGTCGGCGCACGCGGAGCAGCAGGGCCGGACGTGTGATCTCTCGGTGCCCGCCGAGGAAGCTCCTGTCGGGCTCGGTCGTGACGCGGTGGAGGCCGTGCTGGACACCCTGCTGGAGAACATCTTCCTGCACACCAGGCCACCCGCACCGCTGTCGGTCGAGGTGGTGCGGCACGCCGGCTGGGTGCGACTGGTCGTCGAGGACGGCGGCACGGGCATCGCCGACACGGAGGCGGCGCTGCGGAGGGGGACGAGCGCACGCGGGTCCACCGGTCTCGGCCTGGCCATCGCGCGGGCCGCCGCCGAGTCGACCGGCGGCAACGTCCAGGTGGACCGGGGCCGGCTCGGAGGCGCGCGCATCCGGTTGTCGTTCAACGAACTGGGTCACAGTCCCGATGCCGAGGGGCCGAAAGCCTGGCGGTTGTGGACGCGCACGCGCTGAAGGTCCGGCGGGTGCCACTCACCGGATCGCGTCAGGCGCGAGCGAGCAGCTCCACGTGGTCCAGACTGGCCTGCACCTGCTCACCGCAGTGCCGGCCGAACCCGCACGAGGTCGAAATGCGGACCGGCGGCCGCTACAGGCTGACCGGCACGGTGGCCACCGGTGTCTCGACGAGGAAGGCGTTGCCCCGGTTCGTTCCCGTGCCGCGTGTGTCTCCACCGGGTGGTCTCGACCAACGCGGCCGGCTGGGAGGGCGCTCCCAGCCCGAGGGCGACGAGCGCCAGGTCGAGGGTGTTGACGCTCACCTGAAGACGCGGAACGCGGGATCTGGCTTGCTCGGTGACAGCGACGGTCGCCGGTGCGGCGCAGCACAGGAAGGCTCGGCACGGCGGCAGGCGGCTCGAGCCGGTCCTGTGCACGAACGGACACCCGGATCTGCCCTTTCGCGCCTGACCAAGGCCGCGTCATCGTCCTCCGTTGAGCTGGTTCGTGATCTCGCGCATCTCCGCTTCCGGCATCAGGTTGATGAATCCCGCGTGATCCGTCGCCGGGTGGCGAAGTTCGCTGGGGAAGCTGTCAATCGCGAACGGGCGGCCGCCCGGTACCTCATACCCGACCGACACGACGAGGCGCGGGGTCGCGAAAGTCCGAACAGGACAGACGCCGTTCGCGAGCTGGAACACGATGTGCGAACGGTGCGAGGTGCTGTCGACGTTCGCACCGTCCCAACAACTGGGGAACTCGTAGACGCGCAGTGTTTCCGCACCGCCGTCACAAAGCGGGTACTTCGTCGTGAAATGACCGGGAATGTTCGAACACCCCCATCTGACCCGCGTAGCAGGCCCGAAGCCGTTGGTGACCGCCTTCGCGTCTCCCGTCATCATCCGCAGAAATCGCGGCACGGGAACCAGCTGCCCGGAGGGACTTCCCTCATAGCGGACCTCGACGGTCTTCGGAGGCAAAATCTCACCGAGATTGCCGTCGGCACCGCCACCCGCCTCGTGCACGTCGTGAGCCGCACCGTCGGTCAGTCTCAGCACCGGCCAGGAGTAACTCGAGAGGTCACCCCTCTCGCACGTGCTGGTGGACGCCTCCAAGGTGGCGTTGGTCGACATCGCGTCCGTCGACGTGTTACCGACGTACTCGTGCATGTGGTGGGCCGCGGACCGCACGCCCGGCGCCGTCACGGGGTTGTCCGGGTTGAGGTGACGCCGTTCGTTGGTCCCGCAACGCACCGTGACGCTCGGCACGTCCGGGGCACGCGGACCCGGCTCGAGCTTCGCGGCAGGCACGTAGTAGCCGTTGTCCTGTGCCTCGACCAGCATCGAGCCGAACGTGACCGCCACGAGCGCGGCGGCCATCGCGACCAGGACGGTCGTCGTGGACCTGACACGGGAGCTCACACCCCAGTATTTGCGGACAGGGCAACCACTTGTCTCGCCACTGCCTTGAACTACCAGCCGTTGTGCGCGTTCGGCTCGGAGGAGCGCGGTCGAGTGGTTACCACCCGTCACGTTCGCCACCACTGTGGACAGTCTGTCGTGGACGCGTCACCGCGAGTGCATTGTCCCTCGGGCAAACGGTGAGGACCAAGGGGCAGAGGGTGCGTCGCTTCCGCCGGGATGCCACTCCGTTCCGAAAACGGCACCTCGGCGGAGCTGAACACAGGATGGGGAACCCAACGGTGAGGGGGACCGAGGACGTGTTGCGAGAACGAAGGCAGGAGCTGATCCGATCCGGTTCCTGGGAGGAGGCGGATCGCGTGCTCGAGGTGCTCGTGGCCACCGCGTTGACGGCAGAGCTGACCGCGGCCCTCGATCGCGGTGACGTGGCGGCGGCGTCACTGCACGCCGGCAGTCTCCGCCGGCAGGTCCGGCGCATGCGTCCCCTGTGGCGGTGAAGGGTTCGGAAGGAGGAGCGGCGGTACCGCCGCTGGCCGGACAGGCACCGAAGCACGCCGCCGAGGGCAGCAACCACCGCCGAACCGGCCGCAGAGGACCTGCCGGGCGTTTCATCGGCAAAACCCCCGACCCGGTCTCCCCCCGATTCGAGATGATCGCCATGACCGACCCAGTGAAAACGGCACCGGACCTGTCCTGCCGAGACGTCGCACTCCTGCGGGCAGTGGCCGCGGGACGCGCCCAGATGTCCCACAGTTGCGAACCGGACCTGTTCATCGACGGCATCGCCTCCTGCGACCAGCCCGCCGCACGACGCCTGGCGCACTCGGGATTCATCGAACCCGTCCTGCCCGCCGCGGTGGGATCGCTGACCGGGGCACGGCTGACTTCACTCGGGGCGACCGTTCTCGCCCACCGCACGATGTCGGCTTGATTCGAGCCGGGAAGTCCACACAGGACCTGAGGTCGCACTCGCGACGCCCCTTGCACGACCCAGCGGTTCGCTTTGACGCACACTTCGGTTCACCGTGGACAGTTGCCGAATTCCTCTTGACCATTTCAGCGCACGGCCGGAGAAACGCCATGGACAACCAGAACTCGTCGACAACGGGCGTCAGCGAGAAGAAGAGCAACGCCGGGCGGAACAACAGACGCGCTGGCGCTGGACACCTGTCGAGCCCAAGTCAGGCGAACCGCCGTGGGTCAAAGGCGATCGTGCTCCTGGTCGAGGACAACAGCGTGCTCCGCAGCACCTTCACGCACGAGCTGGTCTCGCTGGGTTGCGAACCGCGCACAGCGGACACGGTCGCGGCCGCCGAGGAGGTCGTCTCCCTCGACGATCCCGACCTGATCGTGCTCGACCTGTCGCTGCCGGACGTCGCCGGCACAGCGGCGGTACTGCGCCGCGTCAGGGCGGCGACGGAGGCGCCCGTCGTCGTCATGGCTCTCTGCGGCGAGGACTCACAAGCCCTCGCCGCACTGTCCGACGACGTGGAAGGTGTACTGCTGAAACCCTTCTCCGCCGCGGAACTCGACGCACGCATCCGCCGAGCGCTGGCTTCCCCCGCGAGATCGGTCACGGGCACGACCATCAACATAGGACAGTTGCGAGTGGACGATCCGGCACGAACCGCCGAACTCGGAGGTCGCGCGCTGCGGCTGCGGGAACGAGAGTTCGACGTCCTGTCGTACCTGGCCCACCAGGCCGGGCGGGTGGTGAGCCGGCAAGAACTGAGCCGCGCCGTCTGGAACAAGCCGCTGGCGAGCACGACCCGCACGGTGAACGCGCACGTGTCGACATTGCGTTCGAAGCTCGGCGAACGCTCCGCGGCCCCCCGCTACCTGCACACCGTGCGCGGCATCGGTCTTCGTCTCGCCGCACCGGATGAAGCCCGCACATCGCCATCTCGAATTGACAAGGCGGGCTCGGATCTCACCAAAGCAGACTCCCCGGGAAAATACCCGCACAGACCTACCCAAAAGGCTCCGAAAATGTGCGTTTTTAACTCCTTGTGAGCGATAACACGGCGACTTACAGTCCGTCGCTGTGACCCCCTCGACAGAGCAAGGCGGCCTCGCCTCCCGCTCTCTGCAGGCCGCGCGCCTCATCGCGGATCCCGCTCGGCACGACTACGACGCCGATCTGTTCGAGCAGCTGCTGTCGGACGTCTGGTCGGAAGGAACCGTGTGCGCGGCCACCGCCGAGCTGGCCACGCTGGTGACCGAGCTCCTGCCGACAGTCACCAGCGCCTGGCGCCCGTGGCTGGTGCTGGCGCTGGGTGTGTTCACCGAGGGGCAGTCGGCGGACCCCGCCGTCACCTCCGCCATCCGCGCCGCGGTCCAGGCCGGCTACCAGGGCTACTGCGACCTGCTGCGCGACCTGGCCCCGGAGGACGGCGCCACCAGGGCGGCACTGCTCTACCTGCTCTCGCACTTCCCGCCCGCGGACGGTCTCCTGGAAGTGCTCATCTCGTCTCCGCTCGTGTCCACGGAGGACGCCACCAGGGTTGCCCGGTGTGCCGAGGAACCCGTCGACGACGCGCGGTTCCCGCTCGGCCGGTGCTGGCCCTCCCCCGCGCACTGGGTGCTGGGTGAGCACGAACTGGGCGTCGACCAGGAGTGGCGGGCGAACCTGGCACTGTCCGGGCAGCACCGCGAGGAGATTCGCGAGCTGGAGACCAAGGCGGTGCTGGCCTTTCTCGGCGGGCAGGCGGAACACGAGGCCCATTCCGCGGACGGCCGCGTCTTCGTGGTTCCCCGCATGAGCGGACCTGACGAGATCATCGACGACTCCCCCTTCGACGCCGACGCCGACGTCTTCTGCTGCCCGCGGTGTTCCTCACCGCTGGACCTGACCGAATCCGCCCGCTGTGCCGGCTGCGACGAGCGGTACGAGGTCGACGGCAACGTCGTCGACTTCCTGCCGGACGCGGAACCGCGCACCGCCGGTCTGGGGCAGCTGTTCCTCCAGGATCCCCTGCACGTGGCCAGGTACGAGTCGCTCCGGCACAGCTCCGTCGCGCTGATGGCGGCCAACTGGACGGGCCGGATCGATTTCGAGGACGAGCACGAGTACCTCAGCAACCACGTGCGTCCGGCGGAAGGGCCGGTTCTCGACATCGCGTGCGGAACGGGAGCGTGGACGCGGCCGCTCGTGGACCTGGCCGGCGCCGGTCGGGTGATCGGCGTGGACATCAGCCGCGCCATGGTAGACCGGTTTCACGCCGCACACCCCGACATCCTGATCGCACGCGCGAGTGCCACCGCCCTGCCCCTGCAGGACGGTTCCGCGGGAGCGGTCAGCTCCTGGAACGCGTTGCAGCTGTTCGAGGACCCGTGGGCCGCACTCGCGGAGATGGCGCGCGTGCTGCGGCCCGGCGGTTCGCTGACGCTCCTCACCTTCCGCACGGCGGAGCGCCCGCTCCAGAGGTACTTCCAGCGACGGCACCAGGAGGCGTTCGACGTCGCCTCGTTCGACGAGGAGGTCCTGACGGCCAAGCTCGCCGAACTGGGCGTGACGGTCATCGACACCTGGACCCCGAACAACTACCTGTTCGTCACGGCGCGTCGTCTGCCGCTGACGAGCTGACGAGCCGCGGTCTCCAACGAGCCCCCGGAAGGCGATGACGCACTGGCAGGAGTCCGGCCAGGTGACGGGGAAGGTGCTGGACGCGGGCTTCAACGCCGGGTGGCTCGCCGGTCAAGGCCACGACGTGACCGGGTTCGGCGTGTCACCGACCGCGGTGGCCATCGCGCGCGGCCGTCGCGACCGTCAACCACACCTCGGCGCCGCTGCGCACGCTGTGCAGGACGATCGGCTTTCCCGGGAAGTGGTCGACGAACGCCGCAGTTGAGTCCACAGTGGACTGAAGACGGCCGGCACCGCGCTGTCAGCCGGTCGACCGCGCCGTGCCGTACGGCGAGGAGTGCCGCGACGCGAGGTGGAGCTGTGCGTCGAGTCCGTCAGCGACCGCGGTGAACCAGAGGACGGTCGGCTGCACCGGGGTTCCCTTGTGACAACCGGTTTCGTCCTTCACGGCGTCGATGACCGCCAGGTACCGCCGCAGGACGGCGACCCACGAGGACGCCTGGGCCTGTGTGAGGCAGACCAGCCCGCCGGTGGACGGCAGAACGGACAGCACGCCCCGCACCTCGTCGGCGACTTCCGCCAGGCAACGGGCTTCCAGGAAGGGGAAGAACCAGCCGGGCTCCAGCTGTCCGATCTCGGTCCGCAGGATCGCCGTGAGCCTGACATCGGTAGCGGCTTCCTCCGGCAACCGGAACTCCCGTCCTTTCTCGTCGCGGAAGGACGAGTAGGAGGTGGTGCGGTGATCGAGCAGGCGCAGCAGGGAATCGGCGTAGCCGCGCATGAGTTCGATCTCGAACTCGTCGAAGTAGCCGACCACACCGTCACCGAGGGAGTCCCAGCAAATCACGTCCCCAGAATGGGGGAAGCTTTCCCGGCAGTCAGCAAAACCGCTCCTCGATGCCCCCTCGAACCAGCAAGCGTGCCCTCCACGGGCTTTCTGTTCGCACGGCGTCGGAACGCGATCACCGGGAGCGCGGAACGGACGACGAGGCCGGCGCGAGCACGGCCGACGGCTCGGCCGGTCCGGTCACGACGGACTGGCCGAGCCGTCGGGTTCTGCCCGGCTCGCCCGGCGCGGAGAGATCTCGGGTCAGGAGCGCGGGCGAGGCCGGATCTGACCGCTGCGAGCCGCCCGGCGGAGCAACAGCACGGTGGCGGTCAGACAGACCACCAGTGCCATCAGACTGGCTTCCGGGCCGAACGCGCCGCCGGTGAGCAGCGTCGGGCCGGACAGGGTGGTGCTCAGCAGCCCGTTGGGCACCTCGTCAGACCCCGACACCGCGATGCCGAACACGCCGGTGTGGGTGAAGTTCCACGCGAAGTGCAGACCGATCGGGAACCACAGCGACCGCGTGGCGACGTACGAGGCGGCCAGCATGGTCCCGCCGGTGAGCGCGATCGACAGCGCTCCCCACAGCGTGGCGTTGACGTTGACCAGGTGGATCGCGCCGAACAACAACGAGGACGCGACCAACGAGACCACCGTCCCCGCCCGTTCCTCCAGAATCCGGAACAGAACGCCGCGGAACAGCACCTCTTCCATGACGGCGACGCTCGACATCATCCCGGCGAGCCCGAGGAAGCCGGCGAACGAGCCCCACGACACACCGTCCCACGCACCGAACACGGCGATCAGCAGCATCATCGCGCAGAACAACCCGGTTCCGAGCAACGCGCCCTTCCACAGTCCCGTCCACCAGGTGCTCGCCGTCAGCTCCGGCACGCCGGGCCGCGACTCGACGAACCGGGACAACCGGCGGTAGCACACGAGGCCGGCCACGGCCAGCCCGACGCCGACGGGCAGTGCGAGCAGAGGAAGAGGCGCAACGAGGTTGTCGATTCCGACAACGGCCAGCATTACGACGAACAACGACACGAACAGAACCGGAAACCTGAATTTCCGCAGTCGACGCCGGCGCTCCGGCAGTTCGACGGAGGAAACGCTGTCTTCCGGCAGTGCACTTCTTTCCATGACTCCGACTTCCTGGACAGTCCTCCCCGGGGCTGCGAGTCCATGCGGACATGCGACGACGGGAAGAGCAGGAAAGCAGCTGCTCATTCGCGCGGTTCACGTCGATGTCTCACGCCGCAAGGGCTTGGCAGTGATCCTGGGACGCCGACCCGATCGCGACTTGCACCAGAAACCTGGCGCGGCGCTACCGACAATAGGGTGAACATAGGCGCGGAACGGACCGCACGCCGGGAACTTCTGCCCGGCGGCACCCGCTTTGTTGCCCTTTTGCCGGAGTTGTTCGGCCTTTCTCGAACTACCCGGCGACCTGTTTCCCGCGGAGAGGAGCCCGAAACCGATCAGGAGTGCGGAAGGCGGGCGAGCTCGGTCTCCACCTTCGCGGACCAGCTCGTGAACTCGTTCTCCTCGGCGGTGGCCTGAGCGAAGAGCAGCGCTTCACGAGCCCGCTCGTACTCGCCTGCCTCGATGCGGCACTGGCCCTCCCACAACGCGGCGCGGACCGCCAGGAGGTGTGCCGCGCTGTCGACGTAGACGCGGCGCGCGGCAGCGTGGTCGTCCGCGGCGGCCTCCCACTCCCCCAGCCGGTACCGGCACCGGCCGATTCCTTCGAGGACCTGGGCTGCCAGCTGCAACCGGCTTTCGTGCCGTTCGCCGCGCAGGAGTCGCTCCGCGTCTGCGTAGACCTCCTGCTGCACGACAAGGGCTTCCGTTGCTCGGCCGATGTTCAGCAGGAGGTTGCCGTACCGGTGCCGGATGGGCAGCTGAACCGTCCAGAAGTCCAGTCCGGAGGCCAGGTCGACAGCGCGCCGCAGATCCGTCAGCGCCTCCTCGTGCTGGCCGGCACTGAAGCGGTTCGTGCCCGAGTAGGCGAGCGACCAGGTCTGCTCCAGCAGGTCTCCGCTCTCGGTGGCGACCTGCAGGGCCCGCAGGTGGTACTCGAGAGCCGACCCGTCGTCCTCAGTCTTGCGCACCGCCCAGCCCACGAAGTTCAGCTGCTGCGCCTCGGCCGAGGCATCACCCAGCGCCCTGGCCGCGTCCAGCGCGAGTCGGAAGACCTCCTCCCACGGCAGCACCGTCCAGTAGGAGTCGGAGTACCAGTGCATCGCCTGGGCCAGCGCGAGGACATCACGGTGCGACCCCAGCCGAGCCGCCTCGCGCGTCGCCGCCAGCCAGTTGGAGCTCTCGAGCTCGAGCCACTCGCGCGCCTCGTCGAACGAGTCGAAGACCTCGCCGGGCGGAGGATCCGGGTAGAACCGCCTGCCCGCCGCGGAAGCGGTTCCCAGCAGGTAGGAGAGCGTCTCGCCGGTGACCCGGTCGCGCTCGGCCAGGTCGTGCTCTGCCCGCCACTGCTCCTTGGCGAAGATCCGCAGCAGGTCGTGGAACCGGAACCTGCTCTGCAGTTGTCCCGCGAGCAACATGCTGGCGTCCACGAGCTCGTCGAGCACGGTCATCGCGTCCCACTCGCTCAGTTCGGCGACCACCTTCACGAGGTCGATGCCGAAATCCGCACCCGGCACCACCGCGAGCCTGCGGAACAGGACGCGCGCACGGGGCGAGAGCCTGCGGTACGACACCTCGAACGCCGATCGGACCTGCAGGTCACCGGCGGAGAGCGAGGTGAGCCTGGTGCTCTCGTCCCGCATCTGGTCGACGAGGTAGCCGACCGACCACTCCGGCATGGTCGCCAGGCGGTCACCGGCGATGCGCAGCGCCAACGGCAGGTTGCCGCACAACGCGATGAGCTCGTCGGTCTGCGCGGGCTCCGCGTCGATCCGGTCCTCACCGACGAAGGCGTGCAGCAGTTCGCGGGCGGCGAACCCGGCGAGCGGTCCCAGGTGCAACCAGCGCGCCCCCTCGAGACCCGCCAGTGTGCGCCGGCAGGTGACCAGCACACGACTGCCCGAACCTGCCACGAGCAGGGGCCGGATCTGCGCCTCGTTGAAGGCGTTGTCCAGCAGCATCAGCATGCGCCGCTTGGCGAGCGTCGCGCGGTACAAGCCCGCCTGCCCCGCCTCCGTCGCCGGAATCTCGGCGGGTGGCACACCCAGGGCCCTCAGCACGCGGTCGAACACCGTCTGCACCTGCAACGGCTGATCGTCCACACCGCGCAGGTCGATGGCGAAGCACCCGTCCGGGAACTCCTCGCGGAACCGCTGTGCCGCGAGCGAGGCCAGCACGGTCTTGCCGACTCCCGGCTGCCCCACGATCGCCACCGTCGAGCTGACGGCGAGCAGCTGCCGGAGCCGGGCGACCTCCTCGTCCCTGCCGAACTGCTCGACGGGTAGCAGCGGCAGGACCGCCCAGCACGGGCCCTGTGACTGCGTGCCGCGCCTGCGCCCCTCCTCCGCGGCCTTCAGGAACTCGGACCGGTCGACGCCCACCAGTTCGAGTGCGTCCGCCAGCACCTCGGCCGACCTCCGCTGCGCCGCACGGGCCCTGCCGTTCTCGAGATCCCGGAGCGCGCGCACGCTGATCCCGGACAGCCGCGCGAGGTCCTGCTGGCTCAGACCCGCACGTTTCCGGTGCTCAAGCAGCATCTCGCCGAAGCTCGACAGAAGGGTCTCCTCCACATCGTCAACGTAACTCCTTGAGATCAGAACCGCGATAAGCCCACCTCAGTTGGACTAATCGCCACCCGTACGGACCAAGGATTGCACTCAAGCGGTCGAGCCGGTCGGCGATTTCATCGCGATAATCCCACCGATCGGTGACGCTGGGTCACCAGCGTTCTTCGCTCGCCACCACCACCCATTCGCGTTGTCACATCGGAGACCCGGAACACACGGTCGATCCGCAGGACATCGACGGCCTGCCGGGGTGTCACGGCCTCGCGCTCCCCAAAACGGAGATTACCGGGCGGAAGTGAGCATCATTGCCGCGGTCGGCGTCTTGACGGCAGCCGCAGATGTCGCACATCAGCCCTTACCACGGCGTGACGGCGCTACGGGTTGCACGATCGACCACAAATTCGGGTGCGACGGCGCAACCTGCGATATCCCAGTGGCGTGCAGGGGAAAAATGAACTTCCCCAAAACTCCTGTCTCGAACACGAGGATTCATCTCGGTTCTACTCTCAGCAGGTGCCGCCGCCACACCGACGCCCATCCGCCGCGTTGCCGCCCGACACCCTGATGCGAAACTTTCTCACCAATGTCGAGTGGAATCGACGCAGGACGGCCCCTCCTGAGGCCCCGTCCCCGCCGGTCCTCCTGTCGGTGGGACACCTCGCCAGGAATATCCGTGGTGGGTCGTCCACCCTGGCCGGTTCGCGTTGTCGTGATCAGCGGCCCGGACGCAGGCGCCGGTGAAAACCACCTGGCACGCGCCCGGACGCATTCCGCGCACCGCACATCCCGAAGTCGGGAGAACCCGCAGGGCGCGCGAGCGGTGAATCGCAAATGACGCACGGGCCCGGCGACGCCGGACCCGTCCAGTTCGAGAGAGACGACGTTCCGAAAGGCCGCACCGGAACGATCTCGGCGCCCTTCCCCGAGCCGGGGTGAGGTTCTCCTCACGTCATTCCGACATCAGCCACCGGCCTCAGAGGAGCCATCGTGAAGTACACCAACACGACGATTTTCGCCGCAGACCCGCTGACCAATGCGGGGATCACGGCGTTCTTGCAGGAGGACCGGTCGATCAGCCTGGTTCCGCCTGTGCACCTCTCCCAGCTGGAGGTCGCGATCGTCGCCGCCAAAGTGGTCGACGACGGCACCCTGGACCTGCTGGACCGCCTGACCAGCGACACGGCGGCTCACGCGGTGCTGGTGACGGGTCCGCTGAGAGCGTCCACAGTGGAACGGCTGGCGCGCACCCGCGTCCACCGCATCCTCGACCGCGCGAGGATCGACTGCGTCCAGCTCGTGGACGCGACGCTGGAAGCCGGGGACAGTCCGGACGTCCTGCGCCTGTACGACGAGGGCCAGCAGACCGAGAGACTGAGCGCGCAGCACACGGTCGTGAGCGACGCGTCCGAGCCCGCCGGGGACCTGTCCCCGCGTGAGGTCGAGGTGCTGCGCCTGATCGCCGACGGGTTCGCCACCGAGGAGATCGCCGACAGGTTGAGCTTCTCGGTGCGCACCGTGAAGAACATCGTCCACCAGCTGACTTCCAGGCTCAACCTGGTCAATCGCATCCACGCGGTCGCACACGCGGTGCGCGTCGGTCTGATCTGAACCGCCTTGTCGCTCGCACGGCAGGTGCCGAGCGGCACCGGGCCGTGGACGCGCGAGTGGATCAGACGGTGATGACGAAGCCGGTACCGGATCCCGACGGCACCACTCGCACCTCGTCGACCGTCGCGGTGATCCCGGACCCGCTGGGCGAGTTGCTCACCACGAGTTCGCCCGTGCCCCGGACGAGATGGCTGACCGAACTGCTCTGGTGCGTGGTCCGCCAGTCGAGCCCGGTCCGTTCGCTGTCGGTCACGACCACCGAGAACAGGTCGCCGCAGGTGATGGTCGATTTCAGCTCGCGCCCATCGGAACCGGGGATCACCCGCAGCTCGGCCGGCCCCGACCGCAGCACGACCTCGCCGCCCTGCGCGATCTCCACCTGTGCGGCTGCCGCGTTGACCACGACCTGCCCCGCACGCCGCAGGGACACCACCGAGCTGTCGGCCCTCGCGGCGGGGGTGAACACGGCCCCGCGTTCGTCCAGGACGGTCCGCAGGCCGGCACCGTCGTCCAGGAACGTCCCGCCCGACCAGACCGAGGCGGACCAATCGTGTTCCACGGGCCGCACGAACACCTCCGCCGCGCCGTCGATCGTCCGCTCCGCCGCGACCATGCAGCCGGACGTGCCGAGGTGGCCATCGGCACCCAGGTACCAGTCCTCCTCCTCCTCGGCGACGACCACCTCGCCGTCCCCGACGGAGAAGATCCTGCCGTACCAGCGGATCCAGATCCGATCAGCGGCGACGACGGTGAACCCACCGCCGAGATCGATCTCCAGGCCGTGATCCGACCAGTACGTGCTGAGCCCCCTGAACGGCGCGTCCCCGCTGCCGGACAGCGTGCTCTCCGCACGGTCCCAGCGCAGGCCTCCGCTCCCGTCCACGAACCCGATGGTCACCGCGTCGCGGTCGACCTCGACCCGCCTGCCGCTGCGCGTGCAGGTGATCGCCACCGCGCCGTCGGAGGTGAGGATGGTCGCGAAACCTTCGGCGCAGGTCAGCTCGGCCCTGCCGGTGCCGGCCCCCAGTTCCAGCATCGTGCGGCCACCGGCCATGAGCGCCTGCACCACGTCGTCCCCGGCCACTCGCACGGTGACGTCGTTGTCCACTGACAACGATGTCGCGCTCGCGTCGACCACCGAGGTGACACCGTGGCCGCTCGCAGTGGTCGCACTCACCTCACCGGTGGCCAGGTCGTGCACCGCCCCTGCCTGCGAACCGGGTACCGAGACGCGCACGCCGGTTCCCCGGCGCTCCGCCACCACCAGATCGGTCCGCACGAGAACGCGCTCTTCGCCGAACGCGACCGATGCGGCGGAGTTCACACGAACATCGTTGTGCGCCAAGGAGAATGTCGTGCTCTCCGGGGAGAGCAGGTGCACGTCCAGCCGCTGCTCGCCTTCTCGGGTGTAGCCGACGACGCGCCCGAAGGTCCCTCTCGTCACCGTCAGCACCCCCAGCGTGGCTTCCAAGGTCGTCACGAGGTCGTGCGCACCGTCGACGGGGGTCACCACGGCACTGCACCGGGCGCTGCCGACAATGCGCTCGCCCTCCGCGTTCTCAGCCAGACGATCACGCGCGGACGCGTTTCCCACCTGGCGCACGAGCCAGGGCGAAGCCGGGCGATCGGATGCGTCCTGGTGGAACAACGCGGTCATGAGCTCTCCCGCCAACAAGCGACCTCAAGGCAACTTCCAAGACCATATACTCCTGAGGGACGCGTCCGGAAGAAAATCGGGCCACATGGAACTGTTTACCCGGCAACTCTGCTCCATCGGCCGGTGGTCGCACGAACTCGGCGCGCAGCTCCCTCGCCTGTGGCTCGAATACAATTGCCTCCGCTATTGAAATATCAAATAGGCCGGGCAGAAAAACGTAATGCCCTCGTCGTCCTGCCGGTCGAGGCCGCCCTCCCGGCGCGGACGAAAGCGCGCCCACCACGAGGCCGCCATCATCCATTCGCGATCGAGATGTTCCACTCGGAGATCGAACGCGGAACGGCCGGTGGCCGCTCGGCCCCGTGGTTCGTCAACGCGGACGGGAGGGTGTACCGAACCTGTCAGGTCCAGGACACCCTCCCCTTCGCGCGGCACCTGCCGGCTCAGCTCACCGGTGCGAGACCTTCGTCCAGCGACAACGACGGGAGCGCGGACATCGTCAGCGCGTGCAGGTCCGCCTCCGCCAGGGTGCGCGACGCCGCGGTGGTGGCGAGCCGCTGGGCGAGCCGATGCGCGTCCCAGGCGGTGTTCTCACCACCGGCCAGCAACCCGCTCAACGCCGCCGCGACGGTCTCCGGCACCCGGTGGCCGCAGCGGGAGAGCTGCCGGACGGCCAGCGCGGTCAGCTGGTCCACGTCGTAGTCCTCGAACACCCAGCGCTCCGCGAAGCATTCGCCGAGTCCGACCGACGCGTCGAAAACCCTTGCCAGCGAACGGTTGTCGCCCGACAACAGCACCACCGGACCCGCCGGGTCGCGCCGCATCGCCTCGGCCAGCGCGCCCACGGCCTCGGCGCTCTGCTCGACCAGGTCGACCGGCCAGTCGCCGTCGGTTTCCAGCAGGACCACGCCACCACTCGCGTCGTCGAACGCAGTGGCCACCAGGCTCACCGCCTGGCCCGGCCAGCGCGGCCACAGGTCGCGGCCGAGGGACAGCCTCGTCACCTGACCGGTGCGCACGAGACCGAGCTCGGCGAGGCTCTGCGCGTAGAGCGCCGCCACCGCGCGTCTTCCCATGCCCTGCCGACCGGCCAGCACGATGTTCGCGCGGCGCCCCAGGCCTTTGTTGCGCGCCTTGAGCCCGCACAGCGCGACGAGGGCGCGGCCGGCCGCGTCCCGCACCTCGTCCAGGCCGGACAACGCGGCGAACCGCTTCCACCCCAGTGTGGCCTGCACCGCCGCGACCGGGTCGGTGTTCGCGTCCGGCAGCGCCGCGCTCGGCGCGGCCTCGCCGAGCGCGGCCAGCTCGCCTGCGAGGTCCTGACCGGTGAGCCTGCTCAGCTCGGTGTCCTTGCCCGGCGGTTCCAGCGCCAGCCGCGACGCCTGGTTGTTCACCATGGCCTCGAACAACTTGCGCGCCACGCGGCCGTTGCCGAACGTGTCGTTCTTGGGCACGCGCTCGAAGTAGTTCGTGAGCGTGTCGACGGCGTCGTCGGTCAGCTCGTAGTAGTGCTTGTGGCACAGGTTCGCGGTGATCGTGACGAGCTCGTCGACGCTGTAGTTGGGGAACTCGATCGTGCGCGAGAAGCGCGAGGCGAGACCGGGGTTCGAGGCGAGGAACTGCTCCATCAGCTCGGAGTAGCCCGCCACGATCACCACGATCTCGTCGCGGTGGTCCTCCATGATCTTCATCAGCGCGTCGATGGCCTCCTGGCCGAAGTCCGGCCCGTTGCCCCCGGAACCGCTCGACAGGGTGTACGCCTCGTCGATGAAGAGCACGCCGCCGATCGCGCTGGTGACCACCTCGGTGGTCTTGATCGCCGTGGAACCGATGTACTGGCCCACCAGGTCGGCTCTCGCGACCTCGACCATGTGCCCGCGCTTCAGGATGCCCAGCTCGACGAGCACGGACCCGTAAAGCCGCGCGACCGTGGTCTTACCGGTGCCAGGGGGTCCCGCGAACACCAGGTGCCGCGACATCGGCGGCATGGGCAGGCCCATCTGCTGGCGCTTCTGGGACATCTTGATCAGGTTGATCAGCCCGAGCACCTCGCGCTTGACCCCGTCGAGGCCGATCAACGTGTTCAGCTCGGCGAGCGGTCCCTCCAGCTCGACGCCCATCGCGCCACCCAGCAACGGCGCACTCTGGGACGCCTGCGGAGCGGCCGGCGCGGCCGCGGACCGGTTCGCGGGCTGCGGGGACGGGTCGATCACCAGGCCGCTGATCGAGAGCCGCTCGTGCTCGACCGCCTTGCGCACCGGGCTGCCGCCGTTGCCGGTGCTCGTGGTGTCGGCGACGGTGACGGCCTCCTCGGTGTCCAGCAGCAGGCCGTCACCCGCGCTCCCGGTGACCTCGCAGCCGCGCACGTCACCACGGGAACCGCTGAGCAGGTGCACGCCATGCCGCTTGGCGGTCCGGACGCGGCACCGCACGATCTGGACGACGCTGCCCGCGCCGGCGCTGATGCCGTCCTCCTCCGCCTCGACGACCTCGCTGTCCTGGATCGTCAGGGAGGAGTTCTCCGCCCACACACCGCCGCCGCGCAACAGGGCCGACGCGAGCTCTCCGTGCGCACCTCCGGTCAGCGTCACGAGGTGCCTCACCGCTCCGGTGACCCGCACGTCGTTCAGCTCGCAGCGCGCGTTGTCCTCCAACGACACCCCGGCGGCCCCGGACACGTCGATCACCGCGTCACCGAGCACGAGCTTCGACCGGTTCTTCACCCCCACCGCGAGCCCGGACTCCGGCGCCGCGCGCAGTCCCCTGATCCGCACCGAGGAATCGGCGTCGACCAGCACCGCGCCGTGCGTGCTGCCCTCGACCCGGATGCTCTCGAACGTCGGTCGTGACGACGCGTCCACCAGGACGCCGACCGGGCTGCCGGTGACGACGCAGTCGCCGAACTCGGGCGCCGACCCGCCGGTGACGTAGACGGCGTTGCGGCCGGCCTCGCCGAACCGGCAGCCCCGCAGTCGCGGGGAGCCGCCGCCGGCGATGTGCGCGGACTGCACACCGGCGCCGGAGAACGTGGAGTCGGTGATCGTCACCTGTGCGGTGCTGCGCACGTAGAGGTCGAGGCTCGCGCTGCCGGTCACGGTGACGGCGCGCACCTCGGCGCTCGCCTCCTGCTCCACGACCAGCGCGGGCTTCGCGGCCCCGGTGATCGCGCAGTCCTCGATGGTGATGCGTGCGCGCCCGTTCACGCAGATGCCGTTGCCGCCCGCGTTGCGCACCGTGACGCGCCGGAGCTGCGCCTCCCCCGCCTCCGTCACCACCACGCCCGAGGAACCCGCGTCCACGATCTCGGTGTCTTCCACGCTGCTGGGCAGTGAGGAGGTCACCACGATGCCCGCGCCGGTGCGGCTGGAGACGGAACACCCGTGCAGGACGGCGCATCCCTCGCCGCGCGCCAGCACCGCGGCCCACGCCGACGCCGACACCCGGCAGTCGTCCAGCGAGACCTCTCCCTGACGGATGTCCACCGCGGCGACGGTCGTGTCCGAGCTCGTCAGCACCAGCTGCGACAACCGGGCCGCCGCGGCGGCGACCACGACGGCACTGCCGGTGGTCGCGTTGATCTCCACCGTTCCCGGGCCCTCTTCAGCGGTGATGGTGACCATCCGCGTGACGGCGAGGGACTCGTCGTAACGGCCGGGCAGCACGCTGATGGTCGCGCCGTCCCCGGCCTCCCGCAGCGCTGCCGCGATCGTCGGGTACGCGCCCGGCCGTTCGGGGCTGACCACCAGCAACTGACGACTCATCGCCCCTCCTCCTTCAGGCGCACGAGGCCGGGCAGCAGTCCGAAGCGCGAGGCGACGGCGTCCGAGGTCCGCTTCTCGTGCTTCGCGTCGGCCCACGAGTCCACGAAACGGCGCAGGGAGTTGAGCGCCAGCTCGTCGAGCGCGGCCCGGTTCGAGTCCACCCGGCCGGACTCGTCGATCTCCCCCGCCGCCAGTTCGCGCAGCAGCACCTGTCCGCGTGTGCCTTCTCCGGGCTCGACCAGGTCGAGCACCTTGAAGCTGGTTCCCGGCACGAACAGCACGCGGTCGGGGATCGGGTTCCGGTCGGGTTCGAGCAGCTTCGTGCGGCGCGCGGTCATCGACCACAGGACGACGTCGACGTCGTGCTCGCGGCGCTGGTTCGCGCAGGGGCTGCTCAGCGCGTTCACGAATCCCCAGTCGGTGAGGTACTTCCTGCTCCGGTACAGCTCCCACTCCTGCTCGGTGGGCGATGCGCCGAACACCGAGACGCCGCGGTGGGAAGGCAACCTGCTCAGCCCGGACACGACGCACCTGGCGAACGGCACGTGCGGCCCTGCGACCCCCGACCGCAGCGAGAGGTCGACCCCGTCGCCCTCACCCGACAGGTAGAGGCGGATCGCCACCGCGTCGTTCAGCACTCCCGCCGACCGCTCGATCGCGCCCTGGAAGCCGGGGTGCTCGGAGAGGACCCTGCTGACGGAGTTCGCGACGGCGGCGTACTCACGGCTGAGGGTCCGGCGCAGCCATGCGCGTTCCTCCTCCAGTCCGCGCTTCGGCACGAGGGCCGCGGCGCCGGACGACGGCGTCGGCTGCACCGAGACGCTCGCACCGGACGCTGCCGCGGGCTGTTCCCGCGGCGCCGGCGTGACGGGCTGGGGCGGTGCCGGGGCGGCGGGCTGGGCCGCGGAGGGCTCGCGGTGCGGCTTCGAGGGTGCGAAGCCGGCCACGTCCGGAGCGTCCGTGGCCATGAAACCGGCCACCGGCAGCACCTGGCCCAGGTGCGGGCTCTCGGCGGGGGCGGCCGGAGCGGCGATCTCGGAGACGGGGACGGGAGACCCGGCCGGGGACTCCGTCCGCGCCGTAGTCTCGCCCGGTGCTCCTGACTGCGGCGGCCCTGCCACGACGTGGTCCTCGGCCACCGTGCCACCTGCCGAGGCGGCCTCGGCCGGTGGCGCCACCGGTGAAGAGGGTTTTGCCTGGGACGCCTCGTAGTCGACCGCCCACTGAGCCTGCGAGGGAGCGGGCGCGCCAGGTGCGGACAGCGGCGACTCCACATCGGGCAGCACGCTCTCCAGGCGCACGCCCGCGATGTCCGCCGACCACGACTCGCCGGGCGTCCCGGCGGCCGGCGGCTCGGCCACCACGTCGGCGGTGTACGGCACGGGTCCCGACTCGAGAGCGGCCATCGCCTTCCCGCCGCCGACGACCTCGATCCGCCCCCGCACCAACGAGTTCGCCCGCGTCAGCCCGCTCAGGTACTGCGTCGCGGGTTCCAGCTGGCCGAGCACGTCCTCGGCCAGCTGCCGGAGAACGTCACCGTGACTGTCCTCGAACAGCACCAGGTGCCGCGTCGCGTCGGGCAACGTGGAACGAACGACGGGCGCATGGGGCAGTTCCTGGTCGGGCCTGACCCACAGACCGGACTGGACCACCTCCAGCACCACGTTCGGCGCGTACCGGTACACGGCGGGCGCGACCTCCTCGACGCCGACGACGGGGTCCCGGTAGGTCAGCAACGCCGGCGGCCGCACCGCTCCCCCCTGCGCGGGGTGGTAGGTCATCTCCTCCGCGAAGGTCCGCCACCCGAGGGTGCCGTCGGGGCGCACCGTGTAGACGTCCGGGTCGACCCGCGACCCGACGGGCAGGCCGGTGTAGCAGGTGACCTGCTCCTGGAGCTCGTCCGCGAGAACCTGCCCGTAGGGGATGTCGTAGGACAGCTTCACCGGCCCGAGCTTCACGAGCCGCAGCTGCGCGCGCATCTCGGCGGGGAGCCAGCTCCAGAAGCGGGTGATGTCGTACGTCGAGATCGGCAGCGCCCCAGGACATCCCAGCACGACCACGCACGTGTCCGGCTGGCACGGCAACGACTCGATCAACCGCTCGCGGTGGTGCCGCAGCACGCTCTCGGGGCCGCGCGGCCGCAGCCACACCCCGCCCGGCAAGGGCTCGGCCACCGCGCCCGCACTGGTCGGCATGACCTCGACCAGCGGCGACGCCTCCGTCCAGAACGGACGGGGAAAGCGCTTGCCGTCCGGCTGGGGCGCCTTGCCCGGCTGGAAGCGCACCCATCCCGTGCCCCAGCCCGAGTCCACGAACAGGGACCCGTCGACGCCGCACATCACGCTGCCGTCCGCGGCGATCACCGTGCGGTTCAACCGTTCCGACAACCACTGGCCGGCCAGGGTCATGGTCTCGCGGGACCGTCCGCTGATGACCAGTCGCAGGCCCCGGCGCTTGCGGGGCAACAGCTTCGCGGCCGACTCCCACAGGGTGAACGAGCTGTCGACCGGCAGGTCGACGATGACGAGCTCGTGATCCGGATCCGCGGCGATCCCGAGGGCGAGGTCGCGGATCTCGTCGCGCAGGAGGTTCTTGGGCCGCACGACCAGCGCGTTGCCGATCCTGTGCCCGACCAGATCCCGATCGTCCTGGCGCTTGCTCAGGAGTTTCATTCAGCCACGTCCTTTCTCGGACACGCCCGCCGCGGCCCGGCTCAACGCCGGTCCGCTCGGGATCTCGTCCAGCACGGTCTTCGGCACGGGGCGGGGCTGAACTCCTCCGAACCCCAGTGCGGAGACGGTCTGGTCGTCGGCGAGTGCGTACTTGAACCCTCGATCGGTGATGAGGAACCGATCCGGTTTGGCTCCGGCGGTGGTCGGTGCGGGGACCGAGGCGGCGAGCATTCCGCTACCGGGTGGGAGGTAGGGACCGACCTGGCCGTCCATCCCCGTCCACGCGTCGTCGCGCTCGGCCGTGACCGCCACGCTGAACACGCTCGCGCCGTTCGTCTCCTGCCTGAGGCAGAAGGACTTCGAGCCCGTCGGTGCGGAACGGTCGGTCAGCACGTCCGGGATCCGCGTGGTCAGCGACGTGTCGTTCGACCGCGGCGCCGCCGCGATCGACGCCGCGTCCAGCTCCACCGCGGCCCGGCCGCTCGAGGCCTCCAGCAACGCGGCCTCGGTCGCGGACGCCGCGGCCAGGCCGTCGGTGCGCAGCACCATGAAGTTCTGCCGGTCGGTGCCGACGGGCTGCCGGAACACCGTGCCGACCGGCCGCGCGACGCCGGCCACGGTGACGGACCTGCGACCCTCGTCCGGGATCTGGGCGGCTTTGAGCTCGGGGCCGTCGGGCAGCGAACCGAGCCACGAGTTCGTCGCTGCCGGCGGGGAGGCCGTGCCGAGGCCCAGTGCGACCGCCACCTTCCGGTCCGCCAGCTTCAGCTTGCGGTTCGACCACACGAGGTACTGGTCACCGGACGGCGCCCCGACCCACATGTACTCGTGCTCGCCGAGCGGGACCGAGGGAACGGAGTCGAGGGTCATGCTCATCAGGCCCGCCCCCTGCCGGTCGGGACCGCCGGTGCGGGGCAGGCAGAGCAGCCAGGGCGTGGTCACCAGTGCGTTCGCCGCGGGGACCGGGTCGGGGGCGCCCGCGATGCCGACGGACGGGCCCCGCGGCGCGTCCGCCAGTGACGCGCGGGCGACCGACTGGACCTTCGCGTCCGAACCCAGCAGCAGCATCGCGGACGCGTGGTTGAGCACCGGCACGAGCACGCCGCGCTGGTACACGAACCGGGCGCCACTCTCCTTCTCCACCACGATGACGTTCGGCTTGCGCCAGGCCGTGTTGCCGCCGGGGTTCATCAGCCCGTAGACCCAGAAGCCCACCCCGACGAGCAGGGCGAGCACGAGACCGAACACCAGCCCCATGAGGGCTCGCCGCGCCGGCGTCTCGCTGTAGTTGGTGTCACCGAGCAACAGGGCGGCACTCATCCGGCCGACGAGCGTCTGGTATGCGTGGACGTGGTCCTTCTTCGTCTGCATCCGGCGTCACCCCGCCAGCCCGCGAGCCCAGGCGAACACGCCCAGTGCGTGCAACAGGAACGGCACCAGCGCGATGCAGCCCGCGTTCTCGAGGACGTCGCTCAGGTGCGGCCAGATCGGCAGCACGCGGCGGTGCGCCGGCCGCAACGCCGCCGCTACGAGAAGGAAGGCGACCACTGCGAGCAAGGCGGTGCCGACGACCCTCTCCACGTCGGTCATCCCGGCGAGCAGCACGATCGCCAGCAGCACGAAACCCCACGCACCCGCGAGCACCAGCGAGGTGCGCTGGACGATGTTGAGGAACTCCCGCGACCGCAACAGGATCACGGCGGCCAGCAGGCCGGCGAGCGTGAAGTTAAGCCACTCCGGCTCACGCAGCAGGTACCAGAACGCGCAGGCGAACACCGCGGACGACCCGATGGTCAGCACGCTCAGGTAGCGGTCCGCGTGACCGGTCTGCTCGATCACCTGGGCGGCGGGCATCGACTCGATGTCGATCTTCATCTCCTCCGCGGTGCGGGGGAGCTGCGGACCGCGCAGACGAGCGGCCCTGGTCGCGAGCTTCGGCGCGAACAGCAACAGCCCGAAGAAGAACGTCATGACCAGGGGCGCCGTCTGCAGCGCCGTGAGTTCCATGTTCATGTGCAGCGCCATCGCGAGCAGGGCGCCGAACCCGGCCACCGCGGAGCACCCGAAGGGCACGATCGGGAGGTCGCGGGCGAAGAGCCGTTGCACCACCAGAAGCACCGACGCCGCCAGGCCCATGGTGAGCCCGCCGGTGAAGACCGCCCACGGCGGCAACGACCGGGCGTCCTGCAGACCGGCCTGGGCGATCAGCCCCGCCAGGCCGGCGAACAGGCACCCGGCGACACCGACGACCGCGGCGAGCCCCCGGTCCGCGATCGTGCGCGCCACGAGCACCGCTGCCAGGCAGAGCACTCCCGCGAGCACGCCGGCCGTGGTCGCGGCGAACACCGTGCCCGTGTTCGTGAAGAGCGACACCCCGATCGCGGCGAAGGCGACACCGGTCAGGCTGAGGAACAGACTGCGGTTCACCTCGCCGTTCCACCGGTTGCCCTGACGGTTGACCGCGGTGGCCATCCCCTCCGCGACGTCGTCGAAGTCCAGCTCCGGCAACGGGTTCTCCGCACGGGTCAGGTGGAGCTGCTCACCGTCGAGCCAGTCGAGGGTCTCCGGGGTTCCCTCGGGGTCGAAGGGCGGGTCGCCGAGGCGTTGCAACACCCACGACTCGTACTCCGCGCCCTCGCGGTCCTGGTCCCGCACCACGTGCCGGACGAGTGTCGGCAGCAACGCGGAGACGTTGGTGGAGATCGGCACCGCGAGGTCGGCCCGCCCGTGGGGGCCGAGCACCGTGATGCGGCACGATTCGGGAGTCGCGGTCACATTCCCTCGTTCCTCGACGCGCCGACGGGACCGGCTTCGACGTACTGCGCGCCGTCCACGGGAACGACCCCGGTCTGGATCAGCTTCACGCCCCGGCGGGTGACCATCTGGGCGCGGCCGGGCGGCAGCGTGCGCGGCGGGGCCTCGCCGAGGAACTTGCCCTCCTCCTTCGGGTAGGAGAACAGGAGTCCCGGCGTGCCGAGCTCCCAGAGCCGCCGCATCACCGGATCCATCATGCCGCGCATCGCGTTGGCACTGCTGCGCGCCACGACCAGATGGAATCCGATGTGGACACCTTGTGCCAGAAGAGGAAGCAGAGGGTCCATAGGGGTGCCCATGCCCATCCCTCCCCCGAACAGCTCGTAGTCGTCGACGACCACGAACAGCTGCGGTCCCTCCCACCAGTCGCGGCGCCGCAGCCGCTCCGACGAGATGTCCGGGCCGGGTACCCGCTTGTGCAGCGACACCGCGGCCTTCGCGGCGAGGTCGGCCAACGCGTCGGAACTGACGACGTGCCCGATGCGGTACTCCTCGGGGACCATGTCGTCGAGATCGCGCCGCGAGTCGGCGACGAGGATCTTCGCCTGGCCGGGCTGGTAGCCGTTGACGACCGAGCGGAGCACGAGCCGCAACGCGTTGGTCTTGCCGGTCTCCGCGTCTCCCATCATGAACAGGTGCGGCACCGCGTTGAAGTCGTGCCACACCGGGTTGAGGCGCTGCTCGTCCAGACCGAGGCAGATCCGCAGGTCCCCGTCCGGCCGCGGCAGGTCCACCACGGGCAGCCTGGTCGGCAGCAGCCGCACACCGGGTGCGCTGCGGCCGGGCCAGAACGCCCGCACCTCGTCCACCACGGACTTCGTCGCCACGGCCAGGTCCTCGGTCTCCGAGAGCCCGTCGAGCCGTGGCAGCGCGGCGAGGAAGTGGAAACCGGAGCTCGTGAGGCCGCGCCCCGGCTGGTTCGGCACGGTGGAGGCCCTGCGGCTCTGCACCTCCGACTCCATCGGGTCACCCAGCCGCAGCTCGAACCGGGTTCCCAGCACGTCTCTCAGCCACGGCCGGATCTCCGACCACCGCGTGGACGAGACCACCAGGTGGATGCCGAAGGACAGGCCGCGCGCGGCGATCTCGGTCAGCTTCGTCTCCAGGTCGCCGTAGTCCTGGCGCAGGGTGAACCAGCCGTCGATGATCAGGAAGACCTCGCCGTGCGGGTCCTCGATCCGGCCGCTGCGCCGGGCGGCGCGGTAGTCGGCCATCGAGTCCAAGCCGTGCTCGGTGAAGGCGGCCTCACGCATTTCCATGACCTGCACGACTTCTTCGAGCGTGCGCACGACGCGGTCGCGTTCCATGCGGGTCGCGACGGAGCCGAAGTGCGGCAGGCCGCTGACCGACATGATGCCGCCACCGCCGAAGTCCAGTCCGTAGAACTGGACCTCCTCCGGCGTGTGCGTCAGGGCCAGGCCGAGGATCAAGGTGCGCAGCAGGGCCGACTTGCCGCTCATCGGCGCTCCCACCACCCCGACGTGACCGTCCGCACCCGACAGGTCGGCGACCAGCAGGTCGCGCATCTGCTCGTAGGGCATGTCGACCAGGCCGACGGGCACGCGCAGCCGGCCGCGCGCCATCGGGTCGTCCACGGTCATGCCGAGCTGGGGATCGGGCACCACGCTGGGCAGCAACGAGTCGAGGCTCGGGGACGCGGCCAGCGGCGGCAGCCACACCTGGCGCGCGGCCGGGCCGACTCCGGCCAGTCGCCCGATCAGCACCTCCGCGAGGCTCGGCGCGTCGTCGGCGGTCTCCTCGTCGTCCCCGGTGGCGGTCTCCTCCTCCTTCTCCGCGGCGGGCTGCAGCTGGAACGCGGTGGGGTTCGGCGCGGTGTAGAACGGCACGATCTCGCCGGCTGCCAGGTCCTCCTCGCTGATCGTTCCCTTCTCGGGCGCGGTCGTCCGGCACGGACCGGACACGTAGGCGCCCTTGAAGCGGACCAGGGTCGTGGTGTCGAACTTGAGGAAACCGTTGCCGGGGCCGGGAGGCAGCTCGTAGGCGTCGGCGACACCGATGACGCTGCGGGACTCCATCGACGAGAACGTCCGCAGCGCGACCCGGTACGACAGGTGACCTTCGACCCGGTGGATGCGACCTTCGTCGAGACGCTGGGAGGCCAGCAGCAGGTGCACGCCGAGGCTGCGCCCCAACCGTCCGATCGAGACGAACAGGTCCATGAACTCCGGCTTGGCGCTCAACAGCTCGGAGAACTCGTCGACGATGACCAGCAACGTGGGCAGCGGCGGCAACTGCCCGCCTGCCAGCCGCGCCTTCTCGTACTCGAACAGCGAGGAGTGTCCGCTCTGCCGCAGGATCTCCTGGCGCCGCGTCATCTCGCCGTTGATCGAGTCCTGCATGCGGTCGACCAGCGGCAGCTCGTCGGCCAGGTTGGTGATCACCGCCGACGTGTGCGGCAGCTTCTCCATGTTGAGGAAGGTCGCACCGCCCTTGAAGTCGACCAGGACGAGGTTGAGGGTCTCCGAGGAGTGCGTGGCGGCCAGCGCGCACACGAGCGTGCGCAGCAGTTCGCTCTTGCCCGAACCGGTGGCTCCGATGAGCATGCCGTGCGGGCCCATGCCACCTTGGGCGGACTCCTTGAGGTCGATCTCCACGACCTCGCCGTCCTCGATGACACCGATCGGCACCTGCAGCCGGGTCCGTTGCGCGGTCTTGTGCCGCCACTGGGCGTTGACGTCGAAGGTGTGCACGTCCCGGATGCCCAGCAGGGTGGTCAGCTCGAAGTCGTTCTCAAAAGGACGGTCGACCACGTCGATGGTGCCGTTGGTGCGCTTGGGGGCGAGCAGCCGCGCGAGGGTGTCGACCTGGGGCAGCCCGAGCACGTCCGACTTCGCGGTGCCGGTCTCGCCGTCGCCCGCGGGATAGGAGACCTGGCCGTCCTTGCAGGTCAGCCGAAGCACCTTGGCGCCGCCCGGCAACGCACCGGTGGCGTCGAGCACGACCACGTTGCGCAGACCGGGGCCGAACAGCGGCGAGTGCTCGGGAATGGTGGCGAGGTGGACGACGACCACGATGAACGGTTCCGCCACTCCTGGCAGCACGCTCTTGTCGTGGTCACCGCGGTCGGTGACCTCGGTGCCGAGCAGCTCGACCAGCTCGTCGTGGTCGCAGGTCAGCATCCGCAACGGACCGGCGGTGTCGCGAGCGGTCGGGTGCGCGGTGTGCGGCAGCCACTTCACCCAGTCCCAGTCCGCCTGGTTCTGCGGGGCGGTGAGCACGGCGATGCGGAGCTCGTCCGGCGCGTGGAACGTGGCGAGCTGCCCGATCATGGCCCGCAGCAGGCCGGCCGCGGCGGCGGGGTCGCCCGCGAACTCGACGCTCGTGAAGCTGCGCAGTCCCACCGCGATGGGGATGCCCGTCACGGTCCGGTAGGTCTCGCTGAACCGCCGCAACGAGATCGCCGACAGCGGTTCGAGGTCCTCGATCGGTTTGGTGGACGGAGGCGTGAACTCCATGACCGCCTGCTGCACCCCGAGGCCGATCCGCACCCGGCCGAAGTCGTCGTGACTCCCCCGTCGTTCCCACAGCCGGGGCCCGGAGGTCAGCGACCAGAGCCAGGACGGGTCCGGGTTGTTCCACGCGACCGCGGCCCGCTGCGCGTCGCTCGTCTCCCTCGCCTTGCGGCGCAGCTGGGAGATGTAGCGCAGGTAGTCACGGCGTTCGGCGTTGAGCTTCTTCTTGCGCTCGCCGGAGGCGCGGAACAGCTGGCTGACGGCCATGGAGACCATGCCCATGGCCATGGCACCGGACATGATGATGATCAACGGTGAGCCGCCGGCCGACCCGATGCTGGAGAACATCAGGACCATGGCGATCGGACCGAGCGCCATCGGCACGAACATCAGGATCGAGCTGTAGTCCCGCGCCGCGGGCTCGGGCATCACCGGTGGTTCCTGGAGCTCCTCCTGGCCCTCCGGCAGCTCCGGCCCGGCCAGCCGCGAGCCGCGCTTGACCGTGACGGTGCTCATTCGATCACCCCGGGGCTTCTCGGGCCCGAAGTCCCGGCCCACACGGCTTCGTCCTGCCGCAGCAGATCTGCGGAGGTGCGCGACTCCTCTTCCTCGGCCTCTTCCTCCTCGTCGGCGAGAGCAGCGACCGCGCTTTCGTCCTCCTCGGCACCTTCTTCGGCGGTTCCGCACAGGTTGAGATCGTCCGGCTGAGAGGTTCGGGGGAGGAACTCGTTGCCGAGCGAGGGCTGTTGGCCGCTCGGCGCCGCCACACCCGCGGCAGACCGCGCGGCGGTGTGGTTCTTGGTGGACTCCCAGGGCGTGGTGTCCCGCAACGCGTAGTCCGGTGTGTGCGGCTCCTCCTCGTCGTTGTCCACCGCGCGAGCGGCGCTGATACCGGCCCATGCGAGGCCGGTGCTCGCCGCGACGTCCCACGCGCCGAAGTCCTCGTCGGCGTCGGCGGGCTGCACGACGGCGATCCGCTCGTCCGCCGGCGGCTCGGGTGGCAGTGGCGCGCCACCGGCCGGACCGGCCTTCTCCTTCTCGTGCTCGACGGCGTCGGGAACGTGAGGAACGCCAAGGGAACCGCGGTCGTTCCCCGTCAACGCGGCCGGCTCGGTGCGAGCCGGCCCGCCGGGCACCACCGGCGCGGCCTGGACGGCGGGCCACACCCCTGCGGGGGCGAGAGGTGCGGCCCGGGTGGTCGCTCCCGGCTGGTCAGGAGAGGCGACGTGTTCCCACATCGCGGCCTCCTCCACCGGGACACCGGGTGCGACGGACTGGTCCTGGCCCTGGTCCGGAGTTCCACCGGGACCGCTCCAGGAGGGCTCGACGGACTCGTTCTCCGGCTGCGGGACCGAACCGGCCTCGGGCGCGTCGGACGGCACGCCCACGCCCCAGTCCTGGGCCCTGCCCTGCGGGAGGACCGTCTCCGCTTCGGGCTCGCCGATCCCGCTCAGGCCGGCGCTCTCCCACGGCTCGGCCTCGCCACCGATCAGACCAGAGGCGTCCGACCGCTCCGCACCGTTCGCACCCTGACCCGCACCGGCGGGCGGCGACATCGGCGGCATCATCGGCACGCCGCCGGGCAGCCCGGGTACCTGCAGACCCGGCGCCGTCTCGTCCCACTTCTCCTTGCCCTCGGGCAGATCCGCGAGCACCTCCGGCTCGCCGATCCCGCTCAGGCCGGCGCTCTCCCACGGCTCGACCTCGCCACCGATCAGACCGGACGCGTCCGACCGCTCCGCACCGTTCGCACCCTGACCCGCACCGGCGGGCGGCGACATCGGCGGCATCATCGGCATCCCACCGGGCATGCCGGCGCCGAGTGCGGCGTCGCCCCACTTCTCCTTGCCCTCAGGCAGATCCGCGAGCGTCTGCGGCTCACCGAGGCCCGGCGGCTCCAAGCCCTCCCACGGCGCCACCTCACCACCGATCAGACCAGAGGCGTCCGACCGCTCCGCACCGTTCGCACCCTGACCCGCACCGGCGGGCGGCGACATCGGCGGCATCATCGGCATCCCACCGGGCATGCCGACGCCACCCCTGTCGAGGGACTGGAGACCCTCCGGTTGCTGACCGGCAGCCCAGTCCGGCGCTTCCGGTGGCGCGGAGGGCTCGAACGGCTTCAGCTCCGGCATCTCCGGCACGCCCGCTCCCGATCCCGTCTTCCCGCCCGGCGGCAGGCCCGCGCCGCCGGGGAGCTTGCCGGCACCACCACCGAGCGACGGGGGCAGGCTCGACGGCACGAACGGCGGGATCGACGGCTGTGCGCCCAGGCCGTTGAGACCTGGCGCGTCGCCGAGTCCCGGCATGGAGCCGGGCCCGGCACCGATCCCGGGCATCGAGCCGATCCCCGGCGGGTCCCCGGGCCCCTGTCCCAGCGAGTCGAGACCGGGAGGTGAGAAGGGGAAGTCCCCCAGCCCGGGCACGTTGCCCAAGCTCGAGAGCTCCGGCGGCGGTGGCATCTCCGGAGGCGGTGGCATCTCCGGAGGCGGTGGCATCTCCGGCGGAGGCGGCATCTCGGGCGGAGGCGGCGATTCCGGAGGCGGCGGCATCTCCGGCGGAGGCGGCATCTCGGGCGGAGGCGGCGATTCCGGAGGCGGCGGCATCTCCGGCGGAGGCGGCATCTCGGGCGGAGGCGGCATCTGCAGCGGCGGAGGCTGGTTCGGGGGAGGTGGCACTTCCGGAACAGTGGCGCCCGGTGCGGGGATCGAGACGAGGGTGTTGTCGAACCGCGACTGCTCGTACTCGGCCGCGAGGATCTTCAGGACCTTCCGCATGTCCTCGTTCATCCTCGTGACCAGATCGGGGTAGTTGCCGATCTTGACGAGACCGTTGGGCATGATCAGGTTGTTGAGCTCGTTCTGCCCTCCTTTCACGAATGCGCGGAGAATCGCGGCCTGGGCGTAGTAGACGTCGATGTCGTTCAGCGTGTTCCGAGCCCAGTAGAGGTAGTTGCCCGCACTCCACAGCGACTCCGGCACGGAGTTCACTCGGGCCTGACCGCCGGCGATCTGCCACCCGTGGTTGGTGAACGCCTTGGCGAACTGCGTCATGAGGTCGAGGAACGCCTCTGAGGCCTCGCCTTTCCAGTACCCGTTCTCCCCTGCGAGCACGTTGGTCTGCTCCAGGACGGACCTGCCGATGTCGAACATGACCTCCTGCACCGACCGGAAGACCATCGCGGCCTGCCAGAGGGTGCCGGGATCGGAGGACCCGCTCGAGAGAACGGCCGTGTTCGACGTGACGGCCGCCGAACCCGTGATGGCCGCCTTGATCTCCCGCCACTCCCAGGTGCCGTACTGGTCCCTGGTCATGCCCGCTGTGGAGCCGGTCGCGACGATCCCACCGTCCTGCGGCCTGAAGGCCGAGTCATTCGGAGTCGACATGTCACAGAGCTTTCGTGTCGAACGGGACTCGAGGCCCGCGTGAGGTGGGTGCGGAGGCGAGCGGGTGCGGAGGCGAGCTCAGCCGACGCCGGGACCGCCGGCGGCACCGCCGACGGCACCGTTGATGTAGGCCTTCGTGTACTCGATCGTCTCGAGGAGGTCGCGCCCGGTGGCCCGGTTGAGCTCCTCGCCGGTCTTGTACTTGCTCGCGAGGACCTCGAGCTCGTTCGCAGCGGTGGTGACGGCCTGGATCGCCTTCTCGATGAAGGCGAGCGTGGTCGGCTGGATCGCCCCGCCCGCTCCCGCGCCGACCACCTTGCCGATCAGCTCGTTCGCGTCGAAGAAGTTGCCGGGGGCGAGCTTGACGCTCTGGAGGTTCTGCCGGCAGAAGTTCAGGGGCTCGAGCAGCCAGCGCAGGTTCGCCGCGAACATCCGCAGGGCATCGGTGTTGACCTGGACGCCCGAGGTGACGTTCACCGAGTAGGGAGGCATCGACTTCCACGAGAACTGCTTGGAGTAGAAGCCGTCGGCCGGCCCCTCCCAGTGGGTGTCGACGGGCCCTACGCCTTTGTACCCGTTGTTCGGGTCGTGGTAGGAGAGGTCGTAGTTGGCTACCTGCCCAGGCGGCATGTACGTCACGAAGTCGTTTGCCATCGCGGATTGCTCCTCAGGTCTTGTGGCCGGACGAACGGAGTGGTGCTGCCGGACCGAAGGGCCCCGCAGCACCACGCGAACTCACCTGACGTTGTAGCCGCTCCAGGAGTTCATGCCCTGGTGTTCGATCTTGAGGTAGCCGTCCGTGATCACGTTGAGGACGGTCTCGGCACGGTTGAGGCTGCTGGGCATCCGGGCGGCGGCGGCGTCCCACTCGCGCTTCGCGAACTCGTACTGGTCCTTGTCCTGGCCGGTCCAGTCACCGAGGGCGGCGCGAACCTGCGTGTCCATGTTCTGCAGTTCGGTCTGGAGGTTCTTGGTGATCGTGGCCATCTGGTCGCGAACCGAGTCCGCCATGCCACGGTCGAAGGTGAAGGTGGTCACAGAGCTGTCCTTTCAGCTGATGCGAATGAGACGACGTGGCGGGACTACAGACCCGCGAGGCCCGGACCGAACTGGAGCTGGGACACCTGGTCGACGTTGGCCTGCTCACCGGTCATGATCGTCTTGCGGTTGCCGTGCATGAGCTGGATCATGTCTTCGAGCCTGTCGATGATGAACTTGCAGTCCTTGAACCACTCCTGCATCGCCGAGTCGAACGCCATGTGCGCTTCGCCGGTCCAGGTCGCGCTCAGGGCGGCGAGCTGGTCGTGGACCGTGGCCATACCCTTCGACGCGACACCTTTGGTGTCCGTGAGGTAGCCCGCCGCAGTCAGCATTCCCGGTGTGGTGGTAGACGTGGACTGGTTTCCAGCCATGGAGCATCTCCCTTGAGACGAACTTTCTCGTGTCACCCGGCAAATGGAGCTTGCACAGGCAGGAACTCACGAGGTGAGAAAAACACGAGCCGAGTCCCGGCGAGGCGGGCGCGGCGGATTCATGCCCTTCCAGACCAGCACCCCGACACGTTCACCCTTGCCGGACGGCGGGAAGGCAACCGCGACCCGCGCAACCGTGCGGCGGGCGGCCGGGAGGCCCAGGGATCGAGCTGATTCCGCAGTCCGGAACCGTCTCAACTGGACTCGGAGCCGGACGTTGTCCACCCCGGAAACGAGAAGCCCAGGCAGCCACTCGAGTTCACCGATACCGCGCACGCGGAAATCGTGCGAGCGACTCCCGGGTTGTGTTCGCGAGGGAGGAAGGCCAACGACGGTCTGGACTGCCCCCGAACGCGTCTGACGCGTCGAACGCGCCGCAAGGAGGTGGTGTTTCGGTGCGCCGCGACGCGCGCCTCCGCGAACCACAGGGACGGGGCGATCACACCGCGGTCACTTTCACGTCACGCGAGAAGCTCTCACTTCATGCCGCATTGCTCAGCATGAACGATCGGGCACCGTTCTCTGGCCGGAAGTCATTCGACGGCAAAGCCGTCGCGCCCGCCACGATCAGCCGGCGGGCCGCGCGTCCTCGTCGTCCGGCCCGGCCTCGGCGTTCTCGCCGCCCTCCGGTGCCCACGGCACGAGGTCCACTCCGGCGGACTCGCGATGGCTCGCGTACATCTTCGCCACCTGCTCTTCGTCCAGCAGCAGCGTTTCCCGCATGAAGTCACCGGTGAGCCGCACCGACGCGGGCCCACCGGGGTTGAACAGCACGTCCACGCCGTCCGCCAGCGCCACGACCAGCTCGTCGAGCTCGATCCGCTTCCAGTCGACCGACGCGATCCGCCGCACGTGCGGCTCCCCTGTGCCCACCACGACGCACGGCACGTCATCCGGTGACTTGATGACCAACGGCCGTCCGTCGCCGTTCAGGGCCAGGCTGAACTCGGAGTCGCGCAGCATCAGCTGGATGTGCTCGGCCTCGGCCCTGCCCTGCACCACCAGGCGCAGCACGGCGTCGAGCGGATCCGACGGTGAGGCCTCGTCGCTCGGCAGGTACTCCGGGTTGGGGCGGAACTTCCCGAGCTTGCCGTCCTCCATGGGCCACAGGCCGACCACCGCTTCCGGCGGCGGCGCGTCGTCCTCGCTGACCGGGCTCCAGGCCGGGTCGATCAGCAGGAACCAGTTCTCGAGGGGCTCCTGTTCCTGCGTCTCGTCGGGCGCCTCAGTCACGGTGTCCATCCTGGTTCCCATCTCGGCGAGTTGCTTTCCATTGCCTGTGGTGACCAGTAGACAGCTGTCCGGCCATTTGTCCGTCGGCTGTGGCGCTAGGAAGGGTCCTGCGGGAAAGGAACGGCGATCGCTCGGGCAATGTGCACCGCCTGCTCGGCGTCGAACACCCCGATCGGAATCGGTTTCCTCCCGAACCGCAGTTCGATCCATTCACCGTCCGACACGAGCCGACCATCTTCGGTCACGCGCACCACACCGGCGGTCACCAGTACAGGATGACCGGCCGCGCTGGACATCAGCCGGGCGAACGGTGCCGAGAGCGGCAGCATCAGGGTTTCCGGGTCTTTCAGGTCCTCGACGACCTCGTCCAGGTCGAGACCGCGCGCACCGCCGGAGACCGCGAGAACCAGGTGCGGCTCGACGCCGGGCGAGAGCTCCGCCGCAAGGGAACTGGCGACTGCTTCGTTGGTCAGGGCTCCGGCGAGGCTGACGAGGTGGACAGGTGCGCCGTGCCACATCTCGACCTTGTCCGCCTGGGAAGACAGCGTCGCGGCGACGACCTCCACGCCCGGGATCCGGGGTAGTGACTCCAGACCAGCCAGTGCCTCGGGAACGCTCTGTCCGTTGCCGGGGAAGTACGTGTTGCGGCTCCCCCGCCCGACGAGGGCCTGCGTGCTCAGCCGGATGTCGTTGTCGCTGGTGCGGCTCCACCACTTGTTCCACGCGAACAGCCGCACCGCCTGCTCCTGCGCGGCGGGGCTGAGCGGCAGGAGCTCGAGGAAGTTCAGCAGCACGGACAACGCCGGACGCCGGTCGGCCGGTGGCGTGGTCGGCCCGGCCAGCCGGGGCGAGGCCATCATCGCGTCGAGGCGGGCCTGGATCCTCGGGTCCCGCACCGCCAGCGCCATCGCCGCCGACAGTTCCACGTGGACCTGCCACACCGCCGGCTCCGTGCTGCCGTTCCAGAACCGGAACTCCACGCGGTCCTGCTGCGTTCCCGACACGTGCGTGAAGTTGATCATCGTCTGCTTGTTGCGGTTCAGGCTCCTGACGTCGTCGGCCGACACGACGTCGTCGGGGTGTGGAGGTATCGGCAGCGGGCGGATGGACGCCATGCCGCGCTGGGGCGCATCCGCGCCGTTGTAGTTGCCCAGCCGGTACAGCACCATCTCGTTCGCCTTGGCCAACTGCGCCAGGCGCGCGTGCTCGGCGGGCGTGAGCTGGTTCGTGAAGCTGAAGTTCACGTGACCGCCCGCGTCGACCAGGTCCGGGACCTGACCGGCGCGGCCGCGGTGGTCCCGGAGGATGCCGAGCAGGCCGGGCAGCTTCGCCGTCGCGGACGCACCCGACAGCACCGGCGACACGAGCTCCACGCCCCAGAGCGGGGAGAGCTCCTCCACCATCGACCAGAACCCGGCGTCGACCTGATCGCCGGGAGCGAGGTAGCCGGCTTCGACGAGCTTGGGGCCGAGGTCGGCGCTGAGGTCCGCGAACTCCTCTTCGTCCACCCTGACCTCGACCTCGAGGCCGACCCAGACGTCCGGCCCGCTGCTGACCCCACCGGGCACACCCCCGGCGTGGAACGTCAGCGGGGTGCCGCCGGCCTCGGCGTCCCGCACCGCGGCGTCGTGGATCTGCTCCAGCTGGGCCAGCCGCGCCTGCCGCAGCCGCAACGCCGCCCTCCGCGCGAGGGTCAGCCGATCAGCGGCCGGCAGCTGGTCCTGGTTCGTCCGCAACTCCTCGAGTCGTGCCGCTTCTGACCGCACGGCCGTCGTGGCGTCCTCGCCGAGCGCGAGGAGATGCCGCTCTGCCTGGGCGAGCCACGACTCGGCCTGCTGCTCCGTGCTCGACCCGCCGGGCAGGCCGGCCTGCTGTTGTGCGGGGACGTCGGGCTCTTCCCAGTCAGCTGGCAGCGGTGCGTCCACCACCGTGCTGAGCGCCCGTGCCCGGTTCTCCAGCAGCCACAGGTTGCGCGGTTTCACCCGCGGTGGCGGCAGGTCCGTCGACCCGTACTCCTGCAACTCCTCCAGGTACTGCCGCTGGTAGTCGGTGAACAGACCGTCGTCCGCCATCACACGGCCCGAGCCGGGTGCACGGAACACCCAGTGGTCTCCGTCGTCGGACTGCCGCGCGTACTCGTCGTAGAGGCCGGTGAAGTGCATGACCTCTTCGGCGAGTGTCAGCTCGTGCGAGTCGACGGCCCAGTGCAGTATGTCCGTCGCCGTTCCCTCCGGCACGAGGGTGATCACGGAATGCGCGTCCACCGACGGGTCGTGCACCACCCGGACGTGCAGGCTGTCGCCACCGGGCAGGCGATAGCCGGGATCGTTGACCATCCGGTCCACACCGGACTGCGCACGAGCCACCACCGCCGCGACGTCGGCGCCGGCGTCGGTCCAGAAGCCCAGCCTGACGGTGAACTCCTGCACCCACTTCCCGGGCCGCACCTCGAAGCGTGCGCGGTCGTAAGCGATCGGATGGCGCCACGGCGAGAACGACGGCCGCGGCGTCATCACCGCCGTCGTGGGACCGGCGTCCTCGCCCGACACGGTCACCGGCACCGCGCGCGCTCGCCCGGCCGCCAGCTCCTCCGCGCTCACCGGATCCGGATCCACCATCCACGGCGCCGTCGGGAGCTCGCTGTGCGCCCAGCTCCGGTCGTCGAGCACCTCGTGCGGCTCCGGCAACGACTCGGTGGTGATCACCGGCGGGCCCACCGGCCCCACGACGGGATTCGCCTTCGTGCCGGCCAGCGTCTGGACTCCCGGACCCACCAGGCCCCAGTCGATCCGCACCTCCACGACACCGGACGACAGCTCCGGCTCCAGCACGACCCCGGCCTCCAGACCGAGATGCGCGGCCGAGATCAAGGTGCCCTGGTTCGGGTGCAGCGCCACCGCGGCCCGCCAGACACCCGCCACGTGCTCCGCGGCCGCCGTGGTGGCCGCGCTCACCGTGACGACAGGTGCCGCGAAACCCCTCGCCTCCCGCGCGAACGCGTGCTCGACCAGTTCGGCTGCCTGCTTCCGGAGCCTCTTCAGCTGCACCGCCGTGAGCTGACGGCCCACGCCCTCCAGTCGCAGATCCGGGCGATCATGGCGCACCGACTCGCGCGGCAGCGCCACAGCGCGCGGTTCCACCTGCTCCGCACGCGGCCCGCTCGACGACTCCGGAACGACATCCGGAACGGCAGCTGCAACGGAGTCGCGCGTGGGCTCAGACGCGCTGGTCCTGCCCGCGAGCACGGCCAGTTCCGCGTCGTTCTCCCCGGTGCGCAACGGCTTCGACCCGACGCGCAGCTCGATCCACTCGCTGTCCGACACGACCCGCCCGTCACCGGTGACGCTCACCGTGCCGGCGGTGACCAGCACCGGATCGTGCCCGGTCGCGAGGGCCAGCAGGTGGGCCAGCGGCGGTGAGACGTCGCCGGCCCAGCCGGCCGGCGCCTGGACGACCTGCCCGAGGTCGAGGCCGCGCGCACCACCGGAGATCGCGAAGACCACGTGCGGCCGGACGTCGTCGGGAGATCCCCCGGCAAGAGGGTCCGCGGTCGCCGCGGCACGGTGCTCGAGGCCCGCCACGGCCATGGCGAACTGGAGGAAACCGACCGGTGGACGGTGCCACATGTCGACGGTGTCCGCAGCCGGCGACAGCCTGGCGGAGATGATCTCCACGCCCGCGATCCGGGGCAGCGACTCGATCGTCCTCACGGCCGCGGACACCCGCTGCGTCCTGGGTGGGTAGTGGACGTTCCGGCTGCCCGGTCCGACGAGCGCCTGCGTGCGCAGCTCGTGGTCGTTGTCACCGGTGCGCTTCCACCAGTTGTTCCACGCGAACAGCCGCACCGCCTGCTCGTGCGCCGCGGGGCTGAGCGGAAGCAGCTCCAGGAAGTCCAGCAGCACGGCCAGCGCCTCGCGCCGGCCGTCCGGCGTCCTGGCCCCCACCAGCAGGGGCGCCGCCATCAGCTCGTCGAGCCGGACCTGGATCGACCGGTCCCGCGCCGCCAGCGCCATCGCCGCCGACAGTTCCATGCGCACCTGCCACACCTCCGGCTCCAGGCTGGCCGCCCAGAACCGGAACTCCACACCCTCGTCCTCCGCCGCGGCAGTGTTCCCGAAGCTGATCATCTCGGCCTGGCCGCGGTTCAACCGCGGGACGCCGTGGACCGAGCGGGCCTCCTCGGGGTGAGGCGGTACCGGCAGGGGACCGACTCCGGTCATGGAGCGGTTCGGAGCGTCCCAGCCGTTGTGGTTGCCCAGCCGGTACAGCACCATCTCGTTCGCCTTGGCCAGCTGCGCCAGCCTGACGTGCTCGGCGGGCCTGAGCCGGTCGGCGAAGCTGAAGTTCACGTGACCGCCCGCCTGGCTCAGGTCCGGGCGCTGACCGGCTCGGCCGCGGTGGTTCCGGAGGACCTCGAGCAGTCCTGGCAGTCCCGCCCACGTGGCCGGGAGGCCCGGCAGTGACGGCGAGGCGACCTCCACGTCCCACGACGGGTGCCGCTGCCGCACCAGCGACCAGGAACCGGCTTCGGCCAGTGTGCGCCCGAGGTCCTCACCGACGTTCTCGGGGCGCTCCCCGTCCAGCCGGAACCCGGTCCGCAGGTCGAACCAGACGTTGAACCCGCCGGTGCCCACACCACCGGGCATGCCCTCGGGGTAGAACGTCAGCGGGTTCCCGCCGTTCGCGACGTCCGCCGCCCCGGCGAGGTAGGTCTGCTCCATCTGCTGCAGCCGCAGCACCCGCAGGCGCCGGACCGCCCGGCGCGCCACGGCCAGACGCTCTTCGGCCGGCTGCGCGGCCTGGTTCGTCCAGATGTCCTCGAGCTGCTGTCTCGTCGGTGCGGCGGCCTGCGCGAACTCCCCTTCGAGCACGGCCAGGTGCCGGCTGCCCTGCGCGATCTTCGCCCCGAGCAGCTCCATCGCGCCCGGTCCCGCGACGAAGCCAGGCCCGCGCTGCTCTCCGGAAGGACTCGCGGAAGTCTCCGGCACGACGTCGTCGCCGGCGGTGGGCTCGTGCCGGTCGGGCGGCAACGGCGCGTCCACCGTCATCTTCAACGCTCGTGCCCGGTTCTCCAGCACCCACAGGTTGCGCGGCATGACCTGCGGTAGCGGCAGATCCGTCCAGCCGTTCTCCCGCAGCTCCGCTGCGTACCGGCCCAGGTACGCGGTGAACAGGCCGTTGTCCGCCACCACCCGGTCCGACTCGGGAGCGCGGAACACCCAATGCCCACCGTCGTCGGACTTCCTGGCGTACTCGTCGTACATGCCGGTGAAATGCCCGATCTCCTCTGCGAGGACCAGCTCGTCGACGTCGGCGGCCCAGTGCAGCATGTCCGTCGCCGCACCCGGCAACCGGACCGTGATCGTCGCGTGCGCGTCGAACGACGGGTCGTGCGCCACCCGGACGTGCAGACTGTCGCCACCGGGCAGGCGATAGCCGGGATCGTTGAACATCCGGTCCACACCGGACTGCGCACGAGCCACCAAGCCCGTGACATCGGCACCGGCACCGGGAACGGTCCGGAAGCGCAGCCTGACCGTGAACTCCTGCACCCACTTCCCGGGCCGCACCTCGAACCGCGCGTGGTCGTAAGCGATCGGGTGCCGCCACGCCGAGAACCTCGGTACCGGGCCCAGCACCGCCGTCGTCGGGCCGACGTCCTCACCGGACACGACCAGCGGCACCGCACGTTCCCGCCCGGCCGCCAGTTCCTCCGCACTCACCGGCTCCGGGTCCACCATCCAGTCCGCTGTCGCCTGCTCGCTGTGCGCCCAGCTCCGGTCATCGAGCACCTGATCGCGTTCGGGCACCAACTCGGTGGAGATCACCGCCGGCCCCATCGGCCCCCTGACGGGATTCGGCCCCGCTGCGTCCAGCGTCGTCTGGGCGCCGGGACCCACCAGTTCCCAGTCGATCCTCATCTCGACGACACCGGCCGACGTCCTCGGCACCACCACGACCTCGGCCTCCAGACCGAGATCCGCGGCCACCACAGCGTCCCCCTGGACCTGGCTCGCGTGCCACGCCACCTCGGCATGCCACGCAGCCGCCACATGATTCGCGGCCTCCGCGGTCCCCGCGGTCATCTTGACCACTGGTGCGGCAAACCCCCTGGCCTCTCGCTCGGACACGTGGCCGACCAGCTCGACAGCCTGCCGCCAGAGCCCCGACAACTGCAGCGGCGTGAGCTCGACGCCGGGATGCACCCCCTCCAGCCGAAGATCCGGGTCTGCCTGCCGCTCGGACGGCTCCAGGTGCTCTCCGAACCCGACCACGGGGGCGGCCCGGTCCGCCAGCACCACGTACTCCGCGTGTTTCTGCTTGGTGCGCAACGGCTTCTCGCCGTCTCGCAACTCGATCCACTCGCTGTCCGACACCAGTTGCCCGCCGTCGGTGACACTCACCGTGCCGGCGGTCACCAGCACCGGATTTCCCTGCCCGGCGGCGAACAACATCAGTGCGAACGGGATGCCGGGCCAGTTGGCCGGATCTGCCATGTCCTGGCGGATCTGCGTGAGGTCGAGCTGGAAGCCGAAGTCGAGGTCGTGCGCGGCACCGGAGATCGCGAAGATCGCGCGGGGCAGGAGCCTGCCGTCGAGGTCCACCGGGCGCCTCCGGTTCAGATCTCGGAGGTGCACGGCAAGGGCGAAGTCGCGCAACGCGGCCGGAGCTCCGTGCCACATCTCCACGGTGGCCAGGCCGGGGGACAACGTCGCCGAGACGATCTCCGCTCCCAGGATCCTGGGCAGCGAGTCGACCCCTGCCACCGCCGCCGGCACACCCAGCCCGCGAGCGGGGAAGAAGACGTTCCGATCGCCACGCCCGACCAGCGACTGCGCGTGCAGCGGCGCGTCGTTGCCACCTGTGGCGGTCCACCAGCTGTTCCACGCGAACAACCGCACCGCCTGCTCCTGCACAGCCGCGCTGAGGGGAAGCAGCTCCAGGAAGTCCAGCAACACGGCCAAAGCCGTGTCCCGGTCAGCCGGCGTCGCGGTCGCCCCCACCACTCTGGGCGCGCCCATGATCTGGTCGAGGCGGGCGTGGATCGACCGGTCCCGTGCCGCCAGCGCCATCGCCGCCGCCAGCTCCACGCGCACCTGCCAGGCTGCCGGATCCAGGCTGCCTGCCCAAACCCGGAAACCCACGCCGTCGTCCAGGCTTCCATCCACGTCGCCGAAGTCGATCATCGCGAGCCGGTTCCGGTTCAGGCTCCTGACGTCCTCGACGGACGTCACCTCGTCGGTGTGCGGCGGCACCGGCAGCGGGGCCGCGAACTGCAGGTCGCGTTGCAGCGCACTCGTACCGGCGTGGTTGCCGAGCCGGTACAGCACCGTCTCGTTCGCCTTGGCCAGCTGCGCCAGCCTCGCGTACTCGGCCGGCCCGAGCTGTTCGGAGAGGTTGAGCTTGACCTGGCTGTCCACATCGGACACGTCTGCGCGCTGACGGAGTCGGCCGCGGTGGTCGCGCACGATCTGGAGCACCACGGCCAGGTTCGGCCACGTGTGCGGCCGTCCGTCCAGCGGCGGCGAGGTCAGCAGCACCCGCCCACCGAGGGCGCGGTCCTCCTCGATGCTCCAGCCTTCGTCGGGCCCAGCCTGCTCGAGATCGAAGTATCCGGCTCTGGCCAGCTGGTGACCCAGCCGCCGGCGAACGTCCGCGAAGGCTTCGCCGGCCAGCCGGAACTCGACCTGTACGCGGAACGACACGGCGGCCTCACGGCTCCTGATACCGCCGGGCACGCCGTAGCGGTGGAACCTCAGCGGATTGCTTACGATCTCCAAGTCCTCCAGCGTGGCGTCGTGGATCTCCGCCAGTTGCGCCAGCCGCAGCTGCCGCAAACGCCGAACCACGTCATCCGTGACGGCCAGGCGGTCCTCGGCCGGCCCAGCCGGGTTCTCCCGAATCTCCCTGAGCCGCAACGCCTCTGGCCGGGCATCGTCCGCGAACCTTCCCCTGAGCACCGCCAGGTGTCGATCAGCGAGCTCGATCTGCGCGGCGAGCGACTCGGCCGGACCGGGGTCCGAAGCGCCGCTCTGCTGACCCAGGCCGCTCCCCGGTTCGTTCGAAGGCGAACCCGGCTCCCGGCCCCAGACCTGGAAATCGGTATCGCCGAGCACGAAGAACATGCGCTCAGCGGTGCTCACACCGGACGGTCCAGTGGCGAACACCAGCGGACGCCCCGCCGGGAGGTGCTGCCGCACCTGCTCTGCGAGCCACTCGCTCGACTCCAGCCCGACCAGCACGACCGGCGCCAGCGGATCACCCGCGGACAGCTCACCGACCAGGTCCGTGGAATCGAGCACGTCCGACACCGCTGTCGGGTCGTCGACGACGAGGACGATCGAGTCAGGCGAATAGAGGGGCACCGGCAGCAATGGCGACAGCACCCGCCCGTCCTCGTCGGTGTGCACGTAGACGTCAAGGGTGAGGTCGAGCTCCTCCAGCTCGGCCGCCAGGTCTGACCACCCGTCCGGGAAGTGGGCCAGGTCGTGCCGCCACACCACTTGGAGCGCGGGAGAAGCCGCAGGCGACGAGTCCGGCTCCGCGTGGTCTGCCTGCTGCGGTCCGGAAGGACCCGCGGAAGTCTCCGGCACCACGTCCTCGGTGAGGTCGTGCCGATCGGCCGGCAGCACCGAATCGATCTCCGTGCCCAACGCACGGGCCCGAGTCTCCAGCAACCACAGGTTGCGCGGCATCACCCGCGGCAACGCCAGATCCGTCGAGCCGTTCTCCCCCAACTCCTCCAGATAGCGGCCCAGATGGCCCGTGAACAAACCGTTGTCCGCCACCACCCGATCCGAGCCGGGCGCGCGGAACACCCGATACCCGCCGTCGTCGGACTGCCTCGCGTACTCGTCGTACAGACCGGTGAAATGCCCGACCTCCTCCGCGAGCACCAACGGGTGGGCATTGGCAGCCCAATGCAGCATGTCCGTCGCCGCACCCTCCGGACGGACCACGATCGTCGCGTGCGCGTCCAACGACGGATCATGCACCACCCGGACACGCACACCGTCACCACTGGGCAACCGGTAACCCGGATCATTGAACATCCGGTCCACACCGGACTGCGCACGACCCACCAACACATCGACATCCACATCGGAGCCAGCCGCGAACCGCAAGCGAACCGTGAACTCCTGCACCCACTTCCCGGGCCGCACCTCCAACCGCGCATGGTCATAAGCAATCGGATGCCGCCACACCGAGAACCGCGGAACCGAACCCAGCATCACCGCCGTCGCCGGACCGACATCCTCACCCCACACGACCACCGGAACCACACCACCACGTGCGGCATCCAGCTCCGCCTCACTCACCGGAACCGGATCCGGATCCACCACCCACTCCGCCGTCAACTCGGCACTGTGCGCCCAACTCCGGTCATCCAGCACCGGATGCCGCACCGGCAGCGACCCCTCCACATTCCAGGCAACCCTCAACTCGACGACACCAGGCGGCAACTGGGGCATCAGCACGATCTCGGGCTCCAGACCGAGCTCCCGAGCCATTACCCGCCTGCGGTGGACCTGCTTGCCATAGGTCCTCACCTCGGCGCGCCACTCCCGCACCACATCCTCCGTGCCCTCCTCGGTGACCGCGCTCAGCAAGACAGCGGGCGGCGCCACTCCCTCAGCCGCCCGCGCGGCCGCGAGATCGACCAACTCCCTGGCCTGCCGCCGAAGCGCCACCGTCTGGTCGGCCGTGAGCGGGGAGTCCACCCGCAGGTCCGCACGGGGCCACTCCCGCGGCTGCTCAGGGTCCGGAGGCGGGTCCTCCCCGAATTCGAGCACGGTGGTCCGGCTCGCCATGACCACGTACTCCGCATCGGTCTGACCAGTGCTGAGAGGCCTGGCCCCTTCTCGAAGCTCGATCCACTCACTGTCCGAGACAAGACGCCCGTCAGCGGTGACGCTGACCGTGCCCGCCGTGACCAACACCGGCTTGGCACCCACGTCGGCGAGCTGAACCGGTCTGCCCTGCCCAGCGACGTACAACATCGACGCGAACGGAACCCCCGGCCAGTTCAACGGATCCGCCATATCCGCACGGATCACCTCGAAGTTGAGTTCGCGATTGAAGTCAAGGTCATGCGCGGCACCGGAAATCGCGAACACCACATGCGGCCGGAGCTGGGGGTGAACGTCCGCAAGACGCCTCACGGCAAGCCTCCGGCCGGCCAAGGTGAAGTACAAGGCCGCCAAAGGAACCGGCGCACCGTGCCACATCTCGACAGTGGCCTGGCCAGGCGACAACGTCGCCGAGACGATCTCCGCGCCCAGAATCCGGGGCAACGACCGGAGCCCCGCCAACGCCGCCGGCACGCTCGACCCGTTGACAGGGAAGTACACGTTCCGGTCCCCGCTGCCGACCAGCGACTGGGCGTACAAGTCCACATCGTTGCCGCCCGTAGCAGACCACCACCTGTTCCACGCGAACAGCCGCACCACCTGCTCCTGCGCGACAGGACCGAGCGGCAACAACTCCAAGAAGTCCAGCAACAACCCCAAATCCGCATCCCGGTCAGCCGGAGTCGGGGTCACACCCACCAACCTCGGCGACGCCATCAACTCGTCAAGCCGAGCCTGGATCGACCGATCCCGCGCCGCCAACCCCATCGCCCGCGACAACACCATGCGCACCTGCCACTCCGCAGGCTCCAGACTGGCAGCCCAGAACCAGAACCTCAGGCGGTCCTGCGGACCTCCGGTCACATGGCGGAAGTCGATCATCGCGCCCATGTCGCGGTTCAGGCTCCGCACGTGGCGGGCCGAGACGACCTGGTCAGGATGCAGCGGCAACGGCAGAGGAGCCGCCGACCGCAGATCGCGCTGCCGGCCATCCCTGCCGTTGAAACCACCCAGCCGGTACAACACCATCTCGTTCGCCTTGGCCAGCTGCGCCAGCCTCGCGTACTCGGCCGGCTGGAGCTCGTTGGCCGTCCTGAGCTGCAGGACACCGTCGGTGCCGGCCACTGCGGTCGGCTGACCCGCCCGGCCGCGGTGGTCCCGGATGACCTCGAGTATTCCGGCCAGGTCCGCCAGGTCTGACGGGCTGCCCGTCAACGGCGGCGAGATGAGCTGCATGCAGCCCACGGCGTCACCCTCCTCCACGGCCCAACGCGAGCTGTCGCGCGAGTCGAGAACTTCATGTCCGGCGGCGGCCAGCTTGGGCACGAGATCCTCGAAGAAGTCCTCGAAGTTCTCTCCGGCCAGCAGGAACCCGACCTCCAGGCGATACGCCAGCTCAGTGTTCCCGCTCTCCCCGGGCAGCCCCTCGGGGTAGAACGTCAGCGAGGTGCCACCGTCCGCCAAGGCGGCGTCGTGGATCCTGCCCAGTTGCGCCAGCCGCAGCTGCCGCAGACGCCCGACGACCTGACGGGCGACGCCCAGCCGATCGACCACCGGCCGACTCTGATCCTCCCTGAGCGCCGAGAGCCGCACTCCTTCCCGCCGCAGGTCGTCCGCGAGCTCTTCCCCGAGCACCGCCGAATGCCGATCAGCAAGCGCGAGCTGCGCATCGAGCAACGCCGTCGCGTTCGGCGACGCGTCCCGCTCAGAGCCCCACACCTGGAAACCGGCATCACCGGTCACGAAGAAGACACCCAGCGACACACTCACACCCGACGGCCCTGTCGCGTACACCAGCGGACGCTCCACCGGAAGCTGCGCCCGCACCTGCTCCGCTACAGACCTGCTGACCGCCTTCCCGACCAGCACCACCGGCTCCGACGACACACCCTCGGACAGCCCGGCGGCGACCAACGCCGAAGACGCGAGCGCGCCCGCCACAGACGTCGGATCGTCCACCACGAGCACCGGCGCACCCGCCGAATAGCCCGGCACCGGCTGGACCGGCGACACCGTTCGCCCCTGACCGTCGACCCGCACATACCTGTCGAGGGTGAGCTCGAGCTCCGCCAGCCGCACCGCCAGATCGGACTCCCCGTCGGGGAAATGGGCCAGGTTGTGCCGCCGCACCACCTGGAACGCGGACGAAGCCGCAGGCGCCGCACGCCGGCCCGCCTGCTGCTGTTCTGCCGGACCGGAGGAGGTCTCCGGCACCACGTCCTCGGTGAGGTCGTGCCGATCGGCCGGAAGCACCGAGTCCCTCTCCGTACCGAGCGCCTGGGCCCGGGTCTCCAGCAACCACAGGTTGCGCGGCATCACCCGCGGCAACGGCAGGTCCGTCCAGCCCTTCTCCCGCAACTGCTGCAAGAACCGCTGCAGGTACGCGGTGAAAAGCCCGTTGTCCGCCACCACCCGATCCGACCCAGGAGCACGGAACACCCAATGCACATCGGCATCGGACTCCCTGTCGTACTCGTCGTACAAGCCGGTGAAGTGCCCGACCTCTTCGGCGAGCACCAGCTCGTGCGAGTCGGCGGCCCAGTGCAGCATGTCCGTCGCCGCGCCATCCGACCTCACCGTGATCGTGGAGTGCGCGTCAGCAGTGGGATCGTGAAGCACCCGGACATGAAGACCGTCACCACTGGGCAGCCGGTAGCCGGGATCGTTGAACATCTGGTCCACACCGGACTGCGCACGATCCACCAAGGCCTCGACATCGACGTCGGTGTCCTCATCGATGTCGGGGTCGGCCTCGAACCTCAGGCGGACCGTGAACTCCTGCACCCACTTCCCAGGCCGCACCTCGAACCGCGCGTGGTCATATGCGATCGGATGCCGCCACGCCGAGAAACTCGGTACCGCGCCCACCACCACCGCCGTCGTCGGACCGACGTCCTCGCCCGACACCGTCATCGGCACCACACCACGGCGCGCGGCCTCCAGCGCCGCGTCGCTCACCGGATCCGGGTCCACCGCCCACTCCGCCGTGGACTCGGCACTGTGCGCCCAACTCCGGTCATCCAGCACCGGATGCGGCACCGGCAGCGACTCGGAAGTGATCACCACCGGATCCACCGCCGCGTCCGGCACCGCATCACCCAACGTCTGCCTGCCGGAACCCTCCATTTTCCAGCCGATCCTCAGCTCGGCGACACCAGGCGGCAACTCCGGCATCAGCACGATCTCGGCCTCCAGACCGAGCTCCTCGGCCGACACCTCCCTGCCGTGGACCCGCCCGGCACGGGCCTGCACCTCGGCGCGCCACACCCCCGCCACGTACTCCGCGTCCAACCCGATAGCCGCGCTCACCACGACACCGGGCGGTGTGAATCCCGCGTCCGCCCGCGCGGAAGCGTGGTCAACCACATCGACGGCCAGCTGTCGGAGCTCCGCCTGCTGCACCAGTGTGAGCGCGGCACGCACTCGCAGGTCCGGGAGAGGCCACTTCCAGGGCTGCTCAGGAGCCGTGTCCTCCCCGAGCTCGAACGCCGCAGTGGTCCGGGTCGCCAAGTCCACCACGAACTCCACGTCGGTCTGACCAGTCTTGAACGGCCTGGCCCCTTCGCGGAGCTCGATCCACTCGCTGTCCGAGACGAGACGCCCGTCAGCGGTGACGCTGACCGTGCCCGCCGTGACCAACACCGGCTTGGGGAGTTGCTCGTCGTCGAACAGATCCAGAGTGCCCTGACCAGCGGCGAACAACATCAACGCGAACGGGATCCCCGGCCAGTTGGCCGGATCCTGCATTCTCTCGCTGAGCCTCTGGAAGTCCAGCTCGGCGTTGACGTCGAGGTTGTGCGCTGCACCCGAGATGGCGAACACCACGTGCGGCTCAACGCCACGATGGACGTACGTATCACGCTTTCGCGCAAGATTCCGGCTGGCCACGGCGAAGTACAGGGTGGCCAACGGAATCGGCGCACCGTGCCACATCTCTACAGTGGTCCGGTCAGGCGACAACGTGGCCGCGACGATCTCCGCGCCCGGGATCCGGGGCAGCGACCCGAGCTCGGCCACCGCCGCCGGCACGCTCAACCGGTTGACAGGGAAGTAGACGTTCCGGTCTCCGCTCCCGACAACCGACTGCGCGTGCAACTCCACATCACGACCGCCCTCGGCAGACCACCACTTGTTCCACGCGAACAACCGCACTGCCTGCTCCTGCGCCGCAGGGCTGAGCGGCAGCAACTCCAAGAAGTCCAGCAACAAGGCCAAATCCGCGTCCCGGTCACCCGGAGCCGGGGTCACACCCACCACCCTCGGCGAAGCCATCAACTCGTCGAGCCGAGCCTGGATCGACCGGTCCCGCGCCGCCAACGCCATCGCCGTCGACAGCTCCATGTTCATCTGCCACGCAGCCGGATCCAGGCTGCTCTGCCAGATCCAGAAATTCACGCGGTCGAACAGACCTCCGGTCACCCAGCCGAAGTCGATCATCGATCCGTTGTCGTGGTTCAGGCTCCGGACGTCACGGGCCGAGACGACCTCGTCAGGACGCAGCGGCAACGACAGAGGAGCCGCCGACCGCAGATCGCGCTGCCGGCCATCCCTCCCGTAGAAACCGCCCAGCCGGTACAACACCGTCTCGTTGGCCTTGGCCAGCTGCGCCAGCCTCGCGTACTCGGCCGGCTGGAGCTTGTCGGTCAGCCGGAGGCTCACGACACTGTCGGTGTCGACCACGTCCGTGCGCTGATCGTTCCGGCCGCGGTGGTCCCGGATGATCTCGAGCATTTCGGCCAGGTCCGCCAGCTCGGACGGGTGGCCCATCAGCGGCGGCGAGAAGAGCAGCACGCCCCAGGTCCTGAAGTTGTCCTCCACGATGGACCAGTGCTCGTCGTCCGGCGCGTCGACAACCTCATGTCCAGCGGCGGCCAGCTTGGGAACGAGATCCTCGAAGAGGTCCTCGAATTCCTCCCCGTCCAGGCGGAAGGCGACCTCCAGGTTGTACCGCGCCTCGCTGTACCCGGTCTTCCTGGACAACCCCTCGGGGTGGAACGTCAGCGGGGTGGTGCCACCGTCCACCGCATCCGTCAGAGCGGCGTCGTGGACCCTGCCCAGCTGCGCCAGCCGCAGCTGCCGCAAACGCCCGACAACCTCACGTGCGACACCCAGTCGATCAACGACCGATCGCCTCTGACTCTTCCGGACCGCCTTGAGCCACAACTCTTCCGGCAGTTCGCCGTTCGCGAACTCTCCCTTGAGCGCTGCCAGGTGCCGAGCGGCGAGCTCGATCTGCTCGTCGAGCACAGCAGCGTCCGGCTCTCCCGCGGCGCCGGGCCGGGCCGGCCCGACGCCGGGCAGGTGCGGAAGCGAGCCCCGTTCAGGGCCCCACACCTGGAAACCGGCATCGCCGACCACGAAGAAGACGCCCAGCGAGGTGCTGACGCCGGACGAGCCGTTCGCGTACACCAGCGGGCGCCCGGCCGGAAGCTGGGCCCGCACCTGCTCCACGACCGACGCTCTGAGCGCCTTCCCGACCAGCACCACCGGCGACGCACCGGCGGAAGACTCGCGGGCCATGTCCGTGGCAGCGAGCACGCCTGCCACAGCCGTGGAATCGTCCACGACCAGCACCAGCGCATCCGGCGAGTAAGCCGGCACCGCCTGGAGCGGCGACACCGCTCGCCCCTGACCGTCCACCTGCACATAACTGTCGAGGGTGAGCTCGAGCCCGTCCAGAAGCGCGGCCAGGTCGGACGGCCCGGCAGGGAAGTGGACCAGGTTGTGCCGGCTCACCACCTTGAACGCGGGATCGGCGGAGGTCTGCACCACGTCGTCACCGGGCTCGTGCCAGTCGGGTGGCAGTGGTGCGTCCACCACCGTGCCGAGCGCCCGTGCCCGGCTCTCCATCATCCACAGGTTGCGCGGCATCACCCGCGGCAACGGCAGATCCGTCGTGCCGTTCTCCGTCAGGTCCTGGACGTAGCTCCGCAGATGCGCGGTGAACAGACCGTTGTCCGCCACCACCCGGTCCGAGCCGGGAGCACGGAACACCCAGTGCCCGCCGTCCGCGGACTCCCTGGCGTACTCGTCGTAAGGGCCGGTGAAGTGTCCGACCTCCTCGGCGAGCACCAGCTCGTGCGAGTCGACGGCCCAGTGCAGCATGTCCGTCGCCGAACCCGCCGGCCCCACCGTGATCGTGGCGTGGGCGTCAGCAGAGGGATCGTGGAGCACCCGCAGGTGAAGACTGTCACCACTGGGCAGGCGGTAGCGCGGCACGTTGAACATCCGGTCCACACCGGACTGCGCACGAGCCGTCAACGCCGCGACGTCGAGATCTGCAGGGGCCAAGAACCGCAGCCGGACAGTGAACTCCTGCATCCACTTCCCAGGCCGCACCTCGAACCGCGCACGGTCGTACACGATCGGATGCCGCCACGCCGAGAAAATCGGCTCCGCGCCCACCTCGGCCGTCGTCGGGCCGACGTCCTCACCCGACACCGTCACCGGCACGGCACGAGCCCGGCCGGCCTCCAGCTCGGCCGCGGTCACCGGCTCCGGATCCACCACCCAGTCCGCCGTGGACTTGGTACTGTGCGCCCATTCCCGGTCGTCCAGCACGTCATCCGGCTGCGGCAGCGACTCGGTGGTGATCACCAGTGGCTCGCCGACAGGACTCGACTTCGCGTCGACCAGATCCTGGACGCCAGCACCTCTCAGCTCCCAGTCGATCCGCAGCTCCACGACACCGGACGACATGGCCGGCACCAGCGTGACCCAGGCCTCCAGCCCGAGCTCCGCCGCGGTACCCCGAGCCGGCCGCTCGACCTCCCGGCGCCACACCTCCGCCACCAGCTCCGCGGCCGTCACACCGGCCGCGCTGACCGTGACCACAGGCGCCTCGAACCCCTTCGCCTTCCGCACGACCACGTGATCGACCAGTTCGGCGGCCAGCCTTCCCAGCTCCGCCCCCTGCGCGGGCTCGAGCTGACGGCCCACCCCCTCCAGCACCAGTTCCGGCCGGTCGTGGCGCAACACCCGCCTCCCCGCCGCGGCGCGACGTTCCTGCCGCTCCGCACGCGGCCCGCTCGACGACTCCGGAACCGGGTCCGCCGGGATCCGGAGGTCCTCGGCCCTGGCCACCTCCACCGCCCGCTCGGCGTCGGTCTCGCCGGTGCCGAACGGCCTCGTGCCGTCGCGCAGCTCGATCCACTCGCTGCTCGACACGACGTGCCCGTCGACGACCCGCACCTCGCCGGCCGTGACCAGTGTCGGGGTGTACTCGGTCGCGTAGAACAACAGCTGGGCGAACGGCACCGCCTCCTCGGAGGAGTCGTCATCCGGATACCAGTCGTCCGCGATCTCGTCGAGATCGTTGCCACGCACGGCTCCGGAGATGGCGAAGACGACGTGGAACACGCCACCGGCAGGAAGTTCGTGGTCGAGGTTCTCACCCGGTTCCACCCGCTTCAGGGCGCGGGCGAACTGAAGCGGCCGAGCCGCTGGTCCGCCGTTCCACATCTGGACGCTGTTCCCCTGGGGAGACAGTGTCGCGGCGACGAACTCCACCCCCGCGACGTGGGGCAGTGACCGGACGTCCGCCATCGCGTCGCGCACGCCCCGCCTGTCGACCGGGAAGGAGCGGTTCCGGCTTCCCGGTCCCACGGGCGACGGTGCCCGCAGCTGGTCGTCGTTGTTCCCGGTGTCGGTCCACCACTTGTTCCACGCGAACAGCCGCACCGCCTGCTCGTCCGCCGCGGCACCGATCGGGAGCAGCTCCAGGAAGTCCAGCAACATCTCCAGTGCCGCGCGCCTGTCCGCCGCCGTGGTCATCCCCACCAGCGCGGGCGCGTCCACAAGTTCGTCGAGCCGGGCGTGGATCGACCTGTCCCTGGCCGCCAGTGCCATCAACACCGACAGCTCCACGTGCACCTGCGACCACGCCGAATTGACGTTGCGGGACCAGAACCGGAGCTCCGCGCGGTCCGCCGCATCTCCTCCCACGTTGCGGAAGCTGATCATCGTGGCCTTGTCGCGGTTGAGCGCGTTGACGTCGGCGATCGTGGTGACGCCGTCAGGGTGTGTCGGCACCGGCAGCGGGCCGACGCTCCACAGGTCGCGTTGCGCGGCATCCGGGCCGCTGTACTTGCCCAGCCGGTACAGCACCAGCTCGAACGCCTTGACCAGCTGCGCCAGCCTCGTGTGCTCGGAGGGCGTGAGCGGATCGGCGAAGCTGACGCTCACGTGAGCGCCGGTGTCGACCAGGCCCGGGGCCTGGCCGGGGCGGCCGCGGTGGTTCCGCATCTCGCCGAGCACACCGTCCAGCACCGGCCAGATGGCCGGGAACGCCGACAGCACGGGCGAGATGAAATCCGCGCCCCAGTCCTGGTACCTCTCCTCCACCATCGACCAGTACCCGTCTCGCGCCGAGTCTCCGGCGGGGCGATCTGCGGAGGAGAGGTAGCCGGCCCGGGCCAGCGTGGCGTTGAGGTCCTCGATGAGGTGCTCGAACTCCTCCCCTGCCAGCCGAACCTCGGTCTTCAGGCCCAGCCGCACGGAGGGCCCGTGGCTGCCGGCCCCACCGGGCACGCCGTCGCGGTAGAACGTCAGCGGATCATCCCCGCTCGCCGCATCCTCCAGCGCGGCGTCGTGGTTCTGCTCCATCTGGTACAGCCGCAGTTGCCGCAGCCGGCCGACCACCGCGCGCGCGGTGGCCAGCCGGTCCTCAGCCGGCTCGGCCTCGTTCTCCCAGACCTCCTCGAGCCGCAGCGCGTACTGCTGTGCGGCCGCCGCGAAACCCCCGCGGAGCACAGCGAGGTGCCTGCGACCCAGCGCGAGCTGCGCACCGAGCAACCGCATCGTGCCCGGTCCCGGAACGGAGCCGGGCCCGTGCTGCTGTCCCGACGGTCCGGCGGAGGTCTCCGGCACCACCTCACCCGAACTCCGGTCGCCGGACCCCTCCACGTTCCGGGCAATCCTCAACTCGACGACACCAGGCGGCAACTGGGGCATCAGCACGATCTCGGCCTCCAGACCGAGCTCCAGGGTCATCACCCGCCTACCGTGGACCTGCCGGACACGGGTCTTCACCTCGGCGCGCCAATTCCGCGCCACGTGCTTCGCGTCCTGCTCGGTAGCCGCGCTCACCAGGACACCGGGCGGCGCCACTCCCTCAGCCGCCCGCGCGGCCGCGAGATCGACCAACTCCCTGGCCTGCTGCCGAAGCGCCACCGTCTGGTCGGCCGTGAGCGGGGAGTCCACCCGCAGGTCCGCACGGGGCCACTCCCGCGGCTGCTCCGGGTCCGGAGCCTGGTCCTCCCCGAACTCGAGCACGGTGGTCCGGCTCGCCATGACCACGTACTCCGCATCGGACTCACCGAAGTGGACCGGTGACTCGCCTTCTCGGAGCTCGATCCACCCACTGTCCGAGACAAGACGCCCGTCAGCGGTGACGCTGACCGTGCCCGCCGTGACCAACACCGGCTTGGCACCCTCGACGGCGAGCTGAGCCGGATTGCCCGGTGCCGGGGCGAACTGAATCGGATGGTCCTGCCCCGCGACGAACAACATCAGCGCGAACGGAACCCCCTGCGCTGTGGCCGGAGTCGCCAAGTCCGCGACGACCTGCGCGAGGTCCAGCTCCCGATCGAAGCGGAAACCTTGCGCGGCACCGGAAATCGCGAAGACCACATGCGGCTGGATGCCGGGGTGGACTTCCTCGGGACGCCCTTCGGCAAGCCTCCGTTCGGCCAAGACGGAGTGGAAGTCCGTCAACGAAATCAGCGCGCCGTTCCACACATCGACGACGGGCAGGTCGGGCAACAACGTCGCCGAGACGATCTCCGCACCCAGAATCCGGGGCAACGACCGGAGCCCCGCCAACGCCGCCGACACGCTCGACCCGGTGACAGGGAAGTACACATTCCGATCCCCGCTCCCGACCAGCGACTGGGCGTACAAATCCACATCGCTGCCACCCGTAGCAGACCACCACCTGTTCCACGCGAACAGCCGCACCACCTGCTCCTGCGCGACAGAACTGAGCGGCAGCAACTCCAAGAAGTCCAGCAACAACCCCAAATCCGCATCCCGGTCACCCGGAGCCGGCGCCCCCACCAACCTCGGCGACGCCATCAACTCGTCAAGCCGAGCCTGGATCGACCGATCCCGCGCCGCCAACCCCATCGCCCGCGACAACACCATGCGCACCTGCCACTCCGCAGGCTCCAGACTGGCAGCCCAGAACCCGAGCCGCACGTGGTCGGGCACACCGTCGCCCACGCCACTGAAGTCGATCATCTCGACACCGTCACGGGTGCTGTTCAAGCTCTGGACGTCGCGGGCCGAGACGACCTCGTCAGGATGCCGCGGCAAGGCCAGAGGACGCCCCAGTCCCAGATCCCGCTGCCGGCCGTCCCTGCCGTTGAAGTCGCCCAGCCGGTACAACACCATCTCGTTCGCCTTGGCCAACTGCGCCAGCCTCGCGTACTCAGCAGGCCGGAACCGGTCGGTGAACGTGAGGCTCAGAAGACTGTCGGTGTTGACCACGTCGGTCGGCTGACCGGTCCGGCCGCGGTGGCCCCGGATGATCTCGAACACCCCGGCCAGCTCCGGCCACTCGGACGGGTCACCCGTCATCGGCGGCGAGGAGAGCATCGCGGCCCAGGGCCTGGAGCGGTCCCGCTCCAGGGACCAGTCCGCGTCGTCGGGCTCGTCGGCAAGTTCGACTCCGATGTCGGCCAGCTTGAAACCGAGGGCCCTGGAGAAGACGTCGAAGTCTTCTCCGGCCAGCCGGAACCCGACGCCGAGGCGATACTCCACCTCGGTGTCCTCGCTCTCCCCTGGTATCCCCTCCGGGTAGAACGTCAGCGGATTGCCACCATTCGCCGCATCCGCCAGCGCGGCATCGTGGATCCTCCCCAGCTGCGCCAAACGCAGCTCCCGCAAACGCCCGGACACATCCCGCGTGGCAGCCAGGCGATCACCGACCGACCGACTCCGGCTCTCCCGGACCGCACCCAGCCGCACCTCCTCAAGCCGCGAGTCGCCCGCGAACTCCTCCCTCAGCACCGCCAAATGACGATCAGCGAGCGCGAGCTGCGCGTCGAGCAACGCGCCCGGCTCAGAGCGGTCATCGGCCGGACGCCGGCCGGAAGGACCAGCGGAAGTCTCCGGCACCACGTCCTCGGTGAGGTCGTGCCGATCGGCCGGCAGCACCGAATCGATCTCCGTGCCCAACGCCCGGGCCCGAGTCTCCAGCAACCACAGGTTGCGCGGCATCACCCGCGGCAACGCCAGATCCGTCGAGCCGTTCTCCCGCAACTCCTCCAGATAGCGGCCCAGATGGCCCGTGAACAAACCGTTGTCCGCCACCACCCGATCCGAGCCGGGCGCGCGGAACACCCGATACCCGCCGTCGTCGGACTGCCTCGCGTACTCGTCGTACAGACCGGTGAAATGCCCGACCTCCTCCGCGAGCACCAACGGGTGGGCATTGGCAGCCCAATGCAGCATGTCCGTCGCCGCACCCTCCGGACGGACCACGATCGTCGCGTGCGCGTCCAACGACGGATCATGCACCACCCGGACGCGCAGACCGTCACCACTGGGCAGGCGATACCGCGGAACGTTGAACATCAGGTCCACACCGGACTGCGCACGACCCACCAACACATCGACATCCACATCGGAGCCAGCCACGAACCGCAAGCGAACCGTGAACTCCTGCACCCACTTCCCAGACCGCACCTCCAACCGCGCATGGTCATAAGCAATCGGATGCCGCCACACCGAGAACCGCGGAACCGAACCCAGCATCACCGCCGTCGCCGGACCGACATCCTCACCCCACACGACCACCGGAACCACACCACCACGTGCGGCATCCACCTCCGCCTCACTCACCGGAACCGGATCCGGATCCACCACCCACTCCGCCGTCAACTCGGCACTGTGCGCCCAACTCCGGTCATCCAGCACCGGATGCCGCACCGGCAACGACCCCTCCACATTCCAGGCAACCCTCAACTCGACAACACCAGGCGGCAACTCCGGCACCAACACGACCCCAGGCTCCAGACCGAACTCGGCCGCCGACACCTCCCTGCCGTGGACCTGCCTGGTGTAGGTGTTCACCTCGGCGCGCCACACCGCCGCCACGTCCTCCACGTCCTCCTCGGTAGCCGCGCTCAGCACGACAGCGGGCAGCACTACTCCCGCAGCCGCCCGCACAGCCGCGAGATCGACCAACTCCCTGGCCTGCCGCCGAAGCGCCACCGCCTGGTCAGCCGTGAGCGGGGAATCCACCCGCAGGTCCGCGCGAGGCTGTTCCGGAGCCGTGGGAGGCCGCTCGTCCACCACCTCCACATCCACGGTCGACGGCTCGGGCGCGGTCCAGACCTCGACCCGCACGTCGTGCCGCGCCGGCACGTTCCGCACAACCGGCCACGCCTGCGGCAGGTGCCAGGCGACGAGCGTGGCCACGTTGCGCGGCCCGTCACCGCGGAGATCGCCGTCCACGTGCACGTACACCTCGTGCGCGTCGGAGAACCGGGCGAGGGCCCGCCGATCGGCCGGGGACAACGACACCGCGCCGGCGGGCACCTCCAGGCGCACCACGTCGTCCGCCTCGCCGTGCTCGGCCACCGGAGTGACGTGCTCGGGTGCCACGCCGGCGGGGAACACCACACCGGGCGGTGCGTCCCGGTCGCCGTGGTGCGCCAGCGTCGCCGCGATGTCGACACCTCCCGGCGCGGTGACGACGTAGAGGTGCTCACCTTCACCGAGTTCTCTTGCAGCGGCGGGAGAACTCGCCATCCGCCGGAAGCCGTCCTGCCCCTGCGACGCGAGGTGCGCGTAGAGGTCGAAAGCGTGGCCGGGAGCGGGGAACCCTTCGTCGCGGACGACGTGCGGCGGGCGCGGGTCGACCACGTAGAGCGGTTCGGTCGTGGTCCGCTCGACCGGTGCCGGGACCACGTCGCCGAACAGGTCGTCCTCACCCAGCGAGTCCAACGACTCCAGCACGCCCGCCGGCTCGGCCACGGCGACATCCGCGGGCTCGATCAGGTCCGGCACCACATCGCTGCGGAACCAGTCGTCCTCGACGCCCTCCGCCCGCGACACCTCCTCGTCCAGCTCCGGCATCACGTCGCCGAACCAGTCGTCGTCACCGTCCGGCAGGTCCGGCAGCACCGGCGCGTCAACCGGCTCGGCCGCGACAGCACTCGCGTCGGCGGCCGGTTCCGGCACCGCTTCTCCGCCGAACCAGTCGTCCTCGGCGCCCGGAACAGCGCCGGTCGGATCGGGAGCCTCTGCGCCAGGTGCCGTGTCGGGCGTTGGGGCAGGCCGCCGCAACGTCTCCAGGTAGCGGTGGTACGCCGTCCACCACGCGTCCTCGTCCGGTGCGGCGGCGAGTGCACGCGCGGCGTCCGCCAGTTCGGCGGGGATCGTGTCCTCACCCCGGTCCTCCGCGACCACGACCGCGTCCGTGATCGGCACGTCGATCACCGCGACGCCCTTGCGGGTGAGCTTGGCGGTCGGCCTGGCCACGAACCGCACCTCGACGTCGTCCAGCCACAGTCCGGTCAGTCCGTCCGATGTGGACACTTCAACGGGCGCCGTGCGGGTGTGGGAGACCTCGGCCTCCCCCTCGGACTCGATCTCGCCCATCGGGAGCAGCGGCAGTACGAAGCCGTTTCCACCGCCGAAGAGCTGGCGTTCGCCGATCAGCTCGCTGCCTGGTGGCTGAGTGCCGCCGAGACCCCCCAGGGGCGTGCCGAACAGCCCGAGCTCGGCCTTGGTCATCTCCTCGTGGCTGTGTTGCGTCGACTCCTGGCCCGAGAAGGTGATCTTGGTGCGCGCCGATGCTCCGGCCAGCGTCGGAGAGCCGGGCCTGCGCACGTGCATCTCCATCGTCACGCCGGACCACGCGGGCAGTTCGAGGAGAACACCGGTGGTGCCCGCGGTCGGCAACAAGCCCTTGACCCGTGCCCCGGTGAGCGCGGTGCGCAGCGCGCGGTCGATCTCGGCCGGCACGTTCTCCGTCCTCATCGCCGTCCGATAGGCCACGGCGGCTCCGCCGACCAGGTCGTCGACGTCGAACTGCAGGCGGCTCACCCAGCCACCGGTGAACGCCGGTTCACCACGCCAGCGCGAGATCGCGTTCGGTGCGGCCTCCGCCTGCGGCCGGGCGACGCCCTCGGCCCCGCCGGGACGTCCCCGCGTCCCCGCGTCCTCCGGGAGGTGCAGCACCGTCAGCACGCGTTCGGTGTCCGCCTCCGCGATCTGCCGGCCGTGCCGCTGCACGGACACGGTGAACCCGACGCGGGCACGATAGGTCGCGAGCGGTCCGGTCGTCTCCACCGAGCGGGTGCGCACGCTCTTGCGGAGCTGCTTCTTGACGCGCTTCTTCAGTCCCAGCAGGACGTCTCCGGTGAGACCGCCGCCCAGGACGCCGGTCGGGTTGCTGCGCGAGAGGTTCTCGTCCGGCGCGGCTCCGCCCAGCTGCACGCCCGGCGCCCCGACGGGTTCCATCCGCAACGCGGTCCTGACGAAGGTGCGCACCCTCGTCCCGATCGACGTGGTGGTCCGCGTCTGCTTCAGCCTGTCGTGGGTGAGGCCGGTGAACTCGGGGGTGGCCAGCAGCTCGTTGGTGACGACCAGCTCGTAGGTCTCGCCGCTCATGCGGTCTTCGAGCCGCAAGGGGCGCGGCGTACCGGCCATCGACGAGTCCTCGAGCCACGTCTGCGCGTCGGCCAGCCACGACGTGACCGCCGCGTAGTTGTCATGGGCTCGGCTCAGCGGCGAGGACGGGAGGAGCCGTTCCGCGCGCTTGCGGCCGAGCGACCGGGCCAGGTCCCGGCGCAGGCGCGGCAGCACCGACCTCAGGTCCACCACGCCGTCCACCGCGCCCATGCCCAGTGAGAGCGGCTGGTTCGGACGCAGGAACGCGGGAACCGGCATGGCCTGCGCCGGTGCCTCGTCGTGCCGGTCGTCGCGGGCGTCCTCCACCGCCTGCCCCGCACGCAACGCGGCGAGCTGTGCGGTGGTGACCCACGCGGTGACCGCGCGCGGCAGGTCGAACTGCTCGTTCGCCGCTCCCGGCGAGCCTGCGCGGAAGAAACCCCACGCGTTGCGCCAGCGCCGCGACCGCACCTCGGCGGCGACGGTGACCCGCACGCCGAACCGCACCTGGTGCAGCCGCTCGGGCCGCCGGCTGATCGTGGTCTCGCCGGCCACCGTCGTGGCCCTCTCGTCCGCGCGTTCTCCGTTGAGCTTCATCGGGTTGTGCTCCAGCACGGCGAGCGCACCGGGCCGCACGATCTTGTCGCTGGTGTCGACGTCCTGGTAGAAGGCGATGGCCGTGGTGTCGACGACAGGAAGAACCTCCCACTTCGTCTCGTCACCGACACCGGCCTGCGTCTCGGTCACCGTGGTGTCCGTCGCCTGCTTCCAGCGCTCACCGGGCAGTACCTCGACATCCCGCGGCACGAACGACACCTCCGCCGCCGCGTGCTGCCGCAACCGCCGCCGCGGCCAGCTCAGACCGCGGAGACCGACGGTCCGGCTGAACAGGCGCGGGTCGGCCTTGAGCGTGTCGGGAGCCAGCACGTTCTCGATGAGAGTGCTGTTCTCCGACTCGGGGAACGAGAACACGGGGTCTCCGGACGCACGGGTGAGCGCGCTCTTGACCGCCGCGCGCACGTGCTCCAGGCCGCTGAAGCTCAGCACCTGCAGGCCGTCGAGGTCGCGGGACAGGCCGCGGCGCAACGGGTCGTCCGCCAAGGGCGAGTCGGAGTCCGGGCGCATCGCCATGCCGTGCAGCTCACGACCTTCGGTGCGGTGCACGGGCACGGGATCAGGCCGGGTGCGCGAGACGTGGGCGGCGGGCACCCGCAGGTCCGCCGCGACCGTGACGACCGCGGCGTCGACGGCGTCCTCCGTCTCCGGGTCCACGATGGAGATCGGCTCCACCCGCGGAGCGTGCAGGCCGCGACGCCCGAAGCTGAGGCCGCGCGTCACCGAGTTGTGCCGGCGGTAGGTCGCACCGGTCAGCGACCACTCCAGGTTCGCGGTGAAGTGGTGCAGGGGTTCGGCGGCGAGCTCGCTGTCCGCGCCGATCCTCGCGACCTGCGAACGCTTCGCCGTGACACCGCTCAAGCCCGACTTGGTCCAGGTGAACGTGCTCGTCAACGACGTCACCAGGATCACGGCCCGCCCCGAGACCAGGCCCGTGACGCGGCTCGCGAACCCGCCCATCGCCGTCCGCGTCCTGGTGGCCCTGCCGGCGGTGCTCGCGACGTCGGTCGTGGTGACCTGCTGCGCGGCGGCGGGCGTCAGGACCTCGCCGGTGTCGCGCAGGTCCGACATGGACGCCTTGAGCGTGAACGACACGTAGTAGTCGTGGCCCCAGCCGTGCCGGGGCACCAGCGGCAGCCGCAGCCCGTCCTCGGACAGCGCGCGATCCGCCAGCAGCGACAGCTCGCGGTCGGTCAGCACCCCGCGCAGCGCGTCCCGGCGGCGCAGCCCCTCCTGCAGCTTGCGCCCGAGCACCCGGCCGGCGCCCTTGTCGTCGAACTGGTCGAGGAACCGGTCGCTGCTCAGGTACCACGAGCGGTGGCCGGGCACCTTGCGAACGGAGTTCTCGATGAGGTCGAGCATCCGTTCGGCGACACCAGAGACCTGCAGCGACGCACCGGCGAGCGCCCGGCCGGACTCGAGGGCCTCCGGGCCGTACAGACGTCGGGGCGGCGGCGCCTCGGAGGCCGCGTCCGGTGTGGCTTCCGAGGGCTCGGGCGCACCTTCCGCAGCCACAGCCGCAGGCACGTCCTGGGCAGCACCTGGAGGTACGTCCGGCGCCACGTCCACGGTCGTGACCTGGTCCGGCTCCGACGCCACCTCGTCGAACCAGTCATCGTCATCACCGAGCAGTCGCGGCACCACCGGCGCACCAACCGGTCCCGCAACAGCAGCCGGATCACCGGCCAGCTCCGGCACCACCTCACCGCCGAACCAGTCATCCTCAGCACCCACCGCCCGCGGCACCACCGGCGCACCAACCGGTCCCGCAACAGCAGCCGGATCACCGGCCAGCTCCGGCACCACCTCACCGCCGAACCAGTCATCCTCAGCAC
>NZ_JBHYGW010000001.1:834452-875614 GCF_042738015.1 Lentzea sp. NPDC059081
ACCCACCGCCCGCGGCACCACATCACCGAACCGGCCATCTCCCCCGCCCGGGTCCGGGGTCGTGTCGGCGGACCGGAGCCAGGTCGCCTCCTGTCCGTCGACCGGCTCGGAGCGCCTGGAACTCCCGCCCGCCGCGGTCACGTCCTCGGGTTCCACCGCGGCACTCTCGGGGAGCACCCGCGCCCACTCGACCACCCGCACGTCGCCGGCGAACGTCATCGCGGGCTTGCCCGGCACGCGCACCTCGAGGTCGAACCGCCGCCGCGTCCGGCGCGCTGGGCCGGTCCAGGTCGTCGTGGTCTCGACCTCGCCGGACCGGCCGATCGCCTGTTCGCGGCCGCGTTCCGCGCCGGCGCCGACGATGGGGCCCACGACCAGGCCGATGGCGCCCACGTCCGCGCCGGGGCCGATCATCGCCTTGCCGACCAGCCCGCGGCCGGCGACGCCGCTGTCCGCGAGGCTCGTGCCGAGGGTGCTGGTCTCGATGAACGTCGCGTTCGGCACGGTCTGCAGCACCTCGGGCTCGGTCCGTTCGACGAGCCGCATCTCGACGGCGCTCGGGGTGCTGAACCACGACAGGACCGGGTGTTCGCCGGTGAACAACGACTCCGAGCGCACCCAGCCGTGGCCGCGGGCAGCCTGCTCGGCCGTCACGGCGAGCTGGTGGTAGTGCTTGGTCACGGTCTCGCCGGTGAGAAACTCGCGCAGGGTCGCACGTCCTGTCCGGCCCGGCTTGACCAGCGACCGCGGCAGTGCGCCTGCGACCTTGTCGAACAACCGGTGGCTGCCGTCCGGTCCGGGGGGCAGCATCTTGCCGCGGTACCTGCCGGGAGAGCCGTCGCCGAACTCGACCGCCTCGACGTACGACGCCCCGGTCCGGACGGGGCTGGTGTCGCCGGTCTCGGTCAGCCCGGACGGCAGCAGCAGATCGGTGTCGCCGACGACGACCACGGGTTCGCCGACCGGACGCTGCCGGACGTCGCGCAGGCTCAGGTAGATCCGCACCGGAACCACGAGCTGCCGCGCGGGAACCACGACGTCCATCTGGCCGCTCTCGGCGGCCGTCGCGCCCGCAGACGAGTTGACGATGTTGCTCGCGTCCGTCGAGAACTGCACGTACCCGGTCGAGAATATGCCGGGAATGGCCGTCACCACGTACACCACCAACGCGGAGTTGGTGTCCTTGACGCCGACTGTCGCCGAGATGACGCCGCTGCCGCCAGGACCCGCCATCGTGGTGCCCAGGTCCGCCGTCTCGCCCGCGACCACGGTCTCCAGGCCGAAGCGCGCGACGCCGTGCAGCTCGTAGGGCCTCCCGCCGATCTTCACATCGGCGGTGTGCCCCTGGCCGAGGAACTTGTCGACGTGGTTCAGCAGGTCCTCGACGAAGCCGTCGACGCCGTCACGCGCACCCGGCGGCAGCAACAGGTCCAGCGGACCGCCGACATCCGCGCGCAGCGGCGCCGTCTGCCGGGCGACGCCCAGGCTCGTGCTCTCGCGCAGGTAGCGCGGGAGGTCGGCGACCGTGAACTCGGCCCCGGGCCCGTCGTCCGGCGCGACCGCCATGTCCACCGGCTCGCCGTCCGGCACGACCGGAACCGGCTCGACGTCCTCCACCACCTCCGCGGGCTCGGCGTCCGTCACCTCCGGCTCCGCCACCAGCTCATCGTCCAGTGTGGACATGCCGGAAACGGATCCGGACTCCCGCGGAGCGACCACCGGCTCGCCGGCAGGCCCCGCAACGATGTCACCGCCGCCGAACCAGTCGTCCTCGTCACCCCGCACCTGCGCCGGGACCGGCCCGCGGATCAGCCCCGCGACGTCGTCGCCGCCGAACCAGTCGTCCTCGTCGCCCTGCGGCGACACCGGCCTGCCGACCTGACCCGCCACCGTCTCACCGTCCAGTGTGGACTGTCCGGCGGCCGGCCTGTGCTCCAGGCCCAGCCTGGTCGACCGCGGGACCTCTGCCTTCCCCGCGTCCAGGCCCGCCGACGCGACGGGCGTCGGCTGCTCGCCCGGCAGCAGGACTTCCTCGATCCCCTCGGCGGCGTCGAGAGAGATGAAACCCTCGGGCATGGGAGTGGCGATACCGGTCGGGGCGAACATCGTGACCGGCCCGCGGGTGCGCACCCAGGCCTGCTTGATCAGCACGGCCTGTGTCATCCCGACGCTGTCCGGGATCGGCCTGCCCGCGAAGCACTGCACCAACAGGATCCGCTCGACACCGCTGGCTTGCAGGAAGGCGTCGGTGCTCTGAATGGCGTTCGAGGCGTCCTCGCCGACCAGCCACGCGACGTCTCCCCACACCAGGGGACGGCCGGTCGCCACCAGTGCCTCGGCGCCGTAGAGCTCGCCGTGCATGAGGTTGGTCCACAGCGGCCCGGACGCGTACGGCGCGATTCGCGCGACGTGCGAGACCTTGCCGTCCGGGCCCGTGGTCGACGCGGTGTAGAAGTTCCGCCGGTCGCCGACGTACCACCGGGCGAAGATGGACCAGGACGCCATGTCCAGCAGGCTCGAGGGGAAGATGCTGCCGGTCGGCACGCCGGCGGCGGTCGTGATCGGGAAACTGACGTAGTCCCGGGGCCCCGGTTTCGCGACAGCGCTCCGGAAACCGCCGGACACCATCATCTTCCCCCGGCGCAGCACGGCCGGGCCCGAGTTCGTGTACATCTGCCGCGCGTAACCACCGGAGACCATCGAATCGGCGAACGTCTGCACGTCCGCACCCGAGCGGTCCATGGTCAGCAGCAACAACGAGGGGCCGAACGGGCCGCTGCGGTGCCCCATGAGCGTGCGCAGATCGGTGTCGTCGCGCAGCACTCGGCCCAGGTCGGCCGCCGACACCCGCTCGGGGTTCCCATCGGGTCGCACCGAGCTGAACCCATCGGGGGTGAGCCTGGCGAAGACGATCACGGGCGCCTGCCCGGGATGCCACGGCGACCACTGGGGCTTCCGATCCGCGTCGAGGTAGGCGCTGATCCTGCTCTGACCGCTCTGCGCCAGCCAGACGCGCAGGGCGTCGACGTAGCGGTCGTCACCTTCCGACCGCACCACCAGCATCCGCACCTCGTCCTGAGGCTGCGACAGCACGGTGGTCCGCAGGTCGCCCGCCCGCCAGACCGACACCTCCACGAGCTCCGACCCGTCGGAGAGCACGAGCTCGCCGTCCACGAACTTCGCGCCGCCCGTCAGGCTGTGGACCGGGTTGAACAAACCGGCCGCCCGCAGCGCACCCGAGACGTCGAAGCCCAGCCCGCCGAAGTTGACCCGCGACCCGCCGCCGGACGACAACACCACCACCGGACGTCGCGGATCCGCCTTCAGCTGCCCGACGAACCCGGGGCGACCGAGCAGCTGGCTGCCGACCCCGGCTCCCTCGGTCGGCGAGAGCCGGCCGTTCGCCAACGCGATCCTGGCGTGCCGCCCAGTCCCCTCGACCACCACCACGACGGGCGCGATCGAGCCCAGCTGCTCGGGGAACAGCGTGCCCGGGTTCGGATGCTTGGCCGCGAACAACGCGATCTGGGCAGCGTGCACGTCGTCGACCGGGAACCCCACCACCGGACCGAACTCGACGTACCTGACGTCCGAGGGCTCGAGCGGCACATCGGTGCGCCGCCCGTCCGGCGAGATCCTCAGCAGGCCGTCCGGCCGGAGTTCGGCCCGCCCGTAGTACGTGAAGCCGTGCCACGGCACGGACTGCCGGTAGAGCTCGAGAAGCAGTTCGTGGGCCAGATCGGGACCATCGGTCGCACCGGTCGCGGTGATGTCGTCCACGATCACGGAGAGCTTCGGCAGCACCGAACCGCTCACCGCACGTCTGAAGGCGGTGGTCGCCAGCAGCATCCTGACGATCTCGGAACGACTGGCCGCCACGGACCGCCGCTGGGTGCTCAGCAGCACCACGAAGTGCCCGTTCGCCGCCCGCAGCACCGCGCGCCGCTCGCCTGCGCCGCCCGGTTCGAGGGCAGCCGCCAGCGGTGCCGCCTCCACCACGCCGCGCCGCGCGGGATCGCGGTCGTCGAAGTCCTTCTTCGTCTCGATCAGCCGGCGTCCTTCGACCGTCCCCAGCCGCGCGATGCGGGCGACATCGGCGAGAGAGCGAACGTCCGAGGGGAAGTAGGCGCCGTACTCCGAGTCCGAGTCGAACAGCGGCACCACAATCTCGTCACGCGGGTGCAGCGGCGACATCCGGCTGAACCCGCCCTCGAACGGCCGCCGGCCAGCGGGACGGTTCGCCACCGTCACATGCCGGTACTCACCGCTGCCCCGCAGCTCCGCCGCGAACGCCGCCAGCTCCGCCGCGACCTGTGCGACACCGGCCGGGCCGTCGAGCACCACCGACACCTCGGCCCCCGGCGACGCCGACAGCACGGACTTGACCGCGCCGTGCGCCAGCACCTGCCGGGCGAGCTCCGGACCGGTCACGGACGCGCCGCCGGCGAGGAACCTGTTCCCGTCCGCGACCACGAACACGTACAGCGGCTCGGGACCGTCGACCAGCTTGCGCGACGGCATCGCGCCGAGCACCGCGGCCCACCGCCGCAGCACCTCGTCGTCCGTGGTGAAGGCGACACCACCCGACGAGGTCGCGGTGGGTGCCATGACCGAACCCGCCTGCTGCGGCCGCTGCCTCTTCCGCGGCCGCCCGCCGGCGCCCTTGCTGGACGAGGGCGCCAACGGATCCGGCTGGACGGGTTGCGGCCTTCTGGCACCCGGCACCGCGGTCCGTCGAGCGCGTGGCAGCTGGATCTCCGCGAACTCACCGCCGTCCACCACGTAGATGCGGCCGTCGGAGAGGACGACGGCGTCCTCCGACGCGCCGAACATCCGCGCCGCGCCGTGGTCCTGCTCCCAGGCCTCCTTGAACCGCTCCGCGTGTGTGTCCCCGCCCAGGTCCGGAACAGGTTTGTTCACCACACACCGCAACAACAGGACCCGGCCGGAACCACCTGCCTCCTGGAAGGCCGCGGAGCCGTGCACGACGTTGGAGGCCGCCCTGCCGACAAGCCCCCTGATGTCGCCCCTGGCGTGCAGATGCCCCGTCTTCAAAGCGAAGATGAAACCACGCTCCACCTCGGCGTGGCCCAGGTCGAGCCACCCCGGTACGTCGCCCCAGGGAGCCTGCCGCACGACCGCGTAGACGTCGCCGGCCGCGTCCTCGAGCTCCTGGCGGTAGACCGCCTGCCGGTCGCCCGTGAAGTTCCGGCCGAACTGGACCTGAGCGCTCAGGTCCCAGCGCCTTGACGGGTAGATCGCGCCGCGCGGCACACCGTCGGCGGACACGATCGGGTAGCTGAGGTAGTCCTGGGGCCCCGGTTCGGTGAAAGCGCTCTGGAAACCACCCTCCGCCCTGATCGCACCTCCGGGGACGAACTCGAACTCACCCGCGTTCGTGTAGATCGTCCGCGCATAACCGCCGAGGACCATCGACTCGCTGAAGCCCTTCAGGTCTACGCGGGGCACGTCCCGCGCCACCAGGAGCAACGACACGTCCACATCACTGTTGTTGTCGCCCATGAGGTCGCGCAGGTTGGTGTCGTCACGCAACACCTGCCCCAGTTCGACCGCCGACACCTCCGCGGCCTGCCCGTCCGAACGCACTCCGCGGAAACCGTCTCCTGTGGACTGCGCCACGACGAGCGCCGCCGCGCCCTCCGCACCCAGCCCGAGGGCGGTTCTGATCGTCTGCTGATCTGCTCCTGACATCCAGTCGCGCAGCTGCGCGACGACAGCGTCGTCACCAGGTGCCCGCACGACCAGGATCCGCATCCCGTCCTCGGACCACCACACCGGCTCCACGCGCAGGTCACCCGTCCGCCAGGCCGACACCTCCGCGAACGAGGAACCCTCACCGAACGCGACCTCACCGTCCACGAACTCCACGTGGCCCGTCGGCCCCTGGACCGGGTTGAACAACCCGGCCGCCCGCAACGCACCCGAGACGTCGAAGCCCAGCCCGTCGAAGTTGATCCGTCGCGCGCTGTCCGACGACAGCACCACCAGCAGCCGCCGGGGATCCGCTCGCAACCGATCAGCGAACCCCGGAATCTGCAACAGGAGCGCGCCGATCCCGGCTCCCCCGGTCGGCGACTGCTGACCGTTCGCCAACCCGACCGTGCCGTGTCCCGTGGTGCCGTCGACCACCACGACGACGGGAAGCAGCGGACCCCACCGCCCGGGCGACGGCATGGGACCGGAGGTCAGGTACTTGGCGGCGAACAACCGGATCTGGGCGGCATGCATGTCGTTCAGCGGGAAGCCCACCACAGCACCGAAATCGAGGTACCTCACGTCTGAAAGCGACAGCGGCACCTCGGTGAACCGGGAGCCCGGCAGCACTCTCAGCGGACCGGTGTTGATCTCGATCCGTCCTTCGTAGGAGTAGACATGCCACGGGACGGACTGCGCGCGGAGCTCCTCCACCAGGCCGGGGTTCAGCTCCGGTGTGGCGGTGCCGTCCAGATCGTTGGTGCCGAGGATGAGCTTCGGCCGCACCTTCGCGCTCAGCGCCAGCTGGAACACCCGCTGCGCCAGCAACAGCCTGGCGGCCTCGATCCGACCGACCGGCACGGTTCGAATGAAGTCCGTCAGCAGTACCGCGTGTCGCCCGTTCACCTTCTCCGTCATACCCAGCATCGCCCCGGCGCCGTCCGGCTCGAGGTCGGACGCCCACTTCGCCAGCAACGCCATGCCGTGGTCGTCGGACTCGAGATCGTCGAAGTCCTCCTTCTCCTCGATCAGCCGGCGCATCTCGACGCTCGTCTCACCGGCCAGCTTCTCGACCATCGCCTCGACCAGCTCGGCAGAGCCACCGGGAAGAGACGAGGGGAGCATGACGCCGTACTCCCGCGTTCCGTCGAACAGCGGTATGGCCACCACGTCCTGGGGCCGCAACGGCGACACCCGCTCGAACCCGCCCTCGAAGGGTCGCTGGTGCAGCCGACGGACCGCCACCATCACATGCCGGTACTCACCACCGACGCGCAGCCCCACGGCGAACGCGACCAGCTCACGGCGGACGTCCGCGGTGCCGGACCTGTCGTCGAGCACCACCGACACCTCGACGCCCGGCGAGGTCGACACCACGTGCTTGAACGCGGCGTGTGCCAGCACCTGCTGGGCGAGCTCGGCGCCGCTCACCCTCGCGTTGTCGAAGGCGAGCCGCCCGCCCCGCACACTTACGACGACGTAGAAGGGCTCTGGCTCGCCCTCGTCTTCCTTGCGCGACGGCATCGCGCGCACGACACCGGTCCACTGCCTCAGCAGAGCGGTGTCGCTGGTGAAAGCGAGGCCGCCGGACGAGGTCGCGGTGAGGGGAAGAATGCGGGCCCTCCGCTGCTGACGCCGTCTCGGCGTCGGCAGCTCGGCATCCGCGTCCTCGTCCGCCTTCGGCTTTCCCCCGTCCTTGCGCGACGACAGGGCCGCCCTGTCCGGCTGAGCCGCGACCGCTGCCCGCTGTTCCGAGGCCGGGCGCGCGGATGGCCGCTCACCCCGCGACAGCACTTCCTCGAACTCGCCGCTGCCTTCCACGAGGAGGGCGCCGTCGACGGCCGTTTTGACGTCCCTCGTCGCGCCGAACATCCGGATCGGGCCGTGCTGCTGCTCCCAGGCCTCCCTGAGCAGCTGTGCCGCTGTGTCCCCGTTCGCTCCCGGCACGGGTTGGTTGTACGAACACGACAGCAGCAGAACGCGCTCGACATCGCCTGCCTGCTGGAAGGCGTCGCTGGCGTGGATGACACTGGAGGCGTCCACGCCCCCGAGCCGCACGATGTCGCCCGGAACGTGCGGACGTCCGGTCTTCCCGGCGAACTCCAGTCCTCTGTGCACCCGGAAGTGGCCGAACGCGAGCCATCCGGCCTCGCCCGCCCAGGGTGCGTGCCGCGGGACGTAGGTGATCTCGCCCGTCGACTCGTCGATCCGGTACTGGTGGTAGAAGTGCTGCCGGTCACCGGTGTAGTTGCGACCGAACCGGGCGTCGACCAGCAGATCGAAGGCCCTCGTGGGGAAGGATCCGCCGCGCACCACGCCGTCGGGCGTCGTGACCACGTAGCTGAGGAGGTCACCGGGCCCCAGCGTCGTGACAACGCTGCGGAATCCGCTCTCCACCTTGAGCACACCACCGGGGGCGAACTCGAGCGGACCTGCGTTCGTGTGCATCGTCCGCGCGTAGCCACCGGGGACCATCGCCTGGGCGAAGCCGCCGAGATCGGCACCGGGCCGTTCGCCGGGAACCGCCAGGAACAGCGGCACCTCGACGTCCGGATCGCTGTTGTCGCCCATGAGGTCGCGCAAGTCGGTGTCGTCGCGCAGCACCTGCCCCAGTTCGGCCGCCGACAGCACGTCCCTGCTGGTGCTGCCGGGCCGCATGCCGAGCAGACCGTCCTCTGTGGACCGGGCGACGACGATGACCGGTGCGGCCTTCGCGCGCCACGGCGTGTCGTGATCCTCGTCGCCGGAGCCGAGGAAGGTGCCGACGGTTTCCCGGCTGGCCTGCGCCACCCACTGACGCAGGTCGTTGACGAAGCCTTCGTCATCCGGTGACCGCAGCACCAGCAGCCGGACCTCGCCGTCGGGCGACGACAGGACCTCGGTGCGCAGATCGCCCGCCCGCCAGACCGACACCTCCACGAAGGAGGAGTCCGCACCGCGCACGACCTGACCGTCCACCGGTTCGGCACGGCCCGTCGGCCCGAAGACGGGGTTGAGGTGCCCGGCCGCCCGCAACACACCCGCGATGTCGAAGTCGAGCCCGCCGAAGTTGACCCGGGACGCGCCGTCCGACGACACCAGCACCACCGGACGCTTCGGATTGGCCCTCAACCGGTCGGCGAACCCGGGAATCTCCAGCAGCAGTGAGCCGACCCCGGCACCCTCGGTCGGCGACAGCTGGCCGTTCGCCAACCCGATCCTGGCGTGCCCCGCCGTGCTGTCCACGACCACCACGATCGGCTTCAACCTGCCCCACGGCCCGGACAGCGCACGGCGGGAGCCGGAATGCCTGTCCGCCAGCAACTCGATCTGGGCGGCGTGCCCGGCGCTGGACGGGAACCCCACCACCGAACCGAAGTCGACGTACCGCACGTCCGGGAGCGCGAGCGGCACCTCGGTGAACCGCGCGCCGGGCGGCACCCTCAGCGGACCGAGCTCGGTGGTCCTGGCCGGCCCGTCGTAGTGGAAGCCGTGCCAGCGACCGGACCGCTCGGACAGCTCGTTCCACACGCGGCGAGTCAGCGCCGCGCTGCCGGATCCGGTGTGGTTCTTGGTGACCAGGAGGAGCTTCGGCCGCACATCCGCGTTCTGCGCCTGCTGGAACTCCTCGGTGGCGACCATCAGCCCGGTGAGTTCCGCGGGGTCGACCGGCGTGGTTCGCCGGTGGTCCGCCAGCAGCATCTCGTGCTGCTCGTTCCTGCTCTCCAGCAGCGCCAGCAGGTCGCCGGCCCCGCCCTCCTCGAGGGTGGACACCCACTTCGCCGGCACCTCCGCACCGCGCTCGTCGGACTCCAGGTCCTCCTTCTCCTCGATCACCCTGCGCGCCTCGGGAGTCGCCATCGCTGCCGCCAGCTCCGCGAAGGACTTCTCGGTGCCGGGACTGCCGGGGAACCAGAACCCGAACTTCCGCCCGCCGTGGGACAGCGGCACCCGCACGACGTCCTCGAGCTTCAACGGCGACACCCGCGTGAACCCGCCCTCGAACGCCTGCTGGTCGGCACGACGGCCCGCCACCGTCACGTGCCGGTACCCACCGCCGTTCCGCAGGCCCACCGCGAACGCCGACAGCTCGGCGGCGACGTCCGCGGCACCGGACGGGTCGTCGAGCACCACCGTGACCTCGACGTCCGGCGACGCGGCCTGGAACGAGGGATGCTCCCGCACCCGCCTGGCGAGCTCCAGACCGCTCACCGGAGTGCCGTCGAAGGCGAAACCGCTCCCCCGCGCGCCCACGAACACGTACAACGGCTCGGGCCCGCGTTCCAGCTTGCGCGACGGCATCGCGTCGAGCACCGCGGACCACCGGTCCAGCAGCTCCTCGTCGGCGGTGAAAGCGATGCCGCCCGACGAGGTCGGGGCAGGTCCGAGCAGCAGGCCCTCCAACGGATCGGGCCGCGGGGCCTTCGTGGCCACGGCGGGACCGCTGTCGAGCCTGGCCGACTCGCGGTTCGCCGTGCCGGGCTCGACGACCTGCGACGACTCCGGGTGCGTGGAGGAGTCGGCCGTGCGTTCACCCGGCAGCAGGACCTCCGTGATGCTGACGCCGGTGTCCTCGGTGAGGATGCGACCTGTGTCGGTCGTGGTGACGACACCCGTCGGGCCGTACATCCCGATCGGCCCGTACTTGCGCTCCCAGGCCTGCTTGACCGGTTGTGCCTGCGTGTACCCGTTCCCAGGGGGAACGGGCGTGTTCGCCTCGCAGAACAACAGCACGAGCTGGGCGAAACCACCGGCGCGCAGGAAGAAGTCGCCGCCGTGCAGGACGTCGGCGGCGTCCTCGCCGAACAGTCGCACGACGTCGCCCCGGACGTGCGGGCGCCCGGTCACCGCCGCGAAGTTGAACCCTCCGAGCGCGGAGGCGTGTCCGAGGGCGAGCCAGAAGGACTCCTCCAGCCAGGGCACCTGACGCGTGATGTAGGAGACGAGGCGTTTCGCGTCCTTGACCTTCTGGCGGTAGGACCTCTGCCGGTCGCCCGTGTGGTTCAGGCCGAACAGCACGTCGTCGGGCAGCTCGAAGGCGCGCGACGGGTAGGACCGGGCGCGCACCTCTCCGTCGGCAAGCGAGATCGGGTAGCTGGCGTATCCCTGGGCCCCCGGCCTGATGACGACGCTCGAGAAGCCGCCCCCGACGGTGATGGAACCCCAGGAGCCGAACGTGAACGAGCCCAGGTGCGTGTAGATCGTCCGCGCGTAGCCGCCGGCGACCATCGACTGGCCGAAGCCGTCGAGGTCGATGACGAGCCCGTCTCCCAAACTGACGAGGAGCAGGGGCACGTCGACGTCCGGATCACTGTTGTCGCCCATGAGCCGGCGCAAGCCGAGGTCGTCTCGCAGCACCTGCCCCAGCTCGGCCGCCGACACCACCTCACCGCTGCCGGGGCGACCGCCGGCGCGCACCGAACCGAACCCGTCCCCGGTGGACCGGGCGACGACGATCACCGGCGGGACGTCCTCGGGCCACGGTGCGGGCCGGCGCTTCCAGCGCACGTCGACGAAGGTGCTGATGCTCTCCGCGTCGGCCTGCGACAGCCAGTCGCGCAGCTGTGCGACGAGGAGGTCGTCACCCGGCGACCGCACCACCAGCAGCTCGATCTCGGCGTCGGGCGCCGACAGGACCTCGGTGCGCAGATCGCCCGCCCGCCAGACCGACACCGGCACGAAGGAGGAGGCCTCGCCGAGGACGATCTCACCGTCCACCGGTTCCGCGCTGCCGGTCGGCCCGTGCACCGGGTTGAAGAACCCGGCCGCCCGCAACGCGCCCGAGATGTCGAAGTCCAGCCCGCCGAAGTTGATCCGGGACGCGCCGTCCGATGTCACCAGCACCAGCGGACGCCGCGAATCCGTCCCCAGCCGCTCGGTGAAACCGGGCATCTCCAGCAGGAGCGAGCCGATTCCGGCTCCCTCGGTCGGCGACAGCTGGCCGTTCGCCAGCCTGATCCTGCCGTGCCCGGCCGTGCTGTCGACCACCACCACGAGGGGCTCGACCGGACCCCATTGCCCAGGCAGGACCGCCTGGCCGAAAGTGGAGTACCTGGCTGCGAACGACTCGATCTGGGCAGCGTGCTCGGCACTGGACGGGAACCCCACCACCGAACCGAAGTCGACGTACCCCACGTCCCGGAGCGCGAGGGGCACCTCGGTGAACCGAGAACTCCGCAGCACCCGCAGGTAACCGCTTCGCTTGAGCTCGACCCTGCCGTGGAATCGGAAACCCTGCCACTGGACGGACTGGGCGACGACCTCGTTCCACAGGTCACCCGCGAGGTCCGGGCCACCGGTAGTGGTGGTGGCGTCGTCGACGAAGAGGGAGAGCTTCGGCCGCACCGGACCGTTCAACGCGCGCTGGAACACGCTGGTCACCAACAGCTGCCTGGCGACCTCGGCCCGGCCGGCCCGCACGGGCCGCCGATGACCGCCCACCAGCAGGACGTAGTGCCCGTTCTTCGCCCGCGCCATCCCGAGCAGCTGACCGGCTCCGCCCGGTTCGAGGGCGCCCGCCCACGGGGCCACCACCTCCGTGCCGTCCTGCTTGGACTCGCGGTCGTCGAAGCTCTCTTTCTCTTCGACGAGCCGGCGTCCTTCGACGACCGCGTTCGCCGCAATGCTCTTGGCGGAGCTGTGCGAAGCGACGTCCGACGGGAGGAAGACGCCGTACTCCCGCCCCCTGTCGAGCAGCGGCACCGCCGCCGCGTCGCCCGGTTCCAACGGCGACACCCGCTCGAAGTCATCGTCGACCGGCTGCCGGTCGACAGTCCGCTCCGCCACTGTCACGTGCACGTACTCGCCGTTGTCCCGCAAGCCCTCGACGAATGCCGAGAGCTCGGCGGCGACGTCTGCCGCACCGGGCGGGCGGTCGAGCACCACCGACACCTCGACGCCCGTCGGCGTCGACCAGAACGTGGTGTCCCCCTGGACGTGCGAGGCGAGCTCCGCACCGGTCACCGGTGCCCCGCCGACGACGAACCCGTGGTCGCGCCAGCCCACGAAGACGTAATACGGCTCCGGACCGTCGCCTTCCCGGCGCGACGGCATCGCGTCGAGCACCGCGGCCCACCGCCGCAGCACCTCGTCGTCGGTGGTGAAGGCGACGCCACCGGACGAGGTCGCGGTGGGGGCCAACGAGCGGCCCTGTCGCGGCAGCCGCCGCTTCTTCACCGGCCGCTCGGGGCGCGAGGTGTCGCCGCCCTTGCGCGAGGACGGAACCGACGGGTCCGGCCGCGTCGGCGACATCCGCTCGGGCCCGCCCTCGGACGGCTGCCGACCGGCAGGACGGTCCGCCACCGTCACCTGCGGATTCCCGCCGTCCCGCAGGCCAGCCGTGAACGCCGACAGCTCGACGGCGACCTCCGCGGCCCCGGCCGGGCCGTCGAGCACCACGGACACCTCGACGCCCGGCGGCGCCGACCGGAACAACGGGTGCGCCAGAACCTGCTGGGCGAGCTCCGCGCCGCTCACCGGCATACCGTCGAAGACCAACCCGGTCCCCTGCGCACCGACGAACACGTACAGCGGCTCGGGCCCGCCGCGTTGCTTCCGCGACGGCATCGCCCCGAGTACCTCGGCCCACCGGGCCAGCAGCTCCTCGTCGCGGGTGAAAGCGATACCACCCGACGAGGTCGCGGTGGGCGCCAGCGACCGGCCCTCCCGCGGAACAGGCCGTCCGACGTCCGAACCGCTCTCGTAACCCGAGTCCGAGGTGAGGGCTCGCTTCAGTGCGGGCGGGGCGGGCTCAGCCTCCTCCAGGCCGGCCTGCCAGCCGGAACCACTGGCAGGCTCGGCGATCTGCGCGACGGTGACCTTCAGCGGCTGGAGTGAGACCGGCGGCGCGGACGGCTGCTCTCCCGCCAGCAGCACCTCTTCGAACGTGCCGCCCCCCGCCAGCAGGAGGTTGCCATCGTTGAAGAAGTGGACGGCGTCCGCCGTGGCGAACATCCCGATCGGCCCGTGGTCCCGGATCCGTGCCTCTTTGACGCGCTTCGCCTGTGTGTCACCGCTCCAACCCGGCACAGGCGCGTTCGCGTAGCACTGCAGCAACAGAACCTGGTCGACACCGAACGCCTGCAGGAAGGCTTCTGTGCCGAACAGGGCGTTCGAGGCGTCCGCGCCGGTGAGCGTCACGATGTCACCTGGAACATGCGGATGACCGGTCGCCACAGCGAATGCGAAGCCGTCCTGCGCGCTGGCGTGACCGAGCTTGAGCCACACCGGCTTGCGCGGCCACGGTGCGTTCAGCCTGAAATAGGTCTCCGAGTCCTTGGCCTTCTGATCGTAGTAGTTCTGTCGTTCGCCGGTGAAGTTCCGGGCGAACGGGATGTTCTTCGCCACGTCGAAGGCCTTGACGGGGAAGACGTCGCCGTGCGGCACCCCGATCGGGGTCTTGACGGGGTAGCTGAGGTAGTCCCCCGGTCGCGGCTTCGTGACGGTGCTCCGGAACCCGCCGTCCACCTTGATCAAGCCGCCGGTCGCGGCGAACGTGAACGTGCCGACGTTCGTGTGCATCGTCCGCACGTACCCACCGAGGACCATCGACCTGCCGAACGCCTTCAGGTCGATGTCGTTCTGCGGCCCCAGGGTGATCAGGAGCAGCTGGGCCTGTGCCGGGACGACCCCCATGAGCCGGCGCAGTCCGGGATCGTCGCGCAGCGCCTGCCCCAGTTCGACCTCGGACAGCATCTCGACCGCACCGTCGGCACGCTCGCCGCGGAAACGGCCGCCCGCGGCCTGTGCCACGACCAGCACGGGCGGGACGTCCCACGGTGACCTCTGGCGTTTCTTGTTCGCGTCGACGTAGGTGCTGATCGCCGCCGGGCTGCTCTGCGACAGCCACTTGCGCAGTCCGCTGGCGAACTTGTCGTCCCCCGGCGACCGCAGCGCCAGCATCCGCAGCCCCTGCCCCGGCTCGGACAGGACCTCGGTGCGCAGGTCTCCTGCCCGCCAGACCGACACCTTCACGAACCTCGACCCGTCGCCGAGCAGCACGGGCTCGCCGTTCAAGACCTCCGCGCGGCCGGTCACCCCGTAGACGGGGTTGAAGAACTTGGCAGTTCGCAGCACACCACTGGCGTCGAAGCCCACGCCGCCGAAGTTGATCCGCGTCCCGCTGTCCGACGACAAGAACACCAACGGGCGTCGCGGATCGGTCTTCAACCGCTCGGCGACCGCGGGGATCTGCAGCAGCATGGAGCCGATCCCGGCGCCCTCGGTCGGCGACAGCTGACCGTTCGCCAGCTCGACCAACGCGTGACGCTGGGTGCCGTCGAGCACGACCACAACAGGCTTGTGCGGACCCCACGGCCCTGGCAGGAACTGACCGGGACCCGCATACCTGGCGGCGAACGCCCGGATCTCGGCAGCGTGCCCCGGGGTGGTCGGAAACCCCACCACCGACCCGAGATCGATGTACCTCACGTTCGAGAGTGCGAGCGGCGCTTCGGTGAACCGTGAACCCGGCAGCACCCTCAGCGGGCCGAGCCCGGTGAGCTTGACCTGTCCCTGGAACGAGAAGCTGTGCCACGGGCCCGACCGCGCGGCGAGCTCGTCCACCAGTCCGGGAGCCGAAGGCGGTTCGCTGTGCGGGGTGAGGTCCTGGACGGCGACGATGAGTCTCGGCCGTACGCGCCCGTTCTGCGCCTGCGCGAACGCATCGGTCGCCAGCAGCACTTTCGACGTCTCCGAACGGGTGGGCGCCACCGATCGGCCGTGGTCCCGGATCAGAGCTGTGAGACGCCCGTTCCTCGTCTGCGCGTGCGCTTGCAGATCCCCCGCCCCGGTCGGTTCGAGAACGGAGGCCCACTGCGCCACCGCCTCCGTGCCGAGCACCTCGTGCCTGGGATCGTCGAAATCCTCCTTCTCCTCGATGGACCGACGCGCGTCGACGGACATCATCCAAGCCGGGATTTCTTCGACCGCGCGGCGGGAAGTGTCGTCGGCGGGGAGGAAAACGCCGAAGGTCCGCCGTTCGTCGGACAGCGGCACCACCACCAGGTCACCCGGCTCCAGCGGTGACACCCGGTCGAAATCACCCTGGGACGGTTGCTGGTGAGCGCGGCGAACCGCCACCGTCACGTGCAGGTACTCACCGGCGCCGCGCAACCCCACCGCGAACGCGAGCAACTCCTCGGAGACGTCCGCGATCCCGGTCGGGTCGTCGAGCACCACCGCCACCTCGGTGCTCCGGGGCAGCGACTGGAACGGGCCATGCGCGAGAACCTGCTGTGCGAGCTCCGCACCCCTCATGGGCACGTTGTCGAAGTACAGGACGTTGTTGCGCGCTGCCACGAACGCGTAGAACGGCTCGGGCCCGACCCCCTCCCTGCGCGACGGCATCGCTCCCATGACGTCCGCCCACCGCTTCGCCACCTCGGTGCCGGCGGTGAAGGCGATGCCTCCCGAGCTCGTCGCGGTGCTCGGAAGGGAGTGGGCCGACGGCACGAAAGCCGGTGTCGCCGGCCCGATCGCGTAGCTCCCCGGCCGCACGACAAGGGGGTCACCCGAGGCCCAGAGGGGCGCCAGCTCGGGGAAGGCCTTCTCCATCTCCTGGAGGGTTTCGCGGCTGGGGATCTCGTTGCCCTGGAACAGGCTCTGGCCGAGCTCGTGCGGTGGCAACCAGACGTCGACCGTCACCGCCGCGGAGAGCTGGGGAGCCGCCTCCACGCCGGCGGAGCGGACCACGACGTCGTCGGGCCGGATGTCGAGGCCGAACCTGCCGAGACGCACCGACTCCTCGGTGAGCTCGCGCGCGAAGATCGCCGCCACCTCGTCCGCGGACTGCAGGCCCTGCTGCGAACCGGTGTCCCCGAGGACTCCGTAGCCGGTGATCAGCACCTCGGGTCCGCCGGCCTGCTTGACCCTCCGCCACGCCGCCGCACGGGCGACCTGCTGCGCTACCTCCGCGATCCGCTCGAGCTGCGATGCGTCCACCGCCTGGGCGCGGGGGTCCAGCTGGAGCAGCAGCGGGTCGATCCGCTGCGCCATGAGCTGGGACAGGGGTACGTCCCGCAACCGCCGGCCGCTGTCGAGACCGGCCAGGGTGAGCGAACCCGAGCTGTCGTAGAACGACAAGGCCCCGGAGTCGTCCTCGACATACAGGGTGTCGGTGGCTCCGAACGCCTCGACCCGCCTGACCACACGCCCCCAATGCACCCCGAAGTGCTCCGCGCTCGTCGGCTCGCCCTGCGGCTGCGGCCTGTTCACCAGGCACTGGAGCAGCACGACCGGCGCGGCCGGATCAAAGCCCGCCTGCCGGAAGATCGTGGTGCCCGCGACGATCTCTGCAGCCAGCTCACCCGGCGAGTTCGTGGTGTCACCCCAGACTCCCGGCAGATCGGTCATGAGCTTCGTCTCGAAGCCTTCGGGCTCGCCGTGCCCGCCGACGAACACCGGCCGCACCGGGCTGCGTGACCACGGCGCCAGATAGACCTCAAGCCGGCCGTCCTTCTGGCGGAGGAAGTACTGCAGGCGCATCGGTGTGCGTTGGGCCGCGCTCCGTTCGTTGACCCGGTCCGAGATCTGGCTCGGAAAGTAGATCCCGTAGGTGCCCATGCTGTCGCTGGTCATGGCCCTGGCGATGACGTTCTCCGGGCCCGGCAGAGGAGCCCGATAGGTCGTGACCGACGAGTGCTCCAGCGTGATCCGCCCGTCGGCGGACAACGTCATCCGGGTCGCCACCGCGTGCAGCCTGCGGGAGTAGCCGCCATCGAGCAGGGCCTGGTTGAACTCCTCCGGGTCACCCGCCAGATCACCGGTCAGGGAGCCGAGCACGATGTCCGGGAGGGCGGCCGAGTTCTCCCCTTCGCCGAGCACGTCGCGCAGGGCGGGATCCGCCCGCAGCACGACGGCGAGCTCGTCGAGCGGGACGTCGAGCGGCGCACCGTCGGCGCGTACCCCCAGCGCTCCCACCACGCCGCTGCTCACCAGGACGAAGCCCGCTCGCAGCGACCACGGCGACTTCACCCGGCGCCCACCGTCGACGGTGTACTCGCGCACCCCGTATCGGGTCGCGTTGCGCGCCCATTTCCGCGCCTGTGCGTACAGGTCGGCGTCGTCGGGGCTGCGCACCATCAGCGCCACGGGCCGGCCGCTGACGCTGTACAGCGTCGTGACGCGCAGATCGCCGGCGCGCAGCGTCGACATCTGCGTGACCGCGCCCAGCCGCAGTGCCCCGTCCGGGCCTGCCGCCAGCCCGCCGTTCGACGCCCAGACCTCGTTGTACAACCGTTCCGATCGCAGGGCGCCGGCGAAGTCGAACCCGAGCCCACCGAAGTTGGCCCGCACACCGACGCCCCTGCCGACCAGGATCACGTCGCGCCCCGCGTCGAGCAACCTGCGGAACTCCGGGTCCGCGAGCAGCTCCCCGGCCACCTGCCGGCCGTCGATCTCCTCCACCCGCCAGGAGCCCGGCGAGGCTTTCGCGTACCTGCCGTCCGTCGAGTCGACCACGACGAAGACCCAGTTCCCCAGTGCCGGGTTCTGCGCGACCACGTCGGCCAGGTCCTGCAACGTGAAAGCCTCGAGGCCGCCCCGCACGGGGAACCCGAACACGGGGCCCGCGTTCACGTGCGTGAAACCGCCGTGCTCCGGCACTCTCCTGGAGCCGGTGTCGTCTTGCTGGCCCGTCCGCGGTTCGGTTTCAGTGGGCCGCACTCCACCGGGCCGCACTCCATTGGGCCGCACTCCATTGGGCCGGTAGCCGGGGTTCGGGTGGAAGTCACCGATGCTGCCGTCGGCGTTGATCTCGTGGGCGCCGGCGTGGAACTCGGACCGGATGCCTCCCGCGAACCCGACGATCTCCTCGTAGTCGCGGACCCCCGAGTGCGTCAGGTAGCTGTCGTTGGTGATGACACCGCCAGGCACGTCGAACAGGTGCCGGTACCGGGGTTTGACAGCGCCGAACACTCTCGGGTCGAGGTGCAGATCGGCCTCGCGGGTCGTCGCCACGTAGACGCTCGACTCGGTCCCCCTGATGTCGGTGATCGGGGTGTGGTCGGTGGCGTCCGGCTCGGACCGGAAGTCCTTGCCGAAGATCTCCTTCAACGGCTTGCTGTCGAACAGGTACAGCGGTTCGCGGGTCCTCCGCCAGGCGACCGTGAGGCTCTCGATCTTGTTCGCGTTGACCGAGACGGGCGACACCCGGTACAGCTCGTCCCTGTTGACCCAGTGCACGCCCGGACGTACCGGCCCCCGGGCGATGAACGGTGGCGGTACGTCGTCGCCGGGCGCGGGAACACCGGGTACGGGGACAGCGGGTTCCTCGGCACCGACGGGCCCCATCATGATGTCGAACGTCGCCCACTTCTGGAGCTGTTCGCCGGTCAGCAGCGCGGGCCGCGGCTTCTTCTGGTCGTGCAGCAGGAAGACCCGCTGACCGTCCACGGTGGCCGCTTCGAGCAGGAACGCCTGGCGGCTGGTGCTGAGACCGCGCGCGCCCCGGTCGGTGAGCCACTGCCAGAGCTCCGCGCGGTCCGCGGCGGTGCCCAGGTGGTGGGCGAGCCAGACGGGTCCGCTGATCAGGTCGAACACGTCGTCGGTGCCGAACGGCCGGCCGTCCGGCTCCGGTGCCAGCACGGTCTGAAGGTTCTTCAGGTAGGACCCGCCGTCGACGCCGGTCAGGCGTCGCTCGATGCGGTCCAACGCGAGCGGGGACATCAGCGCGGCGCTCGCCGTCCAGTGGTTGCTGATCACCTTGCGGCTCAGCACCGGCACGGCGCTGTTGCCGACGATGGTGGCCGAGAGCTTCTGCATGACCCGGCCCCAGCGTCCGGTCAGCTCGCCCCACCTCGCCGCGGCGCGCTCGCCGGTCACACCCGACTCGGCGAGCTCGACGCCGCGCTCTGCGAGGACCTCGAACTCGTTGCGGGCCTCCGCGATCCGCTTGCGGGTCAGATCCTCCAGCGTGCGCCCGAACGGCCGGTCACGCCGTCCCTTGAGCTCCGCGGGCATGGTCCTGAGCCCCCGTTCGATCGCGCCCGCCGTCCCCGTGCCGAGGTGGAGCAACGCTGCGAGGGAGGGCAGGCGGCCGCGCAACTGCGTGTCGATGGCCGCAGTGGCCCAAGTGTTGAGGAAGAACTGCTCCTCCATCCCGGCCGAGGCGAACATCGAATCGGTGAGCGCCGCCGGGTGCCGGCGCAGGGCGACGGCCAACCGCGAGCCCGACACCTCATCGCGGTGCACCGGCGACAGGTTCGCCAGGCTGAGCGTCGCGAGTCGCACCGGCAGTGCGGCATCGGGGTCGACCGCCAGGCCCTGCAACGGAGAGCCCGCGACGAACGGGTCCCGGCCTGCGGTGACCGCGTCCTGGGCATCCTGGAGCAGTTGCAGCAGGCGGGCGGGCGAGATCGGCTGGATCGCCCGGCGACCTGTCTCGACGCCCGTCGCGGAGGCCCGCGCCGGGCGGGCCTCCCCTCTGGTGGGCACCAGGCTCGCGGCCAGCGCCGCCTCGGTGACGAACGCCCGGACGCGATCCCGCACCGCCTGGTCGGGAGTCGCGGCGAGCGCCTGGTCCAACGCGGCGAACTGGACTCGCGTCTGCTGAGGGAGCGCGCGGTGTTCGAGCGTGCCGCCCGCGGCGAGCGTCAGGTAGTCGGCGATCTTCGCCTGCACCGCGGGGCCGGGCATTTCCAGCTGCGGCAGTCCGTGTGCGACCGCGGTGTAGCCGGCCAGGGCCTGCCGGGCCTCGTCCCCTCCTCGTTCGTCGATCTCGACTTCGATCGTCGTGAAGTCGCCGTTCAGGCCTTCGGCGTTCCGGGTGCGGACCTCGATGCCGCCTTTCACGAACCTTCCGGACGGCCCCTGCGCGGCGACCAGCGCGGCGACCAACTCCGCCTCGAACACCTGCCGCACGCGGTCCGCACGCCTCTGCGCGGTCCTCGTTGCGCTGAAGGGCTTGCGCCAGGTGCTGGTGGCGCTGCCGGCGATCGAGACCTGGACGCCGCCCAGCCCCAGCCCGGCCCGCGTCACAGCGGTCAGCGCGACCTTCCGCGCCACCGACCGGACGTCGCGCAGCGCCACGTCGGTCAGGTCGTTCCCGTCGGGGAAGTGGACGTTGACGGGAGAGGGCGCGCTCGCGATCCGGCCTGCCACCACCGCGACCAATGGGGCGGTGCGCGAGGCGTGCCGGTCGAAGAACGTCCTGCCCTGCTCACGCCCGTACATCTGCAGGTGCCACCACTGAGGGCCGAGCACGGCCTGCATGGCACGCCCCGCGGCGACCGATGCCGGATCGGCCTCGAGCTCACGCGCGAGATCCTGGAGCTGCGCGAGCCTGGCCAGCTTCTGCGCGTCGTTCGCCGCACGTGCCTCGCCGACGCGCACGGCCAGGTCCGCCAGGACGCGGTCTAGGCTGGGGCCGTGCCGCGTGACGGTGCTGTCGATCATCTCCCGCACGACGGCGTCGAGCTCGGTGGCGGGCGCGAAGGTCTCCAGCGTCAGCTGTGCGCTGCCGTCCTCGCTCTGTGCGATCACCGTGGCGAAGTGGTAGCCCCGCGCACCCTCCGCGCCGGGCACGGAAGCCTGCACGTACACCTGGCCGGGCTCCGCCCACGCGAACTGGTTGAGCCCGGCCACGGAGGCGATCCCGTCCAGGTGAGCCCTCGTCGCGGGGTCGTCCAGCGCGGCCTGGTAGTCGGCGCCGGGCAGTGGCCGGTCGCCGGTGCCGCCCTTCTCCCGCCGGTCCCGCCGCACCAGCTCCACGACCTGGTCCACGTCGGCCTGCTCGCCGGCGCGCACGATCTCGCCCAGGCCCTCCGCGAGGTGGGCCACCCCGGTCAGCTCGGACCTGCTGCCCGTCCCGATGCCCGCGACCTTGCCGCCGGGGAACACCAGCGCGTCGGGCACCTGGCCGTGCACGAGAGCGACGAACTCGCGTTCGTCCGCCGGCAACGACTCGGGCAGGCGCGGCGCCACGCGGAACACCTGGACGCCTGCCGCCGTGACCTGGGTGCCCAGCCTCTCCAGCACGAGGGGGCTGCCGACGCGCCGCAACGCCGCGTCCGCCTGCGTGAGCACCTCCGGCGTGGCCAGGAACTCGTGGGCGTTCCCGCTCACGACGAGAGTGCCGTCCGCCGACGCCAGCGGCTCCCTCACCCCGAACGACGCGACCGCGCCAGGCACCGGTCCCGGGGTCGTGCTCGGTGCGGCGACGCCCGCGAGGTCCACTCCGGGCGGCTGGGTGTCCTCGTCCGGCAGCGGAATGTCACCGATGAGGCGCCCCAGCACGTCGGCGTACCGGTCGTTCGGGGGCAGCGGCCGGCCGCTCGCACCGACGGTCAGGTGACGTCCCGTGACGGAGCCGCTGGAGTCGAGCCCGCCCGGCTCGTCGGAGGACTCCGGGACCAGACCGATCAGCTGACCGAACCGCCGGGCGAACTCCACCGCGTCCTGGTCGGGCCGCCAGTGGGCCTGGTCGATCGCCCGCGAGGGATCGGACGACAGCTCGACGCTGTGGTGCACCGGGGAGTCCGGCGTCTTCGGCATGATCCGGAAGCGCAGCAGGTCCTGGTCGACCGAGCCGAGAAACGCCCGGTTGAAGTAGAAGTCGACGGCGAGCTGGGCCTTGGTCATCGTCTCCACCGCGACGTCGCCCATGTCGCCGTTCGGGTCGAGGTCGACGTGCACGGTGACCTCGGTGACGGCGATCCGTTCACCGAGGTAGGCCTGCCAGGCCCGGCGCACCTCGAACGCCGGCCGCACCGGCGGTTTGCCCGGCACCGCGTGAGTCACACCGCGCTGATGCGGCACGGCACGAGCCAGTTCCTCGCGCTCGTAACCGTGTGGCTCCGGGTAGGTGGCGGGAACCGTCCTCTCGTCGTCCTCGTCGGAGTCCGAATCCTCCTGGGCGAACTGGGAGTCGCCGGACGAGCCGACGGACCCCAGCTCGTCGGGGTCGCCGGCCCTGGCGGACTGCAGGGTGAGATCGCCGAACAACGCGTCCCAGTCGACGTCCGGGGCCTGCTCGGTGGAGACCGACCCGGCCGGGAAAGCCCGTTCCAGCTCGTTCTCGATCTGTTGGTACTGCCCGGGAACCAGCTGCCTCAGCAGCGCGGCGGTCGTGGGGTTGCGGCCGAGCACCCCGCGCGCGCCCCGCGGTTCCCGCTCCGCCAGGGCAGCCGCGGCGGCGACCACCTCGTCGACGTCCACCTCGCCGGACGCGGAGCTGTGGATCTTCGCGTGCGCGACGACGTCCGCGAGACCCCGGTTCGCGCGGTGGCGGTCGTCCGTCTGGCCGGACGTCTCGCTCCTGTTGCCGAAGAGCCAGGGAACGTCGTAGGCCCACGCGTCGGTGATGGCCACGACCGGGAACTCGGTCGGCAGGCCCTCGGCGTCCCAGCTCGACGGGGTGGCCGCGCGCGCCCTGGCCAGCCCCCGGTGCACGTGCTGCGTCGTCCCCTCGAACCGGACCGACTCGTCCAGGGCGACGCCGAGTTCGGCGAGCCACTCCTGCGCGCTCAGCGGGCGGTCGGAGGACATCGTCGGGTCCAGCACCCCCCACCAGGGACCGTCGGCACCCTCGACCTGGACGGCGACGGCGACGCGGGCGTTCTCGCCGACCAGCTCGATGCCGGCGTTCGCCCGCACCACGAAGATCTTGTGGGGTTCCGCCCCGAGCTGCCGCAGTGCGACCGCCATCAGGTGCGCCCGGTTCTCAGAGCCCTCGTCCGGGTGGCCGAACGTCAGCGCGTTCATCTGGCCCGCCAACGCCCGCGCCTGGTCCAGCGTCACCGGCTGCTGGGCCGACTCCTCCAGCAGATGCGTGACATAGGGCGCCTCCTCCGGACGCAGCCCGGTCAGGTCGGCCGGCATGCTGCCGCCGAACATCTCCCGGTAGGCGGTCGTGACCGCGCTCACCGCGCGCGGATCCCGGTTCATCCCACCGACCAGCGTCAGTGCCCCGTCGAAGTCGGCGGCGTCCACCCGGTCGCCGACCGCTTGCGCCAGAGCCCGCACGGACACCAGATCGGCGGTCCTGTCGGGCAGCCGGCCCACACTGCGGACCACGCTGCGTTCATCAGCCGGGTCCGCCACGAAGGTGTCGCCCCGCCCCAGCACCTCGAATGCGCGATCGAGGTGCTGGGGCGCCAACCGGCCCTCGTCCACCGCGGCGACCAGAGCTCCGGCCACCTCGTCCGACAGCAGCTCGGAACCCGGCATGCCCATCGCCAGGTGCAGCTGCCCGAACAGCCGGCCCGCGTCCACTTCGGACACCGCCAGCGTGTCCGTGATGGCGTCCACCGCACGGTTCTGGCCGGTCCCGCCGGAAGTCCAGCTGACAGCACCGGGAAACGCCGGCGCGACGGGCGTCGGCCCACCGGGCGGGTCCTCGCGCGTGGCCCGTGACGGGACGCCGATGAGGTCGGCTCTGGGCAGCTGGGCGCCCTCCGCGAGCCCCTGGGTGACCACGACGTCGGACGGCGAGGCCGCCGTCATCGGGACGTCGCCGATGAACTGCGCCAGCAACTGGGCGTACCGGGAAGGCGTGCGGATGTCCGCCATCGGCTGCCGCGTGCCGTCCGGAAGCGTCTCCAGATGACGGCCCATCACCGTGCCGATGATGTCGAGCTGGCCCTCCTCGGTGGAGTACTCCTCGACCAGGCCGATCATGTGGCCGAACTCGTGCGCGGACTGCACCGGGAACTGGTTGGTCCTCCAGTGGTTCTGGTCGATCGTGCCCGACGTGGCCGACGCCAGCTCCACGCTGTGGTGCACCACGGAGCCGGCCGTCTTCGGCATGATCCGGAAGCGCAACAGGTCCCCGTCGGGCGTCTGCAGGTTCGGTGCGTTGAAGTAGTGGTCGACGCCCAGCTGAGCCCTCGTCAGCATCGGCCCCGCGGCCGCGGCCATGTCGCCGTTCGGATCGAGATCGACGTACGTGGTGACCTCGGTGACCGGCCGCAGCCGGCCGTCGACGTACTCCTCCGCCCGCCGCACCTCGAACGCCGACCGCACCACCTCGTCCCGGCCCGGCACTGCGCGGATCCGGCCGCGCTGATGCACCTCGGCGCGAGCCAGGTTCGCCCGCTCGTATCCGTGCGGCGTCGGGAAGGTCGCGGGAACCTCGCTGTTGTCGGAGGCGAGCCCGCCCACCGACGTTGCCGGCGTACCGACACGCGTGTCACCGTCCCACGAAAGCGTGGAGATGTCGTTCGACACGACCCCGCTCGAACTGTCACCGGCATCGGGTCCGGCGGTGCCGCCGGGCCCCTCGGCGAGCGGCAAGCCGAGCTCGCCCAGCAGCGCGTCCCAGTCGATCTGCGGATCGGTACCGAGGATCTGCGGATCCGTGCCGAGGGAGAGCACAGCGGGGTCGATGGTGTCGAGGGTCGCCAGGCTGTCGCCGATGTCGACGGCGAACCTGTTCAGCTCGCTCTCAATACGCCCGTAGTGGTCGGGCACCACCTCCCGCAGCATCGTGGCGGTCACGGGATTGCGCTCCAACACCCCGGGGGTGCTGAACGGCAGTTCGTTCACCAGAGCGACGGCTTCGGCCACCACCTCGTCGCCATCGACCGAACCGAGCTGCAGCAACTGGGCCATCGACCGCGCGAGAATGTCCGCGAGGCCCCGGTCCGCTCGCCGCTCGCCGACGATCGCGTTCTGGGTCTGGAGTTTGCCGACATCCCCCTGGCGGTAGTGCTGATCCGACTGGCTGAAGGTGTCGACCGTATCGGTGTAGAGGGTCGGCTTGGCGTAGACCCAGGGGTCCGTGATGGCCACGACCGGGAACGCGTTCGGCATGCCCTTGGCATCCCAGCCGGCGGGATCGGCGGCTCGCCGTCTGTCGATCTCCCGCCGGATGTGCGGCGCCGTGCCCTCCAGTCGCACCGCCTTGCTCATGTCGAGGTTGAGCTCACCGAGCCACTCCCTGACGCTCAGCAGACGATCGGGAGCGACGGAGGGATCCAGCACCGCCCACCAGGGGCCGTGTGCGCCTTCGACCGGAATGACGACAGTGATGTGGTAGTCCCACCGCACCGGCATCTTGCCGACCTCAGCCGCACCCTTCGCATTCGCGCTGTACAGCTCGATGCCAGGATTTGTCCGCGCCACGAGGATCTTCTGCGGCCGCACACCGAGCTGCTGCAACGCCATCGCCATCAGGTGGGCGCGGATGTAGCAGCCGTCATCGGGGTGTTCGAACGGCACCGGCAGCTCGAAGCCGTCGGGGTCGGCGAAGTACAGCTGTGACATCCGCCGGAACAGCATCTGCGCCTGGTCGTACGTCACCGGCTGCTGGATCGAGTCACCCAGCAGATGCGTGACGTAGGGCGCTTCCCGCGGACGCAGACCGGTCAGATCGGCGATCATGCTGCCGCCGGACATCTCCGAGTAGGCGGTCGTCACCGCGGCCACCGTCCGCGGCTCCCGGTTCATTCCCCCGGCCAGCGCCACCGCACCATCGAAGTCGCCTGCCGCCACCCGGTCCCTGACCGCCTGCGCCAGAGCACGCACCGACGGCAGGTCGGCCGGCCTGCCGTCGCGGACCATGGTCTGCCCCGCATCACGCTCCGCGGCGGGATCCGCCATGAACGTGCTGACCCGTCCCACCACCTGAAGTGCACGCTCGAAGTGCTGCGGCGCCAACCTGCCCGCGTCCACCGCAGCCACCAGCGCCGCGGCCACCTCCTCCGCCAGGGACTCGGACTCCGGCATGCCCATCGCCCGGTGCAACTGCCCGAACAACACGTCGGCGTCCACCTCGGACGCTGCCAGCGTCGCGCCGATCGCACCCATCACGTCGCTCGACCCAGGACCACCGAAGGTCCAGTCGGTGGTGCCGGGAACCGCGGCTTCGGTGGCGACTTCGGCAGCAGCCCGGTCGATCTCGGCCAGGCCGAGATCGGGCACGTCGACGTCGGCGAGGCCGAAGTCGGCGAGGTCGAGGTCTGCCGCTTCGAAGTCCACCAGGTCGCTGGTCAGGCCGAAGTCATCCAGGCCGAAGCCCGTCATCTCCACGTCGGCCATGCCGATGTCCGCCATGTCGACGTCGGCCGGGTCGAAATCGGACAGGCTGATGTCGGCCATGTCGACATCAGCCATGTCGACGTCGGCCCACCCGAAGCCGGCCAGGTCGGGGTTCGCCGTGTCGAAGTCGGCGAGATCGAGGTCCGGCAGGTCGAAGCCGGGCGCTTCGAATCCGGTCTGCTCCACTCCGGCTGTCCCGAAGTCGGCCATCTCGAACACGTCGACTTCGGACACGTCGTCGTCGAACTCTTCAACCTCGCCCGTGTCGTGGGCATCCAGGTCCACCACGGCGTCGAGAACGGGATCGGCCATGAACGTGCCGGTCCGTCCCAGCACGGCGAGAGCACGCTCGAAATGCGGCCGCGCCAACCGGCGCTCGTCCACCGCGGCCACCAGCGCCCCGGCCACCTGATCCGCCAGCGACTGCGCACCCGGCATGCTCATCGCCTGGTGCAGTTGACCCAGCAACAGGTCGGCGTCCACATTGGACATCGCCAAGGTCGCCACGATCGCACCCACCGCGTTGCTCTGCCCAAGCGCTTCGGGAGGCGCTCCAGCAGTGAAACCGGCGGTGGGGTCGAGCTGCCCGAAGTCCAAGTCAGGCGCGCCGATGACGGCCGCCAGGGCGAAGCCGGCCGGATCGAGGTCGGAAACGGAGAAGTCGGACCCGCTGCCGGGAACCTGTGCACCGAACCACGAGCCGTCCGGCCCCGCAGCCGGTTCGGGGCCCGCTCGTCGATCACGTCCGGCGTCAGGCGCGGTGCCCGGCGAGGTGCCAGGCGCGGTACCAGGTGCCGTGCCCGGCGCGACGTCCTGCGACAGGTCGCTCTGGCCCGCCTGCTGGAAGGAGGCCGAGTCGCCCGCCAGGTCCGGCGAGTCCACGTCCATCAGCTCGAAGCCGGACCACCCCGGCACGGGCGAGTCCAGCCGGAAGTACGGGGAGAAGCCCGCGTCGTCCCCGATCGCCTGGCCGTCCCTGGCAGGGCTGCCCGGCACCTGGCCGGGCTGCGGTTGCACCTGTCCCTGTTGCGCCGCAACGGACTGGCCCGGTCCCACCGCCACGTGCCCCTGCTGGCCGCCGGGCTGGGCCCCCGCGACCGGGGCAGCACCCGGCACGGACGTCCCGCCGAGATCCTGCGACCCACCATCGGACGGACCGGCCTGCGAAGAGTCCGCAGCCGACGAAGCGGCTCCCCCACTCGACTCGGAACCCACGACCCCGTTGGCGGCCGTCGGCCCGGCAGAGGCGAGCGGTGCCTGGCCAGACTGCGGTTGTGCCTGACCCTGTTGCGCCGCAACGGACTGGCCCGGTCCCGCCACCACCTGCCCCGGCTCGCCGCCGGGCTGGGCCCCCGCGACCGGGGCAGCACCCGGCACGGACGTCCCGCGGACATCCTGCGACCCACCGTCAGACGGGCCGACCTGCGAAGAGTCCGCAGCCGACGAAGCGGCTCCCCCACTCGACTCGGAACCCACGACCCCGCTGGTGTCCGCCGGCCCGGCAGAGGCGAGCGGCGCCTGGGGCAGGGTGGAACCGGGCAGCAACGGCGGCGTGACAACGGTGTCGGGCTTGGGATAGCCCGCTCTCGAGGCGTCCGTGGTACCGACGACGTCAGGCCTGTTCGCCCCAGGCGCGCCTTCGAGCGAACGGATACCCGACACCCCGGGGTCGCCGCCTGCACCCCTTCCCCCACCCGAACCACCATTGCCCGGACCAGGCCCGACACCCGGACCCCTGACCGGTGCAGCGCCCCCACCAGGCCCACCACCTCCCCCTGGGAAACCAGGCCCACCGCCCCCAGGGAAACCAGGCCCACCCTTCTCCCCCGATCCACCGCCCTGACCACCCGGAAGCTCTGGGCCATCCGGGCCGCCGATACCGAGGCCCTTCCCGGCCGCCAACGCCGCGATACCAGCCGCCACCGCCGCGATCTTCGGACCCGCATCATGCGCACCCCGCTCAGCAGCACTGCTGAACGCACCATTCACCGCACCCGCCCACAAATCATCAAAACTCCCACCCAGAATCCCCGCAGCCCCCGCACCCACCACCGTCTCCGCCGCAGCCTCGTTCAACGCCCCGAACACCACCGACTTCGCAAACCCCGGCGCCACCCTCGACATCCCCAACGCCGCACCCGCAATCAACCCACCCGCCGCCGCACCCGCCGTGAACTCGATCAACGAACTCACCTTGTCCCAATAAACCCGCGTCCCCTCCGCAATCTGCGCCAACTGCGCCAACGCCCCCTGCACAACCTCATCCACCCCCTCCCGCACCGCCGCCACCAACAACCGCACAGCCCAGTTCAACCGATCCACCACCTGCGCCACCGCCACCCGCGCCGCCGTGATGAACGCCGGCACCAACGGCGCCGTAAAAGGATTCGACAACGCCCACACAACCGAATTCGCGAAATACACGATCTCGATCAACATCGAATACACCGACTGCTCGACATTCAACGCCAAACTCAACAACGCATCCGACTGCTGCCCCGCCAACCCCGCCAACCCCGGAACAACCGCCCCCAACTCCCTCACATGCAACCGGAACACCAAACCCAAACGACCCCCCAACGCATCCTCCACCTGCCCCGCCAACACATCCATCGTCGCCGCCATCTGCTCCAACGACACACCACTGTCCCGCCACTGCCGCGCCAACTCCCGCGCCGCCGCCACATCCACCCGCGGCGCCAACTGCCCCGCAAGCAACACCCACAACCAATCCAAATCCGGATCAAAATGAATCTCCACGACTCAACCCCGAACCGCACCGCACCACACCGGTGGCGACGAGTCGCCGACCGGGTAGGTGACGGTGCTGCTCATGGACGGTCCCCAAGTTGGTGTCGGGTCGAATGCTCCGAGTCAGACCGCGCGGCAGTCCTGGTGAAAGCCGTGAACCCGCGGGACATGTCCCTGCGGGTTCATCCGGTGACGCTGGTTTCCGCGCGGACTATTGGTCGGGCTCGAACGCTTCCTTCGCGTAGGCGGTCGCCTTCACCTCGGTCCCGTCGGCGTAGTCCGCGAGTCCGAAGAGTTCGTCGGTCGCTCCGCGGAGGCGTTGACCGATGCTGCGCACCCCCCAGCTGATGGTGTCGCTGGCGTTGACGTAGTCGCCCTGCATCGCGTTCCAGCTCTCATCGCTCTCGCCGTGATTGCCGCCGACCAGCGGTCGGGCCACCCGCAACGACTCGAGCCCCGAAGCGAAGTTCTCGAACATGTCGGCCACCGAGGAGAACGAGTAGGCGGCGCGGCGGATCAAGCCGGTGTCGATGTCGACCTGCCCGCTGAGCGCGCCGTAGTCGAGGTGCCCGCTGCCGGGTACCGACTGGCCCTGCGTCTCGTGGCCGGAGCCGGCTCCCGAGTCGGATCCGGGGGTGATGTTGGACGAGGTCGTGACCATGGTCGCTACTCCCTGATGTCCATCACGTCGCGCGTGACGTCCTGCAGTTCCGGTTCAGGCTTGAGCAAGCTGTGGATGTCGACTTCGCCGGAGAAGAGCTTCTGGGCGTCCATGCCCGGCGGCAGGGTCGGCGCGACGACCTCCGCGGCCGCCTGACGGGCGAGCTGCTGGGCCTCGGTGATCGTCTTGAGCAGGACGCTCGCCAGCTCGGCCGGCGCCATGCGCTTGTAGGCCCCGGACGGGAACTTGATGTCCGAGACCGCACCGCCGTGCGTCACCGTCACGGTGAGGGCCCGCCTGGGCGCGGTCGCCGTGCAGGAGATCTCCCGCAGCTTGCGCTGCGTCTCCTTCACCTCGGCCATCTGCCGCTGGTACTGGCTCATCAACTGTTCGAGTTGCTCCGAATGGGGCGTCGACATGCGTCCCAGTAGAACGACACCGGTTTCACCGATCAACAAGACTGGGCACGGGTGAGGTGTCCGTGTACGCAACGTTGCCCGAACGCACCAAGTCGGGGCATCTGCCGAGTACCGGCTGCAAGTCTGTGGCCACGGAGCGCACCGCCACCGCGTCGTGGCCGGTAGACGCCCGTGATCTACGCGAACCGGACATTCGGCAAGGCGGCAGGCGATGCGGCTGGACCGGCAGGTTTGACGATTCGTAAAGCTGCCGCCCCGGCAGTCTGGTGACCCAGGGCACAAGGCTGTTCCCTTGTGTTCATGACAGCGAATGTGGCCCGGCAGGACAGCCAGCGAAGGGCCCTTTTCAATGGGCAGGCACGCCGGACGAGCATCCGGGTCGCCATCAACACCTCGGACTCCCTCGTGGCGTCCGGACTGCACGCGATGCTCCGCGCCACGCCGGGCATCGAGGTGGTGTCCATCGAAGAGCAACCCGAGGTCACGATCGCCGTGGCCGACGACTCCAGTTTGCCCGAGTTGCTCAGCGCCCCCGTGACCTCGCGGCTGGTGCTGATCGCGGACGAACTGCGCCAGGCCGAACTGTGGACCGCTATCGAACACGGTCTCGTCGTGCTGGTGCCACGGGAGGAAGCGGCGACGCGCTCGCGGCTGCTCCAGGCCATCTCCGACGCGCGCGAAGGCCGCGGAGACCTTCCGCCCGAACAGCTCGGCACCGTGTTGCGCGGTCTCAAGCAGCTGCAGGAGACCACGCTTCGGCCCCGCGAACTCACGCTGAGCGGGTTGTCCCTGCGCGAGACCGAGGTCATCCGCCTGCTGGCCGACGGCCTCGACACCGCGGAGATCGCCGAACGGCTGATCTACTCGGAGCGCACCGTGAAGAACGTGCTGCACAGCCTCCTGAACCGGCTCAACCTGCGCAACCGCGCGCACGCGGTCGCCTACGCACTGCGGCACGGCCTGATCTGAGCGGCACCGGCGGCCGCCGGCCCTCTCTTCCCCGGCAGGCCGCCGAGGCCGGGTGGTGCATCGGCGCCACCCGGTGCACCACCACGGTGCACCCGTGGATCCAGTCGCGCCGAACCCTTGTCGGAGCGGGCCCGTGACGCCGATGTCCGAAGTGGACACTGAACCGGCCACGTCGTCGCTTTCGTTCGCACTGCAGGTTACGTCGACGGACCACCTGCGGGGCAAGGTCCCAACACGCACGCTTCCTTGCCTCTTCAAACTCGGGCGCCGTTCGCCTCAGCCGAACAACGCTTAAATCAAGTGCTTCGCGGTACCGGCGGCAACTCGGAGATGCGATATGACTTACGGCCTTGGGATCGATCTGGGCACCACCTACACCGCGGCCGCGGTGTCGGACGGTTCCGGCACCAGAGTCGTCCGGCTCGGCCGCGAGGCGACCGTGTCGTCCGTCGTGTTCGTCGCCGAGGACGGCAAGCTGATCACCGGTGACGCCGCCGAACGAGCGGCGTACATCCAGCCCCTGCGGTCGTCCCGGGCCCACAAGCGCAGGCTCGCCGATCCGACCCCGTTGGAGATCGCGGGATCCGTGCGCTCCCCGTCCACGTTGATGGCCGCCCAGCTGAGAGACGTCGTCGAGACGGTGTCGGAAGCACAGGGCCGCCCGCCCGGTGTCGTCGTGCTGACCTGCCCCGCCGTCTGGGGACCGTACCGCCGCGAGCACTTCGTCGAGGTACCGCGACTCGCAGGCCTGCGGAACGTGCGGGTGGTGACCGAACCCGAAGCCGCCGCGATGCACTACTCGGTCGAACGCAGGCTCGGCGACGGCGAGATCGTGGGCGTCTACGACCTCGGCGGTGGCACGTTCGACGCCACAGTCCTGCGCGCGCGCCCCAACGGCATGGAGATCCTCGGCACGCCCGAAGGCGTGGAACGCCTGGGTGGCATGGACTTCGACGACGCACTGTTCACCTACGTCGACGAGCAGCTCGGCGGCGCGCTCAGCGCGATGGACCCGACGGTGCCTGAGCACGCGCGACTGCGCCTCTTGGCGCGCGAAGCTTGCCGACAGGCCAAAGAGGACCTCTCCGCCGCCGCGAAGACCGTCGTTCACCTCGTGCTGCCCGACCAGACCAAGCACGAGGTGGAGATCAGCCGCACGACGTTCAACAACCTCATCAAGTCCCACCTCGAGCTGACCACCGACTCGCTGCGGCGCACCATCGGATCGGCGGGACTGGTCCCGGACGACCTCGCGGGCGTTCTGCTGGCGGGCGGCTCCTCCCGCATCCCGTTCGTCGAGCAGACCGTCTCCGACACGTTCGGCAAGCCGGTGCGGGTCGGCCTGCATCCCAAGCTCACCGTGGCGATGGGAGCGGCCGCGATCGCCCGCCTCGAAGCGGGCCGCCCCGCCACTCCCAAGCCGGTGGCCGCTCCCGCTCCCCCACCGCCGCCGCTCGTGTCGATGGCGGCCACGCGTCCCGTCACGTCGTCCCAGGCCCGGACGGCGGTCGCCAGCGTGCCGGCGCCACCGTCGTTCCCCTCGCCAGCCATGCCCGAACGCGGCCGTGGTCCGGCCAAACGCACCATCCCCAGCCCGGCGTACGCCCCGTCGGTCCGGTACGCGCGCAAGAGGAAGAACATGGTGCTGGCGGCGGCGGTGGCGGCCGGCGTGCTGCTGATCGTCAGCGTGATCATCGCGGTGATGGCGCTGAACGGAGGCGCGGCCGAAAGCCAGCCGGCGGGGAACACGCTGGTGAGCAGGACATCCGCGGAAATCCATACCGCGGACTTCCTGCACGGCAATGCCGACGTCGCACCGTTCCACAGCAAGATCGGGTCGGACGCCGGCTGGACGGGGACCTCGCTCTCCGCGGCCGGCACCGCGGGTCATCCCGCAGTCAAGGTGGACACCGGTCCCGCTGGACGACACGTCGTCTGAAACGGTGTCGGCCAGTACTACCTCCAGCAGGACGGCACGAGCGACGCACGCGAGTTCGTGCAGGCGGGCGTCATCGCGTTCGACGTCACGGTGGCCAAACCGCCTGCCGACAGGGTGATGCTCGCGATGCACTGCCGGTACCCGTGCGCCGGCCAGGTCAACGTCGGTCCCCTGCTGGGAAAGCTCCCCGCCGGGAAGGAGTCCGCCGTGCGGATCCCGATGTTCTGCTTCACGTCCGCGGGGCTGGACCCGGCCGGCGTCGACGTGCCGTTCCTGATCCACGCCGCCGGAGCCTTCGAGGCGACGTTCGCGAACGTGCTCTGGGAGCGTTCGGGCGCGGCGGAGGCCACCCCGTGCAGGGACGTGGCGTGACCGGACGGCACGTGCGGCTCGGAGGAGCGCCTCTCGGGGTCCAGCGCGGCGTCAGCCCACACCAAGGCGGACCCGCGCGGTCCCACACGTCTTTCGGGCAGATCCTCAGGTAACGGGAGAACAGTCGCCGGAAGCCTGTCGCGCGTTCCTGACCCACTTCCAGGATCACTTTTCGGGCCCCCAAAACCCGCCGAAGCCAGCACGCGACAACAGCCGCAAGACTGCGGGAACGCGGCGCTCTTGCGAGAGTTGCACTTTCCGAATGGATTGACACGTAAGCCGATGTGTCTGCCGGACTCAGTTCCCCGTGTGCGTGGCCAGCAACGACCTGGGTACGGTCACCCCCCTGCTCCGCACCCAGTCGACGAACTCGGCCATCGAGACCGTGTACTGGACCGGCCGGCCGGGATCGCCCACTACGACCAGGTTGACGCCGCCCACCCTCATGGCGCGGACGAACACGCCGCCGTCCGGGCTGCCCAGGAGATGTCCCGACTGGGCAGCGAGCCACGACCAGAAGGCGCTCTGGGCTTCAGGCGTCACCAGCGAGTCGCCCAGCCCTACCGGCGGGTCCTGCGGGCTCACGAGAATCCCGGCGGCGAATCGCCTGCCTGCCAGTTCCGCTTCCGGTGCCAGCGCCCTTTCGAGCGCGGTCAGGTAGGTGGTCTGCGGCCGGTCGCCCGAGGGCGTGCCGCGTTGCGGTCGCTCCGGGTCGGCCTCCCGCAGAAGCACCGGTAGCCGGTCGCCGGTGAGGTCGAGCGACGCCAGGGCCTGCATCGCGTCCGACCATCGAAGGACCAGTGCCTTCCAGGCCGCCGGGTCCTGCTCGTCAGCCGTGCTGAGTTGCCCTACACGCTCGCGGACGCGCACGAACTCCTGCGCCGCCATGCCGGCCCGGTCGAGCACCTGCTGCGTCTGCGTGCGTCCCAGCAGCGGGTCCACGTGAGCGCGGAACGCGGCGGAGGTGCCGCCCAGTTGTTCCACGACAGCCGACGCGACCGCCAGCCCGAGGTGGAGCATCGGCACGATCATCGGAACGCGGTCGCGCAGCGCCGCGTCGACCGCGGCCGAGGTACCGGCCGCCTGGAACCGTCGCGGTTCGTGACCGGCCCCGGCGAAGAGCGCCTCGACCGCGGCCGCGGGATTCGCGACAACCGCGTAGAACAACCCATCGCTGAGCACGTTCTGCCTGATGGCATCGTTCAGGTTCAACGTCGTGAGCATCGCCAGCCGGGTCGCCAGCGGGCGACCGACCGGATAGAGGGCGTAACGCACGAGGGAACCGGCTGTGCGGAAGGGGTCCAGTCCTCGTTCGATGTGCTCGGCGAGGTCGCGCAGCACCTGGACGAGCCGGCGCGGGCTGATCGGCCGGACCACTCGCGCCGCCTCGCCGACGCCGCCGGTGCGCGCAGGCGCAACGGCGGTGATGAGCACGGCGTCGTTCACCAGTGCGCGGACCTGCTGGCGAAGGACGGGATCCAGGATCGTCGGCAGCACCCTGTCGACTCGTGCCAGCAGGGCGGGCGTGGCGCCCAGGAGGTCGTTGTGCACCAAAGCGCTCGACGACATCGCTCCGGCCTCACGGACCCAGGACTCCACCTCCTCCTGCGTCAGCTCCAGGTGGGTGAGTCCATGTACGGCCGCGGCGTAGGCCGGTACCGGGTGCACGTCCCGGGTGCCGAGGTAGTGGTCACCGGCAAGCCCGCGACGCAGCAGCACGACGGGTGTCGCGTCGTCCAGTCCGAAGTCGACAGTCGGCCCGTTCAGGCCGGCCTCGCCAACGATCGTCAGCTTGATCCCGGCGGCCTTCGCGATCGCCATGGGCACCAGACCGTCGTCGTCGCGCGGGAAGCTCTTGGGCTGACGAAGGTGCGCGACCTCGGCCGCGTAGTCGTCACCCGTGTAGAACCGGGAGAACTCGTCGGCGTGGTCCTGCATCGCGTCCGCCGCGGCGGCACGCAGATGCCTGGCCGTGGGGAACCGTTGACGAAGAACGGGATGCGACCGCAGCGTCGCCTCGAAGATGTTGTCCCCGCCCGGGCTCATCTCGATCGCGAACTTCCCCATCTCGTCGAGCACTGCCCGCTGCTGCTGCGTGGACCGCTGCCCTTCGTCCCAGGTGAGCAACACCACCTCGACGAGGTTCGCGAAATTGGCTTCCGGGAACCTGACCCCCCGGCGGCGGAGCGCACGGCCGAGACCGGCGCTGGTGGTGACGCTCGGATGATTGGCGATCTCCTGGCCGATCAGCGCCATGATCTCGTCATTGGACAGAACCGGCTCGTACTCGGCGTCCCTGACCTCGTGGATCAGAATCCTGATCCTTCTCCTGTTGACACCGAGACCTCGGGCGAGGAGCGCGGTCTCGATCCTGGTGAAGCGACCGAAGTCCTCAGGACGCTCGTCGAGGTGTTCGCGAACTGCTTCCCTGACCCTTTCCTCACGGGCTTCCGCCTCGTGACGGGCTTGGTCACCGTCACCCGGACTCGGCGCGCTCAGCGCTTCGGCGCCGGGACCTTCTCCGGTGGCGAGATAATGACCACCCGAGAACTCCCGGCGCAGCAACACCAGGAAACGCCGGCTTCCGGTCTCGTAGGTGACTTCTCCCTCTCCTGCGGTGTCATCGCCGACGATCGTCAGATCGACTCCGGCAACCTTGGCGAGCGCGCGGTGAACAAGACCGTCCGAATCGCGCGTGTAGGTTCCGGGCTGCCGAATGTGATCGACCTCCGCCCAGTAGTCGGCACCCGTGTAGAACCTGGAGTACTCCTCGAAGTTGTCCCGCAACTCGTCCGCCGCGGCGGCGCGCAGGTTGTACACCGCGGCAAACCGCTCGCGAAGAGCGGGCAACGACTGCAACACCGCCTCGTAGAGGTTGTCCGCACCTGGAGGGATCTCGATCGCGTGCATCCCGGCCGCTCGAAGCGCCTCCTGCTGTCGCGCCGTCGGCTTCTGCTTCTCGACCCAGCCGGTCTTCACTCGCCGGATCAGCCGCAGGAGTGCCCGGCGTCGACGACCGGCGCCCATCCTGTTCAGCCCGTTGGCGACGTTCTCGACGCGGATACCGGGCCTGTCCGCGAAGTAGCGGCCGGCGTGCATCTCGACTTCGACGTTGGCCATCGGCGCGCCACGCCTGATGACGTGGGCCTCCCTGGCCTCGACGATCAAGGTCCGGAACCTCGCGTCATTGAGTTCGAACCTCGGGCGGAGCGTGTTGGCGATCCTGAGCAGGCTGTGCCGGTCCCCCGGGTGTTGGTCGAGGTGCTCGTGAACCGCTTCCTTGATCGCCAGTTCGAGGGCCAGCTGCCCCGCACCGTCCTCGTCCGGTTCGTCGACGACGGAGATTTCATGGCTACCGTGGTAGTGGCCGTCCATCCCGGGACGCTGCAACAACATCACGGGATGCTCGCCGCCGTTCCCGTGGACGACTTCCCCCTCCACACCGCTCTTGATCGACAGGGTGATGCCGGCCGCCTTCGCGAGCGCGCGGTAAGCGATCCCGTCCGAGTCACGAACGAAGTTCCCGGGAAGCCGCAGGTGATCGACCTCGGCCCAGTAGTCGGCACCCGTGTAGAACCTCGAGAACTCCTCGAAGCCGTCCACCATCGCATCCACCGTGGCAGCGCGAAGATCCCCCGCGGTGGGGAACCGCTCACGCAGAACAGGCAACGACCGCAACACCGCCTCGAAAAGAGCATCCCCACCAGGAGCGACCGCGACATGCTGCAAACCCGCCGCCTTGAGCACGTCCCGCTGCCGTATGGTCGGTTCCAGGTTCATCCGCACCTTGCTCACCGCGTGGCCGAGCGTGCTGTCCCCGATGGAGACGCCCCTGCGGCGCAAGTCGATCCGGACCTGGTCTCCCATCTCCTCGGCGTTGTCGAGGAGATACCCACCCACGATTTCGACGAGATCCTGCTCGTCGACCGCGATCTGGCTGTCGGGCAGCGAGTTCCCCACCCGCAGGATCAAATCGTCGAACTCCTTCTTGCTCCGCCGGAAGCCGCTCCAGTAGAGGGCGGACCTGATCTCCCCCATCTCCACCCTCGCCTGCTGCCCGATCTCCCTCCGGATCGCTTCGACGATCACGTCATCGGTGGCGTCCCAGTTCGACAACATGGCTGGTTCTTCAGCAGCTGCTTCAACGGGTTCACCTCGTTCCTCGCCGACGGCCACAGCGCGGGTGGCGAGATGGTGACCACCGAACACCTCACGCCGCAGCAGCAGCACAGCAGTCTCGCTACCGGTTTCACCAACGGCGGCGCCCTGCCCTCCGACACCGAAATCGTCCATCACCGTCAGATCGATCGCGGCGGCTCTCGCGAGTGCACGCGGAACAAGACCATCGCCGTCACGCGGAGGGTTGCCGGGCTGCGCGATGTACTCGACCTCAGCCCAGAAGTCATCACCCGTGTAGAACTCGGAGTACTCCTCGAAGTTGACCCGCAACTCATTCGCTGTGGCAGCGCGCAGATCCGTCGCCGTGGCAAACCGCTGACGAAGAAAAGTCCCCGACTGCAACACCGCCTCGAAAAGAGCATCCCCGCCCACGGCGATCGGAACGTGCCGCGCGCCAATCCGTTCGAGCAGAGCCCGCTGCGCCTCCGTCGGCTGCCGGGCTGTCACGACCTGCTCGACCAGGCCCGCGGCCCGTTGCCTGCTCACGTAACGAGCCCGGCGGACGACGTAGGCGACCACGTCGTCGACGGTCCCGTCCGGGAACCTGCCGAGGTACTCCTCGGCCGACGCGATGACTTCGGCATCGGAGCTGGGTCCGCGGACCTGCAACTGCTCCGCACGGTCGATCAGCCCGTTCAACTCGACGTCCAGACCTCTGGCACCCAGCTTGCGGACCTCATGCCTGAGCCACCTGCGCGTATAGCTCGGCCGACTCCGGATCAACCTGTCCATCGCCTTGACGACCTCGCCCACCGCGAGCCGCCGCCGGGGAGCGCGTGGGCCGCGTTGTGGTGCCGAAGCGTCGTCGTTGCCCGGAATTTCCTGGGTACCGTAGTAGTGACCGCTCATCGAAGGACGTTGCAACAGCATCAGGGAATGCTCGCCGCCGGTCCCGAAAACGACCCCCTCCTCCGTACCGCTCCTGATCGTCAGAGTGAGCCCGGCCGCCTTCGCGAGCGCGCGGTAGACGATCCCGTCCGAATCACGCACGAAACTGCCGGGAAGCCGCATGTGATCGACCTCCGCCCAGTAATCGGCACCCGTGTACAACCCGGAGAACTCCTCGAAACCGTCCACCATCGCATCCACCGTGGCAGCACGCAGATCCCCCGCGACAGGAAACCGCTCACGCAAACCAGGCAACGACCGCAACACCGCCTCGAAAAGAGCATCCCCACCAGGAGCGACCACGACATGCCGCAAACCCGCCGCCTTGAGCATGTCCCGCTGCCGTCTCGTCGGTTCCAAGCTCATCCGCACCTTGCTCACCGTGTGGCCGAGCACGCTGTTCGCAACGGAGACGCCCCTGCGGTGCAGATCTACCCCGACCTGCTCCGACGACTCCTCGGCGTTGCCGAAGAGATACCCACCCACGATTTCGACGAGATCCTGCTCGTCGACCGCGATCTGGCTGTCGGGCAGCGAGTTCCCCACCCGCAGGATCAAATCGTCGAACTCCTTCTTGCTCCGCCGGAAACCACTCCAGTAAAGACCGGACCTGATCTCCCCCATTTCCACCCTCGCCTGCTGCCCGATCTCCCTCCGGATCGCTTCGACGATCACGTCATCGGTGGCCTCCCAGTTCGACAACACGACCCGTTCGCCAGCGACCGCTCCAGCGGGTTCACCCGGTTCTTCACTGCTGAGATCACGGGTAGCGAGGTAGTGCCCACCGAGAACCCCGCTCTGCAGCACCAGCACGGGACGTCCGCTGCCGGTTGCGTGAACGGCGGTGCCCTGCCCTCCGACGCCGAAGTCACCCAGGACGGCCAGATCGATCGCGGCAGCTTTTGCGAGTGCACGCGGAACAAGACCATCGCCGTCACGCGGAGGGTTGCCGGGCTGCGCGATGTACTCGACCTCAGCCCAGAAGTCATCACCCGTGTAGTACCCGGAGTACTCCTCGAAGTTGACCCGCAACTCATTCGCTGTGGCAGCGCGCAGATCCGTCGCCGTGGCAAACCGCTGACGAAGAAAAGTCCCCGACTGCAACACCGCCTCGAAAAGAGCATCCCCGCCGGGCAGGATCCTGACGTGCCGCGCGCCGACATCGTCGAGCAGAGCCTGCTGCGGTTCTGTCGGCCGAGGGGCGTTCACGACCTGCTCGACCAGGCCCGCGGACCGTTGCCTGCTCACGTAACGAGCCCGGCGGACGACGTAGGCGACCACGTCGTCGACGGTCCCGTCCGGGAACCTGCCGAGGTACTCCTCGGCCGACGCGATGACTTCGGCATCGGAGCTGGGTCCGCGGACCTGCAACTGCTCCGCACGGTCGATCAGCCCGTTCAACTCGACGTCCAGACCTCTGGCACCCAGCTTGCGGACCTCATGCCTGAGCCACCTGCGCGTATAGCTCGGCCGACTCCGGATCAACCTGTCCATCGCCTTGACGACCTCGCCCACCGCGAGCCGCCGCCGGGGAGCGCGTGGGCCGCGTGGGCCGCGTGGGCCGCGTTGTGATGCCGAAGCCGTGACGCGCCCCGGTTCTGGGCGCTCGTCCACAACTCCTCCGGCGAGGTCGACTTCCTCGCCCAGGTCGTCGTTGCCCAGGTCGGCGTTCCCGGGTAACGGGGAACCCCCACCCTGCACCTCACCCACCGGCTCGACCTCACCCGGCTCCGAGACCCCGAGGGGCAGGGCACCTCGCTCGTCCCGCGCAGCCGAGATGTCGATCCTCTGCAGCATCTCGGCGTCCTCGCCCCAGAAGTCGATCCCGTCGCCCCCGCCCAGCTCCACCAGCCCAGCCGACACCTCGTCGCCGACCCCGATCTCGCCCAGTCCCGAAAGCTGATCGGCACGACCCGTCTCATCGGCCGCGAAACCCAGAGCGTCCTCCTCCGCCGAGAAGCCGAGCGCGTCCAACATCTCGGTGTCTTCATCCCGGTAGCCGCGCTGACCGTCCGCACCCAGATCGACAGGAACAGCCGGCGAAGACGGCACCGCGGCCCCAAGACCGACCTCACCCGGCTCCCCACCACCGTCCACCACCTGAACGTCCACCGGCTGCGCATCAGACAGGAAACTCGGCCCCCCACCGTCCAAAACCGAGAAGTCGATCCCCGCCCACCGCTCGGTCTCCTCCTCCACGTAGCCGTACTGACCATCCCCACCCAGATCGACAGGAACAGCCGGCGAAGACGGCACCGCGGCCCCAAGACCGACCTCACCCGGCTCCCCACCACCGTCCACCACCTGAACGTCC
>NZ_JBHYGW010000001.1:875709-1054714 GCF_042738015.1 Lentzea sp. NPDC059081
CGTCCACCATCTGAACGTCAGCGGGTTGCACGTCAGCCGGGAAACTCGGCCCACCATCGCCCAAAACCGAGAAGTCGATCCCCGCCCAGCCCTCGGGCTCCTCCTCCACGTAGCGGAACTGACCGTCCTCGCCCGGATCGATGTGAAAAGCAGGCGAAGGGGAGCCCGCGCTTTCGGAACCCGAGGCGAATTCCGGTGGCGTCGAGCCACCCCGCCCACTCGTCCCCTTGCCACCGAGTCCACCAGGACGCCGCAAACCCGCCTTCGCCGTGAGCTCGAGAGCCAACTCCAGCAGACCGGCGCCCGGCGGCATTCCCAGTTCCTGTTGGTGGATCCGGTAAGCGAGCATCTCCACGACACGCTGGTCGAGCTGCCACTGGCTCTCCACCTGGTCGGTCTCGGGTGCCAGATACGCAGGAGGGCGCGTGATGCCACGCAGAATCTCCGTCGCCTCAGCCAACGGGCCCTCCGTCACCCGGAGAGACAACTTCTGCCACGCCGTCGGCGCGTCCACGGCCGGATCCAGCCAAGGCACACCCCATTCGCCGGCCGCCTCCTGCTCACCAGCCGGCTCCTGCGAACCGACCGGCCCCCGCCCATCAGCGAACTCCCCCAAGCCCACGACGGACACGTCCGCGGATCCGAGGTAGTGACCACCATCGGTCTCCCGGCGCGGCAACACCACCGTGTCCACGCTCAGCGGATCGAAGGTCTTGCTCCCCTCACCCGGCCCACCCTCGCCCATGATCTGCAGACTGATCCCGGCAGCCCTCGCGATCCCACGGGGAACCAGGTTGCCCGCGTCACGGGCGTAGTTCCCCCGCTGACGGATGTACTCGACCTCCGCCGCATAGTCATCGCCGTCGTAGTACGAAGAAAATTCGTCGGCGTGACGCTGCAACGCATCGGCGGTGGCCGCGCGCAAGTGCAGAGCCGTGGGAAACCGCTCACGCAGAACAGGACGCGACCGCAACACCGCCTCGTAGATGTTGTCCCCACCCGCCGGAACCGGAAACGCCCGCATCCCGGCATTACCAAGGGCAACCCGTTGCATCGCCGTCGGCACCAGCTTCCCCGGCCGCGCCAGCCTCACTTCCTCGACCAGATCCCGCAACAGCGGCCTTCGAAGGCGGACGCCCTTGAGGCGAAGCTCGTGAACGATGTTCCTGACGCTGTCGTCCGGTTTGCCGGCCAGGTGCCGACCGATCTCGACGGCAACCTCCGCCGCCGGCATGGCCACGCCACCTGGGACCTCGCCGAGACGTGGCAGCTCTCCCACCCGGACGTCGAAATCCTGCCGCTGCTGCAGATCACCAGTCCGGTCCTCCACGACCGGAGGCGGCGTCGAGATGTTCACGACCTCGCGAGCCTGCGGCTCCACGACCGCACCGGCCGGTGTTCGGCTCGGTTCCGGCGCGCTCTGCCCGTCGGACACACCGGAACCGTCCACTGAGGACGAGGGGACGCCAGCGTCCGCCGGCAGCCGCACACCGGGAAAGGTGCCGGTGGAGTCAGTCGTAGCGGTGACGAGCGGAGTTTGACCCGTAGGAGAGACTTCGAGCGCTCGGATGCCCGGTGTGGAGTCCGAGATGCCGGTGCCGGTGAGGCCTGGCCCGGCGGCGGTTGTGTCTGGTCGAGTCACACCGTTCACAGGCGCGGTGGTGTCCGCGGTGAGCGCCTCGGCGAACCGGTCACCCACGAACTGCTCACCGGACCGCGGCGCGAGCCCAGCCAACCCCTGTGTCGGCGGGCCCTGCCCTTGGACACCCTGCCCTTGGACACCCTGCCCTTGGACGCCCTGCCCAGTCTGCCCCTGCCCCGCCTGTACCTGGCCTGGCGTGCCCTGCACCGGTGTGCTCTGCCCAGCCGCGCCCTGCCCAGCCGCGCCCAGACCCTCGGCAGCCCCGCCAAACCCGCCAGAGGCCCCCCTCCCCCCACCCGAACCACCATTACCCGGACCAGGCCCGACACCCGGACCCCTGACCGGTGCAGCGCCCCCACCACCGCCACCCGGAATACCAGCACCTCCGCCACCTCCGGGGAAACCAGGCCCACCACCCCCCGGAAAACCCTTTTCCCCCGAACCACCCGGAAGCTCCGGGCCATCCGGGCCGCCGATACCGCCGCCCTTCCCGGCCGCCAACGCCGCGATACCAGCCGCCACCGCCGCGATCTTCGGACCCGCATCATGCGCACCCCGCTCCACACTGCTGCTGAACGCACCATTCACCGCACCCGCCCACAAATCATCAAAACTCCCACCCAGAATCCCCGCAGCCCCCGCACCCACCACCGTCTCCGCCGCAGCCTCGTTCAACGCCCCGAACACCACCGACTTCGCAAACCCCGGCGCCACCCTCGACATCCCCAACGCCGCACCCGCAATCAACCCACCCGCCGCCGCACCCGCCGTGAACTCGATCAACGAACTCACCTTGTCCCAATAAACCCGCGTCCCCTCCGCAATCTGCGCCAACTGCGCCAACGCCCCCTGCACAACCTCATCCACCCCCTCCCGCACCGCCGCCACCAACAACCGCACAGCCCAGTTCAACCGATCCACCACCTGCGCCACCGCCACCCGCGCCGCCGTGATGAACGCCGGCACCAACGGCGCCGTAAAAGGATTCGACAACGCCCACACAACCGAATTCGCGAAATACACGATCTCGATCAACATCGAATACACCGACTGCTCGACATTCAACGCCAAACTCAACAACGCATCCGACTGCCGCCCCGCCAACCCCGCCAACCCCGGAACAACCGCCCCCAACTCCCTCACATGCAACCGGAACACCAAACCCAAACGACCCCCCAACGCATCCTCCACCTGCCCCGCCAACACATCCATCGTCGCCGCCATCTGCTCCAACGACACACCACTGTCCCGCCACTGCCGCGCCAACTCCCGCGCCACCGCCACATCCACCCGCGGCGCCAACTGCCCCGCAAGCAACACCCACAACCAATCCAAATCCGGATCAAAATGAATCTCCACGACTCAACCCCGAACCACACCGTCAACCGGACTGGCGGAGTGAACGCGGACGGCGAAATCAATCCCGTAGTTGCGGACTCCGCGCCGGACACGACACTCAGCGGACACCGCTGGCCCTGGAGGTGTGTGGGACGCCGTCGGCGTCGGGCCGTCGGCCGCTCTGACAGCCCACTCCGGCGGAAGACACACCCCTCAGTAGAAACGCGGCTCACAGCCTCGAACAAGGCTCGGCAGCGACGCCGGGCCTTCCGCGTGACCAACGGTGCCCGAACACACAGGGATCGCATCCTGGCTGTTCCGGCTGGCGGGACGCTCTCGTGGCGCGGGTCACGCCTGCAGCCATCCTGACCAGGCGAGCTGTCGCGGCGGTCCGGCACGCGCCGCAGCTCTCGAACGAGGCCGCGTCCTTTCAGGTCGGGTCCGCGCGGGTGAGGACGGTAGAGCATGAGAGCCGCTGTGTTGCAAGGCAGGCGAAGCGTGCGCGTGTGCATGCGGCCCGATCCCAGGGTGAAGCATCCGACAGATGTCGTCGTCCGCGTGGTCGCCTCCGCGATCTGCGAGTCCGACGTGCGGTACTACCGCGGCCTGGAGGGACCGGCGCAGCGGCAGCCCTGCGGTCACGAGTTCATCGGCGTCGTGGCCGACATCGGCTCGGAGATCGTCGGCGTGCGTCGTGGTGACATGGTCGTCGCCCCGCTCGCCTTCGCCGACGGCACGTGCGGCGACTGCGCACGAGGACGGCACGATCTCTGTGCGGCGGGCGGGCTGTTCGGCGTCGCCGGGGACGGCGGGCAGGCGGAAGGCGTGCGGGTCCCGTTCGGCGACGCGACCCTCGTCAAAGTGCCGATGGGCGAGCACGACGAACGGCTGCCCTCCGTGCTGGCGCTCGGCGACGTGATGGCCGCGGGATGGCACGCGGTCAGCTCCACCCGCGTCGGGCCCGGATCCGTCGTCGCGGTCGTCTCCGACGACGCCGACGGGCTGTGTGCGGTGCTCGCCGCCCGCTGTGCGGGCGCCGAACGCATCATCCTGGTGACGACGTCCGGGAAACGTGCCGCGATCGGCGAACGGTTCGGCGCGACCGACATCGTGGTGCCCGACGGGGAAGCGTTTCGAATTCGACGTCCCGGCGGGCGGGCGGGTGCCGACGTGGTGATCGACTGCGGCGGTGACGAACGGGCACTGAGCACCACCCTCGCCGCCTGCCGCGACGGCGGGGTGGTCAGTCTCGGCGCGAGTGCCCACCTGGGTGCGGGCGGCATCAGCCGGATCCCGGACTCCGGCCGGGGCCTGACGATCGTCGGCGGTCCCGCTCCGGCCAGGGCCTACCTGCCGGGCCTGCTCGCGAACGTCGTCGCGGGCCGTCTCGACCCGTCACCGATCTTCGACCACGCCGTCCCGCTGGCGCTGGTCTCCGACGGCTACGAGGCGATGAGCACGCGGGCGGCGGTGAAGGTGCTCGTCACCACCTGAAGTCCACAGTGGACTCCCGGTGACGGCGCCCGGGACGTCCGCCGACTGCGAACCGGTGACCCTCAAGGAAAACGCCACCGTCGAGCGCCTTGTGCCGACCGACCCGCACTTGTTAAATCACTTCTATGTCCGAGCCTATGAACGCACCACCCGCGTTCAGCGGGTTGTTGTTGCAGCACCGGCACGCGGCAGCGTTGTCGCAGGCGGATCTCGCACGTGCTTCCGGCCTGAGCGTGCGTACTCTGCGAGACCTCGAGCACGGCAGGGCACAGGCTCCGAAAGAGCAGTCCGCGAAGCTTCTCGCCGACGCGCTCGGACTCACCGTCGACGAACGGCGGATGTTCCTGGTGGTGGCGCAGGAGGGCCGGCGCAGACTGCCCCAGACCCTCGACCCCGCGCTGCTGCACGTGCTTCCGCTGGTCCCCGACGTGGTGGGGCGCGAGGAGGAGTTCGCGTGGCTGCGCGAGGAGGCCGCGGCGGGCGGAGTGGTCTCGATCGTCGGCCCGCCGGGTGTCGGCAAGACGACCCTGGCCGTGTCCACCCTGCACCGGCTGGCTCCGGACTTCCCCGGCGGGTGCATCGCGCTCGACCTGCGGGGCGTCGACGAGCAGCCGGTGGCCCCGCTCGCCGCTCTCGAACAGCTGCTGACCGCGCTGAACGTGCCCAGCTCCCGGATGCCGTCCGGCGTCGAAGATCTGTCGGCGCTGCTCCGTGCGCTCCTGCAGAACCGGCAAACACTGGTGCTGCTGGACAACGTCGCCGACGAGGCGCAGCTGCGACCGCTGATCGGCACCGGACCGGCCGGGCTGACGATGGTCACGTCCCGGCGCGCGCTCACCGAGCTCGCCGAGGTCAGGTCGCTGTCGCTGGAGCCGTTGCCCGCGACCGACGCGCTCGCGCTGTTCGCAGGGATCGCGGGTGAGCACGTCGTGGACGGCGAGCCGGAGGCGGCCGCCGAGCTGGTGTCGTTGTGCGGCAACCTCCCGCTGGCGGTGCGCATCGCCGGCAACCGGTTCGCCACGCGCAGGCACTGGACGGTCGCGTACCTGGTCGCGCAGCTGCGCGACGACCGCTCCCGGCTCTCGACGCTGTCCGCGGGCGACCGGCAGGTGCGCGCGGCGTTCGACGTGTCCTACCGGAGGCTGTCGCACGACGCGCGGCAGCTGTTCCGCAGGCTCGCCCTGGTGCCGGGACCCACCTTCGACGACGAGCTCGCCGAGGTGGCGGGCGGACTGCCCGCCGGCGCGGCCGACGACGTGCTCGACGAGCTGACCGAGGCGTCGCTGCTGCAGCCCTCTGCCACCGGCGGACGACTCCAGTTCCACGACCTGATCAGGGTTTTCGCTGGCGAGCGACTGGCGGCCGAGGACGACGACGCGACTCGCGAGCACCTGCGCGACGCACTGCTGAGCCACCTGATCGAGCGCGCCACGTCGGCCGCCCGGCTGTTCTTCCCCGACGTGCAGGGGATCCCCGAGGACAGCCCGTTCCCGTCGCGGGAGGCCGCCGAGGAATGGCTGTCCCGCGAAGGCACGAACTGGGTGGCGGCGCAACGCATCGCCGCCCGGCTGGGCTGGCACCGCGAAGTGGTCGAGCTCGCCAAGGCCATGCCCTACTACGGCGACAGCAGGGTGCTCACCCACCCGTGGCACGAGATCCTCGGTACCGCGCTCGACGCGGCCAGGGCCCTGGGCAACCGGCACGACGAGCTGCCCCTGCTCAGCCTCTACGGCTGGGCGCAGTACAAGTGCCTCGACGACAACGAGGCCGGCCTCGTGTCCCACCTGCAGGCGGTGGAGCTCGCGGACGAGCTGGGCGACCGGCGTGAACGCCTGATGGCCCAGCAGCGCATCGCCTCGATCCTGCTCCGGCTCGGCCGCCCGGACGAGGCGCTGTCCCAGGTGAGGGCCGCGGTCGAGGTGGCCATGGAGTTCGCCTTCTACGACGCCCAGGGACCGACGCGGCTCACGCTCGGCAACGTGCTGCGGCAGGCCGGCGAACCCGAGGAGGCGCTGGAGGTGTTCCGCGCGTTGCTCGCGGAGATGGACGACCACCGCGGCGAGATCAACCCGGAGGCCGAACGCTGGGTCCGCTCGCTCAAACTGCGCGGCGCCGGCCGGTGTCTCTCCGCACTGGGGCGTTGGCACGAAGCGGCGGACACGCACCACGAGGCCCGCCTGCTCGCCGAGGCGAACCGCAACCACTACTGGACGGCCGAGCAGGCCCTCTACGAAGGCGTCGCATTGCGGGAGATGGGTGAGCACGAACGCGCGAGGGAATGCCTGGAACTAGCGCTCGGCACGTTCGACGGGCCGATCTACGACGCTGAACGCGAACGCGCCGAGGCCGAGCTGGCACTGCTGCCCCCGTCCGCCTGACATCGGACTCCGGTGCGCCGCCGAGAGCAGGGCGCACCGGAGTCCGGTGTGGACAGAGCCCGGTCAGGGCAGCGCCGGGCTCACGGCGCCACCGGTGTGCGTACCAGGGCATCCACCCCGACGCAGGACCCGGTGAGGTGGTCGAACGCCCCCAGGCGAGGGGGCCACCGCAACCGGCGGATCGATCGACGACGAAGTCCAGCCGAGCACGCTGATGCTGCCCTCAGCCGCCCGTTCCACCAGCTCGTCGGAGAGCTGCTGCCCGTCCTCCGCCACCAGCAGGACGACCCGGCCACCCCGCGCCAGCAGCGATGCGGCGAGCAGGGCCCGCGGCACCGCCTCGGACCCGCTCGCGTCGAACACCACGTCGATCTGACCGATCTCCGCCGCCGCGGCGGTCGCCGTCCTACCACCGGCGTCGCGCACCACCATCCCGGCTCGGTCCAGCGCGATCGCCAGCTCGGTGCCCCTGCCGTCCGGTCCTTCGACGACCAGGGCGCGCAACGGCTCCGGGCGCAACGGTTTTCCGTTGGACGACCTCGGAATCTTCCGCACCCGCTGCGCGAGCCGGATCTTCTCGTACGGCGCGACGTGCTCGAGCACCTCGGCGAGCGAGGTGTCGCTCGCGCACACGACGTACGCCTTCGGCACCTCGCCGGCGACGCGGTCGGGCTCGCCCACCACGAGGGCGTCGGACACTGCGGGATGGCTGAGGACAACCTCCTCCAGCTTCGCCGGCGCGACCTGGTGACCCTTGTACTTGATCAGCGACTCGAGCCTGCCCACGATCCGCAGGTAGCCGTCGTCGTCCCGCACGGCCAGGTCACCGGTGTGCAACCAGCCCTGCTCGTCTGTCAGCCCGGCGCCCTGGGCGTCCACGTACCCCGGGGTGATCTGGGGGCCGCGCGCCAGCAGTTCGCCCGGTTGTCCCGCGGGCGCGTCGGCCCCGGTCTCCGGCTCGACGAACCGGGCTTCGGTGCCGGGCAGCACCACCCCGACCGTGCCGGAGGGTGCCACCCGGTCGTCGGGTGTGAAGGAGATGCAGCCCGCCTCCGTCATCCCGAAACCCTGCACGACCGGCCTGGAGATCAGGCGTGCGCATTCCGTCGCCACCGGTTCCGGCAACGGCGCCCCTCCCGAGACGATCAACCTCAGGTCGGGCAGCTCCACCAGGACGCCGAGGCTCGCGATCTCGGCGAGGACGCTCGGAACGAGGTAGGCGATGGTGACGCGGCGGTCGCGGAGGATGTCGAGAAACCGCGCCAGCTGGAACCTCGTGGGCCCGATCAGCAGCGTGCCGCCCGCCCGTAGCAGCGGGTTCAGCGCCATCTGCATGCCGTAGATGTGGCGCATCGGACCTACCGCGATCACCACCTCGCCGGGATGCAGACGGTGCACGGTCCGGATCTGCGCCAGCCCCGCGGTCAGGTTCCGGTGGGTGATCACCGCTTTGCGCGGGCGCCCTCCGGAGGAGCCGCTCGACGACAGCAGCACGGCCGCGGCGTCACCTCCCGGAGCAGGGGCGAGGTCGCCGGTCACCGTCTCGCACACCCTTGTCGCGCAACAACACCGCCAGCCCGTGGATCGATCTCCCCAGCTCGCCGTAGGTCCGCACCCGCTGCGCGCCGCCGGAGTAGTCGATCACCGCGGGGTGGCCGCCGGGAGTCGCGGCGTCGAACACGAAGCCGGTCAGGTCGGCGTCGCCGGCCGGGGAGTGGTCGAGGTCATCAGGTTCATCCGCCATCGCTCCTAGCCGCGAGGTGCTCGGCGACGATCGCCGTCTGGTCACCGCGGGCGCAGCGCAAGCAGCGGCGTTCGCCCCGGAGGAGATCCATTCCGTCCGGTGGGACGGCCCCGTCTCGCCCGTCTTGGCACCGCTAGCTTTCGTCCTGCCGACCGCCGCTCCGCCACATCGTCCGCAGAGGAGGATTCCGTGAAAGCAGCAGTGCTGAGCGCGCCCGGCGTGGTGGGCGTCGCCGACGTGCCCGACGCCCGGATCGAGAAGCCCGGTGACGCCGTCGTGCGCGTGGTCGCCGCCGGGATCTGCGGCACCGATCTGCGGGGGTACGCGGGACTCCCCGGCCCGGTGACCGGTCCGCTGTGCGGACATGAGTTCGTCGGTGTCGTGGAGGACGTCGGGCACGACGTGGTGCTCCTGCGGCCGGGACAGTTCGTGGTGGCTCCGTTCATGTTCTCCGACGGCGTCTGCCTGCAGTGCGCGCGCGGCCAGTTCTCCTCGTGCCGTGCGGGAGGGATGTGGGGCATCCAGGCCGGCGGCGGCCAGGCAGAGGCCGTTCGCGTGCCGTTCGCCGACGCGACGCTGGTCCCGGTCGCGTTGGAGCGGCAGGACGAACGGATCCCGGCGATCCTCGCCCTGGCCGACGTGATGGCGACCGGGCGCCACGCCGTCCTGTCAAGCGGCCGCGGCGCGCCCCGCACAGTGGCCGTCGTCGGTGACGGGGCCGTCGGGCTGTGCTCGGTCCTCGCCGCACGTCAGGCGGGCGCCGACACCGTCCTGTTGCTCGGACACCACGAGGCGAGGGCGGTGGTCGCTCGCGGTTTCGGTGCCACTGAGGTGATCACCGCCGACGACGACCACGTGGAAGCGGTGCTGGCCGCGACCGGCGGTGCCGGAGCGGACCTGGTCGTAGAGGCGACCGCGAACAGGACGGCCGCCGTGACCGCGCTGGCCGCCTGCGCGGACGGCGGTGTCGTCAGCCTGGTCGGCGGCCCGCACGCGGGCATCGACCTGATGACCTGTTTCGGGCGCGGTCTGACCATCACCGGCGGGCTGGTTCCGGCGCGGCGGTACCTGCCCTCGCTGGTGCGTGCTGTGCTGGCGGGCGAGCTCGACCCGAGCCCGGTCTTCGACCGCGAGATGGCACTGTCCGATGTGGAGGAAGGCTACCGCGCGATGGCGAACCGCCAAACCATCAAGGTTCTGCTGAAGCCGTGAGTGAGTGACGGCGCAGCGCGGTCACGTGGGCTGCGCCGTCATGCGGTCGTCCAGCCGTGCACAACGGATCTCATCCGGCTTGCCGCGACAGGCCGGTGATGCTCATCAGGCGAAGCGATCGCGCCAGAGTGAACGCGGTGCGGCGGAGCAACCGGGCGGTGGCCGGCACGTCGATCCGCTCCGTGCGATCAGTGGCGGTCAGTGCGACAGGCAGGGCAAAACCCGCGCTGACGAGAACCGGGACCGCCACGCTCGTCAGGCCCCGCGCCATGTCGTCGATGCTCACCACGCCGTCCCTGCGGATCTCCATCATCTCGGCGACACCGAGATCGACGGCGCTCGGGCCCCGGCCGGTCTGGAACGCGGCGAGCACCCGTCCGGTGGCGTCCGAACGCAACCGTTCGCTGCCCGACGTCCATTCGGGCAGCCGGGGGGAACGATGCCCGTAGACCTGGTTCACGCACTGCACGGCGTTGTCGGCCAGCACCGCCACCGCCACGGTGTGACCGCTCACGTAGTGCAGCTCGGTCAGGTAGGGCGTGGACTCCCTGCGCAGCTGCGCGACCGCGTCCCCGCTGCTGCGGCTCTCCGCGCCGTTGAAGCAGCCACCGGGCGTGTACTGGTCGCCGACGCGCTCGACCATCCGATGTGCCAGCAGAACAGCCAGCAACCGGTGCACCGTCGACTTGGTGAGGCCTGTGCGCCTGGTGAGTTCCGCGAGGCTCTGCGGCCGGCTGGAGTTCACCAACTCGTTGAGAAGCACCATCGCCTTCTCCACAGCGGTGAGGATGCGACCCGAGCCCCCGCGGCTCAGCATGGTCGGAGCGGTCATGACTGCCTCCGGTTCCCGCAGAAGGAAATGCTGTTGCCGAATGCTAGGTTCGATCGGGCAAAGAAGGCGTGCCTCGCAGTCCGCGATGGTCGATCGGGCACCAGCTTTGCACGAAGAACCAAGTTGTTTGCGCAGACCATGAAAACGACTTCTGCCAGCGATGACGTCAAATGGCGTCAAACCGATTTTTCCCGCGGCGCGCTCACCGGAACACACTGTCCGGCCGGTTCAGGAGGATTTTCGAGTGACCGAGGTCATGCGCCGGCCACACTCGTTGCAACGTCAGCCGTCGACCGTTCCCACGTTCTTTCGTTCACGCCAAAAAGGTCTTGGCACCATGACTGAAAAGTCAATAAACTTACTCTCGGTAAGCTTTACTTCCCTTCCGGACAAAATAGTCTTCCGGAGTGCGCGGAGCACACATCACACTCCGCCGATGACAGCAGCAGGATGTGCGTGAACGTCAGCTCGTCCTGCGGCGGTGTCGTGGTCGACAGCCGGGCGTCGCTCCAGGAGCGGAACCGGTCCTGATCCTCTTGCGGCCGCCGAGCAACGCACAGATGACGCCGGTCGTGAGTGGCAACGCCTACCCGTCCACCAGGTCCGCCGGCGACTCCCGATCGCGCAGTCCCCTGGCCAAACCGAGGGCCAGCGTGCGGACGCTGGCCCTCACTGCGGCGCATCGTGAACGCCCTCAAGATGAACGACCGCAGGCGCTTGTGCTGCGGCGCGTCCAACGCGAGGAGTCCCGCGTCGAGCGGCGAGTGGGACTGCCGGGGTACGTCCCTGCCTCTTGCCGCCGCCCGGCTGGACCTGGGATCACCGAGGACGAACCAGGCGTCGGCATGACTCACGACGAGCCAGGCCGGCTCACCGCGAGGCAACAGCACCTCGGTGAGGCTCCCGTTGGAGCGCAGCCGCTCGCAGCGGTCCGAGATCGCGAGCGACCGCGGGCCGTTGAACGGATGGGCCAGCGGTTCGGTCAGGTGGTCTTCTCGGGTGCGCGGCGTGCGCCGCGTCGCCGAGCGAGGTGGCCGAGCGGAGGTCCGCCTGCGCGACGGCCCGCCACCGGCGCGACCAGAGAATCCACAGTGAACTCCGGGGCGGACTCTCCGACGACGCCTTCCGGTGTCGGCCTGCCACGCGATGGGAGGAAGCCGGTCCAGGCAGATCGGGTCCGACATCCGCCGGCCTTTCGTGAGCGAGCACGTGAGCAGCGAGTGGCACCTGTGTCGCGCCGTCTCCGAACCTAAGACCGGTCGAATGGAATCATCAACCGCCACCCGGCCGCGAAGGCCTTTCGGGCACATCCACCTGCCCGAAAGCACATTCCGGCCGCCCGCGCGGAAGCCGAGTCCAGGAACGATCATCGTTGTCGAGCCCCGGGGTGCCCGATCGGCCGGAGAACACGTACCGGCTGGCTCGGTTCAGCAGCGAACGCTGGACCCGGGACACCTTCTCGCGAGACCGTGCAGGGGAATGGAGCCGCACAGGACGTTCACCGGCGGAAGATCCGAGCCGGAATCCCGACAGGCACGGGACCTCGAATTCCACACCGGAGCGTCGCCGCCGACGCTCCCGATTCGTGCCGCCGGACCGGTTCTCCCTCCCCCGTTGACCGGCGGCACGTGCCGGTGCCCGGTCCGAGCAACACGGCCGGGCGCCGGCACCACCAATTCGTCGATCGCGGATGCTGCGGCCGGGCTCCGGCTCGCAACCCGGATCGTCGCTTTCCGAACAGCGCAGGATCGGGCAACAACCAAGGGGCATAAGTACTTCGAATCGTCCGACCACCCTGCCCCGTTGCTACCTTCCGACATGAAGGTGACCACCCGCCCCAGGAAGGCCCGCATGCGAAAAGCCTCCATTCGATTCGCCTTGGTGCTGTCTGTTTTCGCCGCTCTCGCCGCGTTCGTTCCTGCGCAGGCCCAGGCGGCTGGAATCTGGGTCTACGTCCAGTACTGGCGAGCCGCCAACGAGAGCGAGTCGATGTTCGCGCAGATCGCCTGCTATTCCACAGCGTCGAGCAACTACCCGGGACGCAACCACGAATGCCGCCGCGTACCCGGCTACATCCAGCTGTGGGTGGAGTACTGAGCCTTTTCCGCTTATCTACGACAGAGTTCGACACCACAGGAAGGTCTCCATGCGAAAAACTGCCACTGGCATGACGCTGGCGCTGTCCTTTTTCGCCGCTCTCGCCACGTTCGTCCCGGCGCAGGCCCAGGCCGGAACCTGGGTCTACGTCCAGTACTGGCGGGCCACCAACGCCCAGGAGGCGGCGCTCGCGCAGTTCTCCTGCCACTACAAGGCGGCGAACAGCTACCCCGGCCACAACCACGAGTGCCGGGTCGACGTGCCCGACTACACCCAGCTGTGGGTGGAGTACTGAGCCCACCTCCCCCTCACGTGAGTGAGCCGGCGCTCATCCCGAGCGCCGGCTCACTCACGTCCCGAGGTTCCGGAGTCCCGCGAACCACGCCGGTGTCTCCCCGCCGAAGGCCTCGGACGAACTTCCGCCAAGACCATGGCGCAGAGGACCAGCACCGCGCCCAAGACGATGCGGAGCGTCATCTCGTCGCCGTCCACCGCGACTCCGAACACACCCGCGAACACGGGCTCCAGTGTGAGTACGACAGCGACGACGGAGGCAGGCAGCCGGGCCTGAGCCCACGTCTGGACCAGGTACGCGACCGCGGTCGCGAGGACCGCCAGACCGGTCACGGGAAACCAGAAGCTCCACGTCGCGGTCAGGACGAAGCCGTCCTGCACTCCCAGACCGAGGCAGACCACGCCGACCATGCCGAGCTGGATCACGGTGAGCGCATGAGCGTCTCCCGCTCCGGACCACTCGCCGAGAGCCGTGGTGTGCGGGGCCAGGAAGAGCGCGCAGGGCAACGTGAGGCTTTCACCTGGACCGATGGTGACGCTTCTGATCGACATGACGGCGAGGCCCGCGGTGGCGATCGCGACCGAGCCCCAGTACGCCGGGCCGATCCGTTTTCTGAGCAGAACCCCCGCGAGCACGGGCGTGAAGACCACCGCCAGGCCCGTGATGAACCCGGACATCGAGGCCGACGTGTGCTGCTGCCCGTAGGTCTGCGCGATGCAGGCACCGCACAGCATCAGTCCGAGCAGGACTCCGCGGCCCCACGTCCGCGGGCTTCGGCTCACCGACCGGCGCGGCCGCAACGACACGAGAACCGCCGTCGCGATCAGAAAGCGGATCGCCAGGAAGTCCACCAGGGACGCCTGCCGCGTCACGTCCTTCACGACGACGAACGTTCCGCCCCAGATCGCGGTGACCCCGACGAGAGCGAGCAGCGGAACCAGGTTCGGCTTTCCGCCGGGTGATCTGCCGCCGGCCGTCTCCCCGGTCTGCCCGTGCTCGACGATCGCAGAGCCCACGGTCAGGTTCTCACGCGCAGCGACGGGTACGGGCCGACCTGGATCTGGCCGTACCCGGGCTCATCGCGCTCGGCGTCCGGACGCTGCGCGGCGCCACGGGCGAGGATGCGCTTCAGCCAGCGGTCCGTGCCGTCGTACCTGGCCTTGAACGGCCGGCGGGCGTGGGCGGCGATGTCGTCGTTCACCACGACCACGTCGCCAGGCGCGGCCACCGCCGTGGTGGCGCAACGGTCCAGGGCCTCGCCAAGCCGTTCCCAGGCGGCCCGCAGCTCCGGCCGTCCCCTCTGGCAGTCTCGTGTACGGCGGGTCGTAGCGCATGCGCAAACCGTGCGCGGACTCCCAAAGAGTGAGCATCCGCGCCGCGTCCTCACCCTCCCAGCTGCCGGCGAAGCTGTCGTCCGGGCAGAGGAGCACCGGAACCGTGCTGAGCAGCTCGACATCACCCTGCGAAACGTCCGCCTGCCGAATGCTGGACACGTCGGTTCCGACCTCGTCCGGATTTCGCACGCAGGCGAGCAGCAGGAGCTCGGGCCTCTCGGGGTGGTAGGAGTCCTCGGTGTGCCATTCCAATCTCACCGCGCTGCTCGCACCGACCTGTTCGCCGGCGAACTCCCTGCTGGGAACGACGTCGTGCACAAGCCTTCCGTCCTGCTGGGACTTCCAGCCGAAAACGCGCCCCGCCGTGCTCGCGACCAGAGCGAACGCGACGTCCAGATGACGTGTCCGCCCGAAGTCGGCGAAATCCCACGACTTCGGCGTCGGACCGGGGTCAGCCACGAAATCCGACAGAATTCCCTCGATCACGCAGAATCCGGAATCAGACACGGGTGTACGGGTGTGTTCACTCAAGGCAGTGGCCAATTCCGGCGGCACCAGGTGCTCGTACATGTGCAGCGAATCGGCCGCGGCGGCCGCGTCGACGAGATCCGAGACCGTTCGTCTGAGGACCTCCCGTTGCCGATCACTGACCACCCGGACATCATTGGAATGATTGAAAACGGGCACGGAGGTCTCCTGGTTGCGGTCCGCGAGCAAGACGGTGTTCCTGGTTCGAAAAATCCTGTCAGCACCTTGCCGGAACGACCTGCGACCTGTCGCCGAGGCTGCCCGGTGACGCAGGAAGGTGCGCCCAGGAAAGGCGCTATTCTCGAATGAACATCAAGGCAGCCTCAACGGGGCCTTCATGCCCTGTCGACCGCGCCCGCTTTCCCCGGCCGCGTGGCCACCACGGGTGCCAAAGGTCCCGCGATGACCGAGCAGTCGTACGCGATGGGCCACACGGACCACGAGACACAGCGCCTGATATCGGTGGCACAGATGATCCACCCCAGGAACGAGTCGGTCCTGCGCACGGCCGAGGACCGGGCGCGCGCCGCGGACCTGGCACCACCACCTTCGTCGCGGGTGTGGCGGGCGAGACCGAGCTGGAAAGACCGTTCGACGCCGTCGTGGCACCATCGCGTTCCAGCACACCGCCCCCCGAGTCGTCCCGGACCACTCCTGTCGTTCCCCCGTGGCGCAAGGCGTGGCACTGGGCCATCACCGCCGCCGCGCAGGCCGGCATTCCGCCGACCACTGCGGGCCGAGTCGGTCGCGGCCGACGCCGTGATCAAGACCCCGGACAACGTCGACGCCTGGACGCGACTCCCCTGAGTCACCTCGCGAACCACGGCCAGTCACCCCAACGCCCCCGGACGAGTTCCCGATCGGGACGGCCGCTCCAGGACGTGCCGCGTTTGCCGCGCACGTGCGCCGTCGTCGGACGCGACGGATCCGGCAGCCGGACGACCCCGAGAAGGAGGCTGCGTGGCCGCAGCGGCACCTGATCATGAACGCGACCTGCGAGTTCGAGGCCGGGACGACCTCCACCCTCTACGCGCAGCTGCACCTGCGGACGTTCACCGGAGCCGCGTTCGAACTGGTCCTCGCCGCCCTGTCAGGACGCACGGCGCTCTCGAGCAGCGCGGTGAGCACACCGGCCCCCTGGTGGCCGACTCGCAGGTACCCGCCGCCGTTCTCTCCACGGTGCGCCCGCGAGACCAGTGCCGCCCGGAGACGTGGGTGTCGCCTCGAACGAGACCCAGCGGCGCGGACTCCGCTGTGCTCGCCGTGACCGGCGTGGTGCGGGTTCGCGTGGGCCGGCGCCTCACGCACCTGAGCGGGACCGACCTCGGTCCGCCTACCTGGAGATCTCCTCGTCCTGAGACGGCGGGCACCGAGCCGATCCGCGTCGTCACGAGGGGGTGAAGACCCCGCACACTCGTGGGCGGGTGTCTGCCGCAGCGGCAGGCACCCGCCCAGACCAGGGCGTGCGGTGGATCAGGCGCGGATGTAGGACCTCACTCCGTTCGGGAGCCCGAACGCGGTGGTGTCCCGCAGGTCCTCGGCGGCCACCGCGGACTTGCCCTTGCACCCCGGCTCGGACCAGATCTTGACGGCACCGTCGGTGGTCAGCGACCTGAACCCGACGGGGAGGTCGGAGCAGGTGGTCCCGACCGTGACGCCGGTCGCGAAGTTGTCGCCGCTGGAGTCGTCGAAGTTCCTGCCGGTGAAGAAGGTCACGGAGTTCGCGGGCCGAGCGCCGCCGGCCGGAGTGCTCGGCGAGGTGGGCTGTGCCGCGGCCTCGCCCGGCGCGGTCGCGCGCTTGCCCTCCGGGTTGATGACGAACCACTTGCCGGCGACGTTCTGCCCCTTGATGTCGCCGGGGTTGTCCCCGGAGAACCGGTAGATCGGCCGCCCGCCGATCGTGACCTGGCGGCCGCCGTCGCTGCGGGTGAAGAACCCGATGTTCTCCTTCTTGATCCCGGCGATGAGCACCTTGCTGCCCGGTTTGATCAACACCGGCGGCCACTTCTTCGCACAGTCGCCGACGCAGTTCGAGACCTTGCCGTTCACCGGATCATCGCTGAACCAGTAGATCGTGCGGTCCGCACCGTTCACGACAGCCGGCTCCAGGCCGCCGGCCGCCGCGGCGCGCAACTGCACCCAGACGGTCTTCGTGTCCGCCGACGCGTCCTCCGGAGCCAGATCACCGGTCTGCCGGCCGGCCTTGGCGGACTTGTTCGTCCCCTGCACCAGGTCCACACCGTCCACAGTGGTGTCGGCGGGCTGTTCCTGGCGCGTCTCCTGGGCGGCACCCGGCACGGGTGCACCGGACTGAGCGCCTGCACCGCACGCGCCGAGCACGACGGCACCGAAGGCAGCGAGGGCGGCCAGGACTCCAACGTTCTTGCGGCGCATGGCTTCTCCAACTCCGAGTGGTGGACTGTCTCCCTGTTCCACCCTCAGCACGAGGCCACGCCCGGCTCGGTTCACCCAGTCAGCCCCCACGACCGGAAGGGTGCCCGTTCAGGCAAAGTTGCCTGTCAGAACGGGCGCTTCCCGCGACCTCACCGGCCGGAAGGCCCTTGCTCCCGCCTGGGGGAAGCCCCGGGAACGTCCACAGCGGACCGTCACCGGCTACAGCAGGACCGCCTCGATGCCGACGAGCTCCCCGCCCGCTGGAACCACCCGGTCCAACCGCAGGCCCGCCGCGGCGAGCAACCGGTCGTACTCGGTCTTCGTGCGCTCTTGGCCTCCCAGCACCACCATCAGCAGGAAGGCGTAGGTCACGGTCTGGGTGAGCGAGTCGCCGGGCACGGCCAGCCGCTCGAACAAGACCAGCCGCGAACCCGGCGACATGGCACGACGGCGGTCGCGGAGGCTCGACACCGCCTGCTCGTCCGGCCAGTCGTGGATGATGTGCTTCACCAGGTAGAGGTCGCCTCCCGCGGGCAAGGTCCGAGGTGAAGAAGTCGCCCTCGGCGAGTTCACAACGCCCGGACTCCACATGGCTCCGCAGGACGTCGTGAACCTGGGACAGCACGTGCAGCTGGCCGACCATCACGCCTGTGGCGTCGGGATACCTGTCGAGCACGCCCGCCAGGAACACGCCGGCGCCTCCACCCCACGTCGACGATCCGCCGGTGCCCGGAGAGGTCGTAGCCGTCGACGACGGTCGAGCCGATGCTGCGGTTGAGCTCGACCATGGCCTGGTCGAACAGCTTCGACACGGCGGGATTCTACGTCTGCCGAGCTCTTGTCGGCGACGTGGTCGTCGAGCACCTGAGCGGCAAGGCGGACGTCGTTGTCGAGGGCGCGGTCGGGGTCGACCGGTGCGACGGAGTGGGCGAGGCGTTCGTACAGCTCGGCACAGGCCGGAGCGGTGGGCAACCGGTCGCCGATGTGGATCGCCTGGCGCGGTCCCACCGCGAGTGCCCCGTTGAGCAGGCGCAGCAGCCCGGACAGCTCCCAGGCGTTGAGCGCGGCCTGCGTGCCGAACGGGACGATGTCCAGGTTGTGCAGGTTGGTGGGCAGGCTCTGCATGCTGGCCGGGGTGGCCGACCGGCGCATGGCCACCACGATCGCCGTCGACACGAGCTGGATCCCCTGAACCCCGTGCTGCACACCGGGCCTCACCGACAACATCGGTGCCAGGCCGGTGTTGCGATGCGGGTCGACGAGCAGGTCCAGCTGGCGTTCGGTGAGGTTGCCCAGCTGGGTCGCGACCAGCACGAGCAGGTCGCCCGCGAAGGAACAGGGCTGGCCGAAGAAGTTGCCGCCGTGCGCGACCAGGTTCTCCTCGGCGAAGAACAACGGGTTGTCGCTCACCCCGTTGAGGTCGTCCTCCACGACCGAGGTCGCGTAGTCGATCGCCGAGCCGGCCGCGCCCAGCAGTTGCGGTGTGCACCGCACGCTGTACGGCTCCTGCAGCGGCCGGTTCCCGGTCGGCCGCACGCCGGCGAGCAGACGCGCCATGCGCGCACCGGCCGACGCGGCCCGCGCGTGCCCGTACGCCTCCAGCAGGTCCACCAGCAACGCCGTCAACGCGATCGACACCGAGTGCGACCGGCGAATCGACCTCGCCGCGAGCCCTGCCGCCGCCGCCGTCAACGACGTTCCGTTCACCAGGGCCAACGCATCGCGCCCGTCGAGCTCCAACGGCGACAACCCCGCCTCCGCGAGCGCTTGCGCCGCGGGCGTCCTCTGCCCGCCGAAGTACGCGAAGCCGTTGCCGCGCAGGGCTTGGGCGATGTGTGCCACGGGCACGAGATCACCGCTGGCACCGACCGAGCCCAGCTCGGGCACGGCCGGCACGAACGACGTCCGCAGCATCGCGCACAACCGGTCCACCACCGCGGGCGACACCCCGGAACGCCCTTGGCACAGCGACCAGATCCGTGCCGGCACCGTCGCGCGCACCACCTCGAGCGGGAGATCGCGTCCCTGCCTTGCCGTCAGGTGCTGCAGCACGTGGTCGCACTGGTCCACCGCCGACTCCCGGCCGGCGAACGTCACCAGCGGACCGAAACCCGTCGTGGCCCCGTAGATCTCCCGGCCGTCACCCATGCACGAGTCCACGAACTCCCGGCAGTTCTTCAGGCCGTGCAGCACGGAGTCCGACAGGGTCACGTTGACCTCGTCCGCCGCCAGCGCGAGCAGCTCCGGCCGGAGGCGGCCGGGCAACGTCACATCACGAGTTTGTGTGATCAAGACTTCTTCCGATCGTCAGTACCCATGGTTGCCGTCCGGCGGAGGTCGACGCTCACGGATTCCGTTGCCTCGCCAGGAGTTCGGGGAACGATGCCGGTTCCCGACACCAGGTCCGCCCTCCGGCGGCACGGCGAAGACGTTCCAGCGGGTGGAACCCGGACTCCCTCCGAAGACGTGTTCCGCCGGATGGCACGTCGTGGTCGGCTGAGCCGGATCTGGTGTTCGATGTCGCTTCCAGCTGGTAGTTCGAAGACAGCCAGGTTCGCGACATTCGGAGGTTCAGTTGCCGACTTCTTCGGGGACATCGCGCCTTCGAGCCAAAGGCCGGCCTTCGACCGATGCTCGCAAGAGCAGCGGGAGCGCGTCGTTCGACGGCATTTCGCATCTGTACGACAGATTCGCTCAACTGACGCAGGACGACCTCGCGCGGTGGGTGGCCGAACACCTACCGCCCTTCTCCCAGGAGGCGCTCGACATCGGTTGCGGCACAGGGCAGTTCCACGACCTCCTCCTGGCCAGGAGCGAGTGGCTGACCGGAGTCGACGTCTCCGCCGACCAGCTCCAGGTGGCCCGCGACAGGTACCGGTCGAGCCGGGTCACCTACACGCTGCGCAGACTCGACGCCGGCACACTGCACCAGCTGGGGCAGTACGACCTCGTGTTCAGCTCGACCGCGTTGCACCACCTCGGCCCCGCGGACGAGGTGCTCCGGCAGGTCCGGTGTCTCGTGAAGCCGGGAGGGACGCTCGTCGTGATCGACTGCATACGTCCGCCTCAGGGGATTCTGATGGCACGCATGGGCATGTTCGAGTGGTGGCGTTGGTTGCGCTGTTTGCACGGTGCTGCGAAGGTGTTGGTGCGCAGAAGGTCCTGGCGTGATGCCGCTCTGATGTTCGAGCTGCGGACGCATCCGACGTGGCGGCGTCTGGCAGCTGAGGCGCTCCCGCTCGGCAAGGAGGAGTTCGACCGGGTCTACACCCGCCGGCTACCGGGCGCACGCACCTACGGACTCAACTCGTCCACGAGAGGAGCGGTGTGGCGCCGATCACTGCAGCCGGAGGAGTGACCCGGTCCCGGCTGCTCCCACCGACCGCAGGAGGCGGTGTGAACGTCCACCACGAGACGTCGGGTCTCGTGGTCGCGCCACTGGCCAGGGCGCTGGACACACCCGCCGACCGGATCACGCCGGACGATCGGTTCGCTCATCTCCTGGCTGACGACCGGCTCGAGGTGGGCGAGTGCGCGATGCCGGTCGGTACCGAGGCCACGGCCAGCACCTGGTGGTCGAACGCGTCTCAGCGGGCGGACCGTGCTGGACCGCTGCGGTGCATCAGGAATCGCTGAGCCGGTGCACGCGCCGGACGCTTGGTCCACATTGGACTTTTTCGCTCGTCGCGCGGGCAGGGGTGTTGCGCGGGACGACGAGCACGTCGACAGCGCTGAACTCCAGACGCGAAGGCAGCAGTTCTCTCAACCGGGCCGGGAAAGTCGCCGGCCGCCGCCTGCTCGCCGGACTCGACCATCACGATCATCCGTTCGCGCTCGTGGTCCGCCACCGCGACGCAGACGGAGCGCCCGTCCGGCAGGGCGGTGTGGGCCACGTGTTCGACGTCCTCCGCGAAGAAGTTCCTGCCCGCCACGATCACCACGTCCTTCGCACGGCCCGCGATGCAGAGCTCGCCGGCGCCAGCCTGGCGGACACCTCGCTCGCCGGTGACGGCGCCAGCCTGGCGGACACCTCGCTCGCCGGTGACGGCGTCGGCGAGGCGGGCAGCACGAGGATCGCCCCACCGGCGGCCCAGACCCCGCACGCGGACGGCGCGAACTCCGGCGTCACGTGGACCAGCAGTGCCCTCACCGACCACGAGCGGCACTAGAACCGTGGCGATTCCCCCTGCAAGGGAGGAGATGTTCCGGTGCGGCGACGTGCGATCTGTCTCGGGGAACACCAGGCACGCCTCCGGACGGTCCTCGCCGAGGTGGTCGAGCAGTTGAGCGACGGTGCGCACCGCGGAACGGAAAGCACGAGTTCGCGACGTACCGGAATCAGTCGATCCAGCTCGTCCTTCGAACGCCTTGTGCTCGGAAGACTTCACAGCAGGAGACCGAGTGTGCGAGGAGCACCCGGAGAACGCAATCGTCGAAGATCGCTCCGTCCGCGACGACGCGATCAGGCGTGCTCGAGTTCGACAGGAGCGGCGACGGGAACGAAGCCGGGCGCAGCCGGGTGGACGACCCACGATCCCAGCACGACCTCGGCGGTGATACCGGGGCCGAAGCCGGCGATCATGCCTCGCGAACCCTCCGGCGTGGTGCCCGCGTCGAACTGCCTGCGCAGCGCGTCCAGCACCACCGCGGAGGCGATGTTGCCGTGGTCGGTGAGAGTTGCCCGGCTGTGCGCGAACATCTCCGGCTCCACCCCCAGGAACATCGACAGGTCGTCGAGGATCCTCGGGCCTCCGGCGTGGATGAGGTAGAAGTCGAGACTGGTCGCGTCCCAGCCGTGCGCACCCGCGGTCTCCTTCAGGACCGGTGCGAGCATCTCCATGGTCTTCGGCACCCGGCGGTCCAGCTGGAAGTGGAAGCCGGTCTCCTTGACCGCGTAGGAGATCCAGTCCTCGGTGCCGGGCACGAGATGGGAGGCGGTGGCTTCCAGGCGCATTCCCGCCCCTCCCCCAGCACGCACCACCGCCGCGGCGACGGCGTCCCCGAAAAGCCCGTTCGACAGGAGGTTGCCCACCTCGAGGTCGTCCGGCTGGTAGCACAGGGAGCAGAACTCGCACGCCACGATGAGCACGTTCGCGCCGGGGTGGGCGCGGCAGAAGTCGTACGCCCGACTGATGGCCGCGCCGCCCGCGGCGCATCCCAGCTGCGCGATGGGGATCTGGCAGGTGCTGGTGTCGAACCCCAGCTGGTTGATCATCCAGGCGGTCGGCGACGGCATCGTGAACCCGGTGCACGAGACGAACACGATCGCGTTGACCTGGTCGGCACGAAGATCCGCGTTGGCCAGCGCCTCCTCGACCACGGCCGGAATGCGGGCTTTGGCCTCGCGGACGTAGGTCAGGTTGCGCTCCTCCAGCCCGGGGTGACGCAGGGTCGACTCGATCGGCTGCACGAGGTGGCGGCGCTCGACCCTGGTGTTGTTGATCAGTCTCAACGCCAGGGGCAGCTGAGGATGGTCCGCGTGCATCGATCGCGCCAGGTTCAGCGTCTCCTCGAGCGTGATGACGTACTCGGGCACGTGCACCGCAGGACGGCACAGAGTCGGCCCCGTCATTTTGTTCTCCAACACCGGGAATTCCCTCCACGGAAGACACGAGGCAGGCAAAACACGCTATGAGGGCACGACTCAGGTGGTCAACACTCGTTCCACCGCCTGGAACGGTGCATCGCCCGGCGAGCTTTCCCTTCCTACGATTCCCGGGTCCGTTGGTTCTGTCAGATCGAAATGAGGCGGCAGGCAAAATGCCCTCGGGAAAGCTGGACGGCAAAGTAGCGGTGGTCACCGGAGGCAGCCGCGGGATCGGCGCGGCGGTCGCGACCAGGTTCGCGGAGGAAGGAGCCTCCGTCGTCATCGGCTATCGCAGTGGCGGTGAGGAGGCGTCCGAGCTCGCGGCCAAGCTCGAGGGTTCGGGAGCCCGGTGCCTCGCGGTCAAGGCCGACGTCGCCAGCCCGGAGCAGACGAGCGCCTTGTTCGACCGGACCGTGGAAGCCTTCGGCCGGATGGACGTCCTCGCGTCGTGCGCGGGCATCAACCACTTCGGTGGCCTGCAGGAACTGACGCCCGAGATGGCGAACCAGCTGTTCGGCGTCAACACCCAGGGCCAGCTGTTCGCGGCCCAGCAGGCTGCGCGGCACATGACGGCGGGCGGGCGGATCATCCTCACCTCGTCCAACGCGTCCCGCCGCTCGATCTTCCAGCACACCCTCTACGCGGCGAGCAAGGCCGCGGTGGAGGCCATGGTGCGCTGCCTGTCGATCGAGCTCGGGCAACGGGGAATCACGATCAACGCGGTGGCACCCGGAGCCACCAAGACGGACATGGCCGCCAAGAACGCGGTCAAGTACCAGCCGCCCGGCCTCGGCCTGTCGGCCGAGGAGTGGCTTTCCCTGAGCTATGCGCTGGACCACGTCGCCACCCCCGCCGAGGTCGCTGGCGCGTACGTCTTCCTGGCCGGGGACGACGCGGGCTACATCAGCGGGAGGACCTTGCAAACGGAGAGCTGCGTCTTCTGACAACGCCCCGGCTCCGTTCCGGCACGTTCGCCGCGAAAGGCCCTTCACCTCGATCACTGCACGTGGCTTCGCTCCACGCCACCTCGGATTCACGTCACCCGCTGCGTCACGCCACCTGAGCGGGCTATCGATCTTGACGGCCTCTCGCCCGACCCTCCTCGGGAAGAGTTGTCGTGCCGATGAACCACGGCGGAGACGGAACGATGAGTCACCAGGACGTCGAGGCGGAACTGCTCCAGCAACCACGGGTGCGGGACTGCGTCGTGGTCGAGGTGCCGATGGAGTCGAGTCCCGATGTGCTCGTGGCCTACCTCGAACGGAAGAAGTGAATGGCGCGGGCGTGCCGGACGGCAGGATCGATCTCGCGGAGGTCCGAAGATTCCTGACCGCGCCGAGCTCGGCGCTTCCCGGGTTCCGCACGCCGTCGTCGCCCTGAAGACGCTGCCCCCGAAACGCGGCGGGTGAGGTGTACCGCTCCGCGTTTGCCGATGCCGGTGCAGCGCGGTGCGCGGCCGGCAAGTACGGGGGCACCTCACGCCGCCGGCTCGCGGACCGAGCCTCCGGTCGTGGCCCTGGGTTGCGCCACCACTGTGCTGGTCTTCGTGCTGACGTTCGTGCTCTGGCCGGACTCGGTCGACTTGGCGCCCGCCCCGCAGCTGGGGGCGGCGTTGTTCGTCGGGCTGTACCTGGCCGAGTGGCTGACTTGCGGCGCTGGTGTCGCGTGCTTCCTGCTGGGGTGGCGGCGGCACGCGGGGCCTGGGACGGTCGCGCGGGCCCACCTGGGCCACGCACCTGGCGATCACCTGGCTGCTGGTCTCCCGGTGGCCGCAGGACACCTTCTACCGGCTCACGGCCAAGACCGACTGGCCCCGGCAGGCCGCGCTGGTCCACCTGTTCACCGTGTCCCTGATGATCGCGGCCGCCGTGGTGGCGGTGTTCCTCACCCGGTCTGACCACCAGCGGTGATACCGAGGTCGGCGAACATGGCACCGAGCACGGCGTTCGACTGGCGGCCAGGGGTTTCCGCGAGGTCCGAAGTAGAGGCAGCGCCGACTGCTCGCGAAGTACCTGGCCGAGCTGACCGGAGGACCAGGTGCGCGCCGATGAACCACCGGCGGAGGCGCCTCTTGCCACCCGGCGAGATCCACAGCGGAAGTGATCCGGAACAACCCTGTCCCGCACCGGAACTCGACCGTCCTCAAAGGTCTGCCCGACCTGCCACGCTACCCTGGTTGACCGCGTGCCAGCGGTCCGCGTGAGGGTGAACGTGCACCTCTCGCACACGGAAGGACATGGTTCCAGGCCACCCGCGTCCCGTCGGGCAGAACTGTGCTTCAGTGGTTGGTCAAGGGCTCAAGGGGTCAGGCCCTGCTTGCAGAGCGATGCTGAATTCCGTGCGAGGGAGACGCCCGATGGCAGGAACTACCAGCGCGACAACCCCAGGGATGCTGACTGCGGCGGCCTGCCTCGACGAGACCCACCACTTCGTCGTGCGCAGCATGACGATGGTCGGCAACGCGTTCGCGACGCTGAAGACGACGTGGACCGGTGAGGCGTCGGACGCGTTCGACTCCGCGATGAACGACTGGATCGCGGACTGCGCCTTCATCGCCATGAAGCTGGGTGAGATGGCCGACATCATGAACGGCAACCGCCAGGCCATCGAGACGGGCGAACAGAACAACATCGCCCATGCGTGCAGCCTCCCGACCGGTCAGGGGCTCGCGGGGATGGAAAGCGGCGTCAGGGTCAGCAAAATGGCGCCGCTCGGCGGACAGACCACCTCACCGGACCAGCTCGAAAGTGGCGTCAGGGTCACCAAGATGGCACCGGTCAACGGAGTCCAGCAAGGCCAGTCCGTCCCCCACTTCACCTCCCAACACCCGCAGCAAGGCCAAAGCGGTGGCCAGTCCGTCCCGCACTTCACCTCCCAACACCCGCAGCAAGGCGAATGGGGCACCGGGATTCGCGTCCCAAGCGAGATGGCACCGGTCGACGGAGTCCAACCCGGCCAGCACTTCGTCATGCGACCCCCTCCACCGGCCGAATGGGACGACAAGAGCTACGTGGCACCGGTCGGCGGTGTCGAGGACAACCAGTACTGCGACACCGAACTCCCGTCGACCGAGCCCGAACAGGTCCCCACCCGAATCCCGCTGTCCGAAGCGGTGGAGCGCGCCCAGATGCCGTTCGCACCGGCCGGGGGAACAGAGACGGGGTAGCACGACGCCGGGAACACCTCGGCCCGAACCGACTGCGGGCAACAGTGCACGCGTTGTCACAATCTCCAGCCTCAAAAGTCCGTCTGGCTTGAGTTCGACGACGGCATGAGCTCCGATGACGACCATGGCACCCACGACAACCGAGCACCACGCGCTCCCGGTCACCCGCACCGCGGACGAGGACATCACTCGGCCGCAGTGCGGTAGTCGCGGTTGCCCCTGGCGAAGCCCTTGCCCGGAAAACGAATTCTCCGGCCACGTCGATCCGGAATTCGGCCACCTGATCCGGCAACGACCGTTGAACGGCGCCAGGAAGTTCCACTGCCACGCCGCGCAACACCCACTGAGCCGGTACCAGGAGCCGGAGGTCTTGGTGCGCTCGGTGAGCGAAGCCAGGCCTGCCGAGTCGCTTCCGCTCCCGAAGCCGCACGCCGGTGCCCGGAAGCAGCCACCACCCGCCGTGGTTGCACGCCGCTCCGGATCCGGGACGGGAAGGCCCTTCTCCTCCCGCCCGTCCGACCTCTTCCCGCCCCGCCCCGAGGCCGGTTCAGGACGAAGCACGTCCTCCTGCTGCCGTTGAACGTGCACGGCGAAGGGGACGGCGAACGGCCGTTCCCCTCTCGCCGACGTCGCGAGGCGAGGTGCAGGAGGAGAACATTGAACGCTCCGCATTCCGCAGAGTCGTCGGACGGAGGCTGAGTTAGGGTCTTCACCGCATCGGTGATGCCGGACGTGGGTCTTGGTTGTTGTTGTGGTGGACGGAGTTCAGCTGTGGTGATTACGGGCAGGATTGTTCGATTCGACGAGCAACGGGGTTTTGGTTTCATCACACCCGAAGACGAGTCCGGACATCAGGAAGACGTCTTCCTTCACGTGAACGGCCTGCTCGACAGGTCGAAGAACCTCTCGACCGGCACTCGGGTCGCGTTCGAGATGATGCAGGGACAGCGTGGCCCCAAGGCTTACAACGTCAACGTGCTCGACGAGAACGAAGCCCCGCCGGCGACCGTGCCGAGCCGGCAGCCGCACCACGTTCCCGCATTGCCGGAGACCGACATGTGCGACGTGCTCACCCGCGCGGAGCTCACGTCGGAACTGACCGAGGTGCTCGTGGCGCAGGTGCCGTCGTTGAACGGTGCGCAGATCCAGGAGATCCGCGCGGCCTTCCTGGTGCTGGCGAAGTCGCACGACTGGGTGATCGACTGACCGGCCCGGTCCCGCAATCCCACACCACAGCAGCATTCTCCGCACGACGCCGCCCACGAAGTGGTGGTCGTGACCGGTGGCGCGGCGATGAATGCCGCCGAGTCCGGCCTGCGCGTGCACGACGTCGCGTCGAACATCCACATCGGACGGGCCGCCGTCCGGCTGGTTCTCACCCACTCGCTGATGGCCAGGCGGTCACTGCGGGGAAGCAGCCGGCCGGGCTTCGTGTCCCGGCTCTTCGGTGCGGTGGGCGACGCCATGACGGCACCGCTGAAGGCCTTCGCCGCGAAGTGGCGGCCGGACGTCGTGGTGCACGAGCCGTGGGCAGCCGCCGGGTCGGCGCTCGGCGTTCCGTCGGTCGTGCACGACCGCGCGTTGTTCGACGGCCTCGAGCTCACGGCCGCGATCGGCGCTCGCATGACGGCCTCGGTCGTCTCTCCCGCAACGGTTCTGCGCACGGCGCCGGCGGTCTCGCCCGGTTCCCCGGCGGTCATCCGATGAGGTTCTCGTCTTCGCAGCATCGTCGCCCTGACCGGCTCCGGTGCGATGACGGCCGCCGTCGTCAGGGCCGTCGCCCAGGTCGACGCCGAGTTCGTCCTGATACGACCGCGGAGGACCGCCGGCCTGCCGAACAACGTCCGCGCCACCGACTGGGTGCCGTTCCCGTACGTTCTCCTGTTTCTGCGACGGTGTCATCCACCACGGCGGCGCGGGTATCATGTTCGCCGCTCTCACCGCGGACGTGCCCCCAGCTGGTCGAACCGGGCCTCGGCGACCGCACCGCGCTCACCGCGGCTGAGGAGGTGCACGACCACATGTCGGCCATGCCCACTCAGAAGGATGTCGCGGCACGCTGGGGAAGCATCCTCTCCACCTCCACGTGGATGCCGCTCCATTTAGGACGGTGAAAGGTCCGCGGACGTGTCGCGCGGCTTGGTGGCGACGAGGAGGACGTTGGCACCGGGCGCGGCGAGCCATGTCGTGCGAACCCCGGCGAATCCCAGCTCCTCCAGCCAACGACGGATCTCCCCTTCGCGGTGACTGCCTCCGTGCTCCGTGTGCACGGTCATGGCCATGCCCAGCAGAGCGGCGGTCAGCGGTGCACCCCGCTCGTCGTCGGGTACCAGCTCGGCCACGGCGACGGTACCGCCCGGCGGGAGCGCGGCGAGGCAGCTGGCAAGCAGAGCCCGGTTCTGCCGCGAATTCCAGCCCTGCAGGATCGAAGGAACCAGGACGAGGTCGTGGCCGGAGGGCAGCGTGGCGAAGAAGTCCTGTGAGAGCACCGTGATCCGTCCCGCGAGACCGGCGCGCCGCACCTCCATCCCGGCGACCACCGGCGGCTCCGGCAGGTTCGCGACGGTGACGTTCAGCTTCGGATGACGGCGGCACAGGGAGATCGAGTAGGTAGCGGACCCGTCCCCCACGCACAGCACTCGCGAGTGCCGGCCGAAGTCGTACCCGTCCACCACTGCCTCCGCGGTGGGCGCGGACAGCGCCGTGACCCCCGCCTAGAAGATCGAGGTCATCTCGGGAGCGGGGTCCCAGGCGAGCAGCTTCCCGGTGCGCAGCGATTCCTCGAGGCCTTCCCACGCCCCGTACTGCCGGTCGACGTAGCGGACCCAGTCTCCGACGTACCGCTCACCGCCCCGCATCAGGTGGCGAAACGCGGTGCGGGTGACGGTCCAGCCCGCATCGCCGCGTTGCACCAGCCCCAGCGCGGCACAGGCAGTCAGCAGCGCCTCCGCACCACGCTCCGTCACACCGACCCCGACGGCGACCATCTCCGCGGTCGCACCGGGGCGTGTGGCGAGATGGTCGAAGAGGCCGATCTCCACCGCCACGGCGAACGTCTTGAAAGCCCACGCTCCCATCGACAGCCGCATCAGCGCCGCGAGCGGTTCCTCATCGGACGAGAGCATTCAGCGCCTCACAGGAGTCAGTACCGCCCGATGATCGCGGAACCCTAGGCCTCGCGACCCGCTCCCAGGGCCTCAGATTCCAAGAGGTGGAACAGGAATTCACCCCGGTGCACACTCGTCCCGTGGCGGCCGCAGGCCGGTGCGGGCCGTCCGCACGTCGGCGATGGCAGGTCCCGCCGGGTGAAACGCCGTCCTCGGGGACGTGACGACTGCGTACGCTGGCCGTGGAACACGGCCGTTCGGACCGGCGACCGGCGACGCATGACCATCGGAGTTCCGCCGTACCAGCTCGTGCGTTGCAGGGCGGAACCGAGTCGAGCACCGTCGGGCAGAGGTGGGTGGGGTCGTGAAGGCTGGACCGCTGAGCGGACTCGAGGTCGTCGAACTGGCGGGCCTCGCCTCGACGGCGTTCGCCTGCACCGTCCTCGCCGATCTCGGCGCGGAGATCGTCCGGGTCGACCGGGTCGTGCCGGGCCACGACGTGATCAGCTTCCCGGACGACCCGCTCACCCGCGGCAGGCGGTCGATCAGAGTCGACACCAGAACTCCTGACGGCATCGACCTGGTCCTGGAGCTCGCCGACCGCGCGGACGTGCTCGTCGAGGGTTTCCGGCCCGGCGTGGCCGAGCGCATGGGGATCGGCCCGGAGGTGGTCCACGCCCGCAACTCACGACTGGTCTACGGCCGCCTGACCGGCTACGGCCAGGACGGACCGCTGGCACAGGCCGCCGGACACGACATCAACTACATCGGCATCTCAGGCGCGCTCGAACCCATCGGGCACGCGGGAGAGCGGCCGGTGGTGCCGCTCAACCTCGTCGGCCTCTTCGGTGGCGGCGGCCTGCTGCTCGCGATGGGTGTGCTCGCCGCGCTGTACGAACGCGTTTCGTCCGGCCGGGGACAGGTGGTCGACGCGTCCATGGTGGACGGCTCCGCGATGCTGACCACAGGTCTGCACGGCCTGCTGAACTCCGGTTTCTGGCCGGGCGGCCGCGGCGAGAACATCGCCGACGGCGGTGCCCCGTACTACGACACCTACAAAACCGCCGACGGCAGATATGTCGCCATCGGCGCCGTGGAGACGCGGTTCTGGCACGATCTCATGAAGGTGCTCGACCTCGATCCCGACCGGACGCCGGTGCACACCGACAAGAGCAAGTGGCCCAGACTGCGAGAAATCGTCACCGAGGCGGTCGCGAAGTACACCCGCGACGAACTCGTGGCAAGAGCGGAAGGCACCGACGCGTGCCTGACGCCCGTGCTCGCGCCCGGCGAAGCACCCGCGCATCCTCACAACATCGCGCGCGGAACGTTCGTCGACGTCGGCGGCGTGCTGCTTCCCGCGCCCGCACCGCGGTTCGGCAGAACTCCGGCGGGAACGCCGGAAGCCGTGCGGCCCGCGGGCGCGGACACCGCCGCCGTCCTCGAGGAACTGGGCGTGGACGCCGAGGAGATCGAGAGGCTCAGGGCCGCGGGCACGATCGCCTGAGCGGCTCACGGCATCACCGCACGCCCTCCGTCGACGATCAGGGTCTGCCCGGTGATCCAACCGGAGTCCTCGGAAATCAGGAACGCGACCGCTCCCGCCACGTCCTCAGGGGTGCCCATTCGCTTCAAGGGGGCACCCTTGGCGATCACTTCCTCACGCCCCTCGTGGATCACGGCGCTGAACCTCGTCTTCACCACCGAAGGCGCGACGGCGTTGACCCTGATGCTCGGCCCCAGTTCGTCGGCGAGCTCCATGGTCATCCGAGCCAGTCCGGCCTTGCTGATGCCGTACATGCCCATGCCCCGCGTCGCACGCAGCGAAGCGGTCGAGCCGATGTTGACGACCGAACCGCCGTTGAGTCCCATCCACGCGGCAACGGTGAGCCGGGTCCAGGCCAACGGCGCCAGGACGTTGACGGCCAGGATCTTGGCCGCGACCGAGGCATCGATCTCCAGCAGCGGCTGACCGAAAACCGGGTTGATGGCGGCACTGTTCACCAGGATGTCGAGGCTGCCGAAGGTCGCGACCGACTTGGCGACGGCTTCTTCCTGGTGAACGGGGTCGTCCGCCCTGCCGGCAACCGCCAGCGCCACGCCCGGCCCGCCGAGGTCCTCCGCCGCCCTGTTCAACGAATCGGCGTTCCGAGCCGTGATGCAGACTTTAGCCCCACGGCGAACGAGTTCCCGCGCAACCGCGAACCCGATTCCCCGACTGGCCCCGGTGATGAGGGCGACCCGCCCCTCCAGTGGTTTCATGCAGAGCCTCGTTCCAACGGATCGCCCGGCTCCACCGGCACAGCCGTTGATCCAACAGCTCCACAATTCCCAGTGGGTAAAGAATAATTTACTGCCCACCGAACCCGCGCGTCAACACCTGCGTCCCCTTAGGACATGAGTCGAGTCTCCGCCGCGAAGGGCGCACCAACGCCGAGGTTCACGGAACACCGGCCCCGGCGCGTGCCGCAGTGGACGACGAAGGGCGAGCACCTCGTGGGCTCATTGACGCGTGGCACGGAACGCGAGCGTCGACGGGTTTCTCCGATAGGCGTCCCAGAACCCGGGCCCGAACGCTTCGACGTCCTCCTGGCTGATCTCCATCGGGATCCATTGCAGGACCAGGCCCGAGCGGGCGGCCGCGCGCTCGTAACCGGCGTGCGGGAGGAAGTACGTCTCGAAGTCGATGTCGCCGTCCGGGAGGTGGAGGACGACCTGGCCGCGACAGCCCTCCTTGAGCGGGCCGAGGAATCGCACCGCACTTGCGGAAGTCCGCAGAGGTTGCAGGAGCCCTCCGTCGTGAAACCGATGATGCGGCCGTCCGCGGCCAGATTGAGCGCGACCTTCTCGAACATGAGGCCGAGATCGGCCTCGCTCGGCGCGTTGTCGAGTCGCCCTCCTCTGTGGCGCGTGCGGCCGAGATCATCTCGTACGAGATGTCCACGCCGACCACGCGCCTCGCACCGAGCCGCAGGGCGTCCAACGTCGGACGCTCACCACACCGGACGATCGGGATGAGTTTCACCGGATCGCACGAGGAGCCGATCTGGTCGTACTGGGCTCCCACTGCAACTCCTCATGGATTGCGACGCCCTGGTGCTCAACGCTTGGTACACCAGCCGACCTCGCTGCCCGCGGTCTCGAATACTCGCAGGTAGAAGGCCTCGACCGAGCCGCGCCCTGCGCTCGGACGGTACCACCCGATCCCCCGTTCAGCGGCGGTCAACAGGCGAACGGGCAATTCTTCGTGTTCGTTCGTGCACCGGGCGAGCGGCCGCGTTTCCGCAGAGCGGGACAGTCGGCCGGACCGCCCTCACAACCTGGTGGGGACTACCGTCGACAATCTCGCCGGTCTTTCCGCTCACCTTCTGGCGATGGTCGATGGCGGCTGCCACCACAGCGCTTCGCCCGAAGATCCGGGGTTTCCTCATCGAAAAGGGCGCCAGTGCACCATGATGTGCACTAACGCCCTCTTCCTGGTCTTGCACAGGTGCCGCTGATCCTCAGGGAATCAGAAGAAGCCCTTGTCGTAGTAGAACGAGCCGAAGTTCTCCCGAGTCAGCACGATGGTGCGACCGGAGGAGATGACGCGGTCGAGCTTGGTGGACTTGTACCCTCCTTCATAGCCCATCGCGGTCACGTAAAAGGGCTCGTTGTGCCAGACAGGGATCGTCGTGCACCGACCGGGAGTCATGACGTAGGTGGAGAAGTTGGTGTTCGTGAACGTGGCGTAGGCGTTGTAGCCTTTTCCGTAGTTGCACAGCTGGAACTGCGTGATCGCCGCCTGCGCGGTACCCGTTGTGGCGACCAGACCGACGAGGCTGACACCCACTGCCGCAACAACGGCGCTGATCTTCTTCGCGATGACCAAGAGCTTGCCCTCCCGTATTTTGCCAGGAATTTCCCGACTTTCGCGAGCGTGCACTCGATGCCCGCCGATGGCAACGAGCGTGTCAGCGAGATGCACCTTCGCTCACGCGCCTTGGTCCTTTCACCCCTATCTCTCCAGTCTGCAAGGACAACGAATTACCTGGCTCCGTCGCTCTGTTTCCGGCTGCGGGGCAACAACGGCCGGCCACGTTTCATCCTGCTTCACCGTCGATTTCGACCGTCGATCCCACAAAACGCGACCTGACGTCCCCCGGCTCGTGCCGACAGGAGAGGCGTCGGTCTCGGGCCCCACTCCCGCCCATGACACCAGGATGTCGTGCAACGCCATGACGGTCCGGCGGGAACACGAAGCCCGGACTCGGTGAAGGCTGATCGGCGCGGGCGGGAGACGCGCGCCGTCCTCAGGAGGCCGGGCACCGCACCTGGCCCAGGCTTGCGGCGCGCCGGAACCGCTGCCACCGGTGTGTCCCGCGTCGCCCGGCGACAGCCAGGACGACCTGGTTCACCGGCGTCCTGACCAGACTCGTCACACGTCCGGCGCGCGGGACCGGCGGCACCCAGCCCCTCTGCTCGGGCACGGGGGACGATCCACAGGCCCCGCAACGCCCCGGGGTCGCCCCGCGTCAGCAGTTCCTGAACCGGGCGGCGCCCCGCGGCCGAACGGCCAGGTCACACGTGATGTTCCGGTGAGGGATTGCCGCGCAAGTAGGTCGACAGGGCTGAGGACGGTTCCCCGGCGACTCGTCCCGTGAGCACGCAGGACGAAGGTAAGACGAGCCGTGCAAACGCATCTGCTCTCGTCTTCGCTGATCACGATCTCCAAGGACGACGTGGTCTCGCCCAGGTGGACCGGCCTGCAGATACCGGTGAGCACGCCGTCGGCAACCGTCCGGTGGTAGGAGCAGGACAGATCCGGGCACGGGGCCGCTCTGCCCGTGGCCTCGGCGTGCAGCGCCGCGGCCAGCGCACCCAGCGACTCGGCGAGCACCGCGTTGGCGCCACCGTGCAGCACGCCGGAGGACTGCCGGTTGCCCTTCACCGGCATCGTGCCGATCAGCTCGTCGACGTCCCATCGGGTTATCTCGATCCTCATGCGGGTGGTCAACCGCTTGATCGCGGTCTGATCCGAGGTGTCAGCGCCACCGCACCTCCTCCGCGCACGTGGTGGCCCCTCTCGGCGACGGCAGTGCAGTGCTGCAACCGAGCGTGCACGTCCTGAACCACCCAGGCGCGAGGAAGACGGGCGTCGAGCTGCCGTTCCCGTGCGTCTGGATCGCACCTTGGAGGCCGGCTGGCGGAATCGCACCGGCACGCGATCTCTTGTGCTGGCGGCGATCATCCATCGCGAGGACCTCATCGACGCGCCGTACGGGAGCCCACGATCGGCAACGTCCACATAGGTGACATACCGACGTACTCGTACCGGCTGGGACTACCGCACGACGGTTACCTCAGCGAGTTCCTGATGCGGTCGAAGACCGTGGCCCGGCGGTCGCTGCGCCGGCAGCCGGGCACGTGGACCGTTCCGCCGGGCGGCACGGGATCGCGAAGAAATCGGTCGTGTGTCGCACCCTGGTGTCATCCCGGCCCGATGAACGGAGCACGATGACGAAGCGAGCCCTCCCGTACAGCGACATCGAGGTGTCCGAACTCGGCCTCGGCACCGCCACCTGGGGTTTCAGCGGCGACAGCGATCCCGTCGCCCAGCTGCGGAGCTCCGCCGACGCGGGTGGCACGCTGATCGAGACCGCCAGCGTCCACGGCGACGGTAATGCGAACGCGTCATCGGTCGCACGCTCTCCTGGCATTTCCGCCGCGGCGACTTCGCGCTCACCACGAAGCCCGACCTGGTGCTCGGCAAACCATCGACGACCGATGTGTCGACGTAGCGCATGCCGGCAGAACTGCAGATCTCGCTGCACAACCCGCGGGTCGGCCACGTCGACCTGTGGCTCGTGCACGCCTGGGAACAGCGGGTAGCCGTCGAGGAGACGCTGTCGGCGATCGACACCGCGGTAGCCGCGGGCGAGGTGCTGTCGGCGGGTCTCTGCAACGGTACGGGGCCGGCAGACGGCGATGTGAGCGCGGCGCACGGCATCGGTGTGCTCCCGCGGGCCCCGCTCGGCAGGGGGTGCGCTGACCGGGAAGTACCTCGACGGCGTGCCGAAGGAGAAAATCACCAGCGGTCTCTACCAGTGGTAGATGCGGCACTACGCCACGAACGCGGACGTGGCACGCATCCCTCGATTGCGCGCGGGAGCTTGACACGAGCCCGATGGCGGTCTCGATCGCCTGGGTGCGCGACCGGCCGGGCGTCGGCGCTCCGCTGGTAGGCACCCGCACGGTGGAGCAGCTCAAAGCGTCGCCGGCCTCGGAAGCCCCGGAGCTCCCCGCCGAGATCACCGATTGGCTCGACAAGCTGTCGGCGCCGGTTCCGGGACATACCGACAAAGCGTTCACCCGCTGAACCACGTGGGTGGGGGGACGGCCGCAGCGCCATCGGGAACCTCGCAGGCCGGACCGAGCCGCAGGGGATTGCATTCCACGTCGACGGGAGTTGAATGTCAGTGGTGACCGAACATTCCACCCTGGCCAGCCGCTCCTCGTTCGGCGAGTGCCTGCTGAAGCACCGCAAGAGCGCGGGGTTGTCTCAGGCGGAGCTGGCACGTGCGTCGGGGGTGAGCGTCCGGGCTCTGCGAGATCTCGAGCGCGGCAGGGCCTCCGCGGCCCAGGAACGCTCAGCGGAGCTGCTGGCCGCGGCGCTGGGCCTCGCCGGCGACGAGAAGAGCACGTTCCTCATGCTGGCTCAGCAGGGCCGCCGGCGGTCCGCGGGCAACGACGGTCTCGCGATGCTGTACTCGCTGCCGCTGGTCTCCGAGTTGGTCGGCAGGCAGGAGGAGCTGCGAACGCTGTCCGCCGAAGCCGAGCACGGTGGCGTGGTGGTGATCTCCGGACCTCCCGGTGTGGGGAAGACCTGGCTGGCGGTCACCGCGGCGGAGCAGCTCGCGGATCGTTTCCCCGACGGCTGCCTCGCCCTGAACCTGCGCGGTGTCGACGACCAGCCGATGACACCGAACGCCGCACTGGAACGACTGCTTTCCGCACTGGGAGTGCCGGCGATCCGGACCCCCGTCGGTGAGGAGCAGCGCGGAGCTTTGTTCCGGATGTTGCTGGCCGATCGCCGGATCCTGGTCGTTCTGGACAACGCCGCGAACGAGTCACAGGTCAGACCGCTCCTCGGTACCGGCGAGAACAGCCTGACGTTCGTGACCTGCCGCCAGGTCCTCGCCGGGCTCGATGCCATCCGCCGGATGACGCTCGACGTGCTGCCGACGGACAACGCGATCGACCTGATCACGGACATCACCGGCGAGGAGGTCGTGCGACAGGATCCGGCGGCTGCCCTGGAACTGGCCGGCCTGTGCGGCAACCTGCCGCTCGCCGTCCGCATCGCGGGCAACCGGCTCGCCACCCAAACGCACTCGATCGGCTACCTGGTGCGGCAGCTGCGCGACGAACGGCAGCGGCTCGCCGCCCTGTCCGCTGGCGACCTGCAGCTGAGGTCCGCGTTCGAGGTGTCCTTCCAGCGACTGTCCTGGACGACCCGCATCGTCTTCCGCCGCCTGGCACTCATCCCCGGAGCCGACTTCGACGAGGACCTCGCCGCCGCCGCGACGGACGTGCCCAGGGCCAAGCTCGGAGCCAGCCTCGACGAACTGGTCGACGCCTCCCTGCTCACCAACATCTCCAGCCCGGTCCGCTTCCAGTTCCACGACCTCATCCGCATCTTCGCCCAGGATCACCTCATCGCCGACGAACCAGAAGAGGAGAGGACTCGGCTCCGCGACGCGTTCCACGCCCACGTGCTGTCTCGCGGTACCGCCGCGGGGACCCTCCACCTGCCCACCCAGCGCGAGGTGCCACCGGACAGCCCGTTCTCCTCGCAGCAGGAGGCCGAGGACTGGCTTCAGCGCGAGGCCACGACCTGGTTGGCCGTGCACCGCGACGCCGCCGCTCTCGAGAAACACCGCGAGGTTCTCGACTTCGGCTGGGTGCTGCACCACTACTCCCTCGGGCGCGACCTGCAACAGCGCTGGGACGAGGTGTTCCTGCGCGGCCTGACGGCGGCCAGAGCCCTCGGCGACGACGTCACCGAGGCCGAACTGCTCAACCCTTTCGGCTGGATGCAGTACCGCGCGGCGAACAACGCCGAAGCCGCGGTGGCGACGCTCCACGGCTCGATCGAGTTCTCCGAGAAGATCGGGCACCACCGCGGAGAGATGGTGGCGCACTCCACTCTCGGCACGCTGCTGAACTACCTCGGCCGGTTCGACGAGGGGCGGCACCACACGGCGCTGGCGCGGGAGATGTCACCGGGCTACGACTTCTTCGACGTCAGGTTCTGGTGCCTGATCGGCACGCCCACCGCCCTGCTGCTGCAGGGAAAACTCGACGAAGCGCTCAACGTTCTGCGGGAACTGCTGACCGAGGCGGGCGACCGCCGGGACGAGACCAATGTGGACACCGCGAGAAAGGTGAACGTGCTGCTGCTCACCCTGATCGGGGACTGCCTGTCCGGCCTCGCGCGCTGGGAGGAGGCGGCACACGCCTACCGTGGCGCACGCGACGTGTCGACAACACACCAGGCCGGCTTCAGGAGCGACGGCGAGCTGGCACTGGCCGAGGGCGTCGCGTGGCGGCACGCCGGGCACACCGACGCTGCTCGAGCCTGCCTCCAGCTCGCCCTCAACCAGCTCGTGAGTCCGATCTACCGAGCAGATCGGGAGCGCGCGACCGCCGAACTGGCCCTGCTGGCAGGCTGACCAACCCGGACGCTTCTCAGTCGGCGTGTCGAGTTTGCCTCCTGCGGGCAAGAAGTAGCGACTGTGCGCGATCAGCCAGGCGTCACCTTGCCGCTCCGGCTGCATGGTGAGCCAGGGAACCGGCTGGGACGCAGCACGAGACTGCTGCCACCCGGCATCATCGTGTCCCAAGGACCCCGGCGCGCTCAACGGAAACCGGTGTGCGACCGGCACAGCGCGCAGAGTTGTGACGCGCTCGAAAGTCGGTACCACAGCACGTGCCTCATGAGCGATCGTCGGAAGTGGAATCCCGCGGGCCTTCGAGTCGCTGATCTCCGCAGCGCGTCTGGCGGACGGCGAGGACCGCGTTGCGCTTTCGATGATCGCCAAACTCTTCACGCTCGACTACATCAGGAGGCACGCGGGTACCTATCTAGCGGCTGGACACATCACTTCTGGTGCGTTCAGCGGGCTGGACGACGAGTACTCGGACATCTGCGCACGCCTGATCGAGCACCTCCCCTTGCTCGTCGACTCGTTCGGCATCGACGAGGACATCCTCGCCGCTCCTGTGACGTCGAATGATCGGATCGCAGCCTGGGAACAGCGCAGCCACGAGAGAGCCCACCTCTGGAGCTGATCTCGGGCGGCAGCCGGAGGCAGCCGTCCCAGACCTGCGGGACGGGGCCGCCCGCAGCAGTTGCAGCGCGTGCTCGAGTCGACAGCGCGTTCCAGGCAGACTCCGATGTCACGGTCGGCGAGCACGTGCCGTCTGCCCGGCCGCGGCGGCGAGCCGGGCACACGCTGCGCGATCAGTTTTCGCGGCCGTCATCCGCTGCTCGATCAGCCACTCCCGATCACGACCCCGCAAGAACTACCGCAACCGCATGTCCGACAACGGCTTGCACACGACGCCCACCTCAAGGCCCTGCCCAGCCACGCCGGCGAGGTCGCGACGCAGCGCTTGCGGAACAGGCCGTCAGCGCCGTACGGGCAGGAGCGACTCCCGCGCAAGTCACGCGGCGTGAGATCAAGCCGCACACGACAATTCCAGGCGTCCTCCACTGTTGTAGTCACGATCGACCTGCTCGACCCCGACCTGCCGAACCTCGGCCGGCCGCGAGATAGCACTCGCCTTGTTCGAACTACCTCTCCTGAGCCGGCATCCGGCACCGTGCTCGGATCGCAGCGAACACAACGTCCGGCTTCAGTCAGCGAACCCGACGCCAGCAGCAACATGGAGCTGGCCCGCACGACCAGGCATCCCGCCTGTGACCGCTGGTCAGCCCACTTCTCCTCCTTGGCCGCTCCCACCCGATGTCGGGCCCCCCGCACAACGATTCCGCGCAACCTCCTCACGCTGGCGGGGCCACGGGTGGCGCCCGGGATCTCGATCGGTCGTCAGAGCGGAATGACGTGCAGCGACTCCAGCTTGCGCTGAAACTTTCCTGGCTGCCACCGGACCTGGTCAGGCGGATCGACGAGCGCGGTCTTGGGGAAACGCTCGAAGAACAGCCGGAGAGCCGCCGCGACGTTGGCCTTCCCCAGCTGTTCGCCCGCACACCGATGCCTGGCGTAACCGAAACCGAGATGCCCGGTCGTCACCCGCGTGATGTCGAAGGTGTCCGGGTCATCGAACCGGTTGGGATCGCGGTTAGCCGCACCCAGGCAGAGCAGAACCAGTTCACCCGCCGGAACCGTCACCCCATCGAGGTGCAGCGGCTGGGTGGTGACATGGGGTGCGATGAAGCGGGAGTTGGACTCGTAACGCACGATCTCGTCCACGCTGGCGGTGAAGAGATCCGGCTGAGCCAGGGCTTTGGCGAGCTCGCCGGGATTGCAGAGGAAGGAGTACACACCGTTGCCGATCGTGACAGCTACCTGCGTGCCGGCGGAGAGCAGCACGATGTACGTCGACGTCAGTTCGACCTTGCTGATCTTCCCTTCGTCGTGGAGCCTGAGGATGCTGGTGAACACATCGTCGCCCGGCTCTTTCCGCTTGATGTCCACGAGCTCGGTCGCCCAGTCCACGAGCAACCGTGCGGCTGGCTCCACTTTGCTTCTCACAGGAGTTGTCAACGAGTGGCCCCACAGCGTCGCCGCTTGCATGTTGCGATCGTTGTCCGGAATTCCGGCGATCGAGCAGACGGTTTTGGCGGCGATGATGTTCGCGTATTCAGCCATGAGATCGATCGTTCGACCGGGCTGGAACGCGTCCAGCAGGCTTTGCGCGGTTTCGCGCGCTTCAGCCGCAAGTTCCTCCTCCTTGTCGTGGAACAGGAATTTCTTCACGGCCGCACGAACCAGGAGATGACGTTCCCCATCTTGGTAGAATGGACTCCGATTTGCCCCGCGCGGTACGCGGGGGAACTCGGACTCAGGCGTCAGCTTACTGCTCGCCACAGCAGTCTTCTCATGCTTGAAAAAGTCCATCTCAACGCTCGGGTCCACCATTACGCTGCACACGTCGTCATACCGGGAAATTACCCAGAAACGATGTCCAGCGCTTTCGACCGGAATGGCGGGAGATGTTGAACGGAGATGCGAGAAAGCTTTGCCAGGGCAGGACGAGAATTCGGCAACCGGGAGCTTGGCCAGTTTTTCCGGGATCGCTTCTTGTTGCTCCGCGTTGGTCATCGAGCCTTCCCTCCACATCATTGACTGTTCAATATTGTCGGGAGTCGATCCTGTACGTGAACTTTGACGATTGCTATCGAACGCGCTCGGGAGGTTCGATGAGGCGGGCATCCGGAAACTGCTGAACAGCATTACGAGTGCGATAGCAGCCTGCACTCGCCTCAGCGAGGCACCGATCCACCGGCACGCTCCTCGTCCGAAACCGAGGTGACCGCCGGTTTCGCGTTCTGTGTCGAACTTGTCCGACACGGGGAAAATGCCGGTTCCTGGCTTGCTGCCTCTGGGACGGCGGCAGCTCGCCCTCGTCAATGGCAACGGCGCCAAGGTGTATCGCCATGACACGAATTGAAGGGGTGTCCCACCAGGGCCAACGCACGACTGCCGACCGAACTGGCCGGTTCGAAACTCGTGATGATCGCCAGAGGGTATGCGGAGGCCGGCTCATCCGCATTCATCGGCTGCACTCGCACACCCGCAGTGATCTCGTGCACAGATCGTCATCAGGCGCCGCCCTCTCGGCTGGCACAAGTCGTCTGGCGTAGTCATATCGCCTGAATGCGGTATCGACGCTCTCTGCCAGCGAGGCAGGATCCGACTTTCGGATGGCCGCCGGCATGCCGCCGAGATCAACCGTCAGGTGACACATGCCGATCACCCCAGAGCGCCGGAATCATTCGTTGGCCTTCCGCACCACTCATGGCACATCCCCGGCAAGATGACTACGACGGCATAAATTTCTCGACACCGTACACTCGTGCTCGGTGGTTCCCGGCCTAACGTTCCACAGGGTGGAACATCTCATCTTGTTTCACCCTGCGCCGTCGTTGAGGCCTGTGCCGCTCGGAAAGTGGTCGCTGCAGCTCAAGCTGCATATCGGTACTCCGCGATCACCCCACCGAGGATCCGCGTGCGGACGGGTCGACGGCCAGAGACGTCAAGATCATGCGCCGCTCGGAGGTGCTCGTGAGCATCTGGCAGTAGCTGGTCGCGGGCCTGATGAGGCCGGTGCTCGTTGTAGTGCGTCTGGTAGGCCGCGAGTACTTGACGCGCATGGCCTTCTCCCCATGGTGAGGACGTGGTCGAGAACCTCGCGGCGGATGCTGCCGATGACCCGTTCGCAATGCGCGTTCATCAGCGGAGCTCGCGGCGCGGTCGCGATCACTCGCAGTTCCTCTGCGTCAAATACGGCGTCGAACGCGTCGCCATACTTACCGTCGCGGTCACGCAGCAGGAAGCGAAGGGACTCCATCCGCGCCCCGAGCTCGCTGGCCAGGTTCCTTGCCTGCTGCACCGTCCACTCCCGCGTCGGATGCGCCGTGACGCCAGTGATGTGCAAGCGCCAGGTGCCGTGTTCGAGACACGCCAGCGCATACAGGCGTGCTCAGAGCACGGCGTCGACGTGGAAGAAGTCCGCCGCGATGATCCCCTCGGCCTGCGCGGTCAGAAACTCCCGCCACGTCGGGCCGCATCGCCGCGGCGCCGGATCGATGCCCGCGCGGTTCAAGATCTCCCAGACCGTCGAGGCACCCAGGCGATGACCAAGCCGAACCAGTTCGCCATGGATCCACCGATGACTCCACCGCGGATTCTCTCTGGCAAGTCGGAGTACGAGCGCCTTGATCGCTGCTGCGGTTGAGGGACGCCCGGCGCGCCGGCGCGCGGCATGATCCCACTTCCGGGCGATGAACCTGCGGTGCCAGCCGAGCAACGTGCCAGGGGTAACCGGGAAGACCTCCTGCCAGCGCGAGCGATGCACCAATCTCGACAGCACCGCGAACCAGAACCGGTCCGCAGGCTCGTAACGAACCAGACCAGTCAACTGCCTACGAAGCACAACGTTCTCGTGCCGCAGAACGAGAAGCTCCGCAACCTTGGCCGCCTCACCTCGAAGCAGCACCGCCGGAACAGACAACGACTTGCAGACCACCCGATACAACAGCGAACAGACCACCCAGACATGCTCTCAGCTGGGAAACAGGGCCGATCAGAGCATCGATGACTTTCCGGGCGGCACATGCGGTGGCGAGGGACTGCGAGCTGAAGCAGCGCATCCGGTCCGAGGCAGTCAAGCGGCTGAAACAGCTCGAAACGGTGTGAGCGCGAGCACTGCTGTACGAAATGAGCATCGACCAGGAGTTGGATCCGCATGTGCGAGAAGCAGCTCGCAAAGCACTCGCCCAGCACTCCAGCCGTACGTCGTGATCGTCACCATTGAGCGGATTTCCGCTGGTAACGGCTGACACGGGCACGGTGCTGGTGTTGCCGGCGCCAGAGTGACCGGTGCGGGACACGGCTGATCCGTCGAGCGGGCCGGATGACCAGGTGGCTGACGGCGGTGTCGTGCAGCAGGTCAGGTCACGGGTGACCGTTCGCGGTACTCCCAGTCTTGTCCCGCCGGCGAGACCGAGCACGGTGTGCTGATCATCTCGACCTGTCTCCTCCGTCTGCTCGGGTCCAGGAGCCTGCGCACCAAGGCGGCGGCTGTGGGTTCGACAGCGGCAGCCAGGTCCCGGGCGCTCGGCGTGGTCATCTGATCGGTGAGCAGCGCGCCCGGCCGCGCGGTCAGGAAGCCGACCTCCGGGTGGTTGGCCGCCGCCCACCGCAGCAGGCCCTCCACCGCCGACTTCGCGGTGACGTAGTGCGGCCACTCCGCCGGCAGACCGGCCAGTGCGGCGGAGGAGATCGCCAGGCAACGGCCCCGCGAGACCTCCAGCAGGGGCAGCAGGGTGCTCAGCGGGACGGTCACCAGCCGGGTCGCCCGCGTCAGGTACTCGTCGAACCCCGGCAACGCGGCCGGAACGAAGTCGGCCCGCCGGACGGCCGGGGCGGCGTTGCACACGAGCAGGTCCAGCGACGTGAGCGTGGAACGCACTTCCAGTGCCCACGCGGGTTCGCCCGCGTCGCCCGCGACGAGGACCAGTTCGCCGGTCGTGGCCGTCACCTGCTCGCGCAGCGCGTCCACTTCGGGACCGGTGCCGCGGTGGCCCGCGAGCACCCGGCACCCCTGGTCCGCGAGGGCCAGCGTCAGACCGGCGCCCAGCCCCCTGGTGCCACCGACGACGACAGCGGTCTGCCCGGCCAGCGCGGCACCCGGCGCGAGCGACTCCCGGATGGCGCGCAGGCTCGGCAGCGGTGCCGGGTCCAGCACCATCGCCTCGATCTCGGCCTCGGCCACCGGCACGCCGCCGCAGCTCAGCACGCCCAGCACGGTCACCATGCCGAAGCGCGGATCGACGTCGTCGACCTCCGCGCGGTAGTCGAGCGCACCGGGCCGTGCGTCCGGGTGCACGCGCAACGTCACCCTGCAAAGCAGGCCGCGCCTGCCGGGGATCTCCATGCCGGCGAGAAAACTGCACCACATCAGGCTCACCAGCGGCAGCACGCCGAGCCTGCGCGCCGCGACGGGCCACCGCTCCGCCAGCGCCCGCACCGCCTCCGCAGGAGGACCGTAGGCCCCGGTGACCGCCATGCCCGGTTCGACGGCGCCGAGCGACAGGTCCGCGGAGGACGACCGCATCGGGCGGGCCAGGATCTCCGTGTCCTCCACCGCGTGCCCCGGTGTCACCGCGAGGTCGAGACAGACACGGCCGTGTTCCGACACGGTGATCCGCCGCGAACTCCCGGCGGCGCACTCGTAGCGGCGACCGGGGTACACCGGTTGCCGGAAGGTCACCTCCAGCCCGCCGACGGGCTCGTCGCCCGCGACCGCGTCCAGTGCGGCGACGCAGGCCAGCACGCCGTGCGCGATCGGTTCGTGGAACGGCGTACGGCGGGCGAACTCCGCGTCCCCGTGCAACGGGTTGCCGTCCCCGCTCGCCTTCCGGAACAGCGCGATGTCTTCGTCTGTCAACAGCACGACGGCCCCCGATCATTCTTCGCCGAAGGGCCGAATGATAGGGACGGACGTTGCCTTGCACCATCGCGCGCACCGTGGGTAGCGTCGCCCCGGCCGCGCTTCTTCCCCTTTCCGCAATTGCGATCACGCGCTTTCCCACAGCGATGGGCAGGTTCACATGAACGGCGATCCACGCCGGGCTCAGGACGTACTCGCCGCGATGCGGTCCGCCAGGTCCGGCCCACCCCGCACCACTGCGGCAATCCGGCCTGCCGACCCCTCAGACCAGGTCGGAGCGGCCGTGTTCACCGTGTTCACGGCCGTGCTCGGCCGCTCCGGCGTGGACCTGGACACGCCGTTCGGAGCCCAGGGCGGCGACTCCCTGCTCGCCGTTCGAATTCTGTCGAAATGCCGCCGAGCGGTCGGCGTCGAACTGCCGTTGCGCGAATTGGGGCAGTCGACCACACCACGTGAATTCATCAGCGCCGTGCGCGCGGAGCTCGGCAACTCCGGCGGGATCGAAGAAATGAGCACCGCACCGCGGGCGACTCCCGAAATGAACCGCGGTCAACGCGCGTTGCTCGGCGTGAACGCAGTGCATCCCGACGTGCCCGTCTACAACGTACCGGTCGAACTCACGCTGTCGGGCGAGCTCGACCAGGTGCGGCTGGAACGCGCGTTCACCGCACTCGTGCGGCGCCACGAGTCCCTGCGCTGCGTGTTCGACCTCGGTGGCGAGTTCCGGGTGCGGCTGGACGCGGCGGAGCCGGCCGTCGAGGTGGTGGACCTGAGCTCGCTGCCCGCCGAACGGCGCGGGGCCGAGTCCGGCCGGCAGGTGGAGACCGCGGCCCGCGCGGCGCTCGACCTGGCCGTCACGCCGATGCGGGTGTTCCTGATCCGGGAGAAGCCGGCACTTCACCGGCTCGTCATCGTCGTGCACCACGTGGTGTGCGACGGGATCTCGTTGCGGACCCTGCTGCGCGACCTGGTCCTGCTCTACCGCGACGGGGACGCGGCCGCGCTGCCCGAGCTCCGCTCCAGCCCGTTCGACCTGGCGCACCGGGAGAACGCCGAACTGACCGGCGCGGTGCGCGAGGACCTGGCCGGCCGGTGGCGGACGCTGCTCGCGGGAGCGCCCGAGCTGATCCAGCTCCCGCTCGAACGCCCACGCCCGCCCCGGCGCGGCACCGCGGGCGGTCGCGTGCCGCTCGTGGTGCCGGCGGACGTGCTGGCGCGCCTGCGCGAGACCGCGCTGGCCAACGGCACCACCGTCTTCGCCGTGCTGGCGAGCGCGCTCTCCCTCCTGCTACGCCGCTACACCGGGCAGGACGACGTCGTGCTCGGGTTCCCCGTCGCCAGGCACCTCCAGGACGAGCCCCTCGTCGGCTACCTCGGCAACACGGTGCCGATGCGGATCACCATCGACGACAACGCGACGGTGAGCGAGCTGCTCACCGTCGCGCACGAGGCGATCACCTCGTCACGGGAGCTCGCGGACCTGCCGTTCGGCGCGGTCGTGGAAGCCACCGGGCAGCGGCGCGACCCGAGCTACCACCCTGTCTTCCAGGTCGCCCTCGCACTGCTGACCGGGCTGGACGAGCTCGCGGAGGTGCCCGGCCTCGACATCCGCAGGACCGACCTCGCCACCGGCACCACCAAGTTCGACCTCAGCTGGTACTTCCAGGAGGTGCCGGACGGGCTGGACGGCTACGTCGAGTTCGCCGCCGACCTGTTCCCCGCCGAGCTCGTCAGCCGGATGGCGACGCACTTCGGCACCCTGCTCACCGCTCTCACCACCGCCGGGGACGACCGGGCGACGAGCCTGCCGCTGACCGGTGCCGACGACCGGCGCGAGCTGGTGCACGGGCTGAGCGGCCCGCACCGCGACCGGTCCGGCTGGGCGCCGGTGCACCGCATGTTCGCCGACCACGCGGCGTCCACGCCCGACCACCCGGCGCTGTGGTGCCGGGGCCGGGAGATCGGCTACGGCGAGCTCGACCGCGCCACCGACCGGCTGGCGGCACGGCTGGTGGCGCACGGGGTCCGGCCGGGACAGCTCATCGGCATCTGCGTCGAACGCTCGCCCGCGCAGATCACCGCCGTGCTCGCGGTGCTCAAGGCCGGAGCGGCCTACCTCCCGCTCGACCCCGCCTACCCCGCCGACCGGCTGGCCTACATGATCGACGACTCCGGTGTGCGGGTCGTGCTCACCACGGCCGGCACCGTGGACCGCCTCGGTGACGCGGCCGAGCGCGTCCTGCTCCTCGACATCGAGGACGACGACAACGGCGACGACGACGGCGAGGAGCACCCTGCGCCGCCAACGGTGGAGGTGCCGGAGAGTCAGCTGGCCTACGTCATCTACACGTCCGGGTCGACGGGCAGGCCCAAGGGGGTCGAGCTCACCCACGGCGGCGTCGCGAACGTGATAACCGCCTCGCGCGACGCGTTCGGCATCGACGGGTCGACGCGGGTGCTGCAGTTCGTGTCGTTCAGCTTCGACGCGTCGGTGTGGGAGATCTTCATGGGACTCGCGTGCGGGGCCACCCTGTGCCTCGGACCGCCCAACCACCAGGACGCCGAACAGCCGGTGGAGGACACCGTCCGCGAGTGCCGCGCGACGCTCGTGTACCTGCCACCGGCGATGCTCACCGTCATCGACCCCGCGCGGACGCCGTCGGTCCGGCTGGTGCTCACGGGCGGCGACCGGATCACGCCCGAGCTGCGCGACAGGTGGCTGCCGCACGCGCGGTTCTTCGCCGCGTACGGCCCCACCGAGGGCACGATCGTGCAGACCTGGGCCGAGTGCCGCTCCCCAGAGGGGCAACCGCCGATCGGCGACGCGTTCGACAACGTCCGCCTCTACGTGCTCGACCAGGACCTCGAACCCGTTCCGCGGGGAGCCGTGGGCGAGGTCTACGTCGGCGGCATCGCCGTGGGCCGCGGCTACCGCGCCAGGCCCGGCATGACCGCGGACCGGTTCGTGCCCGACCCGCACACCCCCGCCACCGGCGAGCGCATGTACCGCACCGGGGACCTGGTGCGGCGCAAGCTGAACGACGAGCTCGAGTTCTCCGGCAGGGTCGACCACCAGGTGAAGATCCGCGGCTACCGGATCGAGCTGGGCGAGGTCGAGGCAGCGCTGCGCGACGTCGGGCACGTCGAGGACGCCGTCGTGCGCGCGGAGACCGCGCCCAGCGGACGGCCGCTGCTGGTGGCGTACGTGCTGCCGGACCAGGAGGCCGCGATCACCGCGGAGGACGTGCGGCTGGCGTTGCGCGCCAAGCTTCCCGAACACATGGTGCCGACCCGTCTGCACCTGGTTCCGGTCTTCCCGCTGACGCCCAACGGCAAGGTCGACGTGCCGACGCTGCACCTGCTCGCCGACGTCGAGGCCGACGGCCTCGCGCGGCTGCTCGACCAGGTGGAGCGGCTCACCGGGGACGAGGCGGAGGCGTTCCTCGCCGATCGGGGGCCGGCGTGATCGCGCTGACCGGGACGTTCGTGCTCGACACGGTGACCGAGACGGTGTCGTGGTGGATGTCGAGGCTGCGGCCGGACGTGGAAGTCGCGCAGGCGCCCTACGGTCAGGTGCTCGAGTCGTTGCACGACCCGGCCGGCTTGCTGCGGACCAACACCGGGATCAACGTCGTGCTGGTGCGCCCCGACGACCTGATGCGCACCGGCGGTGACCGCCGCGTCGGTGATGTGGAGAGCGCCGACCGGTTGCTCGACCTGCTCGTGGCAGGGCTGACCACCGAGTTGCACGGCACCACCGCGGTGTGGCTGGTGGGCGTCCTGCCGCCGGCGCCCGCCACCGCCGCGCAACCCCTGACCCGTGAATGGGTCGACGCGGCCGCCACCCGCATCGCCGGCGTCGTCGCCGACACGCCATGGCTGCACCTGCTCGACCTCGCCGCCGCGGCCGAGCGCTACGACGTGGCAGCGCTGCACGACGAGTACGGCGACACCATCGGCCACCTCCCCTACACCGACGAGTACCTGGCCGCGGTGGGCACGGTGATCGCCCGCACGGCGGAGGCGCTGCGGGCGCGCCCGCGCAAGGTCGTGGTGCTGGACTGCGACAACACGCTGTGGCGGGGAGTCTGCGGCGAGGACGGCCCCGAGGGCGTCGTGCTGACCGAGCAGCACCTCTGGTTGCAGCGGTTCATGGCGGCGCAGCGCGCCAACGGGCGGCTGCTGTGCCTGTGCAGCCGGAACAACGAGGCCGACGTGCTCGCGGTGTTCACCGAACGCCCGGACATGGTCCTCCGGATCGACGACGTGACGGCGCGCCGGATCGGCTGGGGCCCCAAGCCTGCCGCGATCGCGGAACTGGCCGCGGAGCTCGGCCTCGCGGTGGACAGTTTCGTGTTCGTGGACGACGACCCCGTCGAGTGCGGGATGGTGCGCGCCGAACTGCCCGGCGTGGCGGTCGTGCAGGTACCGCGCGAGCCGGAGCTGATCAGGAGCGCTATCGAGCACGAGTGGGTGTTCGACCAGTTCGTGGTGACCGAGGACGACCGCCTGCGCGCCGACCGGTACGCCGCCGAGAGCCGGCGCAGGACCACGGCGGCCGCCAGCGCGGATCACGCCGAGTTCCTGCGCCGCTGCCGGATCGAGGTCGCGATCGAGCCGGTGGTCGAGTCCACCGTGGACCGGGTAGCGCAGCTCACCGCGAGGACCACCCAGTTCACCCTCACCGGCGAGCAGTTCACGGCGGGCCGGGTGTCGGCGTTCCTCGCCGGCGGCGGCCTCGGCTGGACGGTGCGGATGCACGACAGGTTCGGCGACTACGGGATCGTCGGCGCGCTGCTCGCCGAGCCTGCCGAGGACGCGCTCGACGTCCGGGTGCTGCTGATGAGCTGCCGGGTGCTCAACCGGGAGCTGGAGCACAGGATGCTCGAGTTCCTCGCCGCGCACGCCAGGTCCGCCGGGCGCACGTCGGTGCGGCTGCCGTTCCGGCCGACCGAGCGCAACACCCCGGCCCGGCTCTTCCTCGCCTCGGTGACCGGCGCCGACGTCCCGGCGGAGGACGCGACGTTCCGCCTGCCCGCGAAGGACTTCTGAGGACCGGCGGAGGAGCGCACCGGGCGAAGGTCCGGTGCGCCCCAGTCGCGCGGGCGAGCTCAGGCGAAGGCGTCCTTCAGCGACGCCGTCACGGCCTCCCGGTCGAGCTTCCCGCTCGGCGTCGTCGGCATCGACGGCAGCGCGGTGATCGACACCGGGGTGGACACCTCGGGCAGCGCCTCGCGGAGACGGCGGATCGTGTGCTCCTCGTCCAGCGCCACGCCGTCGACGAGGACCACCGCGGCGCGCAGCACCCTCGTGCCTCCCGCGCCCTCCACCACGACGGTGACCGCCGAGGCGATGCCGGGCAACGCGATCAGCTGCGCGTCCACTTCCGCGAGGTTGATCCGGATGCCCCGGAGCTTCACGTCGTCGTCGATCCGCGTGAGGAAGTGGACCCTGCCGTCCCGCAGGCGCACCAGGTCGCCGGTGCGGAACACCTTCGTGTGACCGTGGCCGGTCGGCGCGATGGCGGTGTAGCGGCGGGCGTTGAGCTCCGGTCTGTTCAGGTAGCCGAGGGCGACGGGGCGACCGGCGACGAGCAGTTCGCCGGCGTCCTCGCCGTCCTCGACGTCGACCAGCAGCTCGCAGCCCGGCAACGGCGCGCCGATCGGCGGCAGGGTCGGCCACCGGTCCGGCGGACCCTCCAGCACGTGCGCGGTGACCATCGCGCTCTCGCTCTGCCCGTAGTGGTTGACCAGCCGGCACCTCGGCAGCGCGGTGAACAGCGCGCGGATGTCGTCCGAGCACACGAGCTGCTCGCCCGCGACGTTGACCTCCACGAGGGCCAGCTCGTCGAGCGGCGCGCCGAAGCTCGCGGCCACCGCGATCATCTTGAGCGCCACGTAGGGCAGGAAGAGCCGTTCGACGCGGTGTTCAGCCAGCCACGCGAGCAACGCCGTCGGGTCGCGGCGCAGTCGTTCCGGCATGATCACCAGCGTCGCGCCGCCGTACAGGCCGCCGAATATCTCCTGGAACGACACGTCGAAGTTGAGCGGGGCGAACTGTGCGGTCCGCAGGTCGGGTTCCGGGGAGAAGACCGACTGCCAGTGCGCGACGCTGTCGAGACAACTGTGCTGCAGCACCACGCCCTTCGGCCAGCCGGTGGAACCCGACGTGTAGATCACGTAGACCGGCAGGCCTGGGTCGCACGTGTTGATCCACGGCGGAACGGGCTCCGCGGCGTGGTCGCCGGTGGGCTCCGGGATACGCACCGCGGTCGCGGTCGTGTCGAGTTCGAACGTCTCTCCCACGTGCAGCACGAGCCGTGCCGCGCTGTCCCGCAGCATGTGCTCCAGCCGGAGCCGCGGGTACTCGAGGTCGAGCGGGACGTAGGCGCAGCCGGACAGGGTCACGGCGAGCAGTGCGGCGACCGCGTCCGCGCCGCGCGGACAGGCGATGGCGACCAGGTCGCCTCGCCGGAGGCCGTGCGCGCGCAGCACCTCCGCCGTGCGCGCAGCCCAGGCGAGCAGCTCGCGGTAGGTCAGCACGCGGTCGCCGTCGATCACGGCGACGCGGTCGGGGTGGTTCGCGGCGACGGCCGGGATCCGCGCGGCCAGGCACGCGGGCTCGGTCGGCTCACCCCACAGCGACGTGGCACCGGTTGGCGCAGTGGTCTCGACGGGCATCAGGTACACCTCGCTGGGAGTAGGAGTGGTTTTCGGGAGCGGTGGCGTCCCGCCCGCGGGACGCCACCGGCGATCGGGATCAGCCCCTCGCGTTCTGCGCCATCCGCTCCCGCAGGCTGCGCGGGCGCATGTCCGTCCAGATCTCATCGATGTGGGCGAGGCACTCCTCGCGCGTGCCGCGTTTGCCCTCCGCGTGCCACCCGGCCGGCAGCGCGCGATCGGCCTGCCAGACCGAGTACTGCTCCTCGTCGTTGCGCACCACGATGTGCTCGTGCTGGTCGTCACTCATGTCGATCCCCCTGCTCTCGGTGTCAGTCCTGGACGAAGGTGCGGAAGACCCGCGTTCTGCCCGGCTTCGTCCTGCTTCCCTTGACCTTCAGGCCGGCCGGCGCACCGAGCGCCGACACGTGCACGCCTGCGGCGAGCACCTCCTCGACCGCAGCGAACCGCGCCGTCACGGTGGAGTCCTCCGCCACCGGCCGGTCGAGTTCCTGCTGACCCTCGTTCGCGAGGATCTCCCTCCGCCCCGGTCCGACGACAGCTCGAACCACACGTGCGAACCGCCCGGGAGGTGGTGGCGCTCGGCCGCGGCAGTCCGGCCAGCGCGTTGTCCGCCGTCGTCACCAGGTGAACGCCGGCGTGCAAGCGCGTGGCACCTCCCGGGGGAAGTCCACCTCCACCTCGGCCGGGCACAGCTCGCTGTCCGACGGGTACATCGGCTCAGTCCGCACTCGAGCTCCCCCGCCGCTCACCGCTCCACCGTTCGAGCTGGTCGCGTTCCGCCCTGGTGAGGATCGGCAGGCACCACACCACTTCCTCTGGCCGGTGGACCGCCGATTCGAGCAACACCAGGAAGTTCTGCGCCATCCTGTGCACCGTCGCCTCGTCGAACAACGCCTTCGACCAGTGGAACGCACAGCGCAGTCCCTCGCCGCGCAACGCCGTGAACGACAGTTCGTACATGAGGTGCCCGGTGGTGGACGCGATGGGCTCAAAGCTCACACCCGCGGCCTCCCGCACCCCGCCACCGTTGTCGTGCAGCAGCTGGAAGGTCACCTGGAAGAGCGGGCTCGCACCCTCGATCCGCTGCGGCCGCAGGGCGGAGACCAGCTGGTCGAACGGCAACCGCTGGTGCGCCAGCGCGTCCAGCACGTGCCGGCGTACCCGGCCCACCAGTTCGGTGAACGTCGGCTGCCCGCTCACGTCGACCGGCGAGGGCAGCAGCGTGGCGAAGAAGCCGACCACGTCCTCGAACTCGGTGCCGGTCCTGCCGGCGCCGGCCGTGCCCACCGCGAACCTCTCCTGCCCCGAGTAGCGGGCGAGCAGCACCTGGAACGCCGCCATCACGACCATGTTCAGCGTCGCGCCGCACCGGCCGGCCAGCTCCTCGAGGGCGAGCACCACCTCGCCGGGAACGGAGATCTCGAGTCCCGCCGCGACGGCGTCCCGCTCCGCCGACCGGTTCCGGTCCAACGGCAGTTCCAGCACCGGCGCGGCGTCCGCGAGCTCGCGCCGCCAGAAGCCGATCTCCTCCTCCACCACGTCCGCGGTCAGCGTCTCCTGTTCCCACAGCGTGAAGTCCGCGTACTGCAGGGAGGGCGGTGGCAGTTCACCGTCCTTTCCGGACACCAGCGCGTCGTACAGCCCGATCAGCTCTCTCAGCACGAGGTCCACCGACCATCCGTCCGCCACGAGGTGGTGCACCACGAGCCCGAACACGTGGTCGTCGACCGCCAGGCGAACCAGCGCGGCACGCACCAGCGGGCCCCGCTCGAGGTCGAACGGGCTCTCCGCGAGCGCGTCGAGCCCGGCCAGGTCCGCCGGCCGTTCGAGGCGCACTTCCAGGTGTGGCAACACGATCTGCCGCAGTGCGCCGTCCAGCTCCCGGAACACCGTGCGCAGCGCTTCGTGCCGGGCGACGAGGCGGCTCACCGCCGTCGCCAGCGCGCCAGGACGCACGCGGCCGCGCAACCGAAGGTTTGCGGTGATGTGGTAGCTGGAACCGAGTTCCTGGGTCTGCTCCTGCAGCCACAGCTGGGCCTGGTTGCGCGAGGGCGGGAACACGTAGGCGCCCTTGAGGTCCATGCTCATCGAGTCCCCCGCTCCTGGGCGGAGGCCAGGGTCGCCGCGTGCGCCAGCACCGCGAACGCCTCCTCGAACGCCTTCGTCAGCACCTCCACCGAGGTGTCCCGGTACTGCGAGCGCGAGTAGGAGACGCCGATCGCCAGGGTCGAGTCCCCCAGCTCCGCCACGATCTTGAGGTCATGGCTGCGCAACAGCTCGTCCTGGACGTCCGCCTCGTACGGCGCGGTCCGGAAGAGCCCCTCCCGGCTCAGCGCCGACCGCTTGCCGCGGTAGTTCAACCGGATCCCGGCGTCGCGGCTCAGCGCCTCGCGCACCGCGGGGTCCGGGTCGAGGTACCGGAGAACGCCGTACCCGAGACCTTCGTCCGGCCGGGAGGCGAGGTGCAGCGAGACCTCGTCGACCAGCCGCGCCGCGCGGCCGGGATCGGCCAGCTCGGTGAGGTCGCAGCCGTGCACCACGACGGGGGCGAGGATCACGTACCACCCGATGCCGTCCAGTGAGGACGGCAGGTCCGGCCGTGCGACCCGGCCGTGGTGCTGCAGGTCGATCAGCGTGCGGCTCTCGCCGCTCCACTCGCGGAAGGCGACGGCGAGCGCGCCGAGCAGGACCGGCTGGACCAGCGCCGGGGTCAGGTCGCCGAGAGAGATCTCCCTCGGCGACCACCCCTCCGGCTCGCCGGACGGTTCCACGTCGAAGTCACGCGGCAGCGTCGTCGTGGCCGATGCCAGCACATCGGTCCACCACGGCAGCTGCGCGCGCAGCACGCCGGACCGAGCCAGTCCGGACAGCGCCCGCGCCCAGGCGAGCGAGGAGGGCGCGGGGGCGAACCGGGGTGTGCCGCCCCGCTGCACCGCCCGGTAGGCCTCTTCGAGATCACCCATGAAGACCGCCAACGACACCGCGTCGGTCACCAGGTGGATCGACTCGTACAGCACGCGCCGCCGGTCCGGCGACACCTCCAGCCGCCACAGCGGGCCGTGCTCGACGTCGAACGCGCGGGGCCGGGGTCCGAGCACGATCCCGCCCGCCGGTGGCCCCGGCACCTGCCGCCACCCGTCCCGGCCGTGGGTGAACCTGACCCGCAGCGCCTGGTGGCGTTCCACGACCGCCGCGAGCGCCTTCTCCAGCAGCACGAGGTCCAGCGGTTCGGTCGCGATGAACAGCTCGTGCGCGACGAACTCCAGCCCGCGTTCCAGCGCCCACTGCTGAACGGGGATCAGCGGCGCCTCTCCCTGCTCCTCTGGCACCAGCTCCTCCCGCACGGCGTCGCGCACCCCGGCCGCGAGGTCGGCCAGGGTGCGGGACTTCAGCACCTGCCCGGCGTCGATCCGCAGTCCCGCGTCCGCGGCCCGCCTGGCGACCGCCATCGCCATCATCGAGTCACCCCCGAGCGCGAAGAAGTTGTCCAGGGCACCGACCCGCGGCAGGCCGAGCACCTCCGACCAGATCGCGGCGAGCCGCGCGGTGGCGGGATCGGCGTCCCCGGCGGACCCGGTCGTCGCCGGACGCCAGTGCGGCAGAGCGCGGCGGTCGACCTTCCCGTTGGCGTTGACCGGCATCCGGCCGAGCCGCACGAACCCCGACGGCGTGAGGTAGTGCGGCAGGACGGCCGCGACGAACTCCCGCAGGTCGCTCTCTTCGACCGCGGTCCTGGTCACCACGTGCGCGATCAACCGGCGCGTCTCGCCGTCCCGCTGGACGACGACCTCGGCCTGCTCGACGTCGGGGTGGCGTTCGACGGCGGCCCTGACCTCCTCCAGCTCGACGCGGTGGCCGTTGATCTTCACCTGGTCGTCGGTCCTGCCGGCGAACTCCAGCGTGCCGTCCGGACGCCACCAGGCGATGTCGCCGGTGCGGTAGGCGCGCGACCCCGCGGGCCCCGCGGGGTCCGGCACGAACCGGTCCGCCGTCAGCCCGGGCTGTCCGAGGTATCCCGCGGCCAGGCTGGTACCGCTGACGTGGATCTCCCCGCGCACGCCGATCGGCACCACCTCGCCGTGCCGGTCGAGCACGCGCACCACGCAGCCGTCGCGGGGCGAGCCGAGCGTCACGGCGGACGGCATCCGTTCCATGGCGAGGTAGGTGGTCACGACGGTGCACTCCGTGGGCCCGTAGACGTTGACGACCACGTCGGCCAGCCCGCTCTCGAACGCCGCCGCGACCGCCCGCGGACTCGCCGCGTCGCCGCCGAAGGCGATCCTGCGCAGACGCAGACCGGGCGGCACCGGCCGCGCGGCGAGCTCGTTGAACAACGGCGTGGGCAGCATCGAGGCGGTGATCCGCTCGGCCGCGAACGCGGCGAGCAACCGGTCGGGCGAGGACCTGACGTCGTCGTCGAAGACCACCAGCGCGGCTCCGCCGAGCAGCGCGCACCAGATCTCCAGGACCGCGGCGTCGAAGCTCGCGGTGACGACCTGTGCCGCCCTGTCACCCGGTCCCAGCGGGTACAGCCCCGGATCCGCGACCAGGGCGACGACCGAGGCGTGCGGGACGACGACCCCCTTGGGCCGCCCGGTGGAGCCGGAGGTGTAGATGACATAGGCGTTCTCGGCGGCGTCGACCACCGGCAGCACTTCATCGGCGGGCCCGACGCGGTCGATGGGCACGAAGGCCGTGCCCACGCCGGGATCCCGCACGCCGACGACGCACTCGCAGCCCGAGTCGGCGGCGAGCGCACGCACCCGCTCCCGCGGCAGCCCGGGGTGCAGCGGCAGGTAGCACCCGCCGGCCTTGGTCACCGCCAGCATCGCGGCGATGTGGTCGACGCCGCGGTGCAGCAGCACACCGACCACGGCCCCGCGGGAGATCCCGGCCGCCGAGATCGCCTTGGCCAGGCCTTCCGCGCGGACGTCCAGCTGCCCGTAGGTGAGCGCCTGCCGTCCGTCGGACACGGCAGGGGCGCCGGGTTGCCGTGCGGCCACCTCCGCCACCAGGACGTGCAACGGCCGGGCGGTCATCGCGTGCCTCCGCTCTGCCTCAGCTCGCGGACCGGCCTGCGGACCGCTCTGCCCGGCGCCGGTCCGGCCCCGCCCGCGGCGGTGGCGTCCACCGCCGCGGCCAGGTCGCGCACGGTCGGATGGGTGAGCACGACAGCGACCTCGACGGCGCTTCCGATCTCCGCCCGGATCCGGGCGGAGACGCGCAGGGCGGTCAGGGAGTCGCCTCCCAGGGCGAAGAAGCCGTCCGTCACCCCGACCTCCTCGACGCCCAGCACCTCGGCGAACACGTCCGCCAGCGCCCGTTCCAGCGTCGTCGCGGGCGGCACGACCCTGCCCAGGTCGGCAGGCCTGCCACGCGGGCCGCCGTCCTCACTCACCCCGGCCCAGTGCCGCACGCGTCGCAGCGGATGGCCGGGCAACGGGGTCAGGAGCGGCTTCCGGCCGTCGTGCAACGATTCCCAGCGCACGGACTCCCCGGCGCACCAGGCCCGCGCCGCGGCGACGAGCACCTCGGGTCCCGAATGGACGGACGGCGCGATGTCCTGCTCCAGCGCGGTGATCAGCTCGCCGACGTCGGCGGCCACGTACGCCTTGCGGTGCGCGAACTCCCCGCGTCCCGTCTGCAACGTCCAGGCGACGCTCGCGAGGGACTGACCGGGGTTCGACCGGAGGTGCTCGGCCAGGACGAGCGCGGAGTCCCGCAGTGCCTGTTCGGACTTGGCCGACAACGGCACGAGGTGCGGTCCTCCCGCCACGGCGACCGGCTCCGGCGGTGCCTCCTCCACGACGACGTGGACGTTGGTGCCGCCCGTGGTCGCCGAGGTGATCCCGGCCCGGCGGGGGTGTCCGGGAGACGGCCAGGCGGCCGGGTCGCGCAGCACGTCCAGTCCCGCGAGGTCGGGGGTCACCGCGCCGGACGGCTCGGTGAAGTGCAGCACCGGCAGCAGCGTGCGGTGCCTGATCTGCAGCACCGCCGCCAGCAGTGCGGCCAGTCCGGACACCGCGTCGGTGTGCCCCACCGCCGCCTTCACCGCGCCGAGCGTCCTCCTGCCGGGGCCGAACACCTCCGCGGTGGCGTCGAACTCGATCGCGTCACCGAGCGGCGTGCCGATCGCGTGCGCCTCCACTCGGTCCACAGTGGACGGATCGAGTTCCGCGGCCTCGTACGCGGCGCGCATCACCGCCACCAGACCGGCCCCACTGGGTGTGCTGAAGCCCATCTTGCGCCTGCCGTCGTTGCGCACGGCCGAACCGCGGACCACCGCGAGGACGCGGTCGGTGCCCACGACGTCCTCCAGCCTGCGCAGCACCACGACCGCGACGCCGTCCGAGGGCGCGCTGCCCGCCGCGTCTCGGTCGAACGGACGGGTGTGCCCGTCGGGCGAAAGCCGGCCGTCCTGCGTGTGAAGGTAGCCCTTCCCCCGTTGTGCGGAAACGCAGACGGCACCTGCGAGAGCCATGTCGCACTCGAAGTTCAGCAGGCTCTGCGCGGCGAGGTGGACGGCGAGCAGCGACGTCGAGCAGCCGGCCTGCACCGTCACGGACGGGCCCGTCAGCCCGAGGTGGTAGGCGACCCTGCTGGTGAGGTAGTCGCCGTCGTTGCCGTAGGGCGTCGACGGCTCGATCCCGGCTTCGCGCAGCAGCGGCAGGTACGTGTTCGCGCTCGCGCCGCCGAACACGCCGATGTCACCGGCGAACCGGGCGGGATCGTGCCCCGCGTGCTCCAGGGCCTGCCAGCACGACTCCAGGAACACCCGGTGCTGCGGGTCGATGCTCCGCGCGTCCTCCGAGGAGATCCCGAAGAACTCGGCGTCGAACAGGTCCGCGCCCCGCAGGGTGCCGCCTGCCGGCACCCACCGCGGGTCCGCCAGCCAGGCCTCGTCCGCTCCCGCGCGCCTCGCCTCCTCCTCGCAGAAGAACGAGACGAGCTCCCTGCCCGCCCTGAGCGCGTCCCAGAACGCCTCGACGCCGTCCACGTCCGCGAAGCGGCACGACGCGCCGACGATCGCGACCGCCGGCGGGCCCTCGTCGGAGCCGAAGTCGTGGTCCATCACCTGTTCCCCTCCGTCGCGAGCACGGTCCAGCTCGTCAGCTCCTCGTGCAGGAACCCGGCCGGCCAGTCGCTCTCCTGCTCCTCGTCCTCGCAGGGCAGCGGCCAGTCCCCGACCCGGTCGCCGTCGTGCGCCACGACGTGCCGCAACGCGACGACGAGGTGCTCGGCGAAGATCTCGGCGAACTCGCGGTCGAACCGCTGGTCGCTCCACTCGAGCACGCACCGCAGGCGGCCGCCGGTGAGCACGCAGTCCAGCGAGAGGTCGAACTTCGCGGTGCCGGCACGCAGGTCGAGCCGCGACACCGCGAGTCCGCGCAGCCGCAGGCCGTTCACCGCGACCGCGCCGCCGTCCTCGGCTCCGTAGGCGAACATCACCTGCATCACCGGGTCCCTGCCCGGTGCGCGGAGTCCGGGGAGTGCCGCGACCAGGTGGTCGAACGGAACCCTTTTGCGCGCCAGCGCGTTGCCCGTCGTCTCCCGCACCCTGTCCAGCGCGGTCGCGCCGGTCGGGTTGTCCTGCCAGCGCAGCCGCAGCGGCAACGAGTTGATCAGCACCCCGACGACGTGCTCCAGGCCGGGCCGGTCCCGCAACGTCACCGGCGTGCCGACGACCACGTCCGGCTGGCCGCTCCACCGGTGCAACACCCCGCCGAACACCATCAGCAGCACCATGAACGGCGTGGCCTGGTGGTCGCGGGCGAAGGCCAGCACGGACGCCGTCTCGGCCTCCGTCAGCTCCACCGCGTGCGTTCCGCCCTGCCACGAGGGCCGATCGCCCGCCGCCGGGGCCGGCAGGTCGATCGCGGCCGGAGCACCGGCGAGCTCCTCGCGCCAGAACCCCAGCTGCCCGGCGTAGTCGGTTCCCGCGATCCACTCGTGCTCCCACGCCGCGTAGTCCGCGTACTGCAACGGGAGTTCCGGCAACAGAGCGGGCGCGCCGACGCACGCGGCGCGGTAGAGGACCTCGAGCTCGGTCCACAACAGCTCGACCGACACGCCCTCCACGACGATGTGGTGCAGTGCGACGCTGAGCATGTGCCGCCCGGCGCCGAGCCGGAGCACGAGCACCCGCAGCAGGGCCGGGCGCGTGAGGTCGAACGGCGTACCGCTCTCCCGGTCGATCGCGGCCAGGGCGGTCTCCTCGTCCGCGGCGTTCTCGACCCGCAGCACCGGCGGGACCACGTCGTGGATGACCTGGTGGATCTCCTCCCCGTGGCCGAGGAACCCGGTCCTCAGCGCCTCGTGCCGCGCGACCAGGCCGTCGAGCGCCTCGGCCAGCGCGGCCACGTCCAGCTCGCCCCGCAGCTCGAACGCGTGCGTGATGAGGTAGGCGGGGCTCGCCGGATCGAGCGCCTGGGTGAGCCACAGCCCGCGTTGCGCGCTGCCCGCGGGAACGAGGACGCAGTCGTCCGGCAGGTCGTCGAACGGGCTCGCCCCGCCCGTCGCGGTGTCATCGGTCGTCACGTCGGCTCCTCGCTCGCCGGAGGCGTTCCCGCCGTGCCACCGCGCGTTCTCCGGCGGCGTCCGTCCCGGCTCCGGTGTCCGTGACGGTTCCGGGGTCCGCCGCGGCGGACCCGTCGGCCAGGTGGACGGCGAGGGCGTCGATGGTGGGAAAGCGGAACAGGTCGGTCACCGACAACCCGGTGACGCCGCGCACGGTCAGCGCGGCGTTCAGCTTGATCAGCAGCAACGACGTCCCCCCTGCCTCGAAGAAGCTCACGTCCGGCGAGACCTCGGCCACGGCCAGCGTCTGCGCCCAAGCCGCGTGCACCAGGTCGTGCCAGTAGCCGGGAGGCCTGTCCCGCGGGGGCGGCGCGACGGGCACCGGCACCTCCGGCAGGCGCAGAGCGGACCTGTCGGTCTTGCCGTTGCCGTCGACCGGCATCTCGTCGACCGGTACCAGCTCGTCGGGCACCATGTGCGCCGGGAGCTCGTACCGCAGGTGTGCCTCGACCCCGGCCAGGAACGCGTCGTCCACGGCCCCGGCCGCGTGCAGGAACCCGACGAGCCGCGGGTCCTGCCCTCGCCGGTCGACGACGACGGCGGCTTGGCGCACGCCCGGCGCGTTCGCGAGGACGCCCTCGACCTCGCCCGGCTCCACCCGGTAGCCGAGCAGCTTGAGCTGGTCGTCCAGCCTGCCCACCAGCTCCAGGACCCCGTCGGCCCGCCAGAACGCCAGGTCTCCCGTGCGGTACCAGCGCTCTCCGTGCCCGGACGGGTCCGGCACGAACCGGTCCGCGGTGAGCCCGGGAGCACCGAGGTAGCCGCGGGCGACGCCGGCCCCGCCGATCACCAGCTCTCCCCGCACGCCCACCGGCAACGGGCGGAGGTCGGAGTCGACGACGTGTGCGGTGGTGTTCGCGATCGGTACGCCGATCGGGACCACGTCCCCGATCCCCGGTGCGTCGGCGATGAACGCGGTGGAGCCGACCACGGTCTCGGTGGGCCCGTACTCGTTGACGACCCGTGGTCGCGGTGAGCGCGAGACCAGCCCGCGCACCTGTCCGGCGGGCAGGTTCTCACCGCCGAGCACCACGACGCCGGGAAGTTCGGCGTCGCCCGCGTGGTCCAGCAGTGCCCGCAGGTGACTCGGCGTGGTCTTCACCATCCGGTAGCCGTCGCCGAGGTGCGGGGCGGCGGCGAGGGGCCCGGCCGACTCGGGCAGCACGTGCACCCGCGCTCCCGCGTGCAGCGGGCCGAGCAGGCTGGTGATCGCCAGGTCGAACGCGACGGAGGTGTGCAGCGGGACCGTCGTGCCCGGCTCGAGGCCGTACTCGGACACGGCCCAGTCCAGGTAGTTCGCCAGGCCGCCGTGGGTGATCATCACGCCCTTCGGCCGCCCGGTCGATCCGGAGGTGTGGATGACGTAGGCCAGCGCGTCCGCCGAGGGCACGACGTCGGCGACCGTGGCGAGGCCGGTGTCCTGCACGGCGTCGCCGACCACGACCGTCGTGCCGTCCCAGCCTCCGGCGTCCGCCGCGTCTTCGACGACCAGCGCCCGGCACCGCCGCAGGACGCCCTGCCGCCGGCCCTCGGGGTCCCGCGGGTCGATCGGCGCGAACGCGGCTCCCGCGCGGAGGACTCCCAGTACCGCCACCAGGAGATGTGCCGATCGCGGCATGCTGATCGCAACCAGGTCCTCCTGCCCGATGCCGCGCGCTCGCAGGTCGGCGGCCAGCGCACCGGCGGCGGCCCACAGGTCGCGGTAGGAGAGCTCGCGCGTGCCGTCGTCGACGGCGACGGCGTCCGGTCGCGCGGCCACGTGCTCGGCCACCCGCGCCGGCAGACCGGTGCCCCCGCGGGGTCGCGGGCCGGTGGTCCAGCGGGCCAGCCGCTCGCGGTCGCCCTCCGGGATCGCGGGCAGGTCCGCGAGCAGCCCCCGCGTGCCCGCCGCGGTGATCAGCTCGTCGAAGTGGGCGGCGAAGCGGGACGCGACCTCCGAAGGGATCGCCTCGGTGTCGTACTCGACGAAGACGCGCGCGCCCTCGTCTCCGACCTCGACCCGCACCGAGAGCCCGAACGTCGTGACGCCGGGGTGGATGAACCGGTCGGTCGCCTCCAGCCGTCCCAGCGCGAACGTGGCCGGTGCCCACGTCTCCACGGCGAGGGTCACCGCGTGCATGGGGTCGAAGTCGGAGCTGCTCACGCCACCCGACATCGCGGCCCGCACCTCCCCCGGCGGCACCTGCGCGTGCATGATCGCGTTCAGCACGGCGGGCCGGACCCTGCCGAGCAGCTCGTCGAAGTCCCGGCACCCGCCGACGTCCACGACGATCGGCAGGCTGTTCACGAAGAACCCGACCGAGCGCTCGACGTCGGGTTCGAGGCGCGTGCCGACGGGCGTCGAGAAGAACACCCGGTCCCGGCCCGTCCACCTGCTCAGCAGCAGCACGAACAGAGCGACCACCGCCATGTTCGGGGTGGCGCCGGCCGCCGCCGCCTTCGCCAGCAGTCCCCGCAGTGCGTCCGACCGGACCTCCTGGTGCAGCGCGCCGACCGGTCCCATCAGGTCGCGGCGTCCGGCTCCGGGCAGCGGGGTGTGCAGCGAGGGGATCTCCTCCAGCGACCGCAGCCACCGGCGGCTCATGCGCTGTCCGCCCGCGTCCCACCACGCCCGTTCACGCCGGGAGAAGTCCGCGTACGGCGTGCCGGGCTCCGGCAGGTCCGGTTCGCGGCCGTCGCTGTAGGCCGCGTACGCGAGTGCCAGCTCCTCCCTGATGATCAGGAACGACCAGGAGTCGCACGCCGAGTGGTGGACGTTCATCACGAACACGTGGTGGCCGGGCCCCACCCGGCCGAGCAGCGCGCGGAACGCCAGGTCCTCCGCGAGGTCGAACGGCCGCTTCAGCAGCGCGCGCACCTGGTCGAGGTCCGGTTCCGCGACCCGCGCCAGCTCGAACCGCTCGATCGGCACGGGACGCGGCCGCTCGACCCGTTGCCGCAGACCGGACCCGTCCAGGTGCAACGTCGTGCGCAACGGCTCGTGCCTGCGCACCAGCAGGTCCACCGCCGACTGCAGCGCCCCGACGTCCAGCTCACCGCGCAGCTCCCACATGCGCACGGTGTGGAACCCCGCCGTACCGGGAGACACCTGCTCGGCCAGCCACAGCTGCTCCTGCCCGAACGACGCGCGCTCCGACCGGATCACCCGACCGGACATGTCCACCACCATCACTCCTCCACCAGGAACTGCGAACGGTCGAAGCGCCGGGGCGCCGGACGTGGTGGCACGGCGACGGGTTCGAGTGCCGCGAGCTCCTCCGCGAGCGCCGCGACGGTCGGTGCCTCGAAGAGCGTCCGCACCCCGACCCGGACGCCGAGCAGGTCCTCCAGCCGTGCGACGACGCGCGTCGCGACCAGCGAATGGCCACCCAGCGAGAAGAAGTCGTCGAACACACCCACCTCGGCGACGCCGAGCACGTCCCGCCACACCCCGGCGACGCGGCGCTCCAGCTCGGAGCGCGGCCCGGCGAAGCCCTCCTCGGTGCGCACCGGTCCCGCGTCCGGGTCCGGCAGCGCGGCCCGGTCGACCTTCCCGTTGCGCGACAGGGGCAGTTCGTCCATGGTCACGAAGACCGCGGGAACCATGTAGGCGGGCAGTGTGGTGCCGAGTGCCCGTTTGACCTCCACCACGTCCAGCTCGCCGGCCACCACGTAGGCCACCAGCCTCTGGTCACCACGCTGGTCCGTGCCCGCGACCACGGTGGCGCCGGAGATCGCGGGATGCGCGCGGAGCGCGTGCTCGACCTCGCCGAGCTCGACGCGCTGACCGCGGATCTTCGTCTGGTGGTCCGTGCGCCCCAGGTAGTCGAGACCGCCACCGGCTCCCCACCGGACGACGTCACCGGTGCGGTACATGCGGGATCCCGGCGCGCCGAACGGGTCCGGCACGAACCGGTCCGCGGTGAGCCCGCCGCGGCCGAGGTAACCGCGCGCCAGCTGCACGCCCACGAGGTGCAGCTCTCCCGGCACCCCCACGGGCACCCGCCGCAGGTTCCGGTCCAGCACCCGCACGCTCGTGTTCCACACCGGCGACCCGATGGGCACCCGGCCCGCCGGGTCCACCCGGCACCTCCAGTGCGTCACGTCGACGGCGGCCTCGGTGGGGCCGTAGAGGTTGTGCAGCTCGACGCCGAACCGGGCGCCGAACGTGGCCACGAGGTCCGGCGGCAGCGCCTCTCCGCTGCAGATCACCCTGCGCAGCATCGGAACGCACGCCGACGAACCGGGAGAGTTCACGAAAACGTCCAACATGGACGGTACGAAGTGGACGGTCGTCACCCGTTCGGCGGCGATGAGACCGGCCAGGTACACGGGGTCTCGGTGCCCGCCGGGCTCACTGATCACCAGCGGCACGCCCTCGCGCAACGGCCAGAAGACCTCCCACACCGAGACGTCGAACCCGGCGGGGGTCTTCAGCAGCACGCGGTCCGTAGCGTCCAGGCCGTACTCGGCCTGCATCCACCGCAGCCTGTTGTCGATCGCGGCGTGGGTGACCACGACGGCCTTCGGCCTGCCGGTGGAGCCGGAGGTGTACAGCACGTACGCGGCGCCGGCGGAGTCCGCCGCGGGCACGGCCACCGCCGGCAGCCGATCGCGGACGTCCACCGCCGGTATGTCGTACCCGGCGGCCGGTGTGCCGGTGAGCACCACCCGCGCCGCGGAGTCCCGCAGCATGAACGCGACCCGGCCGGCCGGCAGCTCGGGTTCGACCGGCAGGTACGCGCCTCCTGCCCGCAGCACGGCGAGCATCGCGATCACCAGGTCCGCCGAGCGCGGCAGGTGGACCGCCACGACGTCCTCCGGTCCGACGCCCTCGGCCACCAGCCGGGCGGCCAGCCCGTCCGCCGCCTCGATCAGCTCCCGGAAGGACGTCGTGACACCGTTCTCGACGAGTGCGACCGCGTCCGGCGCCTGCCGCCAGATCGCCTCGTGCAGCAGCTCCGGCCGGTGGTCCCGGTGAGCTCCGGTCTCGGCGGCGACGAGCACCGCCAGATCGGCGGGGCCGACGACGTCCAGGTCGGCCACGCGGCTGTCGGGGTGCTCGAGCGCGGCGGCGAGCACGGTCTCGAACCCGCGGGCCATCCGCTCCGCGGTGGCGCGGTCGAACAGGTCGGTGGCGTAGGTCAGGGCACCGCTCAGGCCGCCGCCCCGCGCGGCCAGCTCCAGCAGGAGGTCGAACCGGCTGCCGGCGAGCCCGACGGGTTCCTCGCTCACGGCGAGGTCGCCGAACCGCGTGCGGGTGTTCTCCTCGTTCTCCAGGGACAGGCAGGCCTGGAAGATCGGCGGGACACCGGGGTTGCGCGGCGGGGAGAGCTCCGCGACGACCCGGTCGAACGGCACGTCCTGGTGCGCGAAGGCGTCCAGCACCGTGCTCCGGACACCAGCGACGTGCCGCCGGAACGTCGGCGAGCCGCTCAGGTCCGCCCGCACGGGCACCGTGTTGACGAAGAACCCGACGACGTCCGCGAACTCGGCGCGCGACCGTCCCGCCGTCACGGTGCCGACCGCGAACAGGTCCTGCTGGGAGTAGCGGTGCAGCAACACCTCGTAGGCCGCCAAGAGCACCGTGAACAGCGTCGTCCCCTGCTCCCGCGCGAACGCCGAAGCCCTGGCCACCAGGCCTTCCGGCAGGTCGAGCCGGACCGCGGCACCCGTACCGGTGGCCTCCGCCGGCCTCGGCCGGTCGGTGGGCAGCACGAGGTCCCGCACACCGTCCAGGTGCCGGCGCCAGAAGCCGGCCTGCTCGGCGACGACCTCCTCGGTGAGCGCCTCGCCCTGCCACCGCGCGTGGTGCCGGTACTGCCATTCCAGCGGCGCGGGCGGGTCCGCGCGGCCGGAGCACGCGGCGGTGTAGTGCTCCTCCAGTTCGGCGAGCAGGATCCCGATGGACCAGCCGTCGGCGACGAGGTGGTGCACGGCCATCGCGAGCACGTGCTCGTTGTCGCCCGTCCTGACCAGGCGGGCGCGCAGGAGCGGCCCCTGCTCCAGGTCGAACGGCTCGTCGAGCACGGCCCGCACCGCCGCGAGCTCACCGGCGGGCACACCGGCCCTGCCGGTCTCGTCCACCACGTCGACCGCCACCTCGAACGGGTCGAGGATCAGCTGAAGCGGGACGCCGTCTGCGGAACGGAAGACCGTGCGCAGCGACTCGTGCCGCACGACCAGCGCGTCGACCGCGAACCTCACCGCCGCGACGTCGAGAGCACCGCGCAGCCGCAGCACCAGCGGCATGGTGTTGACGGCGGTGCCGGGTCGCCACTGCTCGCCGAACCACAACCGGGTCTGGGTCGCCGACGCCGGGACGAGCCCTCCCTCCGGCATCGGGTCGGCACGGGGAGCCGGCACGCCGAGGGAGGGTGAGAGCGCCGACATCGCTTCGGCGAGGGCGGCGACCGTCGGCGAGTCGAACAGCGTCCGCACCGGCACCCGCACACCGCACAGCTCCTCCAGCGCGGCCACCACGCGGGTCGCGATCAGCGAGTGGCCGCCGAGGAGGAAGAAGTCGTCGAACACGCCGACCTCGTCCAGGCCCAGCAGGTCGGCCCACACCCCGGCGACCGTCCGTTCGAGACCGGTGCGCGGTGCGACGAGCGGGGCACCGGTCTCCGGCCGCGCCGCGCCGGGGGCCGGCAGTGCCGCGCGGTCGACCTTCCCGTTGCGCGACAACGGCAGCTCCGCCAGGCCGACGAACGCCGACGGCACCATGTACCCCGGCAGGAACCCGCCGCAGAACGCGTGGAGTCCGGCGACGTCGGGCAGGTCCCCGTCGGTGACGAGGTACGCGACCAGCCGGTGCGACCCCGCCCCGTCGTCGAGCGCCACCGCCACGACGTCGCGCACCGCGGGGTGCGCCCGCAGCACGCTCTCCACCTCGCCGAGCTCGACGCGGAACCCGCGGATCTTGACCTGCTGGTCGATCCTCCCGAGGAACTCGAGGTCCCCGCTGGGCAGGAACCTCACCAGGTCACCGGTGCGGTACATCCTGCCGGTGCGGGTGAACGGGTCGGCGACGAACTTCCGCGCGGTCAGGTCGTCACGGCCGAGGTAGCCCTCGCCCACCCCGTGCCCACCCACGCACAGCTCGCCCGGCGCTCCCGGTGGCAGCAGACGCAGCCGTTCGTCCACGACGTAGGCGGTCGAGTGCGCCATCGGCCTGCCGATCGGCACGTAGTTCGGCCGGTCGCGCTCGTCGAACGCCTCCGGTGCGAAACAGGTCTGGTCGATCGAGGCCTCGGTGCAGCCGTAGACGTTGAGCACCCGCACGTGGTCGCCGATCAGCTTGCGGACCACGTCGTAGTCGCGGACGACCCAGGCGTCCGCGCTCGACACGACGACCTCCAGGTGCTCCAGCGCCTCCGGCCGCCGCGACAGCGCTTCGGCGAGCGGGTTCACCAGCACGGGGGTGCTCTCCAGGACGGTGACGCGGTGCCGGGTGATCAGGTCGGCGATGCCGTCGATCTCGGCGCGGACCTCGTCCGGGCACACCACGAGCGTGCCGCCCGCGTAGAGCGACCGGCCCAGGTCGCCGTTGAACACGTCGAAGGCGAACGACCCCAGCTGCAGGCACACGGGCACCCCGGTGAGCCGGTAGCAGCCGGCGTAGGCCTCCATCGTGGACGCGAACGCACCGTGGCTGATCAGCACCGCCTTGGGTGTGCCGGACGTGCCGGAGGTGTAGATGGCGTACGCGGGCGCGTCCCGGCCGGGACCGAGCCGTTCCGGCGCCTCACCGGTCAGCTCGTCCACCGAGTCGACCACGAGCACCCGGCCGGTGTGACCCACGCCGGTCTTGTGCCGCAACGAGGTCTCGGTGACCAGGAGCCGCGCGCCGCAGTCGCCGAGCATGGAGCGGATCCGTTCCACCGGGTGCCGGGTGTCGATCGGCACGTACACCGCGCCCAGCGCGAAGCAACCGAGGACGGCGACCACGGGCAGGTCGCCGCGGTGCAGCAGCAGTCCCACGCGGTCGCCGGCGACGACCCCGGCACCGGCGATCCGGTCGGCGAACACCAGGGCGGCGCGGTGCAGCTCGGCGTAGGTGAGCGCGCGGTCGCCGTGGACCAGCGCCAGGTCGTCCGGCCGGGACAGGGCGATCTCGCGGACCCGGTGGTGCAGCGGCTGGGCCCGCAGCTCCGGCAGCCCGGCGTTGCACAGTCCGAAGAGGACGGTCTCGCGCTCGTCCGCGCTCATCAGCTCGACGTCCCGCACCACCGTGCCGGGCACCACCAGCTGTCCGAGGACGGTCGCGAGCCAGCCGGCCACCCGCCGGATGAGCTCGTCGCCGACGCGCGCCGTGTCGAACCGCAGCGTCAGGCCGATCCCGGTGCCACCGGGCTCCGCGACGCAGACGAGCTCGACGTCGTCCGGCATCTCCTGCCACGGGCGGACGCACACGGCCACAACGGGTTCGTGACCGCCGAACACCCGCTCCGCGGTCTCCGCTGGCAGCGCTCTCGCGACGCCCAGCGCCTTCGACGCCGTCGCGGTCATCCGGTCGACCAGGCTCGTCACGAGCTCCCCGTCGGCACCGGGTACGGACAGCGGTGCGAGCGGGGCGCCCGTGCCGCCGACCGACGGCGTGTGGACGAGCAGGTCGTCCCGATTGGCGCAGCGCGCCACGACGAGACCGGCCGCGCTCGCCAGCACCGCCAGCAGCCTCACCGGCGCGCCAGCGGCGAGCTCGGTGAGCGCGGCGCTCGTGTGGTCGTCGAGCCGCACGGGGACGATCTCCGTCCCGGTGCGGGGCCCCGGACGTCCGCCGAAGAGCCGGGACAGCGCGGGCACCGGTTCCACGGCGCCGCCGTCCGCCTGCCAGGAGGCGATCGCCTCACGTGCCGCGGTGGTGGTGGCGCGCACCCTGGCCGCGACGACACGCGCGGCGCCGGCACTGGCAGCGCGGCGCTGATCAGGATCCGCGGTCATGCTCGCCCTCCAGCAGGTCGTGACTCACGTCGGCCGAGCGCGTCGAGCAGGAACCTCGCGACGTCGACCCCTTTGGTGCCCCGGCCGAACCCGCCGTCGAGACCGCACTCCGCCGCCAGCTCGGCCGTCACCAGCGGACCACCCGCGACCAGCAGGAACCGGTCGCGGACACCACGTTCGACGGCGGTGTCGTGGAGCTTGCGCATCATCACCTGGTGGATGTCGCGGTGGGACACGACGAGGCTCGCGAGCACCGCGCACGCGCCCTGCTCGACCGCCTCGTCGAGCAGCCGTTCCACGAGCACGGAGGCGCCGATGTTGACGCACTCCACGCCGAACCACTCCAGGCCGCGGTGCTTGATGTTGGTGACCTCCTGCAGGCCGACGGAGTGCTCGTCGTTGCCGAGCGTCGCGCCGACCACCCGGAGGTCCCTGCCGCTCAGCGCCGCCCTGACCGCCTCGGGATCGACCTCTCGCGAGCCCGGCGGCACCACGGGCAGCTCGGCCCTGCGCACGCCGGCCATGACGGTGCCCGCGATCTCGTACTGCACGCCTTCCGCCGGGTGCAGCACGACCTTGTCGACGATCCGCGCGTCGCGCAGGTTCATCCGCTCGGCGAACATCAGCGCGGCGGCGTCGCCCTGCCACTCGGGCAGCGGCAGGAACATGCTCAGCGTCACGACGCCGTCGCCGCGGTGCTCGGCCTCCGGCCGCACGACCTCGATCCCCGCCGCGACGGCCTCGGCGCGGCGCAGGTCCACGCGGTCGGTCGGGTCGAGCTCGTCGACGAACCGCACCAGCGCGTCGTCGCACAGGGTGCAGCCGCGGCAGCCCTCGTCGGCGCGCTCGCCGAAGTGGCTGCACACCGGCGCCGAGTACCCGGCCGCCCGCGGGACCACCGTGCCGGCACCGACGCCACCGGACCGCTCCCGCCGGATGCCGTCGCCGGCGCGCTCCGGGTACAGGCCCGTGTCGACGAAGAACCCGGCCCCGAGCGCCTCGTAGTACCCACCGGCCGCGAGCACGTCCTCGAGCATCAGCACCGCGCGGGCGACCAGGTCGCACAGCTCCGGCCGCACGCCCTCCTCGTCGACGTGGACGAGGTCGGTCAGCCCGTCCAGTCCGACGAGCACCTGCTTGGTCGCGCTGACGGCCTGCACCGACGAGTGGTGCCACGGCACGCAACGCGCCTCGTCGGGCGCGATCGTGCTCTGGATGTCGGCGCTGGTGAGTCGGGAGATCAGGGTGTCGAGGGCGTGCAGCACCACGGCCTCGTGCACGTTCGTCGTGCTGTAGCGGGTGTTCTGCTGCGCCCGGAACCGGTAGCCCTCGAACAGGAAGCGCACCGCCAGCGCGTACGGGAGGTCGATGGCGATCTTCGGTGCGGGCGGTGCCGTCGGCGGCACCGTCGACAGCGCGACCAGGTCGCGGTCCATGCCGGCGAGCAGGGACATCACGCAGTTGAGGGCGTGCTGCACCAGCAGCTCCGGCCGGACGTTCCACGCCTTGAGCGACGTCGAGTTCGCGTTGTGGGCACCGTCGAGCTGGAGGATCCGCGCGTCCGCGAGCACCCGCTTGGCCTCGAAGGCGTCCACGACGGACCGCACCGGGTTCACGTTGCGGTACAGGATGTTGTACTGGCAGTCCTGGTGAGCGCCGCCGACGCCCTCCTCCGCGAACACGACGGCCATCTCGCTGCCCGCGAGGCCGCTGACGTAGGAGTGCAGGTTGATCCGGCGGCCCGTCTCGTCCTCGATCAGGTCGAGCGCCCGCCTGGTCGCCCGCAGCTGCTTGCGGGTGATCGGCACCCCGCCGATGCCCTCCGGCGTGCCCTCGAGGAGACCGTCGAAGTGGCTCTGGCCCAACGTCCGGATGACCATGATGTGGTCGGCCCCGTGCCACGCCGCCATCCGCATCCGGCGCAGGTCGTCCTCGAACCGCCCCGACGCGATCTCCGCGGTGATCACGCAGTCGGGCTGCGGGTCGGCGCCGCCGAAGTACTCGGCGGCCTGCAGGGTCGCGCCCGCGGCGAGCGGCGCGGTGGTCTGCCGGTACGAGAAGTCCGCGGAGGCGCCCTTGCCCGTGCGCCAGGTCCAGCCGCGCCGGCGGGGGCGGTAGGACTGCAGCCCGTCCAGGATCGCGTCCACGGGCAGGGGTTCGTCCCTGGTCAACGGTGCGAGCGGCCGGTGTCGTTCCGGTCGTGCTCTCGTTGCCTCATGCGGCGCCGTCCTCCCGAGCAGGGCGGCGTGGGCCTGGTCGAGGGTCATCGTGTGCACGTCGGCGTGCCTGCGCAGCACGCCTCCCACCCCGTCGCCCAGCCATCCCTCCCGCACGGCGAGGTCGACGAGCTCCTTCGCCTGCACCGAGTCCAGCCCCATGCGCAGCAGCACCGACCGTTCGATCGACGGTGTCGTGTGCGCACGGGCGAACTCGGCGAGCGGTTCCACGGCGAGTCCGGCCAGCTCCCAGAACCGGTCCCTGAGCTTCTCGAGTCCCAGTGCGCGCAGGTCCGCGAGCCGTCCGGCCCTGGTCGTCGACGCCGTCACGACGTACCCCCGATCCCGCCTGCGCCGGCGCGCACGACCGGTGCGACGAGGTAACCGACCTCGCCCGCGATGCTGAGCTGCCCGTCCCGCAGACCGACCCGGACGTCCCCGCCCCTGGTGCGCGCGATCGTGGGCATGCCGACCCTGCCGCTGCGCCAGGCGAGGTACCCGGCCGCCGCCACACCCGTTCCGCAGCACGCGGTCTCGTCCTCGACGCCGACCTCGTAGGTCCGCACGGCGATACCGGCGCCGTCGACCGCCACGAAGTCCACGTGCACGCCGTCCGGATGTCCCAGCGCGGTGTTGAGGTCGAGGTCGTGGCGCAGCCGCGCGCCTTCCACCGCCACGTCGACGGAGTCCAGCTCGTCGCGGTCCACGAACACGACGAGGTGCGGCACCCCGGTGTAGGCGAACCACCAGTCCTCCCGCACCTGGCGCACCTCGCGGGCGGGCCCCAGCACGACGTCGGCCCCGGTGCCGTCCACCCGCACCGGCTTGGGGCCGTCGTCGGTGACGATCACACCGCTGCCGTCGATCAGCCCCCGGTCCGCCGCGTACCTCGTCACGCACCTCAGACCGTTGCCGCACATGGCTTCCCACGTTCCGTCGCAGTCGAAGAAGATCATCCGCAGACCGCGTTCGTGGTCGGGGTAGAAGAACAGGACGCCGTCCACCCTCACCGACTCGACCACTTTGGACACCGCGGTCGTGGCCGCGCGCAGCACGTCCGGCGGATCGTCCGCGCGGCCGGCCAGATCGATGATCGCGATCACGTTGCCGTTGCCGTGCGCGACCGCGAAGCCCACGACCCCGGTGAGGCCGAACGACGTCACCTCCTGCACAGCGCGCTCGATCTCCGCGCGCAGCGGTTCCTGCGTCACCTTCAGCACCAGTCCCCCATGTCCATGCCCCTCTCCACGAAGCGGCCCACCGCCGTCGGGTGCCGCGGCAGCAGCGCGCCGAGTGCGGAGACGACGTACTTCCGGTCGACGAGCCAGGTCCGCACGTTCTCCGGCACCAGGCGCGTGGCGCGCAGCCCGGTGATCGCGACCTCCAGCGGACCGGGATCGCCGAGGCCGTGGCTGAGCGCGCCGCCGGTGGCGAGCACCGCGTCCACCTGTCTCAGGTCGGCCCCGTGCACGACGTGCCGCACACCGGCGGCCCCGTGCACCCGCACGGCGTGGCCGCAGTGCCTGGCCAGGCCGCGTCGCACCGCCCGCAGCGCGTACCCCCGCACCCGGTCCGCGTCGAGGATCGGATCGCCGCCGTGCGGCTCCTCCCCCGGTTCCAACAGGTTCGGCAGGTTGTGGAAGACGCCGAGGTCTCCTTCGACCGTGCGCTTGAGCCTCGGCTCGAACGTCGCCCGCACGACCCCCTCGTCCTGCCGGTCCGCGTGCCAGGAGTGGACGTCCGTGGTGGCACCGCCGACGTCCAGCGCGAGCAGACCGCCGAACCGCTCGGCGAGCGCCTCGACCGCGCGGGACACGGCGAGCGGCGTAGGCACGCAGCCGCTGCCCAGCCGCTCGCGCACCGCGTCGATCCCCGGCGCCTTCACGACGTCGCGCTCGTAGATCCCCCTGATCAGGTCCCGGACCTCGGTGAACCGGAAGCAGTCGCTCTCCGGGTAGACGTTGTCGGCGAGCACGCAGTGCTTGCCGACACCGGCGAACAGCGCCTCGACCTCGTCGCGGACCCGCGCGTTGCCCGCGAAGACGAACACCGAGTCCACATCGGACTCCGCGAGCGCGGCGGCGTTGGCCAGCACCGTCTCCACCTCTCCGTGGTCGGTGCCACCGCACACGAGCACCAGCCCGGGACGCGAGCGGGCGATCGTCGCGAGGTCTCCGGCGTCGATCCGGCCGGAGGTCGAGGCGACCACGACGCCACCGGCGCCCAGCGCGATCTCCGTCCCCACCTTGGTACTCAGCGTCGGGGTGAGCCCGCACACCGCGATGCGCAGGCCACCGGCCGCGCTGCTGGTCAGGACGGCGTCGTCCCAGCCGGTGATGCCGAAGTCCCGCGCCGACGCCAGCACCTCGCCGACGCCGATGCCGACGTCCCCCGCGTCCACCGTGGTGCGTGCCGCGGCCCGGCCGGCGATCCGCAGGCCGTCCGGCCCGTCGGTGAAGGCGACGAGCTTGGTGTAGGTGCTGCCGACCTCCAGCGCGAGCAGGGTCGGCTCCCGGCTCACGACCACAGGACGAGGCGTCCGTCCCGATGCCTGCCGACGAACGAGCTGACGCTGATGCGGTCGCTTCCGCTGCTGCGTTCGATGGCGTGGAAGTTGCGGCTGTTGAAGAAGGTCAGGTCACCGGCGGCCGGCTCGATCCGCACCCTCGCGCGGTCGGCCACGAGGCCGTCGTCGTAGCCGTAGCTGTCCGGGATCGCGTGCTCCTCGGCGCTCTCGTCCCACGGCCGGTCGTAGACGTACGTCGCACCGCCGTCCTGCGGCAGCTGGAGGTAGACGTTCCAGGTGATCTGGGCGTCGATCTCGCCGATCGACCAGCCGGGCGCGTCGTGGGGGGCCCAGTCGCAGTGGACGAGGCCTTCGCGGATCATGCGCACGAGGCCCGCGAAGTAGCCGCCCACCGCCGGTTCCTCCGCGACCGACACCGGTCGCGGCCAGACGGCGGCCAGCGCGGAGGAGACCAGCTCCACCGGGTCGCCGCTGCGGGCGAACACCTCCTGCCTGCGCAGGTTCGACTTCGCGGCCTGCTCGAAGTAGGCGGCCTTGGCCGCGGTGCCGTGCCGGTGCTCGAACTGCGTGATCCCGATCTTGCCGATCGGCGGGTCGACGTCGCGGTAGTGGTCGAGGCCGTTCTCCTCGATGCCGGCGACGGCCGCGGCGAGACCCTCCCGCGAGAGGAACCCCGGTATCCGGATCGCCGCGACCTCGTTGTCGAAGAGTGCGCCGACCAGTCCGCGGTCGAGCTCCCGCACGGTGACGATGTCCCAGTTCATGCTGCGCTCCCCAGGTTCAGCGAGTGAGTCCGACTTGCCTGGCAATGGCCGACAGCTGGCGCGTGCTCACCCTCATCAGGTCGAAGTCGCGCGCACCGTCCTCCTCCACCCGAGCCGTCGTGTGGTGGGTGATGACGTCCTCCAGCGCGCTCAGGTAGCTCGCGGCCAGCGCCTCCACGTCCTCGCGGCGGTGGAAGTCGCGCGCCGAGGTGATCTCGATCAGCAGGCGGTCCTCGACCCCGGTCACCACCACCTCGAGGAGGTGCCTGCGCGGGGCGGCGGCGCTCTGCAGCGGGCTGGGCACCTGCAGCGGTGAGCCGAACACCGAGTCGTCCCCGCCGGGCCGGGTGAACCTGCCCAGGTAGTTGAAGCTGATCTCGGACTGCGGCAGCGCCGCCAGTGCCCGCGCCGCCTCGCCGCCGAGGTAGCGGAGGATCCCGTAGCCGATCCCGTTGTCCGGCACCGTCTCCAGGTACCGGTGCACCCGCTCCGCGACAGTGGCGGCACCGTCGCGTTCGGACAGTTCGAGGACCGCGGGGAAGATCGACGTGAACCAGCCGACCGTGCGCGACACGTCGAGGGATCCGTCGAGGTGTTCCCTGCCGTGCCCTTCGAGGTCGATCTGGACGGCGGAGCGCCCGGTGACGGAGCGCCAGGCGAGCAGGAAGCCGCCGAGCAGCACGTCCCTGGGCTGCACATCACGCCCGCGCACGGCGTCCCGCGTCAACGCGGCGACCTGCTCCGCGGGAAGCTCGACCGTCACGGTCTGGCTGCGCCCCACCGTGTTCATCCCACCGGCTTCCGCCGGCGCCGGTCCCCACGTCGCGGCGACGGCGTCCGCGCGCGGCACGGCGAGCCAGTGCGCCAGCCGGCCACCCCGCTCGAGCTCCTCCGCGTACCGGCCCACCGCGGCCCCCCACCGCCGGAACGAGTCCGTCTTGGCGGGCAGGCGGATCTCGGCACCGGCGCGCAGCGCGCGGTAGGCGTTCTCCAGGTCCTCCATGAGCACGCGGAACGAGACGCCGTCGACGACCAGGTGGTGGATCGCGATCATCAGCCGGTCGGCGCGGTCCGGTCCGAGGCGGAACAGCACGGCGGACAGCATCGGCCCCGCGACGAGGTCGATCGCCTGCTGCGCCGCGGTGACGGCGGCCCGGATCTCGTCGTCCTGGGTGGACCGATCGGCCCCGCGCAGGTCGAGCACGCGGAAGGCGGGATCGGCGCCGCTCCCGGGCACGAGGTGACGCGACCGCGCGCCGTCGACCACGAAGGTGCTGCGCAACGCGTCGTGGTGCGCGACGAGCGCGCGCAGGGCGTCGTGGACCAGGTCCTCCGCGACCTCGTCGCGCACCTCGACGAAGACCGCCTGGTCCCAGTGGTGGGACTCGGGCAGGTTCTGCTCGAAGAACCAGCGCTGGATCGGGGTGAGCGCGACCTCGCCGACGGGGTCGTCGCCCTGCGCCGCATCCGCCTCGCGCACGACGGCGACCTTCGCGAGCGCCGTGACGGTCTCCTCCTCCAGCACCTGCCGGGAGGTGATCCGCAGCCCCGCGGCCGCGGCGCGCGCGGAGATCTGCAGGCTGGTGATCGAGTCACCGCCGAGGGTGAAGAAGCTGTCCCGCGGGCCGACGTGGCCGACCCGCAGGACGTCGCGCCAGATGTCCGCGAGCCGCTGTTCCACCGGTGTCATCGACGGCGGCTCCGCCGGAGCGGACGCCGTGGACTTGCGGTCGAGCATCGAGGTCAGCAGCGCACGCTGTGCGGGTGAGAGTCCGGCCAGCCTGGCCGAGATGTCGTCCGGGGACATGGCAGTGGTCTCCTGGTGGTGGTGCGGATCAGGCGGCGAGAAGTTCGGCGGCCTGCCGGTCGACCGCCTCCGCGCCGAGTTCGGCGTCCAGCAGCCCGATGAGCGCGCCCAGGGTCCGGACCTCGAAGACGTCGTTCACGGAGAGGTCGGTCTCGAAGGTCATCTTCATCCGCCCCACGAGCCGCACCGCCGCGAGGGAATCCCCGCCGGAGCGGAAGAAGTCGGTCTCCGGATCGACGACCGCGCGCCCCAGCACCTCTGTCCACAGTGCACACAGCGCGCGGGCGACCGCACGGGACTCCGCTCCTGGAGCCCACTTCCCCGCGGCCGCCTCGGCATCCCCGGCGTCCTCGGTGACCGAGTGCGCGATCAGCTCGACGGACCCGTCCGCCAGGTGCCGGCCGGACCAGCCCGCCACCGCGTCCGCCGAGACCGAGCCGTCCACGACGAGGTGAACGGCGCCGGGCACGCCCGCGGGAACGGGCTCGCCCCTGCGGTCGAGCAGGTGCAGCCGCACCGGACCCGGTGCCACCTCCCCGGGGACCTCCACCTCGGCCGCCTGCCACGACTCGACCAGTTCCGCGGCGTGCTCACGGCGCACGGCGCTCACGCCGCGCACCGTGCCGTCGAGGTGGGAGACGAGCGACTCCAGCACCGCCTCGAACCGCCCCTGCAGCGTGGTCGCGGTGTCGTCGTCGAAGAGCTCGGTGTCGTAGAGCAGCTGGAGCCGGATGCTCGGGTGACGTGGCAGCACGGTCAGCGTCAGCGGGTAGCCCGTGTCCTCGACGATCTCCCGCACGACGAGGCCGGAGCCGCCGCCGAGGTCGAAGTCCGGGTTCTCGCTGGGGTAGTTCTCGAACACGACGATGCTGTCGAAGAGCGGCGTTCCCGCGGGAACCCCGGCGCAGGACTGGATCTCGGTGAGCCCGATGTGCTGGTAAGGCGAGGAGTCGAGCTGCGTGCGCTGCACCTCGCGCAGGAGCCCGGCGACCGGCTGGTCCTCGTCCAGCACCACCCGCTGCGGGATGGTGTTGATGAACACGCCGACGATGTTCTCGACACCGGCGAGGTCGGCGGGCCTGCCGGAGACGGTCGCGCCGAACGTGACGTCGTCCCTGCCGGTGATGCGGGACAGCAGGAGCGCCCACGCGGTCTGGAAGAGCGTGTTGAGCGTGACCTTCCCGCGCTGGGCGGCGTCGACGAGTGAGGCGCTCAGCCCGGAGCTCAGGTCGTGGTAGCCGCGACCGGCCACCGCGGTGCCACGGCGCTCGCACGCTCTGCCCGCTGGAAGGGCGCCGAGCGCAAACCCGGACACGCCGTCGAGCCGATCGCTCCAGAACCGGGTCGCCGCCTCCTTCGGCTGTTTGGCGAGCCAGGAGAGGAAGTCGCGGAACGGTCCGGCGGGAGGCAGGTGAGCCACCTCGCCCGCGGCCGAAGCGCGGTACACCGCGGCGACCTCGTTGATCGTGATGGGCATCGACCAGCCGTCCATCACGAGGTGGTGCAGCGTCCAGACGACGACCGTGCCCTCGTCGTCGCGCACCAGTGTGAGCCGCATCAGCGGAACTCGGCTCAGCACGAAACCTTCCGCCCTGTCCTCCGCGAGGAACGCGGCGAAGGCGCCGTCCCGGCGGCCCGTGAGGTCGACCTCGCGCAGCGGAACGGCACAGGCCGGCACGACGACCTGCACCGGTTCGTCCACGCCCTCCCAGACGAACGCCGCCCGCAACGTCGGGTGGCGGTTCACCACGACGGTCCACGCGTCGGCGAGCCGGGCGGCGTCGACCGATCCCTCCACGTCGAAGACGAACTGCTCGAGGTAGGGCCCCGACCGGCGCGACCGCAGGGTGTGGAAGAGGATCCCGTTCTGCATCGGAGTGAGCGGGTAGATGTCCTCGAATTCTACCCGTGCCGAGGCGTCCGTCGTTTGCACGCCGTACCTTCCTTTCAGCACGAATCGACCCGTGCTCGGAATGTCGAAATCACCAGCTGGTGTCGAATGCGTGAGAAGACTTCCTGGCCGGCCCGCGAAACGGTCAGCGGAACCCGGCGAGCTGCCCGGCGGCCGACACTAGCGAGACCGCCACGGGGCAACAAGGAAACGACGGCGGGGTTGTCCCGCCGGCGGGACGACCGTGCGGATGGCCATTCACGCGACAGTTGAGCACCTCCACCGCCCTGTACACACTGGGCGTTCGCGCATTGGTCGCCACGTCCGGCATTTGCGCTTCACCCATCGGGGGTCTGTGGAATGTTCGACGCGATTGTCGTCGGCGCGCGCTGTGCCGGTGCGTCCGCCGCGCTGCTGCTCGCCAGAGCCGGCCGGAAGGTCTTGCTGATTGACAGGTCGGAGTTCCCCTCCGACACGATGTCGACGCTCTACCTCCACCAGCCGGGCGTCGCGAGGCTCGCCCGCTGGGGCCTGTTGCCCGCCGTCGCGGCGTCGGGCTGCCCGAAACTCGACCGGGTCACCTACCAGGTGCGGGATGTGCGGCTGCAGGGCGCGGCCGCGGTGCTGGGCGACGTCGACGGGACGTACGCCCCGCGCAGGGCGGTGCTCGACAAGATCGTCGCCGACGCCGCGGTGGCGGCGGGTGCCGAGTTCCGCGACGCCACGAGGCTGGTGCGGCTCACCGGGGACGACCGGGTCGACGGCGTGGTGCTGCGCGACCGCGCCGGCGGGGAGGTCGTGGAGAAGGCTCACGTCGTGATCGGCGCAGATGGGATGCGGTCGACGGTCGCACGGTTGGCCTGCGCTCCGCCCGTCCGGTCGGATCCGCTCGCGACCTGCGTGTACTACAGCTTCTGGCAGGGCCTTCCCGCGCACTTCGAGTTCCACGAGCGGACCGGCGGCTGGGTCGCCGTGATCCCCACCAACGACGGCCTCACCATCATCGCCACCTACCTCCCGCAGGACAGGTTCGCCACGATCAGGGCGGATCCGCTGGCAGGCCACCTGGACGCCGTCCGCACGACCGCGCCCGGCGTGTTCGACCGGGCGATGGCGGCGGAACGGGTCGACCGCCTGCACGGCACCGGGGACCAGCGGAACTTCTTCCGGCAGGCGTGGGGACCAGGCTGGGCGCTGATCGGTGACGCGGGCCACCACAAGGACAGCATCACCGCACGCGGGATCACCGACGCCATGCTCCAGGCCGAGCTGCTGGCGGACTCGATCGCACCCTGCCTGGACGACCCCGTCCGCCTGGACGCGGCCGCGCAGGAGTTCGGCGTGGCGCGCGACAAGACGCTCGTGGAGGTCTACCGCAGCACGCTCGCGACCGCGCGGCTGGAGGTCGGACCCGCCCGGCTCGCCATGCTGCGGGCCATCAGCACGTCACCCGATCTCACCAGCCGCTACTTCGGCGTGATCGCCGGGATGAACTCGATGGACGACTTGATCACCCCGGACCTGCTGGCCCGGCTGTGACACCGCGGACGACGCCCATCACCCCCGATCTGGAGGACGAATGAAGTTCACCGAGCTCGCCCACGTCATCGGCCGTGGCGACGGCGGCGACTCCGTCGACCCCTATCCCACCCTCGCCTGGCTGCGCTCCACGGCACCGATCACGAAGGTGCCGGGACCGGACGGTGGACCACAGGTCTGGTTCGTCACCTCCTACGAACTCGCCAGGGAGTGCCTGTCCCACCCGCTGCTCAGCTTCGACCCGCGCAACGCGGGCAAGGCCGACGGCACCGCCCCGCACAACGGGTACCTCTTCGCGCGGGACGCGCCCGAGCACACCAGGCTGCGCGGGCTCGTGAACGCGGAGTTCAGCCCGGGAGCAGTGGAGCGCCAACGCCCGTCGGTCCTCGCCGCCTGCCACCGCAAGATCGACGAGTTCGCGCACCGGGGTGAGGCCGACCTGCTGGAGGACTACACCTGGCAGATCCCCGAGACCGTCATCTCGGACATGCTCGGCATCCCGGAGGACCGGCGGCTCCCCCACGGGCGCGGCACCGAGCTGACCGTGCTCGTCGGCATGCTGGAGCAGGGCACCGGCGGCCCCCGCACCACCGAGCTGCGGACGTTCATCAGCGACGTCATCGAGGCGAAGAGGCACGACCGGGGCGAGGACCTGATCAGCTCGCTGCTCGACGCCCTCGACGGCGGCGGGTTCGCCGACGAGGCCGAACTGGACGACATGGTCTACCTGCTCTACACGACGGGGCAGATCGCGACCGCGCCGATGATCGCGTCGACGTTCATCCACGTGCTGCGCGAACCGGAACGGATCCCGTGGCTGCTCGAAGAACCCCGGCGGTGGCGCGCAGTCGTCGACGAGGCGCTGCGCCACGACAGTTCCGTCCAGACCACGATGCCGCGCTACGCGCTGGCAGACCTGGAGATCGGCGGCGAGCGCATCCGCACGGGCGAGGGCGTCGTCGTGTCGCTCGCGGCGGCGAACAGGGATCCCGGCAAGTTCGCGGGAACCGGCGAGTTCAGCTTCGACCGAGGGGGCAGGAACCAGCACCTCGGCTACGGGCACGGGCCGCACTTCTGCGCGGGCGCGCCGCTCGCCAGGCTGGAGGCGGAGGTGGCGGTGGACGCGCTGCTGCGCAGGCTGCCGTCGACGCGGCTGGCCGCCGGCCGGGAGGAGATCCTCTGGGCCGCCGGCCCCCTGCTGCGCAGCGCTCACTCCGTGCCGGTCACGTTCGACCCGGAGGGGTGAACGCTCAGGCCACGCCAGGCGCCGGCTCCGCGGAGTCCGGCACCACCTCGTCGAGCAGCGGCACCAGGGCCAGCCCGGCCAGTGCTCCACCCGCCGTGACCACGACGGCGACCACGACGGCGGTGGTCAGCGAGAACACGTCCGCGAGCAACGGACCCGTCAGCGCGCCGACCAGGGTGGCCAAGGCCTCCGCCGAGAGGAAGACGGCGGTGATCCGGCCGAGCGCCTCGTTCGGCACGTTGCGCTGGAGCGCCGTCTGCGGGGTCACCAGCGTCATCGAACCGAACACGCCGATGGCGACACCGGCGGGCAGCGCGACGAACAACGAGGTCGAGCCGAAGAGCACGAAGAACGCCACGGCTGTCGCCAGCTGGCTCGCCGCGAGCAGGTAGCGCGGCTGCACCCGGTCGACCAGCCTGCGGATGGCCATGGCGCCGAGCAGGAAGCCGACGCCGAGCGCCGACACCACGAACCCGATCTGCTCGCTGCCGCCGAGCCGCTCGATGCCGAACGGCACGAGCAGGGCGCTGAGCGAGGCGTTGGCCGCCAGGAACACCGCGGTCAGCGGCAGCAGGACCACCGCGATGGGCAGCCCGCGCAGCACCTTCCACCCGGCGGCGAGGTCCGTGAACACCTGCCGCACCGTCGACAGGCGCTCGGCGGCGGGGCCGCCGAGCCGGCTCGTCAGCGCGATGAAGAGCGCCGACACGAGGTAGCTCGCGACGTCGATCCAGATGAGCGTCTGGAAGCTGGTGAGGGTCAGGATCGCGGCGCCGAGCGGCGGCGCGACGAGGCGGACCGTGCCGTCGGTGAACGCGTTCAGCGAGTTCGCGCTGCTCAGCCCTCCGCCCTTGCCCACGACGATCGGGATGTGCGCCTGCGCGGCCGGCCGGAACAGCACCGCGCCGGTGCTCTCCGCGATGAGCGCGACGTAGATCAGCCAGAGCGACTGCTCGGCGGTGGCGAAGAGCATCAGCGTGACCGCGACGGCGCGGAACAGATCCGCGGTGATCATCACCTTCCTGCGGTCCCACCGGTCGGTCAGCACGCCCGCGATCGGACCGAGCAGCAGGCCGGGGAGGTACTCGGCGACCAGGGTGAGACCGGTGGCGAGCAGCGAGCCCGTGATGGTGTACACGTGTGCCGGAATCGCGATCACCAGCAGCCACGAGCCCATCAGGCTCACCGTCCGCCCGCTCCACAACAACCGGTAGTCGCGGATCTTCAGTGCCTCGAGCACCGCTGCCTCCCCCGAAGTAGTCTTGCTAGAATAAGAGCGCCGAGCAGAATGTCCTGTCAAGATAGGAGCGTCCGTGCCGAAGGAGCCCATCGGGCCGAGACTCCGCGCACTGCGACAGGCCTCCGGCCGGACCGTGGCCTCGGTCGCCGCCGACGCCGGGTTGTCCGTGCCCTACATCGCGAACCTGGAGAACAGCAGGGGAAACCCGACCACCAGCGCGCTGAGCAGGCTCGCCGCCGCGCTCGGCACCGAGCTCTCGATCGAGTTCACGGCCGCGGGCGAGACGACGAGTACGACGACCACCCCGGCACCCCAGAGCGTGGTCAGGCTCAGCAGGACGCGCCGGTTCCGGGAGACCGTCCGCGCCCTCGCCGAGGCCTCCGGCCAGGACCCCGCCGACGTCTCTGGCCGGCTCATCACCGCGTTCAGCGTGATCGCCGAGGCGATGGGCCGGGAACCGGGCGAAGCCGACTGGTGGAGGGTGCTCGACGCTCTCCTCCTCGTCGCCGAACACCCGGCCTGAAAGGGTGTCCCGCCGGCGGGACACCGTCCTCGACAATCGCAACGAAAACACCGCGACAAAACACGAGTTTGATTGCGCGGCACATCCCCGGTGCTGGATGGTGGAGGACGCAAAAGGCACCTCTTGATCGGGGATGATGAGTGTGACCCAGCCGGTGGAGCGGGTTCACGACCTGGTCGGCGTGGGATTCGGACCGTCCAATCTCGCGCTGGCGATCGCCGTGACCGAGCACAACAGAACGGCACCAGCCGGCCGCCGGCTGAGCGCGGCGTTCATCGAACGCCAGGAATCTTTCGGCTGGCACCGCGGAATGCTCATCGACGGCGCCACGATGCAGATCTCCTTCTTGAAGGACCTGGCCACTCCGCGAAACCCCACCAGCGGGTTCAGCTTCGTCTCCTACCTCCACGACAAAGGCCGGCTGGTCGACTTCACGAACCACCAATGCCTTTTCCCGTCCCGCGTGGAGTTCCACGACTACCTGGAGTGGTGCGCGGCGCGTTTCGCGGACGACGTCGCCTACGGCCACGAGGTGACCGAGATCCGCGCGGCCCACGACGGCGCCGGTTCCGACGTCACCGAGCTCGAGGTCAGGACGACTCCGCGCCGCGGCAGCGCACCGGCCGGGACGTGGCGCGCCAGGAACCTCGTGCTGGCCACCGGCCTGCGCCCGCACCTCCCGGCGGGAGCCGTCGCGTCGGACCGCGTGTGGCACAACGAGCAGCTGGTGCGGCGGGCGGCGGGCATCTCCCCCGACAGCTCACCGAGGTTCATGGTGGTCGGCGCCGGCCAGAGCGCGGCGGAGACGCTGGAGTACCTCCACCGCCGTTTCCCGCGGTCCCCGATCTACTCCGTGTTCGCGAAGTACGGGTTCACCCCCGCGGACGACAGCCCGTTCGTCAACGGGATCTTCGACCCCGGTGCGGTGCCGACCTTCTTCAACGCTTCGCGCGCGGTGAAGGAGGCGGTCGTCGCGCATCACCGGAACACCAACTACTCGGTGGCCGACACGGAGCTCATCGAGGAGTTGTACCGCCGCAGCTACCAGGAGAGGGTGCTCGGCGAGGAGCGGCTGCGGTTCCTGAACCTCTCCCGCGTCCTGCGGGTCGAGGAGACCGGGGAGCACCTGGTCGTCTCGACCGAGTTCCTGCCGACCGGCGAGGTGCGGGAGGACGAGGTCGACGTGCTCGTCTACGCCACAGGCTATCGACCGGCCGACCCGCTGCCACTGCTCGGTTCCCTCGCCGCCCAGTGCAAGAGGGACGCCGAGGACCGCGTGCAGGTGGACCTGGACTACCGCGTGTCCACCACCGGCAGCGTGACGTGCGGCATCTACCTGCAAGGACCCACCGAACACACGCACGGCCTGTCCTCGACGCTGCTGTCGAACACCGCCGTCCGCGCGGGAGCGATCGTCGAGTCGATCGCGGCGCACCGCTGACCAGGACCCAGGAGACGTCCCATGTACACACCGGAGGAATACCGCGCTCCCGACCCGTCGTGGACCGCGGAGCTCGTCGCGGGCAACCCTCTCGCGCTGCTGTGCTCCAACGCGGGCGCGACACCGCACGCGACCCACCTGCCGGCGATCGTCCTCGGCGACGCGGACGCGGTCGAACCCGGTGTGGTCCTGGCGGGGCACCTCAACCGCGCCAACCCCCACTGGAGCGCACTGAGGACGGGCGACGAGGCGCTGCTCGTGTTCACCGGCCCGCACGGCTACGTGTCCCCCACCGTCTACGACAACGACCCGGCCGCACCGACCTGGGACTTCACCGCCGTGCACGTCCGCGGCGTCCTGCGGGTCGTCGAGGACAGCAGGGGGACGATCGACGTCATCCGCGCCACGGTCCGCGCGCTGGAGTCGCGCTTCGGGTGCGACTGGGACATGTCCGGTTCACACGGGTACTTCAACGAGCTCCTCCCCGGCGTCGGCGCGTTCGAGGTGGAGGTGACCGGCGTGCAGAGCATGTTCAAGCTGAGCCAGGAACAGCCGGACGAGCTGCGCAGGCGGGTGCGCCGGTGTTTCGCGGCGAGCACCGCCGGCCAGCACCGGCAGCTCGCGGAGCTGATCGGACGCGTGCCCGCGGCGGAGCGGGCAGCGACGCCGTGACGGCGGCCGCCGACGCGCTCGACCGGTGGTGATCCTGCCGGATTGGCCAGGATCTCGCGAGATGATCGATTCTGTGCGGGTGAACGTGGAACTCAGGACGTGGGACGCCTCGGACGCCGCCTGGTACGCCGAAGCGACCAAGGACCCAGAGGTGCAGCGCTACACGACGGAGTCGCCCGACCTGACGGAGGAGCAGGTCGCCGCGGCGATCGCCGCGCTGCCCGGCAACCAGGGCACCGACTCGTTCATCGTGGTGGACGGCGACACCGGCGAGCGGTACGGCAACGTCGCGGTCGACTTCATCGACGGCGTCGGCCACATGTCCTACCTGATGGCGCCCCGGGCACGGGGCCGCGGGGTGGCCGGCACCGCGCTCACCCAGTTCGTGGCGTGGATCTTCGCGAACAGGGCGGTGCGCGAGCTGAGGTTGTGGACGCACAGCGACAACGTGCCGTCGCGCAAGGTCGCCGAGCGGGCCGGATTCGTCCGGGACGCGGCGCAGGACAAGGACCGTGAGATCAAGGGCGCGGTGTGGCGGACCGTCGCTTATCGCCTCGTCCGCGACTGACGAACCGGGCGAACGCGCGGATGCCCTCCGCCCCGGTGCGGGGTGGAGGGCATCCGGGTGTCGTGCTCCGGGTCACGGTCGGTCGAGCGCGTCGGCCGCGGCCTGGTTCAGGGTCGTCACGATCCACTGCCGCAGCTCGGTGTCGGCCGAGTCGGCCGCCCTGGTCCACAGCGCGGCGCTCGCCTGGTCGACCCGCAGGGCGGGGATCGTGGAGACCCCGCCGGCCGCACCCTCGGTCTCGCGGACGTCGCGCAGTTGTCTGCGCAGCTGGTTGCGCGACCAGCCGTGCTCCTCCGCGCGGTCCAGCCACCCGTCCTGCTCCCGCGGTTCCAGCGAGGCGAGCTCCGCGTGGTGCTGGAAGCTCAACGCGTCGCGGCGACGCGACAGCTCGAACTTCCGCGCCACCCACGCGTAGTTGCGCAACGTCTGGTAGTCGAGCCCGGCCTTGTCGATCGCGCGCCGGTACCTGTCGTCGTACTTGTTCTGGCCGAACACCAACCAGTCGCCGAGGCACCACGCCGACGAGTCGACGATCCGGAACAGCTTCGGCCCGGCGTCCTCCCAGGCCTCGAACGACAGACCGTCCGGCAGGCGCAACCCCACCCTCGTGGTCAGGATCTGGTCACGCCGACCCGGCAGGACGCGCGGTCCCGCTTTGAGCACATGCTTTTCCGAGGTGGTCACATCGTCCCCCATGGACATCTCACCGTCAGCTCATCTCAGGCGCACCGACACGACGGCGCGCCGATCCACTCCGTCTTCGACAACCCGCACACCCCCTTGTGATCGTTCGAGTCGAATACTGGGCGCGCGCGATGACAGCCCGATGACGGACCGCTGACGCCGTTTGGCACCGGCCGGTCTATACAGTGGCTCGATCGCCAGGACCTGATCACCAGGGCTGATCACGAAGCCGGGAGTTCGACCACGCTCCCGGCCGGTACCGGGCGTGTCCGCATCGCGAGGGGAGATCGTGCGTGGCACTCAGGATCCGGGGCATCGCACTGCCGGGACGCGAGGAAGTCGTGCTGCAGATCGAAGGCGATCGGCTGCGGACGGCGGCCGGCGACGACGGCGAGCACGTGATCGACGGCGGCTGGCTGGTTCCCGGCCTGGTCGACGTGCACTCGCACCCCGGCACGGACAAACCGGGTGACGAGTTCGACCTGGCGCTGTTCCGCGAGCACATGCTCCAGCACCGCGCCGCCGGCGTCCTCGCCGTGCGCTCCCCCGGATCCGCCGATCCGCTGTCCCACCGCCGGCACGACGAGCCCGACCTCCCGCGCCTGGTCACCGGTGGCCGCTGGCTCGCGACGCCCGGCAGGTTCTTCGAGGGCTTCGGCCGTGACGTCGAGGAGGACGACCTCGCCGCGGCCGCCGTCGAGGAGGCACGGGCGTCCTCCGGCTGGTGCAAGATCATCGGCGACTGGCTGCCCGGCACACCCCCCGTGCCGCTCGACGCCCTCACCGCCGCGGTGCGGGCCGTGCACGCGATCGGCGGACGCGTCGCCGTGCACTGCCAGACCGCGGAGGGAGCCGAGCACGCGGTCCTGTCCGGCGCGGACAGCCTCGAACACGGAATGCACCTCGACCACGCTCTCCTCCCGCTGATGGCCGAGCGGGGAACGGCACTGGTCCCGACCTTCACCACATTCGCCAAGACCGTCGAGCAGCTCGGCCGGGGCGAACCCGAACACATCCGGGACTGGTTGCGGTCCGGGTGGGACGGCATGGCCGCGACGGCGCTCGCGGCCCACGAGGCCGGCGTCACGGTGCTCGCCGGAACGGACAGCAAACCGTGCGGCGACATCGTGGGCGAGGTGGAGTGGCTGATCCGCGCCGGACTGCCCCCGGAAGTCGCGCTGGGGGCGGCCTCGTGGACCGCGCGCTCCTGGCTGGGACTGCCGGGCCTGACCGACGGCGGATGGGCGGACGTCGTCGCCTACGACGAGGATCCGACCGTGCGACCGGCGGTGCTGCACAGCCCGAGCCGTATCGTCCTGCGTGGACGCGTCGTCCTCTGAGAACGTCTTCTCCTTGTCCCGTCAGGCAAACACGGATCGGCACCATGCGGTAGCGTGGTCGTCCTGGGGCCGGCGTCTGGGGGAGGCGTGGTAGTTGGCAGGTGTTGACGGCGTGCCCGTCTCGTTCGGCGTTCTCGGCACGCTGACCGCGAGCATCGCCGGGACACCCGTGCCGATCGGCGCGCCCAAGATGCGGATCGCGCTGGCGAGCCTGCTGCTGCGGGGTGACCGGCCGCTGTCGGTCGAGGAGCTCGCCGACCGCCTGTGGAACGACGGTTCCCAGCGCAGCCGGAACGCGGCGCAGAGCTACGTCATGAGGCTGCGCAACACGCTCGGCGAGGCGGGGCGCCTCATCCGCACGCACCCGGCCGGCTACGTGATCGAGCTGCCGGAGGAGGCGGTCGACCTCCGCAGGTTCCGCGGCCACGTGGAACGGGCCAAGCAGGCGGGTGCCGGCGGGGATCCGCACACCGAGAGCCAGGAGCTGCGTGCCGCGCTCGCGTTGTGGCGAGGCGCGCCGCTGGCCGACGTCCCGTCGGACTTCCTCCAGCTCTACGAGGTGCCGCGGCTGGAGGAAGAACGGCTGGAGGCGCTCGAGCGCCGGATCGAGGTCGACCTCTCACTGGGTCTGCACGCGGGACTGGTGGCGGAGCTGCAGGGGCTGACCACCGCGCATCCCCTGCGCGAACGCCTGTGGAGCCAGCTGATGCTCGCGCTGGTCCGCACCGAACGCCAGGCCGACGCGCTGGCGGCGTACCGCGAGGTGAGCGATCTGCTGCGCCACGATCTCGGCGTCGACCCCGGTGAACCGCTGCGCACCCTGCAGCGGCAGATCCTCAACGGCGACCTGTCCGCCGCGTCCGTTCCCAAGCCACCGGCCGGTGAGCAGCCGCCCGCTCACCGGGACGTGCCCCGCCAGGTGCCGCCGGACGTGGCCGGGTTCGTGGGACGGCGGGAGCTCCTCCGGCAGATCGACGAGCTCACGGACCCGGCCAGGCCGGACGCGCACGCGGTGCCGATCCTCGTGCTCGCCGGACCACCGGGTGCCGGGAAGACGGCACTGGTCGTCCACGCAGCGCACCGGCTCGCCGCGCGGTTCCCGGACGGGCAGCTGTACCTCGACCTGCGCGGCCACTCCACGAGCCCGCCGGTGACGCCGGCCGACGGGCTGACCAGGCTGCTGCGCGCCACCGGTGTCCCGCCGGAACGGATTCCCGCCGAGATGGACGACCAGAGCGCCCTCCTCCGGTCCGTTCTCGGCGACCGGCGGGTGCTCGTCGTGCTCGACAACGCGGCGAGCCCCGACCAGGTGCGGCCGCTGCTCCCCGGTACGCCGAACTGCGTCGTCCTCGTGACCAGCAGGGACAACCTCAACGGCCTCGTCGCGATCAACGGCGCCCGGCGGCTGCCCGTCGGCATGCTGAGCGAGCAGGAGGCAAGAGACCTCCTGACGACGATGCTGGGCCTCGGCCGCGTCGAAGCCGACCTCACCGCCGCCGACGACCTCGCCGCGGCGTGCGGACACCTGCCGCTCGCGCTCCGCATCGCCGCGGCCAACGTCGACCTCCTCGGTCTGGACGTCGCGGAGCACGTGCGCGAGCTGCGCGACAGCGACCGGCTGGCCGCGATGGCCATCGAAGGCGACGAGCAGGCGGCTGTGTACCTGACGTTCGACCTCTCCTACGGCGTCCTCGAGCCGGAGGTGGCCCGGTGCTTCCGCTTGCTGAGCCTCGTACCGGGACCGGACTTCGACACCTACGCCGCCGCGAACCTCGCCGGTGTCCCGCGTGCCTCCGCCGCGCGCGTGCTCACCCGGCTGGCGACCGCCAACCTGATCCAGGTCAGGTCGAGGGGGCGGTACCACTTCCACGACCTCATCAACGAGTTCGCGCGCACGAAGTGCGAGGCCGAGGACAGCGCGGAAGACCGGCGGCGCGCGCTGACGCGGCTGTTCGGCATGTACCTCGGGACGACGCGGTCCGCGGAGACCCTCGCGCACCGGACGAGCGGGGTGCCGGGCACGGCGGCGGACCCAGGGTGGCCGGCACTGTCCACTCCCGCGCAGGCGCGGCAGTGGCTCCAGGACGAGGCCGCGAACATCACCGCGCTCGTGTGCGACACCTCCGGTGTGAGCGCGACCCTGCCGACCTGGGAACTGGCCAAGGAGCTCAACGCCTACTTCCAGCGGCAGCGGCTCGACGTCATGTGGCGCGCTTCGCTGACCGCGGCGGCCACGGCGGCGGGAGAGCGCGGCGACGTGCCGGCCAGGGCCGAGGTGGAGACCGGTCTGGCGAGGCTCGAGTTCCACCAGTCGCAGCACGCGCTGGCGCGCGCCCACTTCTCCCGCGCCTCCGTCCTCTTCAACGAGGTCGGGGACAGGTCGGGCGAAGCTCGCGCGCTCTCCGGCGTCGGCTCGGTCACCTTCGACGAGGGCGACCACGACTCCGCCACCGGCTACTTCCGCCGGGCCGCCGCCCTGTTCGAGCAGGCGGGCGACTCCGCGGGCCTGGTCACCGCGCTGCACAACCTCGGCGTCGCACTGATGACGACGGGCAGGAACGCGGAGGCGGTCGACCGGTACGAGGCGGCCAGGAAGCTGACCGGTTCACCCGACCTGAAGCCGATGGACGCGCGGCTGCTCTCCAGCATCGGCATCACCGACCTGTGGCGAGGCCGGCTGTCCGACGCTCTCCCGAAGTTGCAGGACGCGCTCGCGACGATGCAGGAGCTCGGCTACCCGCAGTACGCGAGCGAGGTCCTGCGGGGCATCGCCGAGGTGCACCTGGAGGCGGATCGGTTCGAGCAGGCGGACGAGATCGGCAGGCAGGCGCTCGAGATCGCGGAGGGCGTGAAGTCGCCGTGGCTCGTCATCGGGCTGAACGGCCTGCTCGGCCACATCGCGCTGCGCCTGGACGACCTGGACCGGGCCTTCTCACTCCTCTCGGCCGCTCAGGCGCACACCGACGACCGGGTGCGCCACTGGCGCTCCCTGGTGGCCCGTGGGCTGGCCGCCCACCACCGTCGTCGTGGCGACCTGGCGGCCGCGGTGGACCTGGTGTCGCCGGGGCTGGCCGACAAGCGTCCCCGCGAACGGGAGCGCGCCCACCTCGAACTGGCCGAGGTCCTCGCGGCCCGCGGAGATCTCGTCACCGCCTCGCACGAAGCAGTCCGGTCGGCGGAGCTGGCCCAGGCCCACGGCTACCTCCTGGACGCGGCCAGGGCGCTGACCACGGCGGCCGCCCTCCGGGCGTCGCTGGGTGACGACGAGGCCGCACTGACTCTGAGGGCCAGGGCGGAACACCACCTGGCCGAAACGCGTGCCGACGATCCAGACAGGACGGAACCCACTCATGTCCATCGACCGTGACGAGCAGGCCACCCACTTCGACGTGCTCGTCGTCGGGGCGGGGGCGGCCGGTCTGGCCGCGGCCGCACTGCTGGGACGCTGCAAGCGGAAGGTGGCGGTGATCGGACCGGCCGACCGGGCCAACTCCGCCGCGGAGGCGGTGCACAACCTGCCGTTCGCTGAAGGCGTCACGCCGGAGAACCTCTACGCCACGATGGAGGCGGAGCTGGCCGGCCTCGGCGTCGTCGTCCTGCGGCAGGAGGTGGAGGAGGTCCGGATCGACGAGGACCTGCGACAGGTCCACGTGGTCACCGCCGCCGGGCGGCTCACCGGAGCGCGACTGCTCCTCGCCACCGGACTTGACCACGAACTGCCGTCGTGGGTGCCGGCCGAGGCGTGGGGACGGTCGATCTTCACGTGCCCGTTCTGCCACGCGAGCGAGCACCACGGTGAAGCCTTCGTGTTCGTCGGAGCGGACGCGCAGGCCGTCCACACCGCTCTGCTGTGCGTGGCGCACGCCCGCACTCTCACGGTCGTCGTCGCGGATCCCGCCGCGGCCGAGTCGCCGGAAGCCGACCACATCCGGTCGACCGGCGGCGACGTCGTCGTCGACACCGTTTCCGCCGCACAGGTGCTTCCCACCGGTGAGGTCGAACTGACGACCGCGGGTGGCAACCGGGTCGTGGCGGGAGCCGTCGTGCTCCTCGGCGTCGTCCGGGCCCGCAAGACGCTCACCGAGATGCTGGGTCTGCCGCCGTCGTGGACGGGCCTTCCCGAGGTCGACCGCGAGGGACGCAGCGAGCACCCGCTGGTCTGGATCGCCGGCACCGCCGCAATGCCGTACTACCTGCTGGTCGAGTCCATGGGCAGCGGCATTCGCGCCGGCATCTCCATCCACAGGGACCTGACCACCGAGCTCGTCGGATGACGCTCAGGCACCGGGGTGGACCCTGGCCAGGTCGAGGGACACTCCGGGCACGACCACCTTCACCACCGCGATCTCGTCGATCGTCGAGAGGTCCACGAGCAGCGGTTCCGCCCCGGTCACGCTCGCGACGACGGACGAGATCCGGTCCAGTTCCGCCCGCACGCCCGTGAACGTCCTCCTGGGCGCGTCGGGTAGGTCCTGCCAGGCCACCAGGGCGGCCGGCCGCGGCGGTTCCTCGTTCCCGGCCCGAACGGCGTCGTAGATCGCCGGCAGGTCGTCGCGAGTGCCGGCGATGCCGCTCAGCCTGCTCTGCGCCGCCTCGGTGATCGCCCTGGACAACGCGACCTCCGGTGCGGGATGAGCACCCCACCCCAGGCTCATCACGGGGAAGTCCGCGCTCCAGACGCGGGCGCCGAAGCACGGGACCCCGAACCTGCTCGGCAGGTGGCTGAGGTCGATGCGCGCATCGGCGGCCCGCACCTTCGCGATCAACCGCGAGCACAGCTCGTCCTCGACGGTGCCGGGATCGACGAAGGCCAGCTCGCCGGGTTCGCCGTTCCTGCTGATCGCGTCCCGTTCGACGACCTCGAGGAGCGCGTGGAGCGCGGCCTCCCGCACCGAGTTGCCGGAGGCGAGACCGTTGGTGCTCCACTCCAGGCCGCGGGGGCGCCACCCGCGATCGGTGGACCAGCGCACGAGCTCGTCCGGCACGGGAACGGTCAGCCCGCTGATCATGCCCGTGGCGCTCACCCAGTCGAGTGGCGTCAGGTCGCCCACCAGCCCTCCGGTGGCGGTCACCAGGTCCTCGACCCGGTACGGCAGACCGAGGGCGCGGGCCGGCGTCCTGACGTGGCAGCTGCCGAACGGGACGTGCTCCGCGTGCCAGAGCTCGATCGACTCCATGGCGGCCGAGACGCGGGCGAGCAGCAACGTCTGCCCCTTGCCCTGCGACACGCTGAGGCTCTTCGCGCGCGGCCGCACCGCCATCGTGACCGGGATGCCGAGCGTGTCGAGCCCGGTCACGTCCGCCACGCGGGTGATGCCGAAGTCCCGCAGCAGCGGTTCGACGATCCGCCACGTGTCCTCCGGCAACCGGACCCGGTGGGTGCCGTCGAGGAACACCTTCTCGTCTCCGGCTTCTCGCGCGCTCACACCACCTGCTCTCCCGTGGTGGCCCCGACCACCGCGCCGAAGTGCGCACGCAGGTAGAACGGCCGCACCGCGCGGACGGCGTCGTCCAGCGAGATCAGCCCCCGGTCGCGGGCCGCGGCGAGCAACTCCTCGCGATCGGGCGACACCCCCCAGACGCCGGCGAGGTGCCCGCGCAGGACCTGGGGTTTCAGGTGGTCGATGCCGTGGGCGACGCCCCAGGTCGCGACCTGCCGGTTGATCAGGACCGCCTCGGCGACCGCCTGTCGCGCGCCGGCGTCGTCCACCAGGCCGGGACAGGCCGTCATCAGGTCGTGGACGGGACTCGGTGACCGGTAGGACCTGCGGAGCACCTTGAGCAGCTGGTCGTGTTCGCCGGCCGCCGACCGCTCCCCCGTCGTCATCCACTCCGCCCGCTGCTCCGCGGTGAGCGCCTCGCCGGTCAGTCCGCTCGCCGCCGCGACCGCGATCGCCCGGTCCCGCAGGGGCGCCGCCGGGTCGCCGGTCGTCGCTGACTCCGCGATCCGCTCCAGAGCGTGCTCCTCCCACCGTCGAGGGAAGTCCGCCAGGTAGATCTGCTGGTACCGCACGACATCGCGGTCGCTGACCAGGACTCCGTGGACCTCGGCGCCCGACCAGGCCGCACGCCACTCGCGGAGGTAGGCGTTCTCCGGCTCACCGCCGCTGTCCCGGCTCGCTCGGGCACCGGCCACCAGCTCGTCCAGGCGGCGCAGGGTGTCCCGCGCGTCCGCGGCCTTGACGTCCAGCTCGGTTCCGCGGGTCGCCCTGAACGTCTCCAACCGAGCGAACACGGAACCCGACTCGGGTGCGTCACGAGCCATCACCGCACCCAGCGCACGCCAACTCCTTGCGGTGTAAGGCAACCGCCGTGCGAACGCGACGACAGCCTCTCCGTCCGACGACGAGACATGACCGTCGCGGACGGCGCACGCCACCACGTGCCGGATGGTGACCAGCGGCTCGCTCAGCTTGCGGTACTCGGGTGCCGGCGTGTGCGCGACTGCGACTTCGTCGTCCGCGTCCACCACGCCGTCGCGGAACATCTCGTACACCCGGCCGTTGCCGACCATGCCGTACATGTCGAGCTCCGCCGCGCGCAGTGCGCCCATGCTGGAGCAGCCCACCACGCTCACCCCGGAGTCGAGCAGGGCCAGGATCTCCTTGTGACGAACGGCTGCCGCCTGGTGGTAGTAGCCGTCGACGATCACCACGACGTCACCGGGGAGGAACGGGATGCGCAGCAGGTCGCCGTGCGCCACCGGAGGATGCACCACGGCACGGCGCACCAACTCCCGCGCCGCCGCGCCCGTGAGTGTGGGTCCGGTGAACACGTGCACTGTCACCGCCAGGCCGACCGCCCCGGACAAGAGAAGCGGCGTACCGCCCCGCGGCACACCGCTTCCTCCATCCCGACGAGGCCGGGAGTCACGACCAGCAGCTCAGAGTCCGGGCACGCTCGTGGAGCAGCACGCCAGCTCGCCGGTCGGCTTCGAATCGAAGACCTCGGTCAGGTTCGCCTGTTCACGAAGAGCGTCGATCTTCTCGAGCAGTTCGTCCACGATTTACCATCCCCCGTAGGCAGTTGTCCCCGCTGTACCTGCGCAAACCCGAGTCTAGCATTGTTTCTCACTCCCGCGGCCGCGCCGACGCATTCTCATGTTCATTAACATGGAAATGGAAGTCCTGACCCCCGGAACCATGCCGGAGCCATTCCGTGGCAGAGTTGTCACCGGACCATCGGGGCGCACTGATCGAGACCCTGGAACGTCACCGTCGTGCACATTGGGGGCGAACACGACCGTGGAAGCAGGGCGCGGCACCACCTCGCGGCAGGACAGCCTCCTGCACCACCACGACTTCCGGCTGTTCTGGCTGGGGCAGACCGTCGGCCGGTTCGGCAGCAGCGTGTCGACGGTGGCCGTTCCACTGGTCGCCGTGTCCACTTTGGACGCTGCGCCGCTGCTGCTGGGCCTCCTCCACGCCGCGGCGTGGCTGCCGTGGTTGGTCATCGGCCTGCCCGCGGGGGCCTGGGTGGACAGGTGGCCGCGCCGGCCGGTGATGCTGACGGCCAACGCGATCGCGATGCTGTGCCTGCTCAGCATCCCGCTGGCCGCGGTCCTCTCCCGGCTCACGACCGCGCACCTGCTCACCGCGATCCTGCTCGTCGGCACCACGACCGTCTTCTTCGAGACGGCGGGCGGCGCCTACCTGCCGTCGCTGGTCGACAAGGACCGGCGGCAGGAGGCCAACGCCAAGCTCCAGGGCACGACGGCGGCGGCGCAGGTCGTGGGTCCCGGCGCCGGTGGCCTCATCGCGCAGCTCTTCAGCCCGGTCACCGGCATTCTCGCCGACGTCGTCGGCTATGCGACTTCTTTCCTCTGTCTCGCGCGAATAGACCATCGCGAGAACGTCACGCCAAAGGCCGCCACAGAAGATCGCTCGCTGTATCGCGAAATAATGAGCGGAAAGCGATTTGTGGTGTCGGATCCTTATCTGCGCGTGTTCACGGCGTACAGCGCGGTCTGCAACCTGGCGACCGCCGGACTGGCCTCGATGTTCGTCGCCTTCCTCGTTCGCGAAGCAGGCGTCCCCATCGGCATCACCGGCGTGGTCCTCGCCGCCACGAGCATCGGCGGCGTGCTGGGAGCGGTGGTCGCCGGCAGGGTGACGAGGCGGTTCGGAACAGCCCACGGCATGCTCGTGTGCGTCATGACGACGATGCCGTTCGGGCTGCTGATGCCGTTGGCCGCCAACGGCCCGTCGCTGTCGCTGGCCGTCATCGGCGGCCTGATGGTCAACGCGGGCGTCATCAGCGGCAGCGTGATCAGGAGCAGCTTCCGGCAGAACTACACCCCTGCCGAACTGATGGGCCGGGTGACGGTCACCATGCAGTTCCTCAACTACGGCGCGATCCCGCTCGGCGCGTTGACCGCGGGCGCGCTCGCCACGTCGTCGGGCATCCGGACCACGATGTGGGTCATGACCACCCTGCTAGCCCTGTCAGCGCTGATCCTGCTGATCGGTCCCGCGAAGAGTGCACGGGACCTCCCCGACCACCCACGAGCCGTTCAACCGTAGAGCTACTCGCGCAGCATTGAGCCCTTTCATCCTGGTCTGGATGTGTTGGCGGGTAAGGAACTTCCGCTGTGACTAGTTGACGCAGGCGCGGCGTGTCGAACCCTGGGCACGGCGAAGCCCCTGGTAACAGAGCCATCGACCAAGACCGCTCCGCACCACCAGGGGCTTCACATGTTGTTGTATCGCGCCGCGTTGCCGTGTCACATCGGACCCTGAGATTCGTGTCCGGCCTGATCCGCACGCTGTGCGTGCCGAAAATTACGTCCACACAGGTCAAGCGGCATGCCGATACTCGTGGAGGACTCCACCGAGACGGTCCCGCCGGAGTACCGCAAGGCGTTCGATCCGGTCAGGTCCAAGGGGCTGGTGCCGGGATCGCAAGGATGCTGCCGCGGCCAGGGATCGGTGGGCACGGTGCTCGTTGTAGTGCCGCTCGTACTCTTGCAGCGCGCCGAAGATTAGCCTCGTTCCAGATCAGCGCGCGGTCCACGAGTTCGCCGCGCAGCGTCTTGACCCAGCGTTCCATGATCGCGTTCATGCGGGCACCCTGACGCCGGTCAGGATCGTCGCGACCACCGTGCGACCCACCGCCGTCAGTGCCGCCACCGTGCACCTGTCGGCCCAGTTCACCATCGCGTTCGCCGTGAACCCGTGCTGCAGGACCACCGGAACGGGATGTGCCCGGACCACGGGATCCGGCTCCCAGCGGTGATACGCGATCTCCGTCCCGTCGTCCACGACGAGCACGGCCGGTCTGCGGGTCGCCAGCTCGGAAATCGCGCTTCAGCCGCATCACGGACGTGTATGACTCGACGTCGCAGACCGCGTGCGTCACTCGGCCAGGCTTGCGAATCCAGCCTGGACACCTCGTTGAAAAGCCGACGCTCTGAGCACGACGAATTTGCGACTGTTCACACACAAATAGTGACGATTGCAGACGCACTTTCCCTGCCGCCGTAACAGCTCTCTCACGAGTGACTACCGACGGCATTATGCAACTGAGAGTTGTCCCAACGGTGGCGAAGTTAACCCATATGGCCGTTCACCCCGGCATCTCCGCAACCTAGGGTCTCATCGCGTTGCACCGTTTGGCGTATATCGCAGAACGGGCATTCCGCGTCACCAGACGTATTCAGCCGCACACCAGGAGTCAGGCTATATGAGCATCGAATTGGCACTGAAAGAGGCCATGACCATTCCGGGCGCCCTGGGGGTCGCCCTGGTGGACTACGACAGCGGAATGTCCCTCGGCACCATGGGCGGCGGCGACTGGTTCAACCTCGAGATCGCCGCGGCCGGCAACACCGAGGTCGTCCGCGCCAAACTCCGTGTCATGTCTTCGTTGGCCCTGAACGACACCATCGAGGACATTTTGATCACCCTGGCTCGCCAATACCACCTCATCCGGCTGCTGGCCCCCGCGAAAGGCTCTCCCACGCTGTTCCTCTACCTGGTTCTCGACCGCGAACGCGCCAACCTCGCGCTGGCCAGGCACCACCTCAAGCGCATCGAAACCGACCTGACGGTATGACCGGAGCACAAGCCGACCAAGGGTCCATTCACGGACGGCTGCCGACGCGGACCGCAGCGTCCGGCGAGGCGGCCGCAGCGCAGCAGTGGCCATCCGCGAGCAGGTCGCCGTTCGATCCCGACGAGCTGTCACAGGCTCTGGGCGTGATCCGAGGCCAGGTCGACAGGGTGACCGGCCTGCTGGTGGCCACTCTGGACGGGCTGGTCCTGTCCAGCGACACCGTGGGCGTCACCCCTGAAAACGTCGCCGCCATGTCCGCCGCGACGATCGGCCTCGCCGGCCAGTTCACCGCTCAAGCCAACATCGGACAACCCCGCACCGCACTGTTCGAAGGAGACTCCGGCTTCGTTTGCGTCTTCCCGGTCGAATCCTCCTTGCTGCTCGTGGTCTTCGGGGAGAAGGGCATCACGCTGGGGCTGTTCAACGTGGCGGCCAGGCAAGCTCTGGTCCTGGTCCGGCACGCGCTGCTGCGGCAACGGGTCCAGACGGCGAGGGCCACCCGCCGGGCGTACCACGACTACCAGTGACGGCCGAAGTCCACTGTGGACTTCAGGCCGAGCGATAGCCGGAGCCGAGCGCGGCCTGCACCGAGGAAAGCGGGCCGCACTTCCCGCCCTCCCGCTTGGCTGATGGTCACTGCTCTCGCACTACCGACGCCAAGCGGCGAAAATCCATCCGCGAGCACAGTCTGGTCATCGCGAGCACTGCCCACATCAGCCGCCGACGAGCACGCGGTCTACGCCGGCGTCAGCTTCGCCAAGCGCGCGACCATCTCCTCGATCGCGCAGGCGGGCGTGCAGCTCGGGCAGACCGGCGAAGTGCGGGTAGATCGCCGGGCCGGTGATGCCCGCCGCCCGTGCCACGCCGCGCAGCGTCAGCGCCTCGGGCGACCCCAGCTCGTCCAGGAGCTCCATGGCCGCCCGTTCGATCTCGGCGCGCAGCAGACCGCCCTCGCCCTTGCGGTTGGGCCGGCGGCGAGGGGATTCTCCGCGCGTCATGAGGCTCTTCTCGGCGGCGATGACGCCCGGTTCCCAGAGCTGGTCCTCGACGATGCAGTCGAGGTCGGAACAGTCGACGGGGAGAAGAAGGCTCGTTCCTCCACGTACGTGGTGGAGGTGCGATGTGGATCCGGTGTATCGCTCGATCGTGGTGTTCGACGTCGCCGGCTTCGGCCGGCTGGACAACCGTGCTCAGCTGCGCGCGCGGGAGACCGTGCGGCGTGCGGTGCGCAGGGCCTTCCGCGCCGCGGGCGTGTGGTGGTGGCGGCTGGTCGTGGCGGACCGGGGTGATGGGCTGCTCCTGCTCGTGCCCGCCTCGGTGTCCAAGGCGAGTCTGCTGGATCCGCTCGTGCCGCGGCTGGTGGCGGAGCTGGCTGCGCCGTCCGAGAGGCGGGTCCGGCTGCGGATGGCGGTGCACGCGGGCGATCTGGACCGGGACCGGCACGGTTGGACGGGTACCGAGCTCGTCACGGCGTGCCGGCTCGTGGACAGTCCCGCGTTGTACCGCAGCCTGCACGATCACCCCGAGGCCGACCTCGTGGTGATCGTGTCCGACGCCGTGCACCGGGCCGTCGTCCGGCAGGGCTATCGGGGGCTGCGGTCTGCTGACTACCAACCGGTTCAGGTGGTGCTCAAGGAGGTCGACGAACGCGCTTGGGTGCACGTGCCCTAGCGGAACGACAGTGTGCCGGTCCCCCTCCCCTCGAGCAGCGGGTCCAGGCTCGGGTCGTAGCCGACGGTTCCGGCCCGGTCGACGGTGAACGGCCACGCGCGCTGGTCGTGCAGTCGCACCTTGTGCGGTCCTGGGAGCAGCCGGAAGTCGTGCGGTGTCCCGGCTGCCCACCAGCCCGCTCCGTCCACGGCGACGTAGTCGGTGCCGGACCTGGTGGCGTCGACGCGAACCGTGACTCCGCGCACGGCCAGCGTGGTGCCGCCCGCACCGTCGAAGACGTCCTCGAGGGCCGGGTCGTAGTCGAGTGCGCCGGCGGAGGTGACGCGGAACGGGTAGCTGGTGCCGGCCGGGGTGACGACGGTGTGCGCGCCGGGCAGCAGGCGCAGGGTGCGGACGTCCTGGGGCACAGGCCAGCCGGTGCCGCCGACAGCCATGTTGACGTAGTCGACATCGGTGACGTCGAAGGTGATCGGCGTTCCGACGACGGTGAGCGTCGAGGTGCCCGCGCCGTCGAGCACGGGGTCGACGGCCGGCAGGTAGGTCACCGTTCCCGCCCTGGTGACCTCGAAGTCGAGCCGGTCCCCCGCCGGGGTCTGCACGAAGTGCTTGCCGGGGAACAGGTTCATCGTCTTCGACCGGGTCTGCGACACGCCCGTGCCGGAGACCGTGGCCGACTGGTAGGCGAGGCTGGTGGCATCGAGCGTCACCGGCAGGCCGCGCAGTCGCAGCGTCCGTGTCCCCCGGCCGCTGACCAGCCCGTCGTGTGCGGAGGAGTACTCGATCCGGCCGTCGTCCGCGACGTGGAACGGGATCGTGGTGTAGGCGGTCGAGGTCAGCACGTGGTCGCCCGGTTGGATCTTGAGCGCGACGGGCTGGGCGGTGGGGTGCTGGCCGGGGGTGCCCGACACCGAGTAGGCGATGTAGCCCGAGTCCCTGCCGTCGACGGTGACCTCGCCGTTCCACGGCGTCCCCGGCTCCCCTGGATCGTCGGTGCCCTTGCCCGCCGAGGTCGTCGTGGTCGGTGTGCCCGCTGTCCCGTCCGGGGCGGCGGCACCGGGCCGGGTGATGCGGCCCTGCGGTCTGCCGTTCGAGTCGAGGACGGGCTGGCCGTCCTGGTAGGTGCCAGACGGGTCAGTCGACGCGGAGACGCCCGGCGCGGTCGTGGTGGTCGGGCCCGATTCCGGCAGGCCTTCGACCCGATCGGGTTCGCCGTCGGGCCCGAACAGCAGGGACGCCACCAGTGTCGCGCCGCTGACCAGCGCCACGGCGCCCGCGACCACCCGCCGAGCGATCTCCGGGTGCTCCTGGACGAACCGCAGGGGCGTGTCCAACCGGGCCACCTGCTCCATCAGCGCGGTCCTGGCGCGCTCGGCGAGTCCCGGAGCGGGTGCGGCCGACGTGGCGGACGCGCGCAGCGTCACGTCCCGGCCGGACAGAGCCGCGAGCACGCCGCGGTGCTCGTCGTCGTCCTCGGGCAACACGAGCAGGCCGGGACCGATGGCCCAGCGGCCGATGGTGTTGTACTTGCCGAGGTGTGGCCCGCAGCCGGCGCAGTCGGCGGCGTGGGCGAGAACAGCTCGGGACTGGTCGGGGTCGAGGACGACGTAGCGGCCCGCCGGGACGATCGCCGCGAGGCCGGGGCATGCGTCGCGGCGGCTTCGCGCGAGCACCAGTGCGGCGAAGGCCAAGGGCAGCGCCTCACGTGCCCGCGCGAGCTGCCGGTCCACGTTCTTGACGGGGATGCCGGTGAGCGCCGCGAGCCGCTTGCCCACGACGTACTCGCCGTGCCGGCGGGACTCGTCGATGTGGGCGCGCATCAGGGGCTGGAATGATGCGGGGATGCTCGACACGGCCGTGGTGACCGTCTGCCACAGCTGCCGCCTGCCCAGCAGGTGCTCCAGCTCGGAGGGCTGGTCAGGCAGGTCGGGCAGGTCGATCGGCGGTTCGGTGGGCACCTGCTCGACGTCCTCGCCATCCGCCGCGACGGGGAACTTCCGGTTCGCCTCGTAGTACCCCTTGAGCACGTTGCGGGCGATGCCGAACACCCACCTGGGCAGCTCTGCGGGTTGCGCACCACCGTGAAGGCCCTCCAGCGCACGAGTCAGGACCTCGCTCGCCGCGTCGTCGACATCGGAGGGGTTGGGCAGGTTCTTGAGCAGGTAGCTGCGCACCTTCGTCTGGCAGAGCTCGAACAGCGCACGGTGCGCGTCCGGCTCGTCCTCGCTCGGTCTGGTCTCGATGCTCACCGCGCACCTCGCCGGGCCTGGGCCAGCTGGGTGCTGGTGCGCAGCAGCCACTCACGGGGCTGGGCGGGCAGATGGACGAGGAAGCTGGCGAACGTGTCGCACGTGGCGTCCCACGACGCTTCGCGGGTGCGCAGGACCCGCCAGCAGCGTTGGAACACCGGTACCGAGTAGCGGCTGTAGAGGACGTCCAGTGCGGTCCAGTCTCCCGCCCGCAGGCGTTCGACCAGTTCGCGGTCGTCATGTGCCATGTCGTCTCCCGAGGCTGTCGCAGCGTCTCGGGAACTACGTGGCCGGGATAATCGCGTTCTCCCCGCGTCGGGCGAAAAAATCTTCACGCCACCCTCCCCGCGGGCATTGTGCTCGCGGGGAAGGACAGGTGGAAATCACCCGATGCGGTGCTACAACACGGGCATCGTCCCATTCCCGGCCTGGCCGGTCGCGGGGAACGCGTGGCGCGTTCCCTCACCACCTAGGTGGGCGAATCAACTCGGTTCTCCCCGAGTTCGACCGGTGGGCCGGGCCATCCGCGAGGTGGACACCCTGCCTGATGCGCGCGTGGTCACGACCAGGACATCTCCCCTTCGCGGGAGACGAACCTCCCGGTGCCGGCTCCCGGTCCCTCGGTGGCGAGCGCGACGATCGCGTCCGTGCCCTCGGTGACGGTCTGGAACCCGCTGTGCCCATTCAGGTCGGTCGCCGTGTAGCCGGGGTCGGCGGCGTTGATCCGGACGTCCTTCACCCCCTTGGCGTACTGGGTGGTCAGCATGGTCAGCGCCGCCTTCGACGCCGTGTACAACGGGGCGACGACCCCCGATTCGGGACGGGCCGGGTCGTGGGTGAGGGCGAGCGAGCCCATGCCGCTGCTGACGTTGATGATCGCGGGGTCGTCCGAGCGGCGCAGCAACGGCAGGAACGCGGTCGTGACGCGGACGACGCCGATCAGGTTGACCTGGAACACGGCGAGAGCGCCGGCGCCGGTGAGCTCGCCGGGATCGCCGAACGGGCCGTGCACGCCGGCGTTGTTGATCAGGACGTCGATCCTGCCCTCGCGGCCGGCGACGTCCGCCGCCGCGGCGGCCACGGACTCGTCGTCGGTCACGTCGACGGGGACGAAGCGCGCGCCGAGCGCGGCGGCCGCCTCTTCGCCCCGTTCCCGGTCGCGGGCGCCGAGCAGGACGGTGTGGCCGAGCTCGACGAGGCGGCGGGCGGTCTCCCGGCCGAGGCCCTTGTTCGCTCCGGTGATGAAGGTGATCGTCATGGGTTCGAGCGTGGTCCCGGTCGTGGGCGTCCACCAGGAACACCTCGACGGTAGGAAGAGCAGTACCACCTTCGCGACCGGACAGCCGGTGCCCGAGGCAGCAAGATGGACGTCGTGACGACCTCCGGTACCGGGCTCGGTGCGATGATCCGGACCTGGCGGGACCGGCTTCCCCCGTCCGCCGCCGGGCTCGGCACCGCGCGCGGACGACGGGCGGCGGGGCTGCGGCGCGAGGAGCTGGCCGACCTGGCCGGGGTGTCCGTCGACTACGTCGTGCGGCTGGAACAGGGGCGGGCCAGCACTCCTTCGGCATCGGTGGTGGCGTCCCTGGCACGGGCCCTCCAGCTGTCCACCGCGGAGCGGGACCACCTGTACCGGCTCGCCCGGCTCGTGCCGCCCGCCGACGGCAGCGTCTCCGACCACGTGCCGCCGGGCGTGCAGAGGGTCCTCGCCCGCCTCGGGGACGTGGCGGTCGCCGTGTTCGCCGCGGACTGGCAGCTGGTGTGGTGGAACCGCGGCTGGTCGGCCCTGCTGGGCGATCCGTCCGCCTCGCCGCCGGGGCTGCGCAACTTCGCCCGAGACAGGTTCCCCGTCGACGGCGGCCCCGCTCACCTCGCGCGGTGGCCGGTGAGCGAAGCCGACCGCGACGCGACCGATGCCGCCGTCGTCTCCGACCTGCGCCGCGCCACCGGACGCTTCCCCCTGGACCACCGCCTGGCCGCGCTCGTCCGCGAGCTGGGCGCGGCCAACGAGAGGTTCGCGGCGCTGTGGGCCACCGGGCAGGTCGCCGCGCACCGCGAGGACCACAAGACGATCCACCACCCGTCGGTCGGTCCGGTGGTGGTGGACTGCGACGTCCTGACCGACGGCGACACCGAACTCAAGATCGTCATCATGACCGCGGTGCCCGGCAGCGAGGACGAGACGAAACTCCGGCTGGCGACGATCGCCGGCCCGGTCGTCGGCGCGCAGACCTGAACGGGAGCTGCCACGCGGTGTGGACGGAGATTCCGTCGACCACGGTCGTCATGGTCTACGCCATGGGTGCCTCAGCACTGGCCAGCATCGCCACGGTGGGCGCTGCTTTCACGACGATCGCAGGTCGGTTCAAGTCCTGCCCCGCGGAACGCGTGGCCTTGCGCTTCAGCACAGGCTCATCACCAGCGTCTCATCTGGCAGCGGCCAGGAGCTCCTCGACGAGCGAGTCGATTTCCTGACGAGGCAGGAAGTGCCCTGCTCGGACGACGGCCGCGACCGACGCGAGGTTTCTCACGTCCTCCAACGGATCGGAGTCGAGGAGGAGGAAGTCCGCGTCCATGCCCGGTGCGATGGCGCCCATCCGGTCTGAGCGTCCGAGGTAAGCGGCCGGTTCCGTGGTCACCGTGCGGAGGACGTCCAGAGGCCGCAGGCCGGCCGCGGCCAGCTCGCGGAACTCGGTGTGCAGGTCCGCCGGATTCTTGCCCGGACCATCCGTTCCCGTCATGACCGGCACTCCGGCGTCGTGGATCCGCTTCACCATGCGCAGCGACATGTCGTAGGCCTGGTGGTAGACGGCACGGGTGTCGGCCGGCAGTGCCATGAACTCGGCCCGCGCGTCCTGGAAGTCGCGCACCGCCTTCGCGGACAGCATCCTCAGCGACGGGTGGTTGTCGTACTCGGGGTCGTCGACGACGTACTGCGTGCGCAGGCGCACGAGGGTCGGCGTCTGCCAGGTCGAGCCGGCGGCGAAGCGTCGCAGCATCTCCTGCGCGGCCGTGTCGTCGAAGGAACCCAGCGCGCGGCGCATCAGGTCGACCGCCTGCGGCGAGTTGGACAACGCGGGATTGATCAGCGTCTTGCCCGCCATACCGGCGACCAGGTCGGTGGAGAACAGCCAGCCGGCGAACGGCAGGTTCGCGAACCAGCCGGGAACGGGCCCGCTGAGATCCTGCTGCCCGCGCAGCGTCTTCTCGTCGGACGAGGTCTCGATCCATATGCAGCTTCCTGCCCCGAAGTGCTCGATGGAGTCGTACCCCGCCTCCACGGCCTCGGTCGGGCTCACCGAAGGCGGCAGATGACCGGCGATCTTCATCCCCTGACCGTGGGCCCAGCTGACCGCCTCGAAGAAGACCTCGCGGTCCACGGAGATCAACTTGATGAAGTCAGCGCCGAGGTCCTTCTGCCGGGTGATCTCCTCTCGAACCTCCTGCACCGAACCGGCGTTCCACGGCATCAGAAGCTCGCCGGGCATTGCGAGCAGGCCCGGAGTGTGCACGCCCAGAGGGAGGCGGTTCTCGGCGCGGAAACGCAGCAGATCGTCGGTGCCGGCCATCTGCCGCATGCCGGTGGTTCCTTCGGCCAGCATCGTCGCCATGAACAGGCTCGCGCGCTCTTCCTGCAGCACGTGCGTGTGCATGTTGTTGTAACCGGGGACCGCGAACCGTCCCGCACCGTCGATGGCCCAGGTGTCCGGACCGGCCGGGGTGTCCTTCGTGGCTGCGACAGTGGTGATCCGTCCGTCACGGACGATGACCGACATGCCCGGGCTCTTGCTGCCGTCGCGAGGATCTATCACGGTCACCTGGTCGATCCGCAGCGGTGCGGCGCGCGGTACGACCGAGATCGCCGGGTCCTTCGCCGTCAGGTTCCGCGCGACCGGCACGCCGACAGCGGCGATGGCGCCCGCTCCGAGAACACCGAGTCCGACGCGCTTGAGCACGGTCCGGCGGGTCGGCCCGAGCTTCTCCTCGTCCACGCCTTCATCGTCCACGCCTTCATCGTTGTCGGGCCTCGAGCGCCGTTTCCGGCTCATCTCCGCTCCCCCGCTTTCGTGGCCAGCCGTGGAAACAACGTGGCTGCCGGCGAGCTCGGTTCCAGGCCGAGAGACACCGCTTGCAACGCCGGTGCGTGCCGTAGTCCTTCAGCGAGTCCGGCGACCACCGGTGCCGGGGTGAAGGGAAAATCGCTGCCGTAGAGCAGCCGGTTCGGACCGACCAGGGTGAGCAGGCCGTCGAGGGCCACCGGCAGCGGCACACCGGCCAGGTCGTAGTACAGCCTGCCGAGTGCGTTGGGAACGTCGACAGGTGCGCCGACGAGAGTGGACATCCCCGCCACGCGGTGGGCCACGACAGGCAGCACCGCGCCGGCGTGCGGAACGATCCACCGGATGTTCGCGTACCGGTCCAGGGTGCCGCTCAGCACGAGATCGACGACGCACCTGGTGGTGTCGAACAAGAACTCGATCATCGGCCGCGGCCTGCCCAGCGCGGTGTGCTCCCAGCACGGCGGCGAGGTCGGGTGCAGCGTCACCACAGCGGCACGAGCGTCCAGTTCCGCCAGCACCGGGTCGTAGGCCGGATCGGTGAGGTACCTGCCGTGGTGGTTGGTGTGCAGGGTGATCGCGTCGGCACCCAACTCGTCGAAGGCTCGCGCCAGTTCCGCGAGCGCACCGTCCACATCGGGCAACGGCAGGGTGGCGGCCAGACCGAACCGGTCCGGCATCCGCGCGACCACCTGGGCGCCCTCGTCGTTGACGTGACGCGCCAGGTCTCGCGCGTTCTGGTCTTTGGCCGTCGAGTCGTCACCGAAGTGCACGCCGGGGGACGACACGGACAGCACCGCCGCGGCCACCCCCGAGGTCGCCATGACCTGGATGGCGGCCTCGACGCTCCACTCGGGCAAGGCGGGCATCCCGTCAGGCGTCCCGTGGCCCGCCGCACGGCACCGCTCCGCGTAGTACGGGGTCACGTAATGGGCGTGGACATCGAGCCAGCCGCTCATATGCAGGCACTCCTGATTTCCTCGCGCGGCCGACGGCGCAAATCCGTGATGTCGTTGGTGTCGCGCCACAACGACGGACGGGACACGTCCCGGCCTGCCTGCTCGTCAGCCCGGTACTGATGAAACTATCAGTTCGGGACCACCGCCCGTCAAGGTCAATTGATGATTTCATCAGTACTGTCATGGCGTAGGGTGGCCGCGTGACGCCCAGCCGTCCCGAGACCGGGAACCGCTTCGACCGCCGCAAGGCCCGGACGCGGCGCAAGCTCCTCGACGCGGCACGGGTGATCCTGTCGGCTGGGACGGCTCACGAGTCGAGCATCCAGGACATCACCGACGCCGCCGATGTCGGCTTCGGTTCGTTCTACAACCACTTCCCGACCAAGGCCGACCTGTTCACCGCCGCGGTCGAGGACGTGCTGGAGGAGATGGGCGCTCGACTGGACGAGCTGAGCAGCACCGTTCAAGATCCCGCCGCCACCTTCGCCCAATCCGTCCGGCTGGCCGGCCGGCTCGCACGCCGGCAACCCCAGCTCGCTCAGGTCATGGTGCGGCACGGCATCGCCTACACGGACTCCGACCGGGGACTGGCGCCGCGCGCATTGCGCGACATCGCCGCCGGCATCGACGCGGACCGTTTCCAGGTCTCCAGCGCAAGACTGGCGATGTCCACAGTGGCCGGTGCGCTGCTGGCGGCGTTGCAACTGTCCTTGACAGATCCGGCTTTCGACGACGACACCGTGTACGACCAGCTCGCCGAGCAGCTCCTGCGCATGCTCGGCATACCGGCGGCCGAGGCGCGGGAACTGGCCACCGCGCCACTGCCCGGTCCGGTGAACTGACCCTCACGCCAGCCTCATATGGCCGGCAAGCTCCCCGAGACGGTCCCGTCGGAGTACCGCAAGGCGTTCGATCCTGTCAGGTCCAAGGGCTTGGTGCCGGGCTCGCAAGGGTGCTGCGGCGATGAGTGATCGGTGGGTGCGGTGCTCGTTGTCGTGCCGCTCGTACGCGGCTCTGGTCCGGATCCACCTACCGCCCTGGCAGAAAGGTGATCTTCGACAGACCAGGTCGTTCACCACCTCGACTGTCCAACCACACCAACCGGACGCGACGACCCGCAGCCGTCGCGACGAAGCGGGCGGACCCTGCCCGATGTGGGTGCCGGGGTGACCGGGCTCAGCCGCCGTGCACCAGTCGCTGGTAGGTCGCGTCGTAGGCTTTCTGATATGGCATGACGCAGGTGGCGTGCGCGGAGTTCACGTCCTTCTCGTACTGGTCGGCGGCCGCGGCGGCGAGCCGGTCGCGTGCCTCGCCGATCAACCGGTGTACGTCGTCCGGCCCGGCGAGCCGGTGGCCCCGTTCGGCCATGCAGAGGAGGTACGCCCTTTCGGCGGCCTGCACCGATGGGTCGGCGCGGACCTTCACCACCAGCGCGTCGGCCTCCTCGGCTCGCTGGTCCAGGTTCTCGCCCCACGCCTGCTCGTAAGTGGCGTAGTAGCACCCTTTCCAGGAGTCGTCGCCGTACAGGGCGTCGCCCCACGCTCGCTGCTGGTCCGCGGGCAGCGCGCCGACGCGTGCCTGGTTGGGGTCCGGTGGTGCGGACGCCTGCGCCCGCGCCACCGCGACCTGCGGATTCTGGTGCCGCGCCACGGCCACGCGACGAGCCTCCTCGACGGCCACGTCGCGCGGCAGGGCGACCTCGTAGTCGAAGCCGCGGGCCCGCATGCAGTCCGCGATCAACGACTCGTGGTGCAGAGCGGTCCCGGCGAGTGCCGAGGGGCCACTGCCGTGGTCCGGCGAGGTGGCCACGACCGCGGTCACCGCTACGGCCGCTGCCGCCACCACACCGGCGGCGAGCAGCGTTCTGGTCAGAGGCATGTCGGCGCTCCCGGGACTTCGCTCGTGGGTCAGGACTGGACGGTCAGGAACCCGTTGTTCTGGCTGTACGAGGCGGCGAACATGGTGTGCAGGTGCGACCGGTCGGTCTGGTTGATCTTGATGCACCCGGCGGACGCGTAGTTGGAGTCGGACCAACCGCCCGTACCCTGCGAATGGATGAACAGCTCGGTGCGCGACTTGCTGCCGTTGTAGCAGACCTTGTTGCCGAGCTCCCAGACCCACCCGGTGACGACCGAGTTGCCCCAGGTCTTGTTGTAATGCTTGAAGAAGCTCGCGCCGTCGCTGTCGTTGTTGCTGTAGTTGCCGTCCGGCAGCCAGCCCTGGTTCGACGTGCAGTCGTTCATGTTGCCGTTGCCGCTGCCGGCCCGCATGGCGATGCGGTGGCGAACACCGTTGACGCTCACCCACGCGGTCAGCGTGCTGTTGAGCGGCGACGACCAGTTCTTCTGGTACACGAACCACGGGCTGTCGTCGTAGTTGCCCACCACGTCGTCGGTGTAGGCCATCGCCTGTCCGCCCGTGGCGGCGAGCGCCGAGCCGGCCGCGACCAGTCCGGCCGCGGCCAGCGCCATCCGACGCAGCACGTTTTTGGTGCCGTTCATCCTTTTCCTCCCTTTGCCCCGGTGAAAGATCCGCGGAACTCGTCAACCGTTCGCGGCTCCCCTGCGTTGAAACCCTGCGGCGGCCGCCTTGCCGGGTACCTTGCCGTTCGCCTTGCCACCGTCAGGAAGAAGCGACAGCGATGGAGTTGGACCTCCGCGTGCTCGGACCGCTGACCGTGCTGGCCGACGGCGCCCCGGTCGAGCTGGGACGCCGCCGGGAACGCTGCCTGCTCGGCGTCCTGCTGATCCACCCGGGACGGGCGGTGCCGGTCGAACGGTTGCTGGACCTATTGTGGGACGGCGAACCCCCGGACACCGGGCGGGCCGGTCTGCACACCCACGTGGCCCGGTTGCGCGGCCGGCTGCGCGCGGCGGGCATCGGGCCGGACCTGCTGCGACTGAGCAGCGGCCTGGACGGCTACCTCGCCGAGACCGACCCGGAACTTGTTGACGCACAACGGTTCCGGGAGCTGGTCGGGTCAGCACAGCGGCACTCCGACCAAGCCGGCACGGTCACGCTGCTGCGCCAGGCACTGGCGTTGTGGCGCGGACCGGTGCTCGGCGGCGACGCGCCCGACCGGCTCCGCGACCGCATCGGCGGCGACCTCGTCGAGGCCCGGCTGTCCGCGACCGAACTGCTCGTCGACACCGAGCTGGCGCTGGGCCGGCACCGCGAGCTCGTCGGTGAGCTCACCGCGCTGACCGCCGAGCACCCGTACCACGAGCGATTCGTCGGCCAGCTCGTGCTGGCCGTGTACCGGGCCGGCCGGCACGCCGAGGCTCTGGAGGTCTACGAACGGTTCAGGGCACGGCTCGCCGACACGCTCGGGGTCGACCCCGGCCCGGAGTTGACACGCCTGCACCTGGGCGTTCTGCGGCACGACCAGGACGTCGTCGGCCTGCGGAACCAGACGACGACGGCGGTGCCGCGGCCTGCCCTGCTCCCCGCCGACGTCACCGACTTCATCGGTCGGGAACGCCAACTGGCCGAGGTGGCCACCGCGCTGACCGGCGGCGGCCGGATCGCCGTGATCACCGGACAGGGCGGCATCGGCAAGACCGCGCTCGCGGTGCGGGCGGCGCACGAGCTGCGAGCACTGTTTCCCGACGGCCAGCTCTACGCGAACCTGCGCGGCGCCCAGTCGACGCTCACCAGCCCGGCAGAGGTCCTCGGCCGGTTCCTGCGCCGTCTCGGCGTCGAGGGCGGTGAGGTGCCGGACACCCTCGACGAACGGGTCGACCTCTACCGCAGCCTGCTCGACGAGCGGCGAGTGCTGGTGCTGCTCGACGACGCCGGTGAGGCAGCCCAGGTGCGACCCCTGCTCCCGCCCTCCGCCCGGTGCGCCGCGCTGGTCACCAGCCGAAGACGACTGTCCGAAGTAGAGGGCGCAACAGTCTTGGCGCTCAACAGTTTCACTCCGGTGGAGGCCACACGGCTGCTGCGCGGGCTGTGCGGTGCCGACCGCGTGGACACCCAGCCGGACGACACGGCCGCGATCATCCGGCTGTGCGGGTACCTCCCGCTGGCCATCCGCATCACCGGCGTCCGCCTGGCCGCCCGCCCGCACTGGCCGCTGGCCGTGCTGACTGCCCGGTTGTCCGACGCCCGCCGCCGGCTGGACGAACTCGCCACCGGCGACCTGGCCGTCGCCGCGTCGTTCGCGATCAGCTACCGGCTGCTCGACACCGAGGCCCGCCGCGCGCTGCGATTGCTGGCACTGCTGGAGACCGACGACTTCGCCGCCTGGACGGCCGCCGCGCTGCTCGACGTCGACCTGCGGCACGCGGAAGACCTGGTGGAGTCCCTCGTGGACGCGCACCTGGTGGAACCCACCGGCGGGCTGCGCTACCGGTTGCACGACCTGGTCCGCCTCTTCGCCCTGGTCCGCTGCGAGGACGAGGACACCGAACCCGTACGACGAGCGGCATTGCTGCGAGCCCTGGGTGCCTGGCTCCACCTGACCGAACAGGCCGCCGCGACGTTGCCGTACCGGCTGCTCGCGCCGATCCGGGGCACCGCTCCCCGGCACCGTCTGACCGGCGCGGGGCTGCCCGGCGACGCGTTCGACTGGCTCGCCGCCGAGCACGGCGCGCTCCTGTCCGCGATCCGGCAGGCGTGCGGGCTCGATCTCGACGAACTGGCCTGGGAGCTCACCGCCGCCGTCCGGGACCTGTTCGAACAACGCGACCAGAGCGACGACCTGACCGAGACGCACACCCTCGCCCTCGCCTCCTGCGAACGCGCCGGCAACCGGCGAGGCGAAGCCGTGATGCTCTACGGCCGCGCCTGCTGGGCCACCCGCACCCCGGATCTCGGTCTGGACAACGCACTGGCGCTCATCGAGGGCGCTCGCTCGCGCTTCCACGATCTGGGCGAGGTGCACGGCGAAGTGGACTCCCTGGTACTGGCCGGCGCCGTGCACCGCATGCACGGCGACCACACCCGGTCCGCCGAGGTGCTGACCCGAGCCACCCGCCTGGCCCGTGCCGCGGGCAACGAACCCGCGGAGGCGGCGGCCTGGCGGTCCCTGGGCGTCCTGCACTGGCAACGCAGGCACATCGCCGAAGCCCGCCGCTGCTTCACCCGCGCACTGGTCCTCGCCCGCCGCAGCGACATGCCCGACGTGGAGGCGTTCGCGCTGCGAGGCCTGGGCGTGGTGCACCGCGAGCGCGGCGAGCTGGAACGGGCGCGAGACTTCTTCGGCCGCGCCCTGGCGTGTCAAGAGCGGCTGGGCGGCCTGCGCGGCATCGCGGACGCTCTGCTGGACCTGGGCCAATTCCACACCACGTGCCGCGACCCGCGGGCCAGGCCAACCCTGGAGCGCGCCTTGCAACTGCACCAACGGATCGGCGACGTGCACGGTCGCGCCGTGGCACTGCGCGCGTTGGGCGAGCTCAGCCACGCCGATGGCGACCTCGCCGGCGCCGCGGACCACCTGGCCAACTCGTTGGCGTTGTGGCGAGAGCTGAACCAGCCGTACGGCACCGCGCTCGTTCTGCGGGCGCTAGGCGAATTGCACCGCACTACCGGTGACCTCGCCGGTGCCCGCAACTGCTGGCGCGAGGCGGTCGGCCTCTTCACCTCGTTGGGCAGCGGCTCGGAGACAGCCGACGTCCACCGGCGCCTGGCCGAGCTGGACGCGCCCGCAACGGCCATCCGTTGAGGAACGAGCCATCAATGCGGACAGGGCCGTGGCCGCGGACCTGCCACGGCGGTGTGATGCTGATCGGGAGGGGCGGACCGTCCACGCGGGATTGGTGATCGTCCGAGTCCGGTTCGGCGAGAAGAGTCCGACCGCACCCGCGGCTACAGCCAGCCAGGCTGCGTGACTACCACTGTCACCTGCTCGTGCAGCAGCTCCCAAACCTTCGCAGCCCTTTATGGCATCAGGGAAACCAGCCGGGCCACAGACTGGAAAGGCGCTTACGTCTGGGCCCACCGCTCACCCTGCTACATTCGGGTGACTTCTGTAACCCGGACGCCCCAGTAGGACGACGTGTCGGTAGACGTTGGACGACCGGGAGGAACGGTGGGAGCAGATCTCAAAGAGCCCGGCCCTGCGCGAGCGCGTTCGTTCGTCGCCCTGTTCGCCGTGACACTCGCGGCGTTCGCCTTCCTCAACAACCCGTTCGGTGCGTTCAGCCAGCTTCCGCCGCACGCTCCGACCACCCAGGCTCCTCCTGCCTTCACCCAGGCTGAGGCAGACACCCTCGTGCAGGAGGCCAGTTCCGGCGACGAGACCAGACTGCGCGATGCGGTCGCCCTGCCTCCCGACCAGCCGCTCAATCCCGACGCATCGGCACGCCTGCGGGCCCTGGCGGGGTTGACGATCGACGCCACCACCTTCCATCAGGAGGCGGACGATGTGGCCATCGTCGCGGCGACCTGGCAGCAACCAGGCAGCACGCAGAGCCGTTGGTCGGTCCGACTGGTCCGCACCGACCAACGGTGGAAGATCGCGTTCACGGAGCAGCAGCCATGAGGGCGCTGGTGTTGGTGCTGTTGTTCGTCATGCTGGTTCCACCGCCCGCGGCGACGGCGCGCGATACGTGCGAACTGCCTGCAGGCGTCGAGCTCAGCGCGACCAGAAGACCTGTCGTGTTCATCCACGGCTGGACCGGAAAGCCGTTGGCCGACACCGAGAAGCTCGTGAAAGCCGCCCTGCCGGAAAGGATCACGACCTTCCAGTTCGACTACAGCGTCTGGTCTTCGCATTGGGCTTCGAGCAGCCACATCGCCGCGTGCCTCGCCACCTACGTCAGGAGCGTCTCGGACGCTCACGGCAGGGTGGACGGCGACGGCAAGGTCGTTCTCGTCGCGCACTCGATGGGCGGACTCGCCGCGAGGTACGCCCTCACCCCCGGCAACGGCGCGTTGACCAGTGCGACGGTGAGCGACCTCATCACCATCGACACACCGCACTTGGGCTCTCCCTGGGGTGGCACGGTCTACGCGGAGGTCAAAGCCGCGTTCCACGAGAACCTGCCCGGTCTGCTGGGCGAGGACGCAGCGAACTGCCTGCAGCCGCACGACAACGGTTCGGCACTACCAGCCCAGTGCGGCGGCCTCCCACCGTGGCTGCCCGCAGACGTGTCACTCGCCGAGATCGCCGGAAACGTGACCGTGGACCGCTCGCTTTTCGGGATCCCCCTCTACAGCAACACTCTCGGCCACGACGGCGTGGTAAGCGTGCGCTCCTCGCACGGCTATGCGACCTCGGGTCCCGGCGGCCAGGCCAACGCGCCGCGCCACAACATCCGTACCTCTGAGGACGGTTGCCACCTGAAGCTGGAGGCCCTGATCGCGATGGCCGGCGACCTCCTCGGGGCCGAGATCGCGCACACGCTGGCGCCCGTGGTCGCCCTTCGCACGGCGGCGAACGCGCTCACTGGACACTTCGTCGACCCCGAGATGCAGATGTACTTCGGCGCGGTGGCACTGCTGGCCCAGTGCGGCCACGCCGACATCGTGAAGGACCAGTCCGCGATCAACCAGGTCATCGAGAGCATCAAGGCATCACTGGCCAAACACACGCCCCGCAGCACGAAGCTCACCAGCGAGGCGATCTACCGGGCACCTGTGCCGAGCATGTGCCGTCACCCCGCTGGCACTCTCGTCGACGGCCGCCTCCCCGGAATCCCTGCCATCGACGGATTCGTGGAGCTGCTCGCCCTGGGGTCACCCGCAGAAGCAGACAACCCGATCGTCTTCGGCGACCTGTCCGGCGACGGAAAAGCGGACGCAGCGGTTCTTTACATGTGTTCACGCGGCGGAGTCGGCTGGCCCCACAACATCGTGCTGTACGGGCCAGGACCAGTGGTTCTCGGCTCGGTCGACCTCGGAGAGATCACCCCCAACGAGCACGCGAACGTGCGGCACATGCAGATCGAAGGTGGGGACGTCGCCTTGAGGTGGAATTCCTACGAGGGCGCGTCGTCCTGCATGCGAGAGTGGTCCGCCCGACTTCACTGGGATGGCACACGCGCGACGATCACGAATCTCAAACAACTGTCCGGCAAGCAGTCGAACTACGGCTGCTGACCGCGCACCCGCGCCAGCAACGCCGCCGCGTCCTTCGGGGCGGACAGGTTGTCCAGCACCAGAAGCCGGCCTGTATGCGTCGCGCCACCGCAACCCCAGTTCTATGCGCTGCTCCGACGGCAATTCCACCGCCTGCGGCACCAGCTCCGCCGCCAGCTCGGCCAAGCCCGCCTCGATCGCGGCCGGCGAGTCCGCGACCATCCACCACACCAGCGAGAAACGAGTCTCGTGTATTTCGGCGAACCGTGCGACGAGCGTGCTCTTGCCGATCCTGCCCAGGCCGTGCGCCGCGACCACTGCCACCAGCCGGTGCGCGACACCGCGCCGCGTACGGCCGCCGCAACTCCTCCGACCGCCCGACGAACACACGCTGCCCGGCCGGTACCCGGCCCAGTCCCGGCGCGACACACCCACATCATCGCCGCGCCCCACCAAACGCAACCACGAACGCGCCGCACACCAACGACCAAAGAAATTCCAGGTGAGACGCCCACGACGCAACGCCCGCTCACTCCGCTGATCGCGCCAGAACTTCTACTTGATCACATAGAAGTCAGGGTGGCCATACCACGCTGCCATCGCGAGCGCGTCGAAGTAGACGCAGTCGTCGACGCGGACGCAACGACCCACGTTTTCCAGATACCTCGGCAAGTCCGCAGAAGGCGGAGCCTGAAACTCAACGAGAACCAATCCATCGACCTGCTCCGCGACGCGCTGCGCCAGCCGAGCCAGCACAGGCTGGCCCGCGAGGGTGCTGACGAAGATGTGGAATCCAACATCGCAACGCATCAGATTGCCGACCACCCGCTCGAGGACCTCGAGTTCCGCCGGATCGGTCTCGCTGTCCGGTCGGTCGAGGATGTAGCTGTACGGCAGGCCATCAGCGGAATTCCACCAGCCCGGGTCGTCAGCACTCCGGTCCAGGTCCTCTGTCGTCATCGCCGACACCACGACGGGCTCGATGTGCTCGGCCGTGTGCGGTGTTAAGACGCTCAACGTTGTCCCACGCACGGAGACGATCGAACAACGTCGAACCAGGTCGCTGCTCGACAAATGACGAGACAGCGAGCGTCCGCTGGGTCTGCACGGATAGGTGATCTTTCACCTATCCGTGCGGCAGACCCTTCCGCCGAACTCCATCGTGGAGTCACCAGCCTGATGTTCTCCGCCGCTGGCTCACCGGACTTGGCGGTTGACTGCGGTGGACGCGCCCGGGGAGTACCGGGGACGCGACCCTTGGTTCAGCGCGTGTCACCGCACCGATGGACCGCTGCCCACTGTCGTGGGTGTCTTCGACTCCGGTCGTCCCCGACCGGTCGGCCTGCTGTTCAGGACAGGTAGAAGACGTCGATGCCACCCGCGACGGCACTCGTCCCGGTCGGGCAGTACGCGTAGGAGCCGCGACGATCTCCAGCCCAGTGGACGACGCCGTAGTACTCCCAGCCGTTGCTGCAGTCCACCCAGCCCTGGTAGTTCCAGTTCGGGCCGTTGCCATCGCACCAGCCACCTCCCCAGTTGCTCCCCACGGCCGGGTAGCAGTTCCCGAGCCAGCCCGCCTGGATGGCGAGGTCCGGCGCGGACTGGACGATGCGCACCGTCCCCGTGCCGACGGCTTGGTCTCGTGCCGTTGCCGAGGCCGGAGCGGCCGTCAGTCCCACCGCCACAGCCGCCATGGCGGCCGCCATGCCGATCATCCGTGCAATTTTCGTTGCCATCTCCACGCCTCTTCCGCTTCGTCGTGGTTGCTTGGTCGGGATGAGGCGGCCCGCCCCCCAGTCGATCTGCCTGGGCCGCCTCGGTTTCCACGGTCGGCGGCCGTTCGTGTGAACTCCTGCAAGGTTCCTGCATCGCCCTGGTCACTGCGCTATCCCTCTCGACAGGACGAGATCGCTGCGGGGGCGGCATGGTGATCGAGATCGCGTTGCTGGACGAGGTGTCCGTGCGTGTCGACGGCCGGCAGGTGGCAGTGGGGCCGTCCCGGCAACGGTGTGTGCTGGCGGCACTGGCGGTGGACGCCGGACGGCTGGTGCCCGCGGATCGGCTGCTCGACCGGGTCTGGGGTGCGGACACGCCACGACGGGGACGTGCGGTGCTGCACAGCTACATCTCGAGGCTTCGCAAGGCTTTCACCGGCGCGCTGACCATCGCGCACCGTTCCGACGGCTACCTGCTCACGATCGCGCGAGCGGATCAGGCGGTGGATCTGCTCCGCTTCCGCGCACTGCGCAGCCAGGCGCGCTCTGCGGACGACGACCCGCGCCGGGTGACGCTGCTGACAGAAGCGTTGGCGTTGTGGCGCGGCGAGCCGCTCACGGGGGTCAGCGGGCAGTGGGCGGACAGTGCGCGGTACCGGTGGCAGCAGGAACGGGAAGCGGCCGAACAGGACCTGACCGACGTCCTGCTGCGCCTGGGCCGCGGTGAGGAGATGGTGGCGCAGCTGTTGGCGCGGACCTCGAGGCATCCGCTGGACGAGCGGGTGACCGGCCAGTACATGCTGGCCCTGCACCACGCCGGACGCACCGCAGATGCTCTGACCTGCTACCGGCAGCTACGGCAACGCCTGGTCGAGGAGCTGGGCACCGACCCCGGCACCGCCCTGCGGGAGTTGCACCAGCGTCTCCTCGACAACGACACCACCCTCACCCCGGCGCCACCAGTCAGCGGCGGCAGGACGACGAACGAATTCGTGCCACATCAGCTGCCCGCACCGCCGCGGTGGTTCATCGGCCGCGACGCCGAACTGGCTCGGCTGGACGAGGCGCTGACCGCCGAGTCGGACGGGATGCCGCGGGGTTCACGGACCACGTCCGCGATGGTGATCTCCGCGATCGGCGGAGCGGGCGGGATCGGCAAGACCTGGCTGTCCCTCAGCTGGGCGCACCAGCACGCCGAGAGGTTCCCCGACGGGCAGCTGTTCGTGGACCTGCACGGATTCAGCCCCGCGCAAGAGCCGACGGCACCGGCGGTGGCCGTGCGCGGGTTCCTCGACGCCCTGGGGGTCGATCCCGGCCGGGTGCCGACCGACCTGGACGCGCAGGCCGCCCTGTACCGAAGCCTGGTCGCAGGCCGGCGGATGCTGATCGTGCTGGACAACGCCGCCACCGCGGAGCAGGTCGTCCCGCTGCTGCCGGGCAGCCCGACCTGCACGGTGCTGATCACCGGGCGCAGCCGGCTCGCTTCGCTGGTCGACCGGCACAGTGCCGGTTACGTTCCCTTGGGCGTCCTGGACCGTGCTGATGCTCGCGCCCTGCTGACCGCACGCCTCGGCGAGGACCGCGTCACCGCCGAGCAAGACGCCGTGGACGAGTTGGTCGAGTTGTGCGGGGGCTATCCGCTGGCTCTGTCGATCGCCACCCGCCACGCCGCCGATCGCCCCGCCCTCCTTCTCACCGAGGTTGCCACCAAACTGCGTGAGCTGGGGCTGGAACTGCTCGACCACGACACCGACCCCGCCGCCAGCCTGCCCGCCGTGCTGTCGTGGTCCCTGCGCCGGCTCACCGACGAACACCGCACCGTGTTCGCGTTGCTGGGCATTGCGCCCGGACCGGACACCACCCCTCCCGCCGTGGCCGCCCTCACCGGGCTTTCCCAAGCCCACACTCGCAAAGCGCTCTCCGTGCTGGAGGACGCATCCCTGGTCGAACGGCGGCCGGGCGGCCGATACGCGATGCACGACCTGGTCCGCGACTACGCCGCCACCCTTGCCCGCGACCTGCCAGACGACGTGCGCACCACCGCCTTGGTCGAGGTGATGACCTTCTACCTGCACAGCACCTCCAACGCCGACAACCGGCTGAGCCCCACGAGGTCACCCGCCGAGACAGGCCGTCACACCCGTGGAGCCGGTGCACGAACGTTTCCCGACATCACGACCGCGCTCGCCTGGCTTGACGCCGAACACACCTGCCTGCTTGCGGCCCAGCAAGTCGCCAAGGACCGCGACCGCCACTTCGAGGTGTGGCAGTTCGCTCGTTCTCTCGCCGTGTTCCACTACCGACGTGGTCACCGGCACGACGCCCTCGTCACCTGGCTCGCCGCCGCAGAGGCCGCAGTTCACCTCGACGTCTCCATTCGCATTCAAGTTCTTCAAAACGTCGGCACTGCTCTCACCCAGCTGAGTCGGCATCAGGAAGCTGTCGAACAACTGCACCGGGCACTCACCTTGGCTGAGGAACAAGAGAATCTGGCAGACCAAGCCAGCACGCACGGGGCCCTCGCGTGGTCCTGGCACGGATGCGGAGAAAACCGGCAGGCTCTGGAGCACGCGTATCGCGCCTTGCACCTCTACCGCGTGCTCGGCAAGCAGGTCAGGGTGGCAGATGCGCTCAACGCAGTCGGCTGGTGCGCCGCCCATCTGGGCGAGTACGACCTGGCTCGAGCCCACTGCGAAGAGGCTCTCGCACTGCATCGCCGACACCAGCAACATCCGGATGGCGAGGCTGCCACTTTGGACAGCTTGGGTTTTATCAGCCACCAGGCCGCCGATCACCGCCACGCTGTCCAGTACTACCAAGAATCCCTGACCCTGTACCGAACCCTCGACAACACCGCCGAGACCGCCAAGACCCTCGAAAACATCGGACATCCACTTGTCTCCATCGGTCGACTGGGAGAAGCAAGCGCCGCATGGCGGGAGGCCGAGGAATTTTACCGACACCAGGGACGCGACGTTGACGCCGAGAGAGTCCGGCGCCGACTCGACAACTTGCCCAGCCAGGAACTGCCGCCTCGACCATGAACCGGGAATGCCCGTCACGGCACCCTCGACTTGCCGTTCGTCGTGGCGGTCGGATTCGTGATCTTCGTCCCGGACGACGAGGACGTCTGGACCACGCTGTACGGAACCACGGTGGAGAACGCCGGGCGAGGCAAAGCGTCTACCTGCGGCCGGTTGCGGTACGGCTATGGGACGCTTCCACACGACCACGGTCATGAGCGGGTGAGCGGGGTGCTCGTCGTAGACAGCCCAGCGCCCTGGACGTGGTCGAGGAACGCCAGACGCTGTGGCACAGCGCGAGCCCGCGCTCGACGGGCGCACCGGTGTTCCCGACCTGGGATTCGGTGCCGAGCCGGTGCTCGCGAACGACGGTTGGGTGACTGTTCCTGATCCGATCGGCCTGTTCTGAGGTGCGGCCTTGCTGCGCATGGTGTGAGCTGCACTTCGGCGAGCTGTGACCTCACGCTCATCGAAGTCGGCAACGGCATGCCGCGGCTGGCCGCGGCGTTGTCGTGACACGTAAACCGCACCACGAAAGGCATGTCATGCGCGCACTGGTCCAGCAGAAGTTCGGTGACCCCGCTGAGGTCCTCGAGGTGCGGGAGGTGCCCGCTCCGCAGCCCGGCCCCGGCGAGGTCCTGGTGCGGGTGTTGCTGTCCCCCATCCACAACCACGACCTGTGGACCGTGCGCGGCACCTACGGTTTCAAGCCCGAGATGCCCGCGCGTTCCGGCACCGAGTTCGTCGGGGTCGTCGAGGCGCTCGGCGAGGGCGTAGAGGGCCTCGAGGTGGGCCGGCGCGTGGCTTCCGGTGGCACGTTCGGTGCCTGGGCCGAGTTCGTGGTGGCGCCCGCCAAGGCGCTCATCCCGGTTCCTGACGCCATCGGTGACGAGGCGGCCAGTCAGCTGGTGTCGATGCCGTTCAGTGCGATCGCGCTGCTCGACTCGCTGAACCTCGCCGAGGGCGACTGGTTCGTGCAGAACGCCGCCAACGGAGCGGTCGGCAGGCTCGTCGCGCAGCTGGCTGCGGCCCGCGGCATTCGGGTTCTCGGCCTCGTGCGTCGTGCGGACGGTGTGGCCGAGCTGAGTGAGCAGGGCATCGGTGACGTGGTCGCGACTGATGACGAGGGGTGGCGTGACCGGGTGCGCGAGATCGTCGGTGACGCGCCGGTGAAGGCCGGGGTCGACTCGGTCGGTGGTGCGGCCGCGGGTGATGTCGTGTCGCTGCTCGCTGAGGGCGGTCAACTCGTGGTGTTCGGTGCGATGGCCTCGCCGACCCTGGAGATCAGCTCGGGTGACGTGATCTTCAAGCAGGTGACCGTCATCGGGTTCTGGGGCAGCAAGGTCTTCCCGGCGCTGGCGGCCGACAAGCGGGCTTCTCTGCTGGGTGAACTGGTCACGGGGATCGCCTCGGGCGCGCTCACCGTGCCGGTCGAGCACGTCTACTCGCTGGAGGAGATCGCCGACGCTGCGCGCGGCAACGCGGCCCCCGGCCGGCGGGGCAAGATCCTGCTGCGTCCCTGACGGTGACAGCGACGCGGGTGCCGCGGTCAGTCGGGGTCGGCCGTGAGACCGGCGTCCGCCAGCCATTTGTCGTGGTAGAGCGTGTCGAGGTAGTTGCCGCCTAGGTCCGGGGCGATCGCCACGCAGACGAGGTTCTCGTCCCTGGTGGACAGCCAGCGCAGCGCGCCGCTGACCACGGTGCCGGTCGACCCGCCGAAGAGGTAGCCGCGGCGCACCAGGTCGTGGCAGGTGCGGACGGTGTCGTGCTCCTCTACGTGCACGACGTCGTCCACCAGCGACTCGTCGAGGATCTGCGGGCGGACGCTCGTGCCCAGGCCGGGGATCAGGCGGGTGGCCGGCTTCGTGCCGAAGGTGACCGAGCCGACGCTGTCGACGGCGACTATGCGCACGGACGGCTGGGTCTCGCGGAAGTAGCGTGCGCAGCCCATGAGCGTGCCTGTGGTGCCGGCGCCGACGAAGAGCACGTCGAGGTCGGGGAACTCCTTGGCGATCTCGGGAGCGGTCGAGCGGTAGTGGCCCATCCAGTTGCAGGGGTTGGCGTACTGGTTCAGCCACACGAAGCCGGGGTTGTCGCGGCACAACGCCCGCACGTGCGCTATCCGGGAGCCGAGGTAGGCGCCTGAGGAGTCGGGCTCGGAGATGACGTGCACCTCGCTGCCGAACGCCTCCATCGCGCGGCGTGCGGCGTGGGTGCACCGCACGTCGGTCACGCAGACGAACCGGTAGCCCTTGCTGGCCGCCACCAGGCTCAGCGCCACGCCCATGTTGCCGGAGGAGGACTCGACCAGGGTCGTGCCGGGGGTGACGCGGCCGTCGCGTTCCATCGCGTCGACCATCTCCACGGCGGCCTTGAGCTTGATCGACCCCGCGAAGTTGAAGCCCTCGCACTTGAGCATCAGGTGTCGTCCGGCCATCTCGCGCAGGTCCACGTACAGGTCCGCGACGTTGAACTCCAGCGGACTCGTGATGACAGCTGCCACACCGAAATCCCATCTCCTAGCCGATGCGGAAATCGTTGACGGCGACGCGATATTTCCGCTATACGGCCTGCCATAGGCGCGATACCGACGAAATATAGGCGTGCTCCCCAGGGTCGTTTTCACGACGAAAAGGGAGGGCGAGGCGGATGGAACACTGGGCTCCACTCGAGCTCGACCCGGCGGGCATCGGAGCCGAGCCGGGGCCACGAGGGCTGGCCGACCACCTGCGCGGGTCCGCTGACCTGGGCGAGCTCCTCGCAGAGCACAAGGCACTGGTCTTCCGCGGCTTCCAGGTCACGACCTCCGAGCTCGACGAGGTGATGGACCTGCTGCTGCCCAACCGGCTGGCCTATGTCCACGGCAACTCGCCGCGCACGAAGGTCGGGCAGAACGTCTACACGTCGACCGAATACCCGCCGGAATTCGACATCTCCATGCACAACGAGATGTCGTACGCGCACCAGTGGCCGGAACGGCTGATGTTCTTCTGCGCCGTCGCGCCGGAGACCGGGGGTGCCACGCCCCTGGTGGACGGGGTGCGGTGGCTCGGCTCGCTCGACGACGAGGTGCGCGAGGCGTTCGCGAAGGGCGTGCGGTACACGCAGAACCTGCACGGCGGCAAGGGGTTCGGCAAGAGCTGGCAGGACACGTTCGAGACCGATCAGCGGGACGTGGTCGAGGAGTTCCTCTCCACCTCCGGCAGCGAGTTCGCGTGGCGCCCCGACGGCGGCCTGCGGGTGAGCCAGGTCCGGCCGTCGACCACCGTGCACCCGGTGACCGGGGACGAGGTCTGGTTCAACCAGGCCGACCAGTGGCACGCGGCCGGGCTCGGCGACGAGACCGCGGCGGCGCTATACCAGATCATGGGCGAGGAGGACCTGCCCCAGTCGGTCACCTTCGCCGACGGCTCGCCCATCCCCGCGGACCACGTCCGGCAGATCCGCGACCGCGGGCTCAGCGAGGCCGTCGACGTCGACTGGCGCGCGGGCGACGTGCTGCTGATCGACAACGTGGCGGTCGGCCACGGCCGGCGCTCCTTCACCGGGCCGCGCCGCATCCTCGTCGCGATGTCGGACTGACCCGTGTCGAGCACGCAGCTCCGCGACGAGCGCCAGGCCGACGCGCTGCGCCGTGCCGCACGCCGGTTCGCCACCGGCGTCACGGTGGTGGCGGTGCGCGACGGCGGCGGCGAGCACGCGCTGACCGCCAACTCGTTCGTCACGTTGTCGCTGCACCCTGCGCTCGTCGGGGTGTCGGTCACGACGGACGGGCGGATGCGCTACCTCGCCGAACGCGCGCGCTACTTCGGCATCAGCGTCCTCGACGCCGAGCAGGAGGAGTACGCGCGGCACTACGCGCGCCGCGGCCGTGACGGCGCACCGGACCACCTCGGGCTGCGCACGCTGGACACCGTGCCCGCGCCGGTGGTGCCGGGCTGCGTCGCCTACTTCGTCTGCGAGTTCGCGCACACGCACCCGGTGGGCGACCACGACCTGATCGTCGGCTCGGTGGTCGAGAGCCGCGTGGTGAGCGAGGACCGCGCGCCGCTCATCTTCCTCGACGGCAAGTTCGGCTGACTGGAGCTTCCCGACATGACCCCCGTCCCCCCGTTCGGCGGCCACTCGCTGTTCCTGTTCCTGGTCCAGGTCGCCGTGCTGCTGGTGCTGGCGCTGCTGATGGGCCGCCTCGCGGTGCGCGTGGGAATGCCCGCGATCGTCGGCGAGCTGCTCACCGGCATCCTGCTCGGCCCGTCGCTGCTCGGCTGGGTGGCTCCCGGCTGGGCGGAGTGGCTGTTCCCGCACCAGGCGGAGCAGTTCCACGTGCTCGACGCGTTCGGGCAGATCGGGGTGCTGCTGCTGGTCGGCGTGACCGGTGTGTCGCTCGACCTGGCGCTCGTCCGCAAGCGCCGCGGCACCGCGGTGAGGATCAGCCTGCCCGGCCTGGTGATCCCGCTGGGCCTGGGCATCGGCGCGGGTTTCCTGGTGCCGCAGGCTTTGCTGGCCGGTGGCGGCGACGAGCGCCTGGTCTTCGCGCTGTTCCTCGGCGTCGCCATGTGCGTCAGTGCTATCCCGGTGATCGCGAAGACGTTGATCGACCTGAAGCTGTTGCACCGCAACGTGGGTCAGCTGATCCTCATCTCCGGCACGGTCGACGACGTGATCGGCTGGCTCGGCCTGTCCGTGGTGACCGCGATGGCCACGACCGGCGTGCACGCGGGCGCGATCGCGCGGTCCATCGCGTTCCTGTTGCTGTTCCTCGTCTCCTCGTACGTGCTCGGCCGTCCGCTGGTGCGGTTCGTGATGAACCGGGCCGGTGACGGCGCCACGATCGGCGCGGCGGTCGTGGTCGTGCTGGCGATGAGCGCACTGAGCCACCTGCTCGGGCTGGAGGCGGTCCTCGGCGCGCTGGTCGGCGGCATGCTGATCCGCAACGCGGGCGGTGACGTGCTGGAGAAGCTGCTGCCGTTGCGCACGGTCGTGATGACGTTCCTCGCGCCGGTCTTCTTCGCGATGGCCGGGCTGCGCATGGACCTCACCGCCCTCGTCCAGCCCTCCGTGCTCGTCGCGGCCGTGGTGCTGCTGCTCATCGCCGTCGCCGGCAAGTTCGCGGGCGCGTTCCTCGGCGCGTGGCTGAGCGGGCTCGACCGCTGGGAGGCGCTCGGCATCGGCGCGGGCATGAACGCCCGCGGCGTCGTCGAGGTCGTGGTCGCGATGGTCGGCCTGCGGCTGGGGGTGATCAGCACCGAGATGTACACGATCGTCGTGCTGATCGCGATCGTCACGTCGCTGATGAGCCCGCCGATCCTGCGCGCCGCCGCGGCGCGCATCGAGGTGACCGCGAGCGAACGGCTCCGGTTGCGCGAGTACGAACCCCCGTCGCGGCAGCCCCAGGCCGCCGACCCCGTCTGAGGAAGGACCTCCCGTGCTGCCTCCCCCCTTCACCGTCATCTCCGGCGCGCAGGTCCGCGAGGTCCTGCGCGGCCGGGAAGAACAGGTCACCGGCGTGGTCGAGGCCGCGTACCGGCTGCACGGCGCCGGCGGGACGGTGAACCCGGACTCGTACTTCCTGCGCTTCCCCGACCGGCCGTCGTCGCGGATCATCGCGCTGCCCGCGTCGCTGGGCGGCGTGCACGGCCTGAAGTGGATCTCGAGCTTCCCGGAGAACGTCGCGGGCGGCCTCCCCCGCGCCTCCGCGGTGCTGATCCTCAACGACGCCGAAACCGGCTACCCGTTCGCGTGCATGGAGGCCTCGGTCGTCAGCGCGGCGCGCACGGCCGCCTCCGCAGCACTCGCGGCTGTACGACTCAGCACCGCCCGTGGTGTCCGGCCCACCCGCGTGGGCTTCGTCGGCGCCGGGCTGATCGCGCGATACGTGCACACGTACCTGCTGGCCAACGGTTTCGCGTTCGACGAGGCGGGCGTGCACGACCTGTCGCCGGAGCACGCCGGCGGGTTCGCCTCCTACCTGCGCGGCAGCGGGCCGGTCACCGTGCACGACAAGGCGGAGGACCTGATCCGGTCGTCGGACCTCGTCGTGTTCGCGACCACCGCGGGCGAACCGCACGTGCACGACCCGGCGTGGCTCGACCACAACCCGCTGGTGCTGCACGTGTCGCTGCGCGACCTGTCCCCCGAGATCGTCCTCGCCTCCTGCAACGTCGCCGACGACGTCGAGCACTGCATGAAGGCGAACACGTCGCTGCACCTCACCGAACAGCGCACCGGTAACCGGTCGTTCGTGGCCGGGGACATGCGCGCGCTGCTGGCGGGCGAGATCGACGTGCCGGCGGACCGGCCGGTCGTCTTCTCCCCGTTCGGGCTGGGGGTCCTGGACCTCGCGGTGGGGATGCACGTCCACGAGCACGCGCGCGGACTCGTCGTCGACGGGTTCTTCGTCGAGCTCAAGCGCCACGGCTGAGGGGAAGGCCATGACCGAGCGACTGCCGCTGTCCGCGGCCCAGCGGGGCGTCTGGTTCGCCCACCAGCTGGACCCGACCGGACAGCTCTTCAACTGCGCCGAGTACCTGGCGATCGACGGCCCGCTGGACGTCGGCGTGTTCACCACCGCGTGGAACCGGCTGCGCGCCGAGGCCGACACACTGCGGGTCACGGCACTCGACCGCGTGGACGGCGAGCTCTTCCAGTTCGTCGCCCCCGCGGACGACGAACCGCTGCCGGTGCACGACCACACCGGCCGGGCCGATCCCGAAGGTGACGCGCTGCGGTGGATGCGCGAGGACACGACGCGGCCGGTCGACCTGGCCACGGCACCGATCTCGGCCTTCGCGCTGTTCCGGGTGTCCGTGGACCGCTTCCTCTTCTACTACCGGATGCACCACGCCGTCATCGACGGCTACGGGGTGCAGCTGGTCGGCACTCGGCTCGCGGAGCTCTACACGGCGCTGGTGTCCGATGAGGACGGTGGCGTGCCGTGCACGTCGTTCTCGACGATCCTGGCCGAAGACCTGACCTACCGGGACTCGGCGCAGTTCGACCGCGACCGCGAGTACTGGACGGAGCGGTTCGCCGACCGGCCCGCGCAGATGCGGGTGCTCGGCGACGTGCCGTCCGGCGCCGACCCCGCGACGCTGCCTGTGCGGCTCAGCCGCGAGAGGGAGCTGGCTCCCGCGCACGTGCGGACGTTGCAGCAGGCGGCCGCCGTCACCGGGTCGACGTGGCAGGTGGTCGTGCTCGCGGCGGTCGCCGCCTACGTGCACCGGGTCACCGGCCGCCGCGACGTGGTCATCGGCATGCCGGTCGCGGGCCGGCGCAGCACGGCGTCGCGGCGCGCCCCCGGCATGGCGACGAACTCCGTCGCGCTGCGTCTGGACGTCTCCGCGGCGGACAGCCTCGCGGACCTCGTGCCGCGCATGGCCGACGTCGTGCGCGAGGCGCTGCGGCACGAGCGGTACCGCGCGGAGGACCTGCGCCGCGACCTCGGGCTCGACGGCAGCGAGCAGGCGTTCATCGGACCGATGGTGAACTTCATGCCGTACGACCGCACGCTGCGGTTCGGCGGCGCGACGGCCTCGACGCACAACCTGGCGTCGGGCCCGATCGTGGACCTCTCGCTCGGGGTGCGCGGCCAGGCGGGCGGCGAGATGTCGCTCGTGTTCGAGGCGAACCCCGAGCACCACAGCCTGTCCGGGTTCCTCGCCCACCGCGACCGGCTGTCGGCGTTCCTGCTGACCGTGACCGCGGACCCCGCGCGGCCGGTCGGGGACGTGTCGCCGCTGTCCGAAGTGGAGCGTCGCGACCTGCTCGTCGACCGCAACGCCACCGCGCGCGACCTGCCGGCCGAGACCGTGCCCGAGCTCGTGGCACGGCAGGCCATCCGCACTCCCGACGCCCCGGCGCTGCGGTTCGGCGACCGCACGGTCTCCTACGGTGAGCTGAGCTCGCGCGCCTCGGCACTCGCCGCCCACCTCACCGCGCGGGGCATCGGCGCCGAGGACTTCGTCGCGCTCTCGCTGCGCCGTTCACCGGAGCTCATCGTGGCGATGCTCGGCGTGTTGCGGGCGGGCGCGGCGTACGTGCCGGTCGACCCGGACTACCCGGCCGACCGCGTCGCCTACCTGCTCGACGACCTCCGGCCCGCCCTCGTGGTCGATGACGCCGTGGTCGACGACACCACGTTCGGCGATCTTCCTCCCGCCGGCGCGGTCGAGGACCTCCTGCCGACGCCGCACGGGGCCGGCGCGGCCTACGTCGTCTACACGTCCGGGTCGACCGGCGCGCCGAAGGGCGTGGTGGTGCCGCACGACGCGATGCGCAACTTCGTCCTGGACCACGCCGAACGCTTCGGGCTCACGGACGGCAGCAGGGTGCTGCAGTTCGTCTCCCCCAGCTTCGACGTCGCCGTCGGCGACATCTGGCCGACGCTCGTGTCCGGCGGGTGCCTCGTCCTCGCGCAGGACGGGCAGGACCTGGCCGGGCTGCTGCGCGACGAGCGCGTCACGCACGCCGCGATCCCGCCGGTCATGCTCGCGCAGCTGCCCTCCGACGGGCTGCCCGACCTGCGGTTGCTGATCACCGGCGGCGAGACGCCCGACCAGGACGTGGTGCGGCGGTGGACGGCGGGCAGGCGGATGGTCAACGTCTACGGCGTCACCGAGGCCGCGGTGGCGAGCACGACCTGCCGGCTCACCGCCGGCGACGGGGCGCCGATCGGCAAACCCGTCGCCAACACGCAGGTCTACGTCCTGGACTCGCGGCTGGAGCCCGCGCTGCCCGGCGCGGAGGGCGAGCTGTACCTCGCGGGTGACGGGCTCGCCCGCGGCTACCTGCGCCGGGCCGCGCTGACCGCCGACCGGTTCGTGCCGTGCCCCTTCGGGCCGCCGGGCGCGCGGATGTACCGCACCGGCGACCTCGTGCGGTGGCGGCGGGACGGCAACCTGGAGTACCGGGTCCGGGCCGACGACCAGGTCAAGATCCGCGGGTTCCGGGTCGAGCTCGGCGAGCTGGAGGCCGTGCTGCTCGGGCATCCCGCGGTCCGGTCCGCCGTCGCCGCGGTGCGGGAGCACGACGGACGCAAGCGGCTCGTCGCATACGTGGTGCCGGAGCACGACATCACGCCCGAGGAGCTGCGCGAGCACGCCGCGCGGGTCGTGCCGGACTTCATGGTGCCGGCCGCCGTCGTGCTGCTGGACGCGCTGCCGGTCACCCCGAACGGCAAGGTCGACCGCCGGCTCCTGGCCGCACCCGACTTCTCCTCGGACGACGACGCCGCGCCGGGCAGCGAGCGGGAAGCCCTGCTGTGCGAGCTGTTCGCGAAGGCGCTCGGGGTCGCGCGCATGGGTCCGCACGACTCGTTCTTCGACCACGGCGGCGACAGCATCATGGTGTTCCCGCTGGTGTCGAACGCGGCCGCGGCGGGACTCGAGTTCACCGCGCGCGAGGTGTTCCAGCACCCGACGGCGGCCCGGCTCGCCGGAGTCGCCAGGGACGTGCCGACCACGTCCGGCACCGGCCCGTTTCCCCCGACGCCCGAACTGGCACGGCTGGGCACGCGGCTGGAGGGCCTGCACCAGTCGGTGGTCGTGCCGGTGCCGCTCGGCACCCGCCTGAACGCCGTGACCGCCGTCGTCGAGTCCCTCGTCGCGCACCACGAGGCGCTGCGGATGCGCGTGCTCGCGGACGGGACGTGGGAGGTCGCCGACGCGGTGGACGACTGCCTGAGCCGCGTGCTGCTGGTCGGCGACCCCGAGCCGGACCTCGTCGAGGCGGAACGTTCGGCGGCCGCCGAGCGCCTCTCCCCCGCCGACGGACGGGTCGTGCAGGCGGTGTGGTTCGACTCCGGGCCCGCGCACCGCGGACGGCTGCTGCTGGTGCTGCACCACCTCGTCGCCGACGGCGAGTCGTGGCGGACGCTGCTGTCCGATGTGGACACTCTGTGGTCCGGTGCCGCACTGCCCGCCGCGGCCGCGTTGCGCGATCACGTGTCGGCCACGCCGGGCGCGGGAGTGGCGACGGGTTCCCTTTCGACGGTGGAGATCACGCTTCCCGCCGCCGACTGGGACTCGCTGGCCGAGCGGTACCGGGTGGACCGGGCCGACGTCGTGCTGGCCGGGCTCACCCAGGCCGTCACCGAACCGTGCCTCGCCGAGGTGCCGCGCTCCGCCGGACCGGTCGGGCGGATCGCCGCTCCCGTGCCCGTGCACTGCGCGTGGGCCCCGGCGGACAAGGCGCTGCGGCAGGTGAAGGAACAGCGCCGCGGTGGCGGTGCCGACGCCCGCCCGCGGATCGCGTTCCGCGACCTCGGGGAGCTGCCGGTCGAGTCGTTCACCTGCACCCCTGACCCCGGCTACGCGTTGGCGTGCACCACTTTCTCCATCGGCGGCGAGCTGCGCGCGCAGCTGGCGTGGCGCGAGTCCGCGTTCTCCGCACAGGACGTGCAGGAGTTCGCCACCCGGTGGAGCACTGCGCTCGACGAGATCACCGCGTTGCGCGACCGCGCCCCTCTCACCCCGGCGGACGTGCCGCTCACCGGGCTCACGCAGGCCGAGATCGACGAGATCACCGCCGCGCACCCGGACGTCACCGACGTCCTGCCGGTCTCACCGCTGCAGGCGGGGTTCGTCTTCCTGCACGCGGTGTCCGGGCAGCACGCCGACTCCTACGTCTCGCAGCTGCGGTTCGACCTGGAGGGCCCGTTCGACGGCGCGCGGCTGCGGGACGCGGCGACGGCGTTGCTGCGCCGGCACCCGAACCTGCGGGCGGCGTTCCGCGACGACGTCCAGGTGGTGTGCTCGGACGTCACGTTGCCGTGGCGCGAGACCGCGTGCACCGCCGGCGACGCCGACCGGATCGCGGCCGAGGAGCGCGCCGAGGGGTTCGACCTCACCCGTCCGCCGCTGGTCCGCTTCCACGTGCTGCGGTTCGGCGAGCACCACCACCGGCTGCTGCTGACCGCGCACCACGTGCTGTGGGACGGCTGGTCCACCGGGCTGATCGTGCGCGAGCTGTTCGAGCGGTACGCGCAGGACCGCGAACCGCGGCCGGGCCCGCCCTACTCGGACTACCTGCGGTGGCTCGCGGACCAGGACCTCGACGAGTCGCGCGCGGTGTGGGCCGCGGCGCTGGAGGGCCTGCCCGGCCCGACTCTCGTGGCCCCCGGCGCCCCCGCCGGGCAACGGCAGGAGCAGGTCAGGGCCGATCTCGACGCCGAGACCACGGCCAAGCTCGCCCGCATCCCCGGCGTCACGCTCAACACGGTCGTGCAGGCCGCGTGGGGAGAAGTGCTGGGCCGGCTCACCGGACGCGACGACGTGGTGTTCGGCTGCTCCGTCTCGGGCCGGCCGCCGCACCTGCCGGGGATCGAACGCATGGTCGGGCTCCTGACCAACACGATCCCCGTCCGCGTGCGGCTCGGGCCGGACGTGCTGTCCCGGCTGCAGGACGAGCAGGCGGCGCTGATCCCGCACCACCACCTGGGACTCGCCGACACCGGCCGCGACCTGTTCGACACGGCGATCATGTTCGTCAACTACTCCTTCGACCGCGACGAGTGGGCCGGCGCGCTGCCGGAAGCGCTGCGGCTGACCGGGTTCGAGGTCGAGGACGAGACCCACTACCCGCTGCGGCTCGCCGCGGTGCCCGGTAACCGGCTGCACCTGCGGCTCGGCTACCGGCCAGACCTGTTCCGCCCGGCCGAGGCGCGGCGGGTGCTCGACCGCCTCGTCCACGTGCTCGGCACGTTCGCCGACTGAGGGGGAATCGCGTGCACGACGTGTACATCAAGGGGATCGGCGTCCACCTGCCACCGGTGGTCGGCATCGAGGAGGCCGTCGCGCGGGGCCTCTACCCCGCCGAGGAGGTGGAGCTGCACCAGCTCGCCGGCGCGGCCGTCGCGGGTGACGTGCCGGCGCCGGAGATGGCGTTGCTGGCGGCCCAGGAGGCGTTCAAGCGCACCGGCCAGGTCCCGGAGGACATCGGTGTGCTGCTGTACGCCGACTCGTGGCACCAGGGCCCGGACGGCTGGCAGCCGCAGTACCACCTGCAGCGGCACCTGCTCGGCGGCGACGTGCTCGCGGTCGAGGTGCGGATGGGCTGCAACGGCATGTTCGGCGCGCTGGAGCTGGGAGCGGCGCACGTGACGGCCGGCCGGGGCGACGCGCTGCTCGTGGCGTCGGACAACTTCGGCACGCCGATGATGGACCGCTGGCGGATGGGTCCCGGCTACGTCGCGGGCGACGCGGCGTCGGCCGTGGTCCTGTCGCGGGAACCGGGGTTCGGCCGGCTGCTCGCGGTCGCCTCGGTGGCCGTGCCGGAGGCGGAGCAGATGCACCGGGGCGACGAGCCGATGTTCCCGCCGGGCCCCACGGTCGGCGCGCCGCTCGACTTCGTGGCGCGCAACGCCGCCTACAAGAGCCGGATGGTGTCCTCCGGCGAGGGCACCGGCGCGTTGATCCGCATCCACCAGCAGACGCTGACCGTCGTGCAGCGGGTGCTCGACGAGGCGGGCATCGGTCTCGGCGACGTGACGCGCGTGGCGTACATGAACTACTCGCGGGAGATCGTCGAGCAGCGGTGCATGGCCGCGCTCGGGCTCGGCATGTCCCGTTCCACCTGGGAGTTCGGCCGCACGGTCGGCCACCTCGGCGCGAGCGACCAGGTCGTGTCGCTCGACCACCTGCTGTCGGCCGGCGAGCTGGAGCCGGGCGACCACCTGCTGATGCTCGGCGTGGGACCGGGCGTGACGTTGTCCGCCGCGGTGGTCGGGATCGACCACCGCCCGCTCTGGCTGGACTCGCCGGGGCAACCGTGAGCACACCACCGGTGGGCCGTGACCGGCGGCTCGGTCCCGCGGTCACGCCTCCGCCGTCGGGATCGAGAATGCGAGGAGAGTCATGAGCACACCACCGGTGGCCGTGATCGGCGTCGGCTGCAGGTTCGCGGGCGGCGCCGACGGCCCGGCCGCGTTCTGGGACATGCTGGTCTCCGGCCGGGACGGCGTCGGCGACCTGCCGGAGGGCCGGTGGCGCGCCTACGACGGCTCGTACCCCGCGGAGCTGCGCCGCGCGGCCGTTCCCGGCGGCTTCCTGGCCGACGTCTCCGGCTTCGACTCCGGTTTCTTCGGGCTCACCCCGCGCGAGGCCGAGCTGATGGACCCGCAGCAACGCCTGCTGCTGGAGGTGGCGTGGGAGGCGCTGGAACACGCCGGGATCCCGTCGCGGTCGCTCGCGGGCGGCGACACCGGGGTGTTCGTCGGCATCGGGTCCGACGACTACGGCCGCCGGATGCTGGAGGACCTGCCCTCGATCGAGGCGTGGACCGGCATCGGCAGCGCGCTGTGCGCGGCGGCCAACCGCATCTCCTACGCGCTCGACCTGCACGGGCCCAGCCTCGCGGTCGACACCGCGTGCTCGGCGTCGCTGGTCGCCACCCACCTGGCGGCCAGGGCGCTCGCCGACGGGGAGTGCGGCGTCGCGCTGGTCGGTGGCGTGAACCTGATCCTCGGGCCGGGTCTCACGCTCACCCTCGACGCCGCCGGGGCGACCTCGCCCGACGGGCGGTGCAAGCCGTTCTCCGCGGACGCCGACGGCTACGGGCGCGGCGAGGGCGGTGGCGTGCTGGTGCTCAAGCTGCTCGACGACGCGCTGCGCGACGGCGACCGGGTCCTGTCCGTGATCCGCGGGTCGGCGGTGCGCCAGGACGGGCGGACCAACGGGATCATGGCGCCGTCCGGTTCCGCGCAGGAGGAGCTGCTGCGCGAGGCGTGCGCCCGCGCGGGCGTCGAACCCTCCACAGTGGACTACGTCGAGGCGCACGGCACCGGCACCCGGCTCGGCGACCCGCTCGAGGCAGGTGCGCTGGCGGCCGTCTACGGCGGCGGGCGCGCCGAACCGGTGCGGATCGGGTCGGTCAAGCCGAACATCGGGCACCTGGAGGCGGGCGCCGGGATCGCGAGCCTGATCAAGGCGTCGCTCGCCCTGCACCACGGGGAGCTCCCGCCGAGCCTGCACTGCGCCACGCCGAACCCCGCGATCGACTGGGCCGCGTCCGGTCTGCGGGTCAACACCACCCGCACACCATGGCCGCGCGGGCAGCGGGTCCGGCGGGCCGGCATCTCCGGGTTCGGCTACGGCGGCACCATCGGGCACGTCGTGCTGGAGGAGGCACCCGTCCGCGCCGAGGCGACCGCACCGGACGACGGGCCGCGGCTGTTCCCCCTGTCCGCGGCGTCGCCGGACGCCCTGCGCTCGACCGCCGCCCGGCTCGCCGAGCACGACGACCTCGCCGCGGTCGGCCACACCCTGGCCCACCGGCGGTCGCACCTGCCGCACCGCGCGGCCGTGGTCGCGTCGACCGCGGCGGAACTGGCCGACGGCCTGCGGCTGGTCGCGGACGGCGAGGCGCTGCCCAACCCGGTACCGCCCGACCCCGGCACCGGGCTCGTGTGGGTGTTCTCCGGGCACGGCGCGCAGTGGGCGGGCATGGGCCGTGAGCTGCTCGACAGCTCACCGGAGTTCGCCGCCGCGGTCGCCGAGCTGGAACCGGTCTTCCTGGAGGAGATCGGCTTCTCCCCCGCGCAGGTCCTGCGGGACGGCGACTTCGACACCATCGACCGCATCCAGACCATGATCTTCGTCGTCCAGGTCGGCCTCGCGGCGCTCTGGCGGGCGCACGGCGTCACGCCGGACGCGGTCATCGGCCACTCGGTCGGCGAGATCGCGGCCGCGGTCGCCTGCGGCGCACTGAGCCCGCAGGACGGCGCGCGGCTGAGCTGCCGCCGGTCCGCGCTGCTGCGCCGGGTCGCCGGGCAGGGCGCGATGGCGATGACGTCGCTGTCGTTCGAGGAGGCGAGTGACCGGCTCGGCGGACGCACCGACGTCGTCGCCGGCATCTCCGCGTCGCCCTCGTCCTGCGTGGTCTCCGGCTCCCCCGCCGCGATCGACGCCCTGGTGCGGGAGTGGTCCGACGACGTCCAGGTCCGCCGGGTCGCGTCCGACGTGGCGTTCCACAGCCCGCAGATGGACGCGCTCACCGCCGATCTCGCCGCGGCGGCGAGCAGCCTCGACCCGCGCGAGCCGCGGATCACCATGTACTCCACGGCCCAGGCCGATCCCCGTTCCACCGCGCCGCTCGACGGCGCGTACTGGGCCGCGAACCTGCGCAACCCGGTGCGCCTGCTGGACGCGACGCGGGCCGCGATCGAGGACGGCCACCGGCGGTTCATCGAGATCTCGGCTCACCCGGTCGTCGCGCACTCGCTCACCGAGACGCTCGGCGACGAGGACGCGTTCGTCGGGATCACGTTGCGGCGCAACAAGCCCGAGCAGGTCTCGGTGCTCACCGCGCTGGGTGCCGCGTTCTGCGCCGGTGTCGACGTCGACTGGGACCGCCTGCAGCCCGCGGGCGACCTCGTCGACCTGCCGTTGCACGTCTGGCAGCACACCCCGCACTGGCACGAGTCGTCGGTCAGCGGCACTGTGCAGCAGCACGACCCGGCCGACCACGCGCTGCTCGGCGCCCCGGTGCCGGTGGCGGGCAGGCCGGACCTGACGCTGTGGCGCACCACCCTCGACGACGCGAACCGCCCCTACCCCGGCAGCCACACCATCCACGGCACCGAGATCGTCCCGGCCGCCGTGCTGGTCAACACCTTCTTCCGCGCCGCGGGAACCACGGCCGTCACGGACGTCGACCTGCGCCTGCCGGTGCGCGCCGGCGAGATCCAGGTCGTGCGCGACGGGACCGGCCTGCGCGTCGCCGGGAAGTCCGGGGGCACCTGGCTCACCCTCTGCACCGCCACGACCGGCGCGGTCCCCGACCTGCCGGCTCGGCTGCCGAAGCTGCCCAAGGGGTCCGCGCCGCTCGACCCCGGCCACGTCCGCGACCACCTCCGTTCGGTGGGCGTACCGGACATGGCCTTCGAGTGGACCGTCGAGGAGCTGCTGCGCGCCGGCACCGTGCTGCGCGCCCGCGTGCTCGCCGACGGCTCCTGGCCCGCCGTGCTGGACGCCGCGCTGTCCATCGCCCCCTCCGCGTTCCCCGGCCCCGCCGAGCTGCGGGTCGTCGCCGGGATCGGCGCCGTCCAGGTGACCGGCACGCCGTCGCCCGTCGTCGACGTCCAAGTGTCCGTCACGGCGGACGACACGGTCGACGTGCTGGTCGCCGGCACCGGTGGCACCGTGCTGGCCCAGCTGACCGGCCTGCGGTACGGCGGTCCGGCCACCCGGTCCACCCCGGCCGAGCAGGTGCACGAGATCGCCTGGCGGCCCCTCGATCTCGGCGACGCCCGCGAGGTCGTCCCCGGCGTCACCGACGAGGTGTTCCTCGCACCGGACGGGGAGCCGGCCGAGATCGCCTGGCAGCTGCTGGAGAAGGCACAGCAACTGTCCATGATGGACGAACCGCCGCGTCTGTGGTGCGTCACGACCGGTGTCCGCGAGAGCGCGAGCCCTCAGGCGCTCGCGCAGTCCGTGCTGTGGGGCCTGGGCCGGGTGCTGGCGACCGAGTACGAGGAGTTCTGGGGCGGCGTCGTCGACCTGCCGGCCGACGGCTCGACCGACCGGCTGCACGAGGTGATCGGATCCGCACCGGCCTCGGACGTGATCTCCATCCGCGGCGACGGGGTCGAGACGGCGACGCTGCGGCCCGCCTCGGGCGAACCCACCCACGCGCCGCTGACCTGCCGTCCGGACGGCACCTACCTGATCACCGGCGGGCTGGGCGTGCTCGGCCTGGAGGTCGCGCGGTGGCTGGCGGAACGCGGCGCCCGGCGGCTCGTGCTCGTGGGCCGCACGCCGTTCCCCGCGCGCGGCGGCTGGGACGACCACCCCGACCGGCGTCAGGTCGAGGCGGTCCGCGGGCTCGAGAACGCCGGTGTGACCGTCCGCTGCGTCGCGCTCGACATCACCGACGCGGAGGCCGTGGCGTCGTTGCGGGAGCTGGACCTGCCGCCGATCCGCGGGATCGTGCACGCGGCGGGCGTGCTCGACAACCGCATGGCCGTCGACGTCGACCTGGCGTCGATGCGGACGGTGCTGGCACCGAAGGTCACCGGTGCCGCGAACCTGCACGCGGCGTTCCCCGCCGGCAGCCTCGACTTCTTCGCCCTGTTCTCGTCCTGCGGCCAGTTGCTCGGCCTGCCCGGCCAGGCGACCTACGGCGCGGCCAACGCGTTCCTGGACGCGCTGGCGGCCCACCGCCCGGACGTCACCAGCCTCGGCTGGACGTCGTGGCGCGGACAGGGCATGGCGGTCAACGCCTCCGTCGACCGGCAGCTCGCCGCCCGCGGCGTCGGCGACATCTCCGCCGACGAGGCGTTCCGCGCGTGGGATTTCGCGGCGCAGCGCGGCCCCGGCCACTACCCGGTGCTGCGGGTGGTCGCCACCGCGGACGCCGACCGCCCGCCGCTGCTGGGTGAGCTCGCGACCGCCGAGGCCGTCCCCGCCGCGGCACCGGACGACTTCGACGGGCTGGAGTCGGATCAGTTGCAGGACAAGCTCATCGAGGTGATCGGCGCGCAGATCGCCGGGGAGATGCGGATGCCCGCGGCCTCGCTGGACGTCCGCAGGTCGCTCGTGGAGCAGGGCCTCGACTCCGTGCTCACGATCGTGGTGCGCAAGCGGCTGGAGAAGCGGTTCGGTCACAAGCTGCCGTCCGCGCTGCTGTGGCAGCAGCCCAGCGTCACGGCGATCGCGGACCACCTGGCGGAACGGCTCACCACCAGCTGATCGCACGACGTGAGGTGGCCGGGATCCCCTTCCCGGCCACCTCTTTCGTCACTCCACAACGGACATGCGAAAGCGGGCCGGCTCCCGGAGGAGCCGGCCCGCGTCGTTCGTGCGGTCAGAAGCTGGGTGCCGAGGTGGGCGCCCGCAGCGTGCCGAGGTAGGGGTGCCAGAGGTGGTCGGGGTTCGCCTCGACGGCCGCCACGACCTCCTTCATCGCCACGAGCGCCTTGGGCTCCTCGCCGTCGTACACGTCGCCCTGCAGCATCTTGAGCACGTCCACGCGGTAGCGGTGGTCCTGCACGAACGCCGTGAACAGCACGTTGAGCCGGTAGTAGATGGAGATGAACTCGTACCAGTACTTCACCGCGCGCCGCAGCTTCGTCTCGTACGTGCCGAAGCGGTCCTTCTCGTACGAGCCGGCGGCGTGCGCGGCGATGATGTCCTGGGCCGCGATCCGCGCGCTGTTGAGCGCCACGCTCACGCCGCTGGAGAAGATCGGGTCGACGAACCGGGCCGCGTCGCCGATCAGCACGAAGCGGTCGCCGCAGATCTTCTCCATCGCGTAGCTGTAGTCGCCCTCGACCTTGAACGGGCGCAGCCGCTGGGAGTTCTTCAGCGCGTCGGCGAGCTCCGGGCGGCTGGAGACGAAGTCCCAGAAGAACTCCTCGCGGTCGCCGGAGCTGTCGCGGAAGCGCTTCTTCTGGGTGACCACGCCGATGGACGTGATGGTGTCGGTGATCGGGATCTGCCACACCCAGGTGTCCTTGATGGGCAGGAAGTGCACGAAGATGTGGTCCACCTGCGACGCGTCGCCCGCGAGCGCCCCGCGGTCGAGGCCCTCGAACCAGGTGTGCACCGCGTACTGGTCGAACACGGGGTCGCTGACCTTCACCTTGAGCTGCTTGCCCAGCAGGGTCGAGCGGCCGGAGGCGTCGACCACCATGCGCGCGGTGAACGGCACGTCGCGCGGGCCGACCCGGCAGGTCAGCCGGACCTCCTCCGGCGAGGAGAAGTCGACGTCGCGCACGCGGACGCCGTTGAAGACCGTGGCGCCCTGCTCCTGGGCGTGCTTGAGCAGGATCGCGTCGAACCGGCCGCGGTCGACGTGGAACGTGTAGTCGCGGTCCACCCCCGGCTGGTTGCGCTCCACGAACTGGATGTCCGCGGTCCAGCCGTGGCTGAGCCCGCTGTAGCCCATCTTCGGGATGTCGCGCGACTCGGCGGAGGTCCAGGAGGCGCCGTACTTCTTCGGGAACCCGGCCTCGTCGATCTTCTCCAGCACGCCGATCTCGGCCAGCACCGGCGTGGTCGCGGGCACCAGCGACTCGCCGACGTGCTCGCGGGGGAACGTCTCGCCCTCGAACACGACCACCTTCAGCCCGGCCCGCGCCAGGTAGGACGCCATCGTGGAGCCGGCGGGGCCGCCGCCGATGACCGCGACGTCGTAGTCGGGGCTCATGCGCGCACCGCCTGTTCCTCGTGCAGCATCGCGGCGATGGTGCGGATGTCGGCGAAGTGCTGTACGTCGATCTTCGTCAGCGGGACCTGCACGGCGAACTCGTCGCGGATGAAGGCCATCAGCACGGCGATGCGCAGCGAGTCGAGGACGCCCGACTCGATCAGCGGGGTGGCCGCCGTGAGCTCCACGTCGTCGGAGTCCGACAGGAACTCCCGTCGCACGAAGGCGAGCAGCGCGGAGACGTATTCTTCCTCGGTCATCGGTTCTCACTCTCGTCGAGCAGGGCAAGTTCTTCGTCGGACATCCGGTCGAGCTCGGCGCGCACCTGCTGCTCGACCACGGCGGCGAGGTCGGCGACGGTGCCGCCCTCGAAGACCGCGCGCATCGGCACGGTCACCTCGAACTCGGACTGGATCGTCGCGATCAGCCGGATCGCGAGGATCGAGTTGCCGCCGATGGAGAAGAAGTGGCTGTGCGCCCCGGCGGGGACGCCGAGCAGCGCGGTGAAGATCTCGGCGATCCGTTCCTCGACGACACCGCGCGGCGCGACGAGGGTCTCGACGGCGGGGCCGGGAGGTGGAAGCGCGGCGCGGTCGAGCTTTCCGTTGGCGGTCAACGGGAACGCCGCGAGCGAGGTGAACGTGACGGGCACCATGTAGGCGGGCAGCCGTTCCGCGCACCAGCCGTCCAGCTCCACGTCGCCGGCCACCGGCACGTAGTAGGCGGTCAGCACGCCGCCGGGCGCCACGACGACCGCGTCGCGCACGCCGGAGTGCTCGGCGAGGACGGCGGCGATCTCGCCCAGTTCCACGCGGTAGCCGCGGATCTTGACCTGCTGGTCGCCGCGGCCGACGAAGTCGACGTCACCGCCGGGCAGCAGCCGCACGAGGTCGCCGGTGCGGTAGAAGCGCGCGCCGGGCGGGCCGAACGGGTCGGGCAGGAAGCGCTCGGCGGTCAGGTCCGGCCGGTCCGCGTAGCCGCGGGCGACGCCGGCGCCGCCGACGAACAGCTCCCCCACGACCCCGACGGGCACCGGCCGCAACCGGGAGTCGAGCACGTGCATCGTGACACCCGGCAACGGTTTCCCGATCGGTACCGTGTCGCCGAGCGGCCGCCGCACCGGGTGCGTGCAGGCGCCGACGGACGTCTCGGTGGGGCCGTACTCGTTGACCAGGCCGTCCCACTGCGCGGCGAGCCGCGGCGGCAGCGCCTCACCCGCGACGACGATCACGTCGGCGAGGGACCCGCGTTGCTCGGGCGTCAGCTGCTGCGTCAGCACGTCGAGGTGGCCGGGCGTGAGCTTGAGGAACCCGTACGGCGCCGCGGCCAGCAGGTGCGCGCCGAGCACGGAGAGGTCGAGGTCCTGCGGCAGCAGGTGCGCCGGGTGGCCCGCCAGCAGCGGCGCCCACACGTTCGGCACGACCAGGTCGAACGCGACCGACGAGAACACCGGCGCGCCACCGGTTCCGGCGAGCTCGCCGACCGCCCAGCGGACGTGGTTCGCGAGACCGCGGTGCGGCACCTGCACGCCCTTGGGGCGACCGGTGGAGCCGGAGGTGTAGATGACGTACGCCAGCGCGTCCAGGTCGGTCTTGCGCGGCAACGGGGTCGCGTCGCCTTCGCAGTCGTCGGGCCGCAGCCCGTCGAAGCCGTCCCGGCGGGTGATCAGCACGTCGGCGCCGGCGTCGGCCAGCACGTACCGGACGCGGTCGGCCGGGAAGTCCGGGTCGAGCGGGAGGTAGGCGCCGCCGGCCTTCCACACCGCGAGGAACGCGGCGGGCAGGTCCGCGCCGCGGTCGAGCCACACGCCGACGACCGACTCGGGCCCGACGCCCGCCGCGCGCAGCCTGCGCGCCAACCGGTTCGCGTGCGCGTCGAGCTCGCCGAACGTCACGGTCCCGCCGGGCACGACCAGCGCGGTCGCGTCGGGCGTGGCCGCGGCCCGCCGTTCGAACCCGTCGAGCACCGAGGACGTGACCGGCTCGACGGGGTTGGCGCTCCAGGACAGCACGTCGCGCAGTTCGTCCGCGGGCATCAGGTTCGCGGTGCCGAGCGGCGTGCCGCCCGTGACCGAGGCCAGCAGCTGCCCGAAGTGCCCGGCCAGGCGTTCGACAGTCGAGTGGTCGAACAGCGAGGTCGCGTACTCGACCATGCCCGTCATCGAGCCGTCGGTCTGCTCGCGCAAGTAGAGCGTGAGGTCGGTCTTGGCGACCTGCGAGGCCTCGAGGAGGGTGGCGAGCTCCGCGTCGTCGGCGGGGGCACCGGTCAGCTCGGCGCCGTGGAAGTCGAACGCCACCTGGTAGAGCGGCGTGCGGGAGAGGTCCCGTTCCGGGGCGAGCGCGGCCACGAGCCGTTCGAACGGCAGCTCCTGGTGGGCGAACGCCTGCTTGCAAGTGTTGCGCACGGAGTCGAGAGCCTGTTCGAACGTCAGGTCGCCGTCGAGGCGGCAGCGCAGGACGAGGCTGTTGAGGAAGAACCCGACGACGTCCTCGACCTCGGGCCGGTCGCGGCCGGCGACCGGGCTGCCGATGATGACGTCCCACTGGGCGGTGTAGCGGGCGAGCAGCGTGGCGTAGGCGGTGAGCAGCACCATGAACGGGGTCGCGTCGCTGCGCCGGCCCAGCTCGGTCAGCTGCCGCACGACCTCGGCCGGGACGGTGAAGCCCACCACGGCGCCGCGGGCGTCGCGGGCGGCGGGACGCGGGTGGTCGGTGCGCAGCGCGAGCGGCGTTGCTCCCGCCAGTTCCTCGCGCCAGTGCGCCAGCTCCCGTTCGAGGACGTCCTCGGTGAGGCGTTCGCGTTGCCACACGGCGAAGTCCGCGTACTGGACGTCCGGAGTGGACGGTGTGCCGCCCGCGAGGATCTCGTGGAACTCGCGCTCCAGCACCGCGGAGGACCAGCCGTCGCAGACGATGTGGTGCATCAGCACGACGAGCCGCCCGGCCGCGGGGAACAGCAGTGCCCGCACGACGGGTCCGGCGGCGAGGTCGAAGCCGCGCCGCGCGTCCTCGTCGAGGACGGCCGCGATCCGGTCGGCGGGAACGTCGAGCACGCGCAGGTCCATCGGCCGCGGCGGGTCGACGACCTGGCGTGGTTCGTCGTGCTCGACGACGAACCGGGTGCGCAGCGATTCGTGCCGTGCGACCAGGGAGTCCAGTGCCGTGCGCACGGAAGTCTCGTCGGCGTCGGTACGCAGGAACAGCCCGGAGACCCACTCGCGGGCGGCGGGGTGGATGCGGTCGAGCAGCCACAGCCGCTGCTGCCCGAACGACAGCGGCAGCGCGCCGTCGCGGGGCACCGGGCGCACCGGCACCGCGGACGGCGGGCGCGGGTCGATCAGCCGGGCCTGTGCCGCGACCGTGGTCGAGCCGAGCAGGGCGGCCAGCGGAACGTCCACCCCGGTGGCCGCGCGCAGCCGGTTGCCGAGCCTGGTCAGCTGCAGCGAGGAGCCGCCGAGCCGGAAGAAGTCGTCGTGCGCGCCGACCCGCTCGACGCCCAGCAGCTCCCGCCACACGCCCGCGACCAGCTCCTCGGCCTCGGTCGTCACGGCGGGGCCGGACACGCCGGGTGCGGGCAGGGCGGCCCGGTCGACCTTGCCGCTCGACGTGCGCGGGAAGTCGTCGACCTCGACGAACGCCGCGGGTACGTGCGTCTCGGGCAACCGGGTGGCGAGGAACGCGGCCAGGTCCGCCTCGGCGTCCGTGCGCACGTAGGCGGCGAGGCGGGTGGTGCCGTTGGCGGCGGTGTAGGGCGCGACCACGGCCTGGCGCACGGCGGGGTGGGTGCTCAGCACGGCCTCGACCTCGCCGGGTTCGATCCGCACGCCGTCGACCTTGACCTGCTGGTCGATCCGGCCGAGGTACTCCAGGGTGCCGTCGGTGCGGCGGCGGGCGCGGTCGCCGCTGCGGTACCACCGGCCGCCGTCCTCGCCGGGCACGAACCGCTCGGCGGTCAGCGCCGGGCTGCCGAGGTAGCCCTGCGCGACACCGGGTCCGGCGATGAGCAGCTCGCCGTCGGCGGCGAGCTCGACCCGCATCCCCTCGATCGGGGCGCCGATCGGCACCGGGCCGGAGCGTTGCAGGTCGTCGAACCGCTGGGCGGTGACGTCGATGGCCGCTTCCGTTGGGCCGTAGGTGTTCCAGACGGTGACGGGGCAGTTCTCCGCGACCCGCAGGAACCGCTGGACGAGGTCGGCGTGCAGCTGCTCGCCGCCGGACGAGAGCACGCGCAGCGTGGTGCAGCGCTCCCAGCCGGGTTCCTCGACCAGCGCGCGCAGCACCGAGGGCACGACCTGCAGCACGGTGATCCCGTGGTCGGCGATCGCGCGCACGATGGCGCCCGCGTCGCGTTCCGCGCCGGGCGGGGCGAGCACGACGGTCGCGCCGCTGATCAACGGCGCCCAGATCTCCCAGCCGGCGGCGTCGAACGTGAGCGCGGTCTTCTGCAGCACCCGGTCGCCCGCCTCGAGGGCGTGCGTGCGCGAGAGCCACCGCAGCTGGTTACCGATGCCCGCGAGCGTGACGACCACGCCCTTCGGGGTACCGGTCGATCCGGACGTGTAGAGCACGTACGCGGGGTGGTCACCGGTGAGGGGCACGTCCGGCGCGGTGTCGTCCTGGTCGCGCAGGACGGTCAGCTCCGGGTCGAGCACGACGTCGGCTTCGGCTTCGGCGATCACCAGCCGGGGGCGCGCGTCCGCGAGCACCGTCGCCGTACGCTCCGCCGGGTGTGCGGGGTCGAGTGGCGCGTAGGCCGCGCCCGCCCGCCACACGCCGAGCAGTGCGACGACGAGGTTGACGCCGCGGGGCAGCCGTACGGCGACGCGGTCGCCGGGCTCGACGCCGCGGGCCCGCAGGAGGTGCGCGAGCCGGTTCGCCGAGTGGTCGAGCTCGCGGTAGGTGACCTGGCGGGAGCCTTCGACGAGCGCGAGGGCGTCCGGTGCACTGGCCGCCCGCCGCGCGATCCAGGCGTGGGGCACGCTGTCCATTCGTCTCTCCACTGTGTGCGCGATGGGACGGGTTGCCGTCCCGAACCTCTCGCCGGACCCGATACTCGGGCTATATCGCGGCCATACCCGGCTTCGCCCAGTTCTCGTCGGCGCGGAACAGCTCCGCCAGTCCCGCGGCGGAGTCGTCGAAGTAGAAGTGGCCGCCGTGCTGGGTGACCGCGCCGAACGGCCCGATCGTGATCTCCTGCCAGCGCAGGACGTCCGCGTGCGACACCGACTCGTCGCTGTCGCCGGCGATCGCCGTCACCGGGCACGTGAGCGGTGCGCCGGGGGTGTACCGGTAGGACTCGATGAGGCGGAAGTCGTTGCGCAGCGCGGGCAACGACAGCTGCCACAGCTCCTCGTCGTCGAGCAGCGCCGCGCCGGAGCCGCCGAGGAACCGGACGTAGTCGCGGATCTCGGCGTCGGTGTGGTCGGCCGTGCGGCGGCGGTGCGCGGGTGGCGCGTCGCACGCCGACACGTACAGCCGGGTGAGCCGGGACGGGAACAGCGGCCGCAGCCGCCGGGCCGTCTCGAACGCGACCGCGGCGCCCATGCTGTGGCCGAAGAACGCGGTCGGTCTCGTCAGCCGGGGCGCGACCTCCGCAGCCACCCGGTCCGCCAGCTCGGCCAGGTCGGCGGGCAACGGGTCGGCGATGCGGTCCTGGCGGCCGGGGTACTGCACGGCCACCACCTCGACGGTCGGGCCGACGAGCTCGGCCCAGCCGCGGAACGTGCTGGCCGCGCCTCCGGCGTGCGGGAAGCACAGCAGCTGCCGCGGGGCGTGCGGGCGGGGCGTGAAGGTGCGGAACCAGCTGCCCATCAGCGGACCCCGATCCGCAGGCGGCGCAGGAACCGGAAGTTGATGCTGTCGAGCCACACCGGCGCGTCGTCCAGCAGCTCGATGCTCGAGAACCGTTGCAGCAGGCGGGAGACGGCGATCTCGATCTCGGCCAGCGCGAGCGAGGCGCCGAGGCAGTAGTGGATGCCGTGCCCGAACGAGAGCTGGTCGTGCGCCTTGCGGGTCACGTCCAGCCGGTCGGGGTCGGTGTACCGCTTGGGGTCGCGGTTGCCGGCGCCGAGGACGAGCGCGACGGACTGGTCGCGTTCGACGTGGTGGCCCGCGATCTCCAGGTCCTCCAGCGCGACCCGGCTGGTGAACTGCACGGAGCTGTCGTAGCGCAGGAACTCGTGGGCCGCGTTCGCCGCCAGCTCCGGCCGCGCCCGCAGCAGCCGCTGCTGGTCGGGGTGCTCCAGCAGCGCGAGCACGGCGTTGCCGATCAGGTGCGTGGTCGTGGCCTGGCCCGCGTCGATGAGCAGCATGAAGTTCGCGAAGACCTCGTCCTCGGTGTAGTCGTCCTTGGCGAGCTGCCCGGACACCATCCTGGTGAACAGGTCGGTGCCGGTGCCGTCGCGGCGGGCCTGCGCGCCCTCGTCGAACAGGCCGCGCAGCGCCGTCACCCGCGGCACCTCGCGCCGGGACTGGGTGAAGAACTCGTGCAGCAGCCCCTGCCAGCTCTCCAGGAGGTGCGCGCCTCGTTCGGGGACTCCGGCGAGCTGCCCGATGACGTCGCGGGTCAGCGGTTCGGAGAAGTCCGCGATCACGTCCATCCCGCCGCGGGCGGCGGCCTCGTCGAGCAGCGACTCGACCCGGTCGGCGATGACCTCGCGGACCTCCTTGACGAACCGGGGTGTCAGGCCGGGCCGCAGCAGCTGCCGCAACCGGGTGTGCCGCGGCGGCTCGGTGAACAGCATCATCGGTTCCAGCGCGTTCTTCAGCGTCGCCAGCCCGGTGCGGGCCTCGTCGGGGAGTTGCTCGTAGAACTGCTCGATGCGGGCGCCGGAGAGCCTCGGGTCCTTGGACAGCCGGGTGATCTCCTCGTGGTCCAGCACGATCCAGGTCCGCATCCACGGGTCCCAGTGCACCGGCCCGTGCTCGCGCAGCCGCCGGTACAGCGCGTACGGGTCGGTCTCCCCGTACTGGCCGAACAGGCTCTCGACCGCCTTCGTCATGCATTCACCCTTTCCCGGTACTCGGTGGTGCGGACGACGGGCGTGAGCCAGGCGGTCACGGCGACGGCGGCCATCACCGCGGCCACGCCGAGCACCGTGTGGCCCGTTCCCCAGGCCGCCAGCAGGAAGCCGGCGGCCAGCGCGCCGAACGAGTTGGCGCCGGAGCTCAGCAGGCCGGCCACGCTGCCGACCCGGCCCTGCATCTCGTCCGGGGTGACCTGCACCTGGTAGACGCCGGCCATCACGTTGATCAGGGCGCCGGCGAACGACATCCCGGCGAACAGGCCGCCGAGCACGACGGGGTTCGCGGTCAGCGCGACCACCGGCATCAGCAGCGCCCACACCGCGAACACGGTGATGATCACCATGCCGGGCCGCAGCCTGCGCACGAACCACGACCCGCTCATCGCGCCCAGCACCCCGCCGACACCGGACGCCGCGCCGATCACGCCGATCACGGCGGGCGAGCCGCCGTTCTCCTTGACGATCAGCGCGAGGCTCAGCGACAGCACCTGGAACAGCACGTTCGTGACGGCCACCAACAGCACGGCCGAGCGCAGGAACCGCTGCCGCAACAGCCAGCCGACACCCTCGGCGATCTCGGCCCGCAGGTTCTTGCGGGGACCCCGCTCGGTCTGGAAGTCCTTGCGGATCAACAACAACGTCACGAGCGCGACGAGGTGGCCGAGTGCGGTGAACACGAACGGCGCCCACCGCACCAGCGCGAACAGGACGCTGCCCAGCGGCTGGCCGAGCAGGCCCGCCGCCCGGCCGCGCGCCTCGTTCTGCGACAGCGCGGCGGGCAGGTCGCCGGGCTGCACGACGTTGCGCACGGCGGCGCGTTCGGACAGCCGGTAGAAGATCTGCGCGCTGCCTTCCAGGAACGCGACGACGAGCAGGTGCGGCAGCCAAAGATGGCCTAACAGCAACGAGATCGCGACGCTGCCGATCGTCGCGAACGACACCGCGTCGCACGTGATCATCACGCGCCGCCGGTCCCAGCGGTCGACGAACACGCCCGCGGGCAGCTGGAGCAGCAGCATCGGCAGCAGTGCCGCGAACCCCACGAGGCCCGCCCGCACCGCCGACCCGTCGTGCCAGATCATCAGCAGCGGGTAGGTGACCGTCGTGACGGTGCCGCCCAGCGCGGAGATGCCCGCACCGGTCCACAGCAGCCGGAAGTCCCGGTTGTGCCGCAGCACTCCCGCGCTCATCGGTCGCCTTCGAGCAGCGACGTGTACTGCTTCACCACGTCCGCGCCCGCGTCGGAGTTCGTGAGCGCCACGAACCCGGTGCCCGTGCCGATGCGGCACATCGCCATCGCGTGGAAGCCGCCGCCCGTGCCGCCGTGCCCGAACTGGACGTCGGTGCCGAGGTCGTCCACGACCACGCCGAGCCCGTACGCGCTGTGGCGGTGCTGCGCGGTCACCATCTCCCTGGCCAGCTCGGGCGTCAGCAGCGCGCCGGGGTGGCCGAGGCGGGACCTGCGGATCTCCAGCAGGAACGACGCGAGGTCGCCCGCCGTCGTCCACAGGCCGCTCGCCGCGGCGGGCCACAGCAGCCACGGGACGGGCTTGCCGTCCTGGTCGTGGCCCTGCGCGGCGGGCCCGGCCGTCGGGCCGTAGCCGCTGCGCGCCATGCCGAGCGGCGCGAACACGAGCTCCCGCACCAGCTCCGGGAACGGCTTCCCGGTGACGTCCTCCAGCAGTTGCTCGACAATCGTGTAGTTGACGTCCGCCTTACGGAACACCGCGCCGGGCGGTGTCTCCAGCCGGACGTCGCGCAGCAGCTCGGAGAGGCCCGGCAGGGCGCTGTAGCCGGGGTTGGGCGTCGGGACCAGGCCCGACAGGTGGCTGAGCAGGTGGCGGAGGGTGACGCGGCCGTCGGCGGGAGCCGACCAGCTCGTCAGGTAGGTGTTGACGTCCTCGTCGAGGTCGAGCACGCCCTGCCGGACCAGACGCAGCACCGCGAACGCCGTGACCGGTTTGCTGAGCGACCCCACCTGGAACACCGTGTCCGCGGTGACCGCACCTTGCGCGCGAACCTCTGCGAGCTCTCCGCCGCGGAGCACCGCGACGCTCACGTCGGTCCCACGCTCCACGACCGGAGCGGGCTGCTCCCGGTCCATGGCCGCCGCGACAGCCGAGAGGCGGTCGTCGGCGTACATCGTCAGCAACGACAGGGTCCGTCCGGCACGGCGGGCCGCCGCGATCACCTGGAACACCAGGATCGAGTGGCCGCCGAGCTCGAAGAACCGGTCGGCCGCGCCGACCCGGTCCAGGCCGAGCACCCGCGCCCACACGTCCGCCAGCCACTGCTCGGTGTCGGTGATCGGCTCCTGGTGCGGCCGGTGCGCGAACGACGACCCGTCCGGTGCCGGCAGTGCCCGCAGGTCGAGTTTGCCGTTGGCGGTCAACGGGATCTCCGGCACCGGCACGAACGCGGCGGGCACCATGTGGGCGGGCAGCCGGGCCGCGAGCCACGAGCGCAGGTCGCCGGTCTCCCCCGCCACGTAGGCGACGAGCCGGCCGGAGTCGAGCACCACGCGGGCGTCGTCGACCCTCGTCCGCAGGACAGCCTCGATCTCGCCCAGCTCCACCCGGAACCCGCGGATCTTCACCTGGCCGTCGGCGCGGCCGAGGAAGTCCACGTCACCGGAGGGCAGCACGCGGGCGAGGTCGCCGGTGCGGTACAGCCGGGAACCGGGCGCACCGAACGGGTCCGGCACGAACCGGTCCGCGGTCATCCCCGGCTCGCCGAGGTAGCCGCGGGCCACGCCGAGACCGCCGACGAACAGCTCACCGGACACGCCGACCGGCACCGGCCGCAAGGCGGTGTCCAGGACGTAGGTCGAGACTCCGGGCAGCGGCACGCCGATCGGCACGACGTCGGTCTCGTCGAGCACCACGTGCTCGTTGGTCGTGACCGTGGCCTCGGTGGGGCCGTAGGAGTTGACGATCCGCCCGCTGACCAGGCCGCGCGCCGCCGCCACGACGTGGCCGGACACGGCCTCGCCACCGACGACGAGCGCGTCGGCCAGCACCTCGGACACCTGGCCGGTGACCAGTTCCAGGTGGCTGCGGGTCAGCTCGACGAAGTCGAACGGCCCCTGCTCGGCGAGCCAGCCGCCCAGTGCGTCGAGCGGGAGGTCACGCGGCGCCAGGTGCAGGGGCGCGCCGGCGGTCAGCGGCCCGTGCAGGTTCGACACGACCATGTCGTAGGCGACCGACGCGAACAACGGCGCACCGCGGCCGCGCACGTACTCGGATCGGACGTAGGCCAGGAAGTTCGCCAGGCCGCCGTGCGTGACCTGCACGCCCTTGGGCCTGCCGGTCGACCCGGACGTGTAGATCACGTACGCGAGCTGGTCCGGGTCCGTGGTGCGCGCCGGTGCGGTCGCCGGGAAAGCGTCCAGTCCGTCCACAGTGGCCGGATCGAGCACCGCCGTGCAGCCGCGCAGCATCTCGTCCACGCGCGCCGCCGGGAACGACGGGTCGACCGGCACGTAGGCCGCACCCGCCTTCCACACGCCCAGCAGCGCCGCGACGAGGTCGACCCCTCGCTCCAGCACCACGCCGACGAGCGACTCGGTGTCGACACCCCTGCCGCGCAACAGGTGCGCGACGCGGTTGGCCCGTGCGTCGAGCTCCGCGTACGTCACGGTGGCGCCCTCGAACGTCACGGCGGGGGCGTCCGGCGTCGTCGCGGCGTGCGACTCGAACAGATCGATGGCGGAGGAAGCCGCCACCGGCTCCGGTCCGACCGGCAGCACCGGCTCGCCTTCGGGCAGGTAGGTGCCGCAGACGTCGTCCGCGACGACCGAGGCCAGCGCGGCCCGGTACATCTGCGCGAGCCGTCCGGCGTTGGCCCTGCTGAGGAACGCGCCGTCGCAGGCGAGGAAGAGGCAGCTGTCGGACGCCGTGACGGCGAGCGGGAACTCGTCGTGGCTGTGCCCCTCGGCCGGGTCCGCGGCCACGTCGAGCGTGCCGAAGTCCTCGTAGCTGAAGTACACCTGCACGAGCCGTCCGCCGTCCGCCAGCTCGTGCTGGATCGCGGGCATCGGGAAGTGCCGGTGCGGCCACAGCGCCAGCTCGCGGTCGAACACCTGCCGGACGAGGTCCGTCCAGGACGAGGTGATCTCGACCGGGAACGGCACGGTGTTGAGGTGCGTGCCGTAGACGCGGTCGCCGCCGTCCGGGCGGCAGTGCGTGACCAGGCCCGAGTGGAACCGGCGGGCGGGCGTGAGCTGGCTGAGCACCTTGAGGTGCGCGGCCAGCAGGACGCTCTTCACCGGCACGCCGGCCGCCGACGCGACCGCGCGCAGCCCGTCCGTCAGGTCGTCCAACGGCACGCGCAGGTGACAGCTCCCGCCGGAGTCGCCCCAGCACTCGGGCAGGACGAACGGCTCGAACCCGTCGACCACGTCCTGCCAGAAGGAGCGGTCCTCCGTGGACTCCAGTGCGCGCAGCTCGGCCGCGACCGTGTCCGCGAAACGCAGCCGGGGCGGCGTGAACGCGGGCAGATTGGCGCCGTCGCGCACCGCCCGGTAGGTCTCCAGCAGCTCGCCGCGCAGCGTGTTGAACGTCCAGCCGTCGACCACGACGTGCGACTGGGTGATCGTGAGCTGCCACTGACCGCCGGCCAGCCGGTGCACGGTCAGCCGCAGCAACGGTGCTGCGGCGTGCGGCAAGGCGGTCGCCGCCTCGGTGCGCAACGCCGCCCGCACCTGCTCGTCCGCGTCGGCGGCCGTGGTGAGGTCCACGACCCGCAGCGGCACGTCCGCCGTGGCGTGCACCAGTTGCAGCGGCACCGAGTACCGGTCGAGGTCGACCGACGTCCGCAGCGCCTCGTGCCGGGACACGAGCAATTGCAGCGCACGGTGCAGCGCGTCGCGGGAGAACGGCTCGCTGATCCGCGCCGACGCCACCCGGTGGTAGCTGGGCGGGCCGTCCGCGGACAGCATCTCCACGAGCATGCCGGTCTGCGGCTGGGTCAGCGGGTAGGCGTCCACCAGCCCGTCCGGCAGCAGCGTGCGGTCGGCGTCGGCCAGCAGCGCGAACGGCTCGACCGGCGCCACGTCGTCGTGGTCAGGGGACAACGCCAGCAGCGCGGCGATCGTCTGGTGCCGCAGCACGTCGAGCGCGGTCACCGCGATCCCGGCGGCCTTCATCTCCCCCACGACCATCACGGCGCGGATCGAGTCGCCGCCGAGGTCGAAGAAGCCGTCGGCCAGCCCGACCCGGCCGACGCCGAGCACCGACCGCCAGATCGCCGCCACCCGTTCCTCGACCGGCGTGCGCGGCGCGACGAACTCGGTTCCGGCGAACGCGCCGCGGTCCGGTTCGGGCAGCGCCCGCTTGTCCAGCTTGCCGTTGGGCGTGAGCGGGATCCGGTTGAGCACCGGGTACGCGGCCGGGACCATGTAGTCCGGCAGCGTGCGGCCGAGCCAGTCGCGCAGTTCGGCGGGGTCGACGTCGCCCGCGGGCACGACGTAGCCGACCAGCGACTCCGCCCGCAGCAGCACGACCGCCTCGCGCACCGCCGGGTGGGCGGTCAGCGCGGCCTCGATCTCGCCCAGCTCCACGCGGTAGCCGCGGATCTTGACCTGGTCGTCGGCGCGGCCGGCGAAGCCGAGGCTGCCGTCCGGGCGCCGCACGGCCAGGTCGCCGCTGCGGTACAGCCGCGATCCGGGCGGGCCGAACGGGTCGGGCACGAACCGTTCGGCCGTGAGCTCCGGCCGGTTGAGGTAGCCGCGGGCGACGCCGGGGCCGCCGACGTGGATCTCACCGCGCGTGCCCATCGGCACGAGGTCGCCGTTGGCGCCGAGCAGGTGCACGGCGAGGTCGCTCAGCGGCCGGCCGACTGGGTTGCCCGCGCCCGGCAGCAGGTCCTTCTTGGACAGCCGGTGGTATGTGGTGTGCACGGTCGTCTCGGTGATGCCGTACATGTTCACCAGCGCCACCCGGCCGAGGCCGACGCGCTCGACCCACGGCGCCAGCTCGCCGATCTCCAGCTTCTCGCCGGCGAACACCACCGCCCGCAACGACAACCGCGTGATCCGCGGGTCGGCCGAGAGCGCGACAAGCGAGCGGAACGCCGACGGCGTCTGGCTGAGGATCGTGACCTCGTTGTCCACCAACAGGTCGAGGAAGTCCTCCGGCGAGCGGGTGACGTCGCGCGGCACGACGACGAGCGTGCCGCCGTGCAGCAGGGCGCCCCACATCTCGAACACCGACACGTCGAACGCGTACGAGTGGAACATCGACCACACGTCCGACTCGTCGAACGCGTAGTGCTCCTGCGCGGTCGTCATCAGCCGCACCACGTTGGCGTGCGTCAGGCACACGCCCTTCGGCTTCCCGGTCGAACCCGAGGTGTAGATCGTGTAGATCAGGTTGTCCGGCACCGTCAGCGGCACGGGGTTCGCGTCCGATCCCTCCGGGAGCGCGGCCATCATCTCCGCGTCGACCACGATCGAGACACCGGCGTCCTCGCGGACGTACCGCAGCCGTTCCTCCGGGTTGACCGGGTCGAGCGGCAGGTAGCCCGCGCCGGACTTCAGCACGCCCAGCAACGCGGGCAACAGGTCCGGTCCGCGCTCCAGGGACACGCCGACGAGCTGCTCCGGCCCCGCCCCGAGGGAACGCAGGTGGTGCGCCAGCCGGTTCGCCCGCGCGTTCAGCTCCGCGTACGTGAGCGACACGCCTCCGGCGACGACGGCGACCGCGCCGGGCGTCCGTGCGACCTGCTGCTCGAACAGCTCGTGCACGCACGACGTCACCGGCTCCGCCACGGCGTCGGTGAACCCGAGCAGCCGCTCGCGTTCGCCAGCCGGCAGGCACATCGCCCGCGCGTCACCGTCCACATCGGACGCGATCGCTTCGAGCACCGCGCGGTACATGCCCGCGAGCCGTTCGGTGTTCGCACGGCTGAGCACGCGTTCGTGCGAGTTCACCCACAGCCGGTCGCCGCGGTTGAAGACCGAGAGGTCGAACTCGTTGGGACCGATGTTCATCCGGGTCCCGGCCGCCACCCGGTCGGTGTCGACGTGGTGGAAGTCCAGGTAGTTGAACAGGACGTTGATCAGCCGGCCGCCGCCCCAGTCGTGCTGCACGGCGGGCATCGGGTAGCGCCGGTGCGCCCACAGCTCGACCTCGCCGTCGAAGACCTGCGTCAGCAGCTCGCGCCACGTCCGCGCCGACCGGTCGACGCCCATCGGCAGCGTGTTGAGGTACATGCCGGGCACGCGGTCCGCGCCGAGCACCTCCGGGCGCACGTCGCAGACCAGCCCGGTGTGGTAGGCCGGTTCGTCGGTGACCTGGCCCAGCACCTTGAGGTGCGCGGCCAGCAACACGCTCTTCATCGACACACCGGCGGTGGTCGCGGCCGAGCGCAGCGCGTCGGCGAGGTCGTCGAACGGCACCTCGACGTACACGCGTTCGTCGGAGTCGCCGGCCCACTCGGCCGGCATCGCCGCCGGCGCCTGCGTGCCGGTGACGCGCTGCCAGTAGGCCTTGTCCCCCAGCGATCCCAGTGCCGCCAGCTCGCCGGCGATCGTGTCGGCGAACCGCACCCGCGGCTGGTCGTACGGCTCGGGCTCGGTGCCGTCGCGCAGCGCCCGGTAGACGTCGAGCAGCTCCATGAGCAGCAGGTGGTAGCTCCAGCCCTCGGTGATCGCGTGCGACTGGGTGAACGTGACCCACCACGCGTCGTCGCTCTCGACGTGCGCGATGATCCGCATGAGCGGCGCGCTTGCGACGTCGAACACCGCCGCGCGCTGCTCGGCCGCCAGCTCCTGCCGCACGCGCACGAGGTCCTCTTCGGACAGTCCGCGCACGTCGCGCAGCTCGACCGGCAGCTCGGCCGCGCCGTGCACCAGCTGCAGCGGCTCGGAGAACCCGGTGAGCCGGAACGACGTCCGCAGCACCTCGTGCCGGCCGGCGAGGACCTGGGCGGCCGCGGTGAGCGCGGCGGGGTCGAGCGGTTCCGGTTCGGTCACCCGGAACGTGTTGATGATGTGGTACGGGTGCCGGCCGTCGTCGGCCAGCATCTCGATGATCATGCCGAGCTGGGTGCGGCCCACCGGGTAGGCGTCCACGACGTCCGCGGGCAGCAGCGCCCGGTCGGCGGCGGAGACCAGCTCGAACGGCTCGACGTAGCGCTGCTCGGCCGCGGCGCCGCGACCGGCGAACAGCCGGCACAGGTTCTCGACCGTGCGCGCCTCGAAGACGTCCCGCACGGCGACGTCGAAGCCCTCGGCGCGCAGCGCGCCGACCAGGCCGACCGCGCGGATCGAGTCACCGCCGATGTCGAAGAACCCGTCCCGCACGCCGACCCGTTCGAGGCCCAGCGCGGTCCGCCAGACCTCGGCGACGCGGGCCTCGGTCTCGTTTCGCGGCGCGAGGTGCTCGCCGCGGGCGAACGCGTCGTCGCCGGGTGCGGGCAGCGCCTTGCGGTCGTGCTTGCCGTTGGGCGTCAACGGGAACTCGTCGAGCCGCACGAACGCCGCCGGCACCATGTAGTCGGGCAGCGTGCGGCCGAGCCGGTCGCGCAGCTCCTCCCGCGACGGCGTCCCGCCGGTGTAGTAGGCGATCAGGCGGTCCTCGCGCACGACGACCAGCGCCTCGGCGATCTCGTCGAACGCGACGAGCTCCGCCTCGATCTCGCCCAGCTCGATCCGGTGCCCGCGCACCTTCACCTGGTCGTCGATCCGGCCGAGGAAGTCGAGCGCGCCGTCCGGCCGCCAGCTCGCGAGGTCGCCGGTGCGGTAGAGGCGCGTGCCCGCCGGTCCGAACGGGTCGGGGACGAACTTCTCCGCCGTGAGGTCCGGCCGGTTCAGGTAGCCGCGGCCGACGCCGAGACCGCCGACGTACAGCTCGCCCTCGACCCCGGACGGCACCGGCTCCAGCCGGGCGTCGAGCACGTAGAGGCGGGTGTTGCGGACGGCCTCGCCGATCGGCACACGTCGTCCGTGCAGCCTTTCGGTCAGGAACGCGTGCGTCACGTCGTCCGAGCACTCGGTCGGGCCGTAGGCGTTGACCAGCGGGATGTGCGGGTAGCGGGCGAACCAGCGCGGGCACAGCTCCGGCGGGAGCGCCTCACCGGTCACCATCAGCCACCGCAGGTCCGGTAGCTCGGGCAGACCGGTGCCGCTGTCGAGCGCGGTGCGCAGCAGCGACGGGACGACCTCCAGCACGGTGATCCGCTCCCGCGCGGTCAGCCCGAACAACGCGTCCGGGTCGAGCGCGGTGTCACCGTCGACCACGCGGACAGCGCCGCCGACGACCAGTGGCGCGAGCATCTGCCACACGGAGATGTCGAACGACGGCGACGCGTTCTGCACCACGCTGTCGTGCTCGGTGAGCCCGAGGTCCTCGATCTTCGCGAGCAGGTGGTTGCCCATGCCGCCCCGGCGCACCATCACGCCCTTGGGCCGCCCGGTCGAGCCGGACGTGTAGATCACGTACGCGAGGTTGTCCTGCGTGGCCCGCGGTGCCGGGTCGGTGTCGGGCAGGCCCTGCGGTTCCGGCTCGTCGACCAGCACGACGGACGCGTGCGACACCTTGTCCAGCAACGAGGTCCGGGTGATCAGCAGCTCGGCGCCGGCGTCGGAGTGCATGAACTCCAGGCGCGCGGGCGGCGTCTCCGGGTCGAGCGGAAGGTAGGCGCCCCCGGCTTTGAGCACCGCGAGCACGGCGGTGACCAGCTCCGGCGAGCGTTCCAGGCAGATCGCGACGACCGTCTCGGGACCGACGCCGAGGCCGGCCAGGCGGTGCGCCAGCCGGTTGACGCGCTGGTTGAGCTGGGCATAGGTCGCCACGTGGTCGTCGGCGGTCAGCGCGACGGCGTCCGGGGCGAGCGCGACGCGGCGTTCGAACTCCTGCTGCACGCAGAGGTCGACCGGTTCCTGCTCGGTGGCCGACGCCTCGACGAGCAGCCGTTCGCGCTCGCCGGCGGGCAGGTGGGTCGTGCGGGCGTCGCCGTCGAGGTCGGCGACCATCGCGCCGAGCACCGCCCGGTACATCTCGCCGAGCCGCGCGCCGTCGGCGCGGGACAGGACGGCGGTTTTCGCGGTCAGGTTCACCCGGTTCGGGCGGCAGTGCAGGGTGAGGCCGAACTCCGTCTGCGACACCGAGTACCGCGACTCGACGTCCTCGCCGGCGGACTCCTCGTGCCGCAGGTCAACGTAGTTCAACGCGACGTCCACGAGCCGCCCGCCCGGCCAGGCGCGCTGGATCGCGGGCATCGGGTACCGCCGGTGCGGCCACAGTTCGACCTCGCGGTCGAACACGCCCAGCACCAGCTCGCGCCACGTCGCCGCGAAGCGGTCCGCGGGGAACGGCACGGTGTTGAGGTGCATGCCGTAGACGCGGTCCGCGCCCTCCAGCTCGGGCCGCGCGTCGCAGACGAGGCCGACGTGGAACGCCGGTGCGCCGGTCAGCTGTCCCATCACCTTGACGTGCGCGGCGAGCAGGACGGTCTTCACCGACACGCACAGCTGCGCGGCCAGTTCCGTCAGCGCCTGCTCGTCCAACGCCACTGTGACGTCGTAGCTCTCACCGGGTTCGTCACCGCGCCACGACTCCGGCAGCGTCACCGGGGCGTGCGAGTGCACGACGTCGCGCCAGTACGCAGCGTCCACTTCGGACTCCAGCGAGGCCAGCTCGGCCGCGATGTAGTCCGCGTACCGGACCGGAGGCGCGGTGTGCGGCGCCGGCGGAAGGCCGTCGCGCAGCCTGCGGTAGCAGTCGACCAGCTCGGCGAGCAGCCAGTGGTGGCTCCAGCCCTCGACGATCGCGTGCGGCCGGCACAGCGACAGCCACCAGCCGTCGTCGCCGGTGAGGTGCGCGGCGATCTTCAGCAACGGTGCCGCGTCCAGGTCGAAGCCCGCGTTGCGTTCCGCGAGCAGCGACTCCATCAACGCGTCCTCGCCGTGCACCTCGCGCACGGTCACCGGGACGTCCACGTCGGCGTGCACGACCTGCATCGGCACGGAGTAGGTGTAGAGGTCGAACGAGGTGCGCAGGAGGTCGTGGCGCGCCACGACGGTGTTCGTCGCGGCACGCAGGGCGGCCTCGGAGAACGGCCCGGCGATCCGGTAGGAGGCGAAACTGCGGTAGGCGTCGTCCTCGGTGAGCAGCTCGACGACCATGCCGGTCTGCACCTGCGACATCGGGTACGCGTCGGCGGCACCCGCCGGCAGCTTCGCCCGGTCCGCCGCGCCGATCAGCTCGAACGGCGCGACGGGCTCGCGGGCCGTGAAGTCGTCGCGGCTCGCGGCCACGGCGGCGAGGCCCGCGACCGTGCGGTGCTCGAAGACCTCGGGCACGGACAGGTCGACACCACCGGCACGCAGCGCACCCACCAGCCGGACAGCGCGGATCGAGTCGCCGCCGACGGAGAAGAACTCGTCGTGCACGCCCACCCGGTCGAGGTGCAGCACCTCGCGCCACACCGCCGCGATCCGCTCCTCCACCGGCGTGCGCGGAGCGACGTGATCAGTGCGGGCGAACGCGCCGGCGTCCGGGTCGGGCAGCGCGCGCCGGTCGAGCTTGCCGTTGGGGGTCAACGGAACGGCGTCGAGCGGAACGAACGCGGACGGCACCATGTAGTCCGGCAGGTCACCGGCCAGTGCCGCGCGGAGGTCCTCCTCCGGCGCGCCGACGACGTAGGCGACCAGGCGGTCGTCGCGCACGACGACGACGGCCTCGCGCACACCCGGCACCGCGGACAGCGCGACCTCGATCTCGCCGAGCTCGACGCGGTAGCCGCGGATCTTGACCTGGTGGTCGGCGCGGCCGAGGAAGTCCAGGGTGCCGTCGGGGCGGCGTTTCGCGAGGTCGCCGCTGCGGTAGAGCCGCGACCCCGGCGGGCCGAACGGGTCGGGCACGAACCGCTCGGCGGTCAGCTCCGGCCGGTTGAGGTAGCCGCGGGCCACACCGGGACCGCCGACGTGGATCTCGCCCGGCACGCCCACGGGCACGAGGCGCCCGTGCGCGTCGAGCAGGTGCACCGACAGGTCGTGCAACGGTGACCCGACGGCGTTGCCCCCGGCCAGGTCGGCCTCGGTGACGCGGTGGTAGGTCGTGTGCACCGTCGTCTCGGTGATGCCGTACATGTTGACCAGCTCGACCCGGCCGAGCCACGGCCGCAGCTCACCGAGCTCCAGCTTCTCGCCGGCGAAGACCACCGCCCGCACCGACCACCGGCCGGTCCGCGGGTCCGCCGGGTCGATCGAGCGGAACGCCGACGGCGTCTGGCTCAGCACCGTGACCCCGGTGTGCACCAACAGGTCCAGGAAGTCGTCCGGCGAACGGGTCACGTCCCGCGGCACCACGACGAGCGTGCCGCCGTGCAGCAGCGCACCCCACATCTCGAACACCGACACGTCGAAGGCGTAGGAGTGGAACAGGGAGAAGACGTCGGACTCGCCGAACCCGTAGTGCTCCTGCGCGGTCGCCATCAGCCGCACCACGTTGCGGTGGGTCAGGCTGACGCCCTTCGGCTTCCCCGTCGAGCCGGACGTGTAGATCGTGTAGATGACGTTGTCCGGGGAGGAGAGCGGTTCGGGATTGGTTTCCGGTCCGTCGGGCACCTCGGGTGAGGTGATCACGATCCCGGCGCCCGCGTCCTCGCGCACGAACCGCAGCCGGTCCTGGGGGTTCACCGGGTCCAGCGGCAAGTAGCCGGCGCCGGACTTCAGCACGCCCAGCAGCGCGGGCAGCAGGCCGGGACCGCGCTCGAGCGAGACGCCCACCAGCCGTTCCGGTCCCGCGCCGAGCGAGCGCAGGTGGTGCGCCCACCGGTTGGCCCGCGCGTTCAGCTCCGCGTACGTCAGCGACTCGTCGCCGGCGACCACGGCCACCGCGCCGGGCGTCCGCGCGACCTGCTCCTCGAACAGCTCGTGCACGCACTTCGTGACGGGCACCGGGCTGGTCTCGCCGAGCCGCAGGAGCTGCTCCCGTTCGCCCTCGGGCAGGAGCACCTCGCGGGCGTCACCGTCCACATCGGACGCCATCGAGTTCAGCACGGCGCGGAACATCCCGGCGATCCGGTTGGCGTTCTCCTGGCTCAGCACGTGCGAGTTCGTGGTGATGGCCAGCAGGCCGCCGAGCGTGGTGATCGCGAGCGCGAACTCGTTGGGCGCGTCGTTGAAGCCCCAGCCGTCCTCCGCGACCTCGGAGTCGAGCCGGTGGAAGTCGAGGAAGCCGAAGAAGACGTCCACGAGCCTCCCGGCCCGGCCGCGGATGGCGGGCATCGGGTAGTGCCGGTACGCCCAGGCCTCGATCTCCCGGTCCGAGACCTGCCGGGCCAGCTCGCGCCACGTCCGCGCGGTCCGGTCTGCGGGGAACGGCAGGGTGTTGAGGAAGTTGCCGTACAGCCGGTCGGCGCCGGGCGCCTCCGGCCGGGAGTGGGTGACGAGGCCGGTGTGGAACGCGGCCTCGCCGGTGAGCTGGCTCATCACCTTGACGTGCGCGGCGACCAGCACGCTCTTCATCGACACCTTCGCCGCCGAGGCCAGCGCGCGCAGCCCGTCCGCGAGGTCGCCGAAGTCGAGGCCGGCGCGCACGGACAGCGGCGGGGCGGTGCGGTCGCCGTGCCAGCCGGCGGGGATCTCGAACTTGGCGTGCTCGTCGACGAGCCGCTGCCAGTACTCCGCGTCCTGCGGCGACTCCAGCGCCGCGAGCTCGGCCGCCACGAAGTCGGCGTAGCGCACCGGGACCGGCTCGTAGCGGCCGGGGTCCTGGCCGTCGCGTTCGCGCCGGTAGACCTCGAGGAGCTCCATGAGGAACAGCTGGTTGCTCCACCCGTCCATGACCGCGTGGTTCTGGGTGAACGAGCACAGCCACTCGTCGTCGCCCATGAGGTGCGCGCAGACCCGCAGCAGCGGCGTTCCGGCGGCGAGGTCGAACACGTCCGCGCGCTCGGCGGCCACGAAGTCCGACACCGCGGCCCGCCGGTCGCGCACGTCGAGAGCGCGCAGGTCGCGCCGGTCGACCGGGGTCTCGGCGACGGCGTGCACCAGCTGCATCGGCACGGAGAAGCCGGTCAGGTGGACGCTCGTGCGCAGCACGTCGTGCCGTGCCACCACGATCCGCACGGCGCGGGCGAACGCGAGGACGTCGAACGGCCGGTCGTCGTGGACGGTGTAGACGTTGACGTTGTGGTAGTTGCTGCGGCCGGGGTCGGCGAGCATCTCCACCAGCATGCCGGTCTGCACCTGCGACAGCGGGTAGGCGTCGACGATCCCGTCCGGCAGCGCCGCCCGGTCGTGGGCGTCGAGGAGCGCGAACGGCGCGACGAAGCTGTCCGCCGTCACGGCCTCGCGCCCGGACAGCCGCTCGCACAACGCGGCGACCGTGCGGTGCCCGAACACGTCCTTGACGGACACGTCGAACCCGGATGCCCGCAGCGCGCCGATCAGCGCCACCGCGCGGATCGAGTCGCCTCCCAGCTCGAAGAAGTCGTCGTGCACACCGCACTCGGACCCGAGGACGTCGTGCCACACCGCGGCGACCCGCTCCTCCAGCGGCGTCCGCGGCGCCACGCTCGCCGCCCGTGCGAACGCGTCCGCACCCGGTGCGGGCAGTGCGGCGCGGTCGACCTTGCCGTTGGCGTTCAACGGGATGGCGTCGAGCCGGACGAACGCCGACGGCACCATGTACGCGGGCAGCACGGGTTCCAGCACCGCGCGCAGCTCCTGCGGGTCGAACTCCGCGCCCGTCAGGTAGGCGACGAGCTGCTTCTCGCCGGGGTTGTCCTCGCGCAGCACCACGCGCACGTCGGTGACGCGCGGGTCCTGCGCGATCCTCGCCTCGATCTCGCCGAGCTCCACGCGGTAGCCGCGGATCTTGACCTGGCCGTCGCCGCGGCCCAGGAAGTCGACGTCGCCGTCCGGCAGCACGCGCACCACGTCGCCGCTGCGGTAGAGCCGCGCGCCGGGCGGGCCGTACGGGTCGGGCAGGAAGCGCTCCGCGGTCAGCTCCGGCCGGTCGGCGTAGCCGCGGGCGACGCCCGTGCCGCCGACGTACAGCTCGCCGGGCACGCCCACGGGCACCGGCTCCAGCCGGTGGTCGAGCACGTACATGGTCACGTTCGGCAGCGGCCGGCCGATGGGCTGGACCTCCGCGGTGACCGGACCCTCGACCGGGTGGACGCACGTGCCGACCGACGTCTCGGTGGGGCCGTACTCGTTGACCAGCCGCACGTCCGGTGCCAGCGCGCGCCACGCCGTGACGACGCGGCGGGTCAGCGCCTCGCCCGCGACCACCAGCACCGGCGCGATCGCGTTGGCCTGCTCCGGTGAGAGCTGGTGGGTGAGCACCTCCAGGTGCGCGGGCGTGAGCTTGATGAAGCTGTACGGACCGGCCAGTGCGGCGCCCAGCGCGCCGAGGTCGGTGTCCTGCGGCACCATGTGCACGGCTTGGCCGGCGAGCACCGGCGCCCAGAGGTTGGGCACCACGAGGTCGAAGGCGATCGACGAGAACAGCGGCGCGCCGCCGGTGCCCTGCGACGCCAGCTCCTCGACGGCCCACCCCACGTGGTTCACCAGGCCGCGGTGCGGCACCTGGACGCCCTTGGGCCGCCCGGTCGAGCCGGACGTGTAGATCACGTAGGCGAGCCGGTCCAGGTCGGCGACGCGCTCGGGGGCGGTCGCCGGTTCGGCCGAGACGTCGTCCACGCCGACGACGAGCGTCGGGCCGGCGAAGTCGTTGGTGTACTCGGGTTGAGTGACGAACGCGGCGGCATCGGCGTCGACGAGCGCGCCGGTAACGCGGGCGGCGGGAAACGACGGGTCCATCGGCAGGTACGCGGCACCGGCCTTCCACACGCCCAGCAGGCACGCCAGCAGGTCGGGGCCGCGGTCGAGCAGCACGCCGACCACGGACTCGGTGCCGACGCCGAGAGCGCGCAACCGGTGCGCGTAACGGTTGGCGAGTGCGTCGAGCTCCACATAGGACAGCTGACGGGTCCCGTCGGTGACGGCGACGGCGTCCGGGGTGCGGGCGACCTGGTCCTCGAACAGCTCGTAGGTGCACTTCTCCACCGCGGGCGCGGGGTTGACGGCCCACTCCCCCAGCGTCAGCGCGGTCTCCTCCGGTGCCACGAAGGTCTTCTGGGCGTCCCGTGCCGAATCGGCGGCCATGTCCGCGAGCACGGCGCGAAACATCGCCGCGATGCGTTCGGTGTTGGCGAGGCTCAGTGACGACGAGGCCGCGGTGAGGAAGATGTGCTTGTTGCGGGAGGAGATGGTGAGCGGGAACTCGGTGGGGCTGTCGTCGATGCCCACGGAGGCGTCCACCAGTCCGGTGTCGACCTGGCGGAAGTCCTGGTAGTTGAAGAAGACGTCGATCAGCTGGGCCGCGCCGTACTCGCGCTGCACCGCGGGCAGCGGGTAGCGGCGGTGCGCCCAGGACTCGACCTCCTGCGCGAAGACCTGCTCCACCAGGGCCAGCCACGTGGGGGCGCCGCGGTCGAACGGCAGCGGCAACGTGTTGAGGTACATGCCGAACACCCGGTCGGCGCCGAGGACCTCGGGGCGCACGTCGTAGACCAGGCCGCCGTGGAACGACGGCAGGTCGGTCAGCTGGCTCATCACCTTGAGGTAGGCGGAGAGCATGACGGCCTTGAGCGACGCGCCGGCCGCCGTCGCCAGCGCCCGCAGGCCGGGTTCCAGGTCCTCCCAGGACACTCGCACGTGGTGCGTGGTGCCGGGTTCGGAGCCCCACCCGGCCGGCAGCGTCACCTTCGGGTAGCGGGTCACCACCGAACGCCAGTACGCACCGTCCACACCGGACTCCAGCGACTCCAGCTCGGCGGCGACCGAGTCGGCGAACCGCACGCCCGGTCGTTCGTGGGCCTCGGGTTCGACGCCGTCGCGCAGCGAGCGGTAGAGCCGCAGCAGCTCCATCAGCAGCGAGTGGTAGCTCCAGCCCTCCATCACCGGGTGGCACTCGGTGATGGAGATCCACCAGGCGTCCGTGCCGGTGAGGTGCGCGTGGAACCGCATGAGGGTGGGCCGGGTCAGGTCGAACGGCGTGGCGCGCTGCTCGCGCACCCACTCCCGCAACGACGCGAGCTGGCCCTGCTCGTCGAGGTGGCCGAGGTCGCGCTGCCCGACGGGCATGGTCGCGGTGGCGTGGACCAGTTGCAGGGGTACCGAGAAGTCGGTGAGGTGGACGCTCGTGCGCAGCATGTCGTGACGTTCCACCACGATCCGCGCCGCGTGCTCGAAGGCCTCCCGGGAGAACGGGCGGTCGTCGAGGATCCGGAAGCACGAGCAGTTGTGGTAGTTGTTCTTGCTGTCGTCGGCCAGCATCTCGATGACCATGCCGGTCTGGATCTGCGACAGCGGGTAGGCGTCCACGACGCCCTCAGGCAGCGCGGCCCGGTCCTGCGCGCCGATCAGCGCGAACGGGGCCACGAGCGCCTGGTCCGCGGCGACCAGGGCGGTGCGGCCGGTCAGCAGCTCGCACAGCTCGGCGACCGTGCGGCGTTCGAAGACGTCGCGCACGGCCAGGTCGAAGCCCTCCGCCCGCAGCGAGCCGACGAGCGCGACCGCGCGGATGGAGTCGCCGCCGAGGTCGAAGAAGCCGTCGTGCACGCCGACGCGCTCCACCTCCAGCGCCGTCGCCCACACCGCGGCGACCTGTGCCTCGACCGGCGTGCGCGGCGCCACGTACTCGCCCCGCGCGAACGCGTCGAGGTCGGGTGCGGGCAGCGCGCGCTGGTCGAGCTTCCCGTTGGGGGTCAACGGGATCGCGTCGAGCCGCACGAACGCGGCGGGCACCATGTAGTCGGGCAGGTCGCGGCCCAGCGCCGTGCGCAGTGCGGCGGTATCAAGATCGTCACCGGCCGGGACGACGTAGGCCACGAGCCGTTCGTCGCGCGCGAGCACCACGGCGTCGCGAACGTCGTCGAGCGCCGTCAGCGCGAGCTCGATCTCGCCGAGCTCGACGCGGTAGCCGCGGATCTTCACCTGGTGGTCGATGCGCCCGAGAAAGTCCAGGGTGCCGTCGGGGCGGCGCTTCGCGAGGTCGCCGCTGCGGTAGAGCCGCGACCCCGGCGGGCCGAACGGGTCGGGCACGAACCGCTCGGCGGTCAGCTCCGGCCGGTTCAGGTAGCCGCGGGCCACACCGGGCCCACCGACGTGGATCTCGCCCGGCACGCCGATCGGGACCAGCACGCCGTGCGCGTCGAGCAGGTACACCGTCAGGTCGCTGAGCGGCCGGCCGATGGGGTTGCCCGCCGACAGTTCCAGGTCGCCCGGCTGCACCTCGTAGAACGTGGTGTGCACGGTGGTCTCGGTGATCCCGTACATGTTGGCGAGCCGCGGCTCGGCGAGGCCGCACCGGTCGGTCCACGGCCGCAGCTCCGGCATCTCCAGCTTCTCGCCCGCGAAGACCACGGCGCGCAGCACCAGCCGGTCGATGCGCGGGTCCCCGCCGGCCGCCGCGGCGACGAGCGAGCGGAACGCCGACGGCGTCTGGCTCAGCACGGTGACCTCGTTGTCCACCAGCAGGTCCAGGAAGTCCTCCGGCGACCGCGTCACCTCCCGCGGCACCACCACGAGCGTGCCGCCGTGCAGCAGCGCACCCCACATCTCGAACACCGACACGTCGAACGCGTAGGAGTGGAACATCGACCACACGTCGGACTCGTTGAACTCGTAGTGCTCCTGGGCGGTGCGCATGAGCCGCACGACGTTGGCGTGGGTGAGCACGCAGCCCTTGGGCCTGCCGGTGGAGCCGGAGGTGTAGATCGTGTAGACGACGTTGTCCGGGCCGGAGACGTTGGCGGGGTTGGTGTCCTGGCCCTCCGGCAGCGCCGCGAGGAACGCGTCGTCGACCACGAGGGTGACGCCCGCGTCGGCCTGCACGTACCGCAGCCGGTCCTCCGGGTTCACCGGGTCCAACGGCAGGTAGCCCGCGCCGGACTTCAGCACGCCCAGCACCGCGGGCAACAGGTCCGGTCCGCGCTCCAGGCACACGCCGACGAGCTGCTCCGGCCCCGCCCCGAGGGAACGCAGGTGGTGCGCCAGCCGGTTCGCCCGCGCGTTCAGCTCGGCGTAGGTCAGCCGGGTGTCACCGGCGACGACCGCCACCGCGTTCGGCGTGCGGGCCGCCTGCTCCTCGAACAGCGTGTGCACGCAGTCGGTCACCGCGGCGGTCCAGCCGGGCACCGACCCGGTGACGAGCGCGTGCTCCGCGTCGTCGAGCACGGTCAGCCGGGAGATCGGGAGCGCGGTGTCGGCGAGTGCCGACTCCAGCAGCCGCAGCAGGTGCCCGGCGGCGCGCTCGACCGTCTCCTCGTGGAACAGCGACGTGGCGTAGACCAGCTGGCCGGCGAACGTGCCGTCCGGCAGGTCGTTGATCTGCAGTTCGAGGTCGCACTTGGCGACCCGCCCGGTGGCGGTGCGCGGCTCGACGGTGACGCCGGGCAGGCCGAAGGGCGCTTCGCCGCGGTCGTGCAGGGTGAACGCGACCTGGTGCAGCGGGGTGCGGGACATGTCCCGCTCCGGCTGCAGGTCGTCGACGAGCCGGGCGAACGGCACCGCCTGGTGGTCGTAGGCGTCGGCGAGCGTGCCGCGCGCCCGCACGAGCAGCTCGCGGAACGCGGGGTCGCCGTCCCACCGCGCGCGCAGCACGAGGTTGTTGACGCCGTAGCCGATCATGCCCTGCAGCTCGGGGCGGGTCCGGCCGGACACGGTGGTGCCGACCGGCACGTCGGGCGTGCCGGTGTAGCGGGCCAGGAGCACCTGGAAGGCGGTGAGCAGCACGACGAACGGTGTGGTGCCGAACTCCTTGGCCACGTCCCGGATCCGCGCGGACAACCCGGCCGGCACCGCGAACTCCACGGCGTCGCCGGAGGAGTCGCGCACCGCGGGCCGCGGCAGGTCGGTGGGCAGGTCCGCCGGCTCGATCCCGGCGAGCTGGCCGTGCCAGTAGGCGAGCTGGTCCGCCAGGGCGGGGTCGTTGCGCTGCCACGCCGCGTAGTCCGCGTACTGCGTCGGCACCGGCGGCAGCGACGCGGGCTCACCGCGCGTGAACGCCGTGTAGAGCGCCTCCAGCTCCTCGCCGACGACGCGGGTGGACCACGCGTCGAACGCCACGTGGTGGAAGACGAGCGTCAGCACGTGGTCCTCCGGCCCGCTGCGCCACAGGCGGGCGCGCACCGGCCAGTCGTGCTCGAGGTCGAACGGCTCGACCGCCTCCTCGCCGACCGCGGCGTCCACATCGGACACGTCGGTGACCGGCAGGGTCAGCGGCGCGGGCGGGTCGACCACCTGCACGGGCTCGGCGCCGTTCACCGCGTACCGGGTGCGCAGCACCTCGTGCCGGGCGACGACCTCCTGCCAGGCCCGGTGCAGCGCGGCGACGTCGAGCCGTCCGCGCAGCCGGAACGCCAGGGGCACCAGGTACTCGGCACTGCCGGGGTCCAGCCGGTTGAGGAACCACATCTGCCGCTGGCCGTGCGACAGCGGCAGCGGCGCGGACCGGTCCGCACGTCCGATCCCCCGCCGCCTGCCCCGCACGCCGCCGCTGAGCCACCGGCGCAGGAGCTCGTCCCTGTCGGTGGCGGTGCTCGTGTGCTCGATCTCGCCGGTGCTCATGGTCGACCCGTTCCTCCCCGATCGTGTGGACTGGTGGTGTGGCTCGCGAGGTCGCCGGTGGACTACGCGTTCAGACGGGCGGATCGCGGTGCCGCTCCCACGTCCTCAGCCTGGTTGGCTGTGGGCGTGGGAGCGGTGCCGCGAGGCGTCCTGCTGAGCGTGAAGTCCGCCGCCGACGTCGCGTGACGCACCACTACTGCGCGGCTTCCGCCATGCGGCGGCGGAGGCTGAGCGGGCGCATGTCCGTCCACACCTCACCGATGTGCGCGAGGCAGTCGGCACGGGTTCCCTCGGTGCCGTCCGCACGCCACCCGGCGGGCAGATCCCGGTCGGTGGGCCAGATCGAGTACTGCTCCTCGTCGTTGAGCACGACGCGGTAGGTCTGCTTGTCGTCCTGTTCCTCGGCCACGAGAACTCCTCAGGTGATCGTCTCCGGTCGCCTGAACAGTTCTCGCGGGCTCGATACTGGGTCTATACCCGAACTATCCGGCGCCCAGGCGCGCCGCGGCGCGCTGCCGCGAGGGGCCGGCCGCGAGACCGGGAACGTGGGAGAACCGGCCCAGGCCACCGGGCAGGACCCACGCCCGTTCGCCCAGCACGGCCATGGCCGCGGGCAGCAGCACGCCGCGCACCAGGGTCGCGTCGACGAGGATCGCCACCGCCATGCCGACGCCGAGCATCTTGTACTCGATCGCGCTCAGCGTGACGAACACGGCGAACACCGCGGTCATGATCACCGCCGCGCTGGTCACCACCCCGGCGCTGCCGCCGACCCCGCCGACGATCGCGGCGCGGGCGTCGGCGCCGCCGGACCACCGTTCGCGGATCCGGCTGAGGATGAAGATGTGGTAGTCCATGCTCAGCCCGAACAGCAGCACGAACATGAACAGCGGCAGCCACCCGACCACGCCCCCGTAGGACGTGAACCCGAGCACGGACTCGAGGTGCCCGTCCTGGAACACCCACGTGAGCACGCCGTAGGCCGCGCCGATCGACAGGACGTTCAGCCCGATGGAGATCAGCGGGATGGCCAGCGCCCGGAACGCCACGACGAGCAGCACGAACGCGAGCAGCAGCACGAACCCGAACACCAGCGGTGTGGTCGCCCGGACCTGCGCGGTGAAGTCGTAGGCGAACGCCGTCCTGCCCGACACGGCGAACGACACCCCCGGCACGTCCCCGAACGCGGCGGGCAGCGCCTTCGTGCGCAGGTGCTCCATGGCCCGGTTGGAGAGGTCGTCGGTGCCGGTTCCGGCCAGCGGGACCCGCAGCACCAGCGCGGAGTCGACCCGCGCGGCGGTGAGCGGCTCGTGCAGCAGCCCGCCGCTGGACGCGATCTCGCGGCGCAGCGCGGAGACGTCCACGTCGTCCCCCCGCCCCGACAGGACGACCTGCGCGGGCGTGGGCGTGCCGGGGAACGCCTCCTGCATGCGGATCGCGCCGTCGACCGCGGCGACCGACCGCGGCAGGCTGTTCGTCGCGCCCGCGTCCTGCAGCCGCATGCCGAGGGCGGGAACGGCCAGTACCAGCAGGGACAGCACGGCGAGGCCGCCCCACAGCCAGGGCCGGCGGACCACCACGCGCGCGACGGCGGTCCACAGCCGGGACTCGCGCGGGTGCGTGCGGCGCAGGAACGGCACGCGCACGCCGTCCACCCGGTGCCCCAGCAGGGACAGCACCGCGGGCAGGGCGGTCACCGAGCCGACGACGGCGAGGCCGACGACGAGCACGGTGCCGACGGTCAGGCCGCGGAAGTTGGCCAGGCCGGTGAACAGCAGGCCCGCGACGCACAGGACCACGGTCAGCCCGGACACCAAGACCACCCGCCCGGACGTGCGTGCGCTGATGCGCAACGCCTCGGCTACCGACCGGCCAGCCGCGCGTTCCTCGCGTTCGCGCCGCAGGTAGAACAGCGAGTAGTCGATGCCCACGGCGACGCCGATCAGCAGGATCATCGACGACGTGGCGCTGTTGACCGGGATCCACGTCCCGACGAGTCCGAGCAGCCCGAACGCGGCCGCCACCGTCGTCCCGGCGAGCAGCAGCGGGACCGACGCCGCGACCAGCGCCCCGAACACGACCAGCAGGATCAGGACCGTGATCGGCAGCGAGATGAGCTCCGAGCGCTGGAAGTCGTCCTTGATCGCCTGGTCGACGGCCTTCGCGAGGCTGCGGTCGCCCGCCTGGGAGAACCGGGTGTCCGGGTGGCGCGAGGAGGCCTCCGCCACCAGACGCACGACCGTGTCGTAGTGCGCGGCGACCTCGGCGTCGGGCCCGGCGAGGTGGAACGTGACCAGAGAGGGCGTCTCGCCGGAGACGCTCAGCTCCGTGACGGCACCGCTGCCGCGCAGCGCCGTGACGAGGTCGTCGGTGCCGGCGCCCTCGACCAGCACGTTCTCCCGCACGGGGGCGTAGGAACGCTGCTGGTCCAGCACTTCCGCGGCGCGGCCGGACTCGCCGGGGTCACGGGCGGAGGCCCCGTCCCCCGAGAGTGCGCCGACCAGCACGGCCAGCAGCACCAGCAGCAGCCATCCGGCGACCGCCAGGCCCCGGTGGCGGACCGACCACGCGGCCACCCGTTCCACCAGTGCGACGTCCGACCTGTGTCCAGGCAGCATCGGCTAAGGTCCTTCCTCGAAGGAGTGCTCACCAGAACTCGCCCTCGGGCGAGAGACATTTCTTCTGCTGGGCCGCCGAGTTGCCGCTCGCCGGCCCAGCACTCACACCTACTCGACTTCCTTGAGGATGCGTTCGACCGAACGCAGCCGCTCCCCCATCTCGTCGAGCTTGCGCTCGGAGTTCTCCTGCGCCTGGACGGCCCGCTCGGCGAGCGCGCGGTACTCGCTCTCCCGCGACAGCGCCGCCTTCGCCCGCCACGTCGCCGCGAGCTGCCAGACGAGGACCGTGGTCACCGTCGTGATCAGGACGAACACCCCGACGACGCCGATGATCTCCTGCCAGTCGTAGGGGCTCATGCCTGCGTTTCCTTCTCCGTCAGGGTCCGCACGGCGACCGCCACCGACTCCGGTGACAGCTCGACGGCGAACGGTTCGACCTCGTAGAACTTCATCGCCTTGCCGTCCTCGGACAGCTCCAGGTGCGCCCGCACCAGGCCGGCCGACTCGAGCTTGCGCAGGTGGACCTGCAGCAACGCGCGGCTGATCCCCAGCTCGCGGGCGAGCGCGCTGACGTAGGCGCGCTCTCTCGTGAGCACCGCCAGCACCCGCAACCGGTGCGGGTTGGCCAGCGTCGCGAGGATGCGCAGCAGCTCATCCCCTGTCACAACTGAACCCTGCACATGCAAAGAAATGTTAGCAGGTGTCAGGCGAGCCTGCGATACGCCCTGGCCACCGCGACGAGGAACGCCGTGTCGCTGTCGAGGTCACCGCCGCCGGGGACGCCGACGCGTGCCTCGGCCGTGAGCTCGCGGCCCCGTGCCGCGGCCCGCAGCGCGTCCGCCAGGACCGTCGCCTCCACGAACGCGTCACCGTCCTGACCTCGCACCCCGGCGCGCGCGGCGTTGCGCCGGGCCCGCGCGGCCACCGCCGGGTCGAGGTAGGGCTGGAGCGCGACCCGGCCGTCCCTGATCTCGATCACCCGCCGGTACAGGCGCAGCCCGAGGTCGTCCGGCAGCAGGTCGAGGTGCGCGCCGCGCGGCCGCTGCAACGCGATGTGCGGGCTGGCCCGGTAGAGGTCGAGCCACAGCGGCCGCAGCCACCGGTAGGTGCGGTACCGCTTGACCCACGCGACGAGCACGGTCAGGCCGATCCGCGGCGCCCACCAGCGGATCGTGGCGCCGCCGAAGACGAACACGTTCGACGCGAGCGGCACGACCATGTCGACGAGACCCAGGTGCAGGTAGTCGAAACCGAACCTCGCCGCGGCGAACAGCAGTCCTTTGTGGACGTGGTAGACCAGGCCGCAGAGCCCACCGGCCGCGACGACCCGCAACCCCAGGCGCAGCACGGGATCCGGTGTCACCCGCGCGAAGCGCCACGTCTCGCGCATGACCGTGACGATCGCCGGAGTCAGACAGGCGACGTAGGCGACCCAGTACTCCAGCACCCACGGCGTGCCCGCGTACCGCGTGGCGAAGCGGACGTCGTCCACGTCGACCGGCGCGAGCACGAAGAGCACCGTCAGCACCGCGGCCCCGGCGAGCAGCCACCACGCGGCGCGTCTGGACCGGCGGCGGGCCTGCGCGGGTGTGCCGGTGAGCCACGCGACGAACGCGAGCCCCGCCCAGCACACCAGGAGCAGGGTGCAGTGGCCGATCAGCCGGCCGATGTTGGCCACGCCGCTGACCCTGGCGGCGAACGCGTAGCCGGCCGGGGTCAGGACGAGCAGCGAGGTGCCGAGTCCCAGCAGGCCGAGGCACACCGCGCGCTGGGCGGGTGAACGCGGCCGGTACTCGCCGTTGACCAGCATCACCACGAAGAACCAGAACACCAGCAGCGGCGGCAGGTAGAACCGGGCGGCGTCGAGCATCAGCGGGGGTCGGACCAGTTCAGCGCGTCGGAGATCCGGTGGGCGAGCCCCTCGGCCGGCGGCGCGGCCGGCTGACCGGCCTGTTGCAGGATCAGCGACGCGAGCAGCTCGGCCTCCTGCTCCTCCACCGCCGAGTACCCGGTGCGTCCCAGCACCGACCGGACCATCTCGGGATCGAGGTGGGGCATCAGCTCGGCTCCCGGCAGCGGCGCCGCGTAGTGGTCGCAGAGCAGGTGGCACAGCTCGTGCAGGATGATGTGGTCCTGGTGCGGCAGCGTGGTCGCCTCTTCGTAGAAGATCAGGTCGCTGTCGTCGGTCGCCACCCAGAGCCCGAGCACGCCCTGCCGTTCGGTGATCGGCACGAGCTCGATGGGTCTCCCGCGCTGCCCGGCCACCAGGTCGCAGAGCGCGCGGACGTCGAACGGGTCGGGCATCGGCAGCTCGCGCACCCGTGCGGCACAACGGCGGCGCAGTCGCCGCAGGCTCAGACGCCCGTCGAACACGAAGCCCCCCAGAGGCTTGTCACGAACCCGTTTCCCCGTCCGACCCCTCAGACAGGCCCTCGATCTCGCGCGCCCGTTCCACCATAGCGGTGAGCGCGCTCAAGCTCTTCGCGGACAGGCCTGACGCCCGCAACGCCATGCGGCGCACCGAACTGTCGCGCAGGGCGATGAGCAGCGCGAGCTCGGAGTCGATCATCTCGGTGACGGCGTCGTCGAAGAAGTACGCGGGCGGCACGCCGAAGAACCCCGCGAGCGCCTCCAGGTGGCGCTTCGTGGGGTTGTCGCGCAGGCCGCGGCGCAGCTGCCACACGTAGGTGGCGGAGATGGTCGGCCCGCCGCGCGCCTTGATCGTCTCGGCGACCTCGTCGAACGAGTACTCGCGCCCCGCACGGGGACGCACGGTCCGGAACAGGTGGTCGACCTTCGCCGCCAGGGAGCCCTCCGGCGGCGCGTCCGCATCGGCCATCCACTACCTCCACAGTCCGCCCACGGGCACCCGACCCTACACGCATCAGCCGATGTGGATGAAAGTCGCACTAACTTCTCACCGCAGTTGACGCCCCTGGGGCATCTCGGTACGTTGGAACTTGTTTGGAGATCAATAAACAAGATCGCGCCGCATCAGGTGAGGAATCTGCTCACCCAGCGGGAGAACATCGACGAGCCCATTCGGCGCGCTTGTCACCGGCGAACTCGCGGGACGGACCGGCATTCCTGGTCCGCGTCCGTACCGGGGTTCGCGTCTTCAGGGGACGCACCAATCCGGACCGGGGAGGGGTGCACACTTTGAATGGGGGAAGTGACCTGTGGAGTTCCGAATCCTGGGACCGGTCGGCCTGTGGCTGAACGGTGCTGAACTTCCACTGAAAGGCTCCAAGCAGCGCACCATCCTGGCGGCTCTGCTGCTCGCGAGGGAAAAGGTGCTGTCCGACGCCCAACTGGGCGAGGTGCTCTGGGGCAAGAATCCGCCCGCGACCTATCAGGCCCAGATCTACACCTATGCGTCCCGGCTGCGCAGGCACCTGCAGGGCAGCATGGTGCTGCTGCGGCAGGGACCCGGCTACCTCATGCGGATCGGCTCGTCGCGGTTCGACTTCCACGAGTTCGAGAAGCTCGCGGAAGCCGGTCGCGAGGCTCTCCTGGCGAGCCGGTTCGACCAGGCCTCCGAGACGCTGCGCGGCGCGCTGGACCTGTGGCGCGGCCCGACGCTCACCGACGTGACCGACCTGCTGGCCGAGACCGAGCGCCCGCGGATCGACGAGATCCGCATGAAGACGCTCGAGCTGCGCATCGACGCCGAGCTCGCCCTCGGCCGTCACCACGAGCTCACCTCCGAGCTCGTCGGGCTGGTCAACGCCCACCCGTTGCGCGAACGGTTCCGGGCCCAGCTGATGGTCGCGCTGTACCGCGCGGACCGGCAGGCCGAGGCGTTCGCGACCTTCCAGGAGGGCAGCAGACTGCTCTCCGACGAGCTCGGCGTCGACCCCGGCCCCACGCTGAAGGGCGCCTACCAGGCGATCCTCACCCACGAGGTCTCCCCCGAGTTCCCCAGGCAGCGCCACTCCCTCACCGCGTCGTCCCGGCCGGTGACCCTGGCCGCCGACACCCCGGACTTCACCGGCCGCGTCGCCGAGCTCGCGCTCGCGGCGGACCGATTACGCCACCGGTCCGCACCACTGACGGTCACCGGCATGGCCGGCGTCGGCAAGACCGCGTTCGCGCTGAGGATCGCGAGCGGGCTGAGCGAGGACTTCCCCGACGGCCAGCTGGTCGTCGACCTCCGCGGCAGCGACCGCACGCCGCTGCCGCCCTGCGAGGCGCTCGGAGCGCTGCTCACGGGTCTGGGCCTCGACGAGGCGTCGCTGCCCGCGAGCCTGGAGCAGCGGGCGCTGTTCTACCGGGGCGCGCTGGCCGACCGGCGGATGATCGTCGTGCTCGACGACGCGGCGACCGACCGGCAGGTGCGGCCGCTGCTCACGGCCGGGACCCGCTGCCGCACGATCGTCACCACCCGCAGCTCGCTCACCACCCTGGCCGGCCAGTACACGCTCGACCTCGAACCGCTCGGCCGCGAGGCGGCGCTGGCGCTGTTCACCAAGATCATCGGACCGGAGCGCGCGGCCGCCGAGACGGACGCGGCGGACGAGATCGTGGACACCTGCCACGGCCTGCCGCTCGCCATCCGGATCGCCGGCGCCCGCGTGGCGGCCCGGCGGCACTGGCCCCTGGCCCGCTTCGCCCACCGGCTCGCCGACCCCGACCGGCTGCTCGACGAGCTGCGGCTCGGCGACCTCGACGTGCGGGAACGGCTCACGGGCGGCAGCAGCTCGCTCGACCCGCACACGCGCGCCGCGCTGCTGCGCCTGTCACTGCTGGACCTGCCGTCGTTCCCGCACTCGGTGACGAGCTCGCTGCTCGGCCTGTCCGACGCCGACGGCGAGCAGATCACGGAGTCCCTGCTCGACCTGCACCTGCTGGAGCTCGCCCACGTCGACGAGGAGGGCAGGCCCGCCTACCGGTTCCACCCGCTCGCCCGGCTCGCGGCGCGGGAGACCGCACACGCCGAGGGCCTGTCGGAGCTCACTCTCATCTGAGGCGGGAGACCGGAAGAGGCTGTGCCCGGTGCACCGGGCACAGCCTCTTCCGGCTTGGGGATCCCCGTGCGGAACGCCGATCCTGGTCGGCACCCGCAAAATAAAGTTAGCAGGTGCCGCCAGTGGTGGGCATGCCACCGTCCGGGTGATCAACGGCCGTGGAGTTCACGCAGGTAGTCGTAGGTGGTGGGCAGTGTCCTCAGCAGCTCGGCCTGCTTCTGCCGGATCTGGGCGAACGCCGGCTCGGCGCCCTCGACCGCGTCCGGCCGGAACGCCAGCGCGGGCAACGGGTGGTCGGGCAGCGCGTCGAGGCCGGTGAAGATGCAGTAGTAGCTGCTGTTGGTCCAGAAGTTGCGGAACTCCGCCTCGAAGTTCTCGTAGTAGTTCGCCTCGTCCGTGACCGGCATGTTGACCGCGAGGCCCGCCCGGTACTGGGCGATCTTGAACTGGATGTCCTCCGGCAGCGTGATCTCCTTGCAGGCCCGCCAGAACGGCGTGTCGTCGCGGGGCGCCAGGGTGAAGTGCGCCTGCAGGAAGTCGCGCGAGTCGTCGAACATCGTCTCGATCTCGCGGTTGAACGAGTCGATCAGCACCGGGTCGAACCGCTTGTCCGGGAAGTGCTTGCCCAGCTGGTAGAGCGCGGCGGTGATGAAGTAGATGCCGGTCGACTCGAGCGGTTCGAGGAAGCACGACGACAGGCCGATGCTCACGCAGTTGCGCACCCAGGTGCGGCGGTTGCGGCCGACCCGGAACTTCACGTGGTTGAGCGGCTGCTCCTCGGGGTCGAGGTCCCACAGCCTGCACAGGTCCCTCGCCGCCTCGTCCGCGTCGGTGAACCGGCTCGAGTAGACGTACCCGGTGCCGAACCGGCCGAGCATGGGGATCTTCCACGTCCAGCCGGACTTCATCGCGATGGCCGACGTGGCGGGCTCGACCCCGTGCGCGGCGTCGTCGTGCGGCACGGCGGTGGCGACCGCGCTGTCGTTGAGCAGGTGGTCGCCCATGTCGAGGAACGGTTCGCGCATCAGCTTGTTGATGAGCAGGCCGCGGAAGCCGGAGCAGTCGACGAACAGGTCGCCGGCGATCGTGCGCCCCTGCTTGGTCTTGAGCGAGGTGATGTGCCCGCGCTGGTCGATCGTCGCGTCCACCATCTCGTCCTCGACGTGCACCACGCCCTGCTTCTGCGTCGCGAACCGCTTCAGGAAGTCCGCGACCAGCTGCGCGTCGAAGTGCCAGGCGTAGTTCGTCCACCTGGTGCCGTCGGCCGACCGCGGCGACAGGCGCGCGTCGATCATCGGCGACTCGCGGTAGCAGGCGTAGTCGAACGGCTCGTCGGTCTGCCCGCCGAGGTTCTTCGCGGCCCAGTAGTGCGACAGCGGCAGGCCCTCGTGCGTGGGCAGCAGCCCGAACAGGTGGTAGAAGTGGTCCGGCCGGCCGCGCAGCTGCCTGCCCTCCGGCTCGCCCTCGCCGGGCGTGCGCCAGTTCACGAACTTCACCGCCATCTTGAAACTGGCGTTGCATTCCCGCATCCACTCCTCCTCGGGAATGCCCAGGAAGTCGAAGAACGTCTTGTGCAGATTCGGCACGGTGGCCTCGCCGACGCCGATCCGGGGAATCGACGGCGCTTCCAGCACCGTGATGGTCGCGTGCCGGCCGAGTGCTTTGCCCAGATAGCTCGCGGTCATCCACCCCGCGGTGCCGCCACCGAGAACGACGACGTTCGATATCCTGTGGTCTTCCATCCGGACCACTACCCTTCGGTTTTCACGACAACACTGTGGGCGCCCACCTTTCCCGCGCACCTGATACGCGGCCTATATTCAGGCTATTCCCGCCGAAAACCGTCGCCGGCGCACCGGAGCTCAGACCCTGGACTGCTCCCGGACCGGCCTGATCCCGTCCGGCACCCCGGTGACCTCGGGGAAGGCGCAGGTGAAGGTGCCGTGGTAGCCGAAGAGCGGGCCGAAGCGGTGGTTGGAGACCTCGACGTCGATGCGGAACCGCTCCGCGGTCTCGTCGTAGGACTCGCGGACCTCCGCGGTGCCGGTCACCAGTGCGGGGACGCGGAAGTGCAGCGGCCCCTCGTGGAAGCGCTGCTCGCCGCTGCGGATGACGAGCGCGCCCTCCTCGACCGACAGGTGCAGGTCCACGGAGAGGTGCTGGTGCGTGCCCAGGTAGTCCACCACGCAGCCGCGTTCGGGGCTGTAGATCATGGTGGCGTCCCAGCGCCTCGGGTGCTCGAAGGCGAAGGTGCGGACGAAGGTCACCGTCTCCCTGCCCAGCGAGTCGCGGTAGGGGTAGTTCTGGATGGTGAACGGGACGTCCGTGCCGTGGCCGGGCAGGAGGATGTGGCGCTTCGCCCCCAGCCACAGGAACGGGCGGGTGAACCCGCGGCCGTGCCACACGCGGTCCATCGTGCCCGTGCCGACGCAGGCGATCCCGTCGTCGCTGCCGAAGCCGAACCGGCGCCGCAGCATCGGGTGCAGCCGGTCGAAGTCGTCGCCGAGGGCGCGTTGGAAGATCGACGTCACGGGTGCTCCAAAGTGGACAGGGTCGACGGTGCCGTGGACGAACGGCGGTCCGGTGGCGTCCGCCGGCACCTCCTGGCGGCCGGGGTGGACGGCAGCGGTGGCGCCAGCAGCGCGGCCAGGGTCAGGGCGGCGGCCAGCGCCTTCGGACCGGTCGCCCAGGCCGTCGCGCACACGGCGAGCCGCGTCCCGGCGTCCAGCAGCGCTCGTTCGAGCGACTTCTCCGGTGGCACACCGCGTTCCAGCCAGAGCCGGAGCCGGTCGAACGACCAGGCGGTGCCCCAGCCCATCAGGTGCCGGAACGGGCGGTCGGCCAGCGCGCCGAGACGGCCCCAGCCCGGCTGGTAGTCGTAGCCGGTGAGGAACCGGACGCCGTCACCGGTCGGCACGTACCGCCAGTAGCCCGCTCCGCTGCGGATCAGGGACAGCGGGTGCGCCGAGCTGAACCGCAGCGCCGAGGTGCGCGAGCCGTCCGGTTTGACGCGCTCCCCCACGCTGACGCCGACGCCGCCCACCTCCAGGCCGAGCACGCGGACGGCGTACCGGAAGTGCTGTTCCGCGTCCTCGTCCGGCTTGGGCAGGTAGTCGATCGTGGTGAACCGCAGGTCCCACCGCTGGTGCGGGCGCGGCTCCTGGGTGAGGCGCCACACCGCGTCCAGGTCGGCCTTGATCACCGTCTCGACGTAGAGCCCTCGTCGTGACATCGGACCCCCTCCGTTTTGAGCACTTGCTCAAAACAGAGGCTAACGCACTTCTTGAGCAGATGCTCAAAGATCGCGCTTCTTCTTGCGCAGCTTGGCCCGCAGTGCCCGGTGGGCGACGGGGCCGAGCTCGTCGACGACCTCGATGAGCACGGCCAGGCGGTCGAGGGCGTCCAGCGCGGCCCTCGCCCCGGCCGGGTCGACGCCCTCGTACAGCTCCAGGCCGATGAACCCGGCGCTGACCGCGCGGGCGAGCCCCGCCGTGTCGACCAGTCCGGCGACGGGTGAGCCGGTCAGCAACCTGGTCAGGGCGTTCTCGATGGGGGTGATCCACAGCCGCAGCGCCGCGCTGGTGGCGTCGGCGAGCTCGGGGCTGGTCTGGGCGCCCGCCAGCAGCTGGGCGAGGACCATGACGTTGCCCTCCGCGCGTTCCTCGGTGTGCAGGGAGCTGCCGAGCGCGAGGAGCTGGCGCAGGTCCGTGACCTGGTCGAGACGTCCGACGAACGGCTCGACCCTCGCCCGCGTGGCGGCCAGGCACGCCGCTCGGAGGAGGTCGTGGACGCTGCCGAAGTGGTAGAAGACCAGCGCCTGGTTGACGCCGGCGGTGGCCGCGATGCTCCGCGCCGTCGTGCCGGTGAGCCCGTGCGCGCGGATGGTCTCGATCGCGCCGTCGATCAGGCGCTGTCGGGTGTCGGCCACGCCATCACCGTAGAGGCCCCGGTGATCGCCCGTGGACGCTGCCGGTGCCGAGGGCAATTTCGGTTGCGCCGTGCACCGCCGGTCTGCTCCACTCCCCCGCGACCAGTCGTCAGGACGAGGAGAAGCCGATGCGCGAGGCGTTCGTGTTCCCCCAGAAGGTCTTCACCGCCTATCCAGAGGACATGACGCTTGTCGCGCACCTTGAACCTGGGAATTCTGGCTCACGTCGACGCCGGTAAGACGAGCCTGACCGAACGACTGCTCCACGACGCCGGTGTCATCGACGCGCTCGGCAGTGTCGACGCCGGCAGCACCCAGACCGACTCGCTCGCGCTCGAACGGCAGCGCGGCATCACGATCAAGTCCGCCGTCGCCTCGTTCACCGTCGGCGACGTCGCGGTCAACCTCGTCGACACACCCGGCCACCCGGACTTCATCGCCGAGGTCGAGCGGGTGCTCGACGTGCTCGACGCCGCGGTGCTCGTGGTGTCCGCCGTGGAGGGCGTGCAGGCGCAGACCCGTGTGCTCATGCGGGCGTTGCAGCGCCTGGGGATTCCGGCCGTCGTCTTCGTGAACAAGATGGACCGCCGCGGCGCCGATGGCGAGCGCGTCGCACGTGAGGTGGCTTCGAAACTCAAGACCGACGCGCCGACCTACTTCGGTTCCGCCATCACCGGCGACGGGGTGAGCTCGCTCGTGGACGGCGTGACGAAGCTGGCCGTGACGGTCTCGCCGGACGGTCCGCTGTCCGGCACGGTGTTCAAGGTGGAGCGCGGCGCGACCGGCGAGAAGATCTCGCTCGTGCGGCTGTTCTCGGGAACCGCACGAGTGCGCGACCGCGTCCGAATCGGTGACGGAGAAGGAAAGATCACCTCGATCGCCGTGTTCGAGGGAGCCTCCGCGGTGCGCCGCAACGTCGCCAGGGCGGGGCAGATCGCGAAGCTCCGGGGTCTCGACGCCCGCATCGGTGACGCGATCGGGCTCGCCCGGCCCGGCCGCGTCCGCCACTTCTCGCCGCCGAGCCTGGAGACCGTGGTCGAGTCACCGGACCGCCCGGCCCTGCACACCGCCCTGCACCGGCTCGCCGAGCAGGACCCGTTGATCAACCTGCGCCTCGAGGGCGACGACATCGTCCTGTCGCTGTACGGCGAGGTGCAGCGGGAGGTCATCGAGGCGACGCTCGCCCTGGAGCACGGCGTCGCCGTGACGTTCCGCGAGACCCGGACGATCCGCATGCACCGCCTTCGTGGTGCGGGTGAGGCAGTGCGGTTCCTCGGCGCGAACCCGTACGCGGCCACCATCGGGTTCCGGGTGGAACCGGGGCCGGAGGAGTTCCGGCTGGAGGTGGAGCTGGGATCGTTGCCGCTGGCGTACTTCCGTGCCGTGGAGGACAGCGTGCGCGACACGCTGCGAGCCGACCGCGTCCTCGACTGCACGGTCACGATGACGCACTCCGGCTACTCGTCGCCGGTGAGCACGGCCCGCGACTTCCGCGGCCTCGCACCGATCGTGCTGCGCGACGCGGTGCGCCGGGCGGGAACGTCGACGTGCGAACCGGTGCACCGCTTCCGCCTGGAGATTCCCGAGGACACGCTCAGCGCGGTGCTCGTCGCACTGGGCAAGGTCGGCGCCGTCCCGCTCACGACCACCGCGACCGTCCTGGAAGGACACGTTCCCGCCGCGCGAGTCTTCGAGCTCCAACGCGCACTGCCCTCGCTCACCCGCGGTGAAGGTGTGCTGGAGAGCGAGTTCGACCACTACGAGGAGACGCGCGGATGACCGCGGGGACGGGTCGAGGTTCGGTGACGGTGAACCGGCACTGCCAGACGTTGCCGGGCAGGCCGCTCGCGGAACGCGGACAACGACTGCTCCGTTCTCCGCGACGACAGCGGCGAGGGCCACCGGTCCTCCGCCGTCGCCGCCGGGGCAAGGGGCGGGGCCCCGACAAACCATTGGGAGGATAACCCCGCCCGGCTTTTGTTTTTTTGGGTGCGGGGGGGGGGGGGAGATGTTTTGC
>NZ_JBHYGW010000001.1:1054724-1089338 GCF_042738015.1 Lentzea sp. NPDC059081
AGGGAGACACCCCCTCTCCCCCCCCCTTTCCCTCCGGTGTTCTCCCCCCACCCCCGCCCCCCGCCCCCCCCCCCCCGCCCCGCTCGGCTTTGCTTGGCGATCATCGAGCGGAGGAGGGCCCTTGATCGTCGTCACGGCTGCGTCCGGTGCACTGGGACGCCTGGTCGTCGAACGGTTGTCGGCGCACAGCGAGGTGGTCGCGACCGTCCGCGACCCGTCCCGCGCACCGGCGGGCATCGCGGCCCGGCACGGCGACTACGACGACCCGGCCAGTCTGGTGGCGGCGTTCGACGGTGCCGGCAAGGTGCTGCTCATCTCCTCCCCCGAGCTGGACCCGGCGAAACGCGTGGCGCAGCACCGCAACGCCATCACCGCCGCCCGCGACGCCGGGGTGGGCGCGATCGTCTACACCAGTTTCCTGGGCGCGGACACCACGGCGACCGGGCTCACCGAGGCCCACCACGCGACGGAGCAGGCCCTTGCCGACAGCGGGATACCGCACACACTGCTGCGGCACCCGTTCTACAGCGATGCGTTCGTGCCGAAGATCGTCGACGGCGAGCTGACGGCCAGCGCGGGCGGGCGTGGTCTGAACACCGCGTTCCGCGCCGACCTGGCCGATGCCGCCGCGGAGGTGCTCCTCGACGACCGGCACCTCGGACAGGCCTACGACCTCACCGGTCCTCTGTGGACTCACCGGGAGATCGCCGAGTCCCTGGGAGTGACCTACCGCGAGGTGGCCGACGACGGGCCCAGTCCGGTGCGGTGGCTCCACGCGCAGATCCGCGCGGGCGCCCTGGAGCGGCAGACGCCCGATCTGGCACAGGTGCTCGGCCGGGCACCGCGGACCATGGCCGAGCACCTGCGCGCCGGCGGACGCTGATCAACGCCCGAGACGGTGTCTTTCTCCGGGTAGGGCGACTAGTACCAGCCGCCCCACCCGCCGCCGGGCGAGACCTGCGCCTTGCAGTGGTAGATGTCGTCCGGACCCCAGGCGCAGACTTCGAGCCTGCCGTCCGACAGCCGCCGCGAGTAGGGCCTGTCGACCAGGATTCCGCCGAGGCTGTCCCAGCCGCTCCAGCCGCCGCCCGGGGTCGTCTGCCAGATGTGGTACATCTCCTGGTTGCGGCCGATGCCGAACGCTTCGAGGCGGCAGTCGGCGTTGCGCGACGCGTCGATGCCGTAGATCAGCGGTCCGCCGAGGCTCTCCCAGTTGCTCCACGACCCGCCCGCGCTCGTCTGCCACCTGTGCCACAGCGCGTCGCCCGAGCCGAACACGAAGTCCTCCAGCCGGTTGTCGCAGTTGCGCAACGTCGTGTCGGAGATCGTGATCTCGCCGGGCGTGGACTCGGCGGACGCGGCGACGGTGGTGCCCAGCAACGGCATCGTGGCGGCGACCACCAAGAGCATCGAAGCCAATGATTTCCTCACGTACTCCCCCTTTGGTGATGGAACATCGATGAGCGGTGGTGACCTTCCCACCGGGGGCGCGGGCGGGGACCGTGTTTCGAGCAGGGTCTAAGCACTCGTCGGTGGTCACGCCCGGTCGACGGACCCGGCGGTGAGCAACCGCAGACCCAGCGGTGTGATGAGGTGGGTCGCGAAGTTCTCGTGGCGCTCGGTCGTGATGAGCCCGGAGTTGCGCAGGACGGCCGTGTGGTGGCTGACGGTGGCCGCCGCGACGCCGGTCAGTCTCGCCAGGCGCGTGGTGGTGCTGCCGTCGACGACCGAGCGCAGGATCTCGGCCCTCGTGGCGCCCAGCAACGCACCCAGGTGGCCGCTGCCGTGATCACCGGCCAGCAACCGGAACTCGTCCCGCATCGGGAACACCAGGACCGGGCGCAGCGACGGGTCCGCCAAGGCGACCGGGTGGAGCAGGCAGAAGTAGGACGGGGTCAGCACCAGGCCCCTGCCGTCGAGGTGCAGGTCGCGGTCCAGCGGGTAGTCGACCGTCAGGACCGGGTGCTCCCAGGTCGTCGGCGGCCCGAGCCACCGCAGCAGTCCCTCGGGTCCGGCCCGCAGGTAGCGCTCGATCCCGCCGGCGCACTCCCTGCGCAGCCCGTCCTCGATCATCGGGAGGTCCGGTGCGAGCGCGGACTCGATGTACACCCGCAAGGCCTCCCGCAGATGGCGCAACGCCGGCGACTTCCCGCGGGCGAGCTCCGCCAGCCACGTCGCGGCCGGACCGGAGGCCGGCTCGAGCCGGCCGACCTCCTCGCGCAGCCGGTGCGGTGGCGTCGACAGCACCGCCTCGACCCCCTCGCCGAACTCCGACAGGTCGAGTGCGGGCGTGAGGAAGTCCGGGAAGTAGGCAGCGTGCGGCGCCACGGTCATCAGTGTCTCCACCGCCGCCCGCAGATGGTTGTCCCGGCCCATCCGCTCGCGCACCCGGCGGCGCCACGGGGCGATCGCCAGACCCCCTTGCGAGTGCTGCAGGACCTGGACGCTGCTGATGACCTCCCACATGGGGTCGATCTCCAGCTTCAACCTCGTCCGCGCGATGTCCGCGTCGGTGAAATGGATGCGCAGCTGCGGCACGTCGCCCCCCGGCCCGTCGGCACGGGCCGCCCCCGCGACCGGTGCCCCTGGATATGCCCTCTGCCGCAAGGATCCGGCTCGCCGGGAGGTGGCGCGCGGGTTTCACCCAGCACCCACCGATCGGCCCACACCACGGCGATCGCCACCGGGATCCGGGATGCAGGCGAGCCGGATCCCGGTGGCGCCGGCCGTTATCCGGTGTAGCGGGTGTCGGAGCCGTAGAGCTCCCTGGTGAAGGAGGAGATGTAGGTGTGCGAGTCGGTGGCGCCGAGGTTGTAGGTCAGGTAGACGCCGTAGCCCTCGCTCACCGTCCGCCTCGCGAAGCTGGCGGCGGTGGAGGTGGACGTCGAGTTGATGTGGACGGCCGCGGGCGAGAGCCTGGACTTGGGCAGCGCCATGGACGGCGGGCTCCACGTGCCGTAGTAGGGGTTCCAGGCGTAGTCGAACTTCGACGTGATGTCGACGCCCCCGTAGGACAGCCGCGTCGCCGACGGGCCGATGTTGTACAGAGTGATCAGCTTGTTCGGCATCGCCGCGCGCAGCGCCGTGACCAGGTAGACGAACGAGCTCGCGTTCGGCTGGCCGGTGCCGTTCTTGCCGTACTCGGAGTACTCGTCGTCGAAGTCGATGCCGTCCAGGCCGTACCTGGTCACGGTGTCGGACAGCTGCTTCGCGAACGCCTCGGCGGACTGTTTGGTCGGGAAGTTGGCGAACCCGGCGCCCTCGTGGTTGCCCAGGATCGACAGGGTGACCTTGATCCCCTTGGCCTGCAGCGGGCGGACCTGGGTGGCCACGTTGTCGAGCACGCGCTGCACGTTCGGGTTGAAGTACAGGTAGGCCGACTTGGTCGCGACGTCGTAGTTGATGTTGGCGGCGAAGATCACGCCGATGTCGAAGGCGTTGCCGCTGCCGTTGGTCAGCGCGTACTTGCCCACGTTGAGCATGCTGTTGTTGTTGACCTCGACGTAGGCCACGGAAACGGGCCCGGTCTTCGCGAGCGCGCCCGCAGGGGTCGTGGTCCCGCTGGTGATCAGTGCGACCGCCGCTGCTAGCGCGACGATCCGACGGACTCCGGACACCATCGATCAACTCCCATCGACTGGGGTTGGCAGGGGTTGGCCAGATCAGCGAACCAGCAGTGAACTCCTGCCGTCCACGGATGCCGGCACCTCTGTCCGGTGGGTTGTCCCGTTCACCGCGAACCGGTCGACCGGCCCTGGCAACGCCGTCGCCAGGTGTGTTCGTCGGTCGCAGGGGTCAGGCGAGGGACAGCGCGGTGCGTTGACGAGGTCCTTCGGGAAGATCGTGAACGCCGTCGGTGCGGTGATCGGCGTCTGCGGACCGGGGCCCGACTCGGCGTGCGGAGTGAACGAGGTGCCGATCGCGCCGCTGACCCAGTAGGCGGTCACCCAGGTCAGGAGCTCGTCGCGGGTGAACACGGTCGTGACGTCACCGGCGCAGTCCGTCCACGTGCGCAGCTTCTCCACCAGCCAGGCGGCCAGTCCTGCCGGCGAGTCGCCCAGGGCCACGGCCAGTGTGTGCGGCTTGGTGCGCTGCTCGTGCATGTAGCCGCCCTCCTCGTCCTGCCAGCGCTGCCCGTACCGCACGTACTCCTGCTCGGCCGGGGACAGGCCGGTAGGCGGGTCGATCCGGAAGCGGTGCTGCGACACGTCGGTCAGGTGCAGGGCGGCGACGGCGTCCGGGTGTTCGGCGGCCAGCACTTCGGCCACGTCGCAGCCGACGTCGCCCGCGGAGACGACGTAGCGGTCGTAGCCCAGGTCCGTCAGGAGCGGCAGGACCTTCTCGAACCGCGCCAAGGGTGACTGGTCGCGTGTCAGGTTGTGCGCCGCTCCGGACTGCCGCTGGGCGTTCTACGACGTCTCGCGCAACGGCCGCGGTCGCTGGTGCGCGATGGAGATCTGCGGCAACCGCCAGAAGACCCGCGCCTACCGCGAGCGCCGGCACGACGCGGTCTGATCAGCGGCGCAGCACTTCATGGGTGCTCAAGGTGATCCGGTAGCCGAAGAGCAGCAGGCCGTGCAGCAGGAACAGCCACAGGCCGATCGCCGCGACCGCGCCGGGCACGGCCAGGCCGCCGTACGGGATCGCCCAGTCCACCGGGATCGCGAGGAACACCACGAACCCGTGCAGGAAGCCCGTGAGCGTCCCGCCGAGCAGGACGGCGGCGCCCAGGACCGTCCTGGCCGGCAGGGCGACCGGGCCTACGAACGCGAACACCAGGCCGATGGTCACGCAGACCGGGACCAGGTCGAGGTGGAACGACAGCACGACGCCCAGCACGGTGGACCAGCCGCCGGCGTCGTAGAGCCGGGCTACGTCCGGCGCGAACGCGAGCGGCAGCGCTACCAGCAGCGGCGCGACGAGGAGCACCGGGAGGAACGTGATCCGGCCCGCCCACCCGGTCCACTTGGTCACCCCCTCGCCGGCCGCCTGCACGAGTCCGCGGCGCAGTCCCTCGCCGTAGAGCGTCGCGGGGAACAGCGCCGCCACGAGCAGAGGCCAGGGCGTGGTCGTCGCCGCCTCGGCGAGCTGGACGAGCGCGGCGGTCGGGTCGTGCGCCTGAGGCAGGGCACCTCCCACCGTCCGAGCGCCGTCGATCACCAGCTCGGCGCCGAACAGCAGCGACACCCCGCGCAAAGCCAGCAGCAGCAACGGCACCAGGCCGAGCGCCGAGAAGAACGTCAGTCCGGCGGCCCACAGCAGGAGGTCCCGGCCGCGCAGCGCGCTCGACGTGGCCGCTGCGACGGCGCGGAGAACATGCATGATCCGTAACTACCCGAACCTGCGCACAGTCATCCCTCCGCCTACGGTGGTGGACATGACCGGTGACAAGGCGAACCCAGTCGCCGGATGGTCCCGGCTGCACGGCGAGGACGTGTCCGCCAGCAGGCTGGTCGTCGGGTGGCTCCGGTTCGTGCACGCGCTGGCGCGGCCTTTCGACCGCGTGCACCCCGATGTGTTGTCGGCGGCCGGTGTGGTGGTCGCGGGAAGCGCGGTTGCCGCAGCCGCTGCGGGTGGACGCTGGGCTCTCCTCGCGTTGCTGCTCGTGGTCGGGACCGGTGTCCTCGACGGACTGGACGGCGCGGTCGCCCTGCGCACCGGCCGGGTGCGGCCGCTGGGAGCGGTGGTCGACGCCGTCGCCGACCGGCTGGCGGACCTGGCGCTGGTGCTGGTCCTGCTGGTGCTCGGCGCCGAGGCTTGGTGGTGCGCGGCGATCGGCGCGACGGTGCTGCTGCACGAGTACGCGCGGGCGAAGGCGCAGGCCGTCGGCATGGCGTCGGCGGGGACGATCACCGTGGCGGAACGCCCGACCAGGGTGATCGTGGTCGCGATCGCCTGTGCGGGCACGGGTCTGGCCCCCGCGGGCACGCCGGTCACCGGGTGGGGCTGGGCCGCCGTGTCGGCCCTGCTGTGGGCGGGGTGCGCCGCCGTGGGACTCGGTCAGCTCGCGGCCGGCATCCGGCGGGAGCTCGCCGGCCGGCCGTGGACGGGGCCGTTCGCGTCAGGCCGGTCCGACGAGCCGGGCGACGATCCCCGCTGACATGGCCACGAGCGGCAGCCCGCCGCCGGGGTGCGCCGAGCCGCCGACGAGGAACAGGCCGGGCACCGGGGCGCGGTTGGCCGGCCGGAGCAGCGCCGCGCGCGGACCGTTCGACGACGAGCCGTAGATCGAGCCGCCGACGGCGCCCGTGTCGCGCGCCCAGTCGGCCGGTGTGCGGATCTCCCGCCACCGCACCCGGTTCCGGACGTCCAGGCCTCGGTCGGCCATCACCCGCAGGACCCGGTCGGCGTAGGAGTCGGCGAGTCCGGGTTCGGTCCAGTCGACGTCTCCCTGCCGCGGCGCGTTGACCAGGACGAACCACGCCTCGTCGCCGTCGGGCGCGATGGCGGGGTCGTCCGGCGCGCACACGTAGACCGTCGGGTCGGGCACCGGTCGCGGCCGGCGGCCGAAGATGGAGTCGAACTCGTCGTCGTAGTCGGCGGGGAACAGCACGCGGTGGTGGGCGGGGTTCGGTGTTCTTCCCCGCAGCGCCAGGAGGAGCACGAACCCGGACAGCGACGGCTGGGTCTTGCGGAGCATCCGTTGTGGACGGTGCGAGCGCCGGTCCGCGAGCAGCTCGCCGTAGAGGTGCTCGGCGTCCACATCGGACACGACGACGTCGGCGGGCTGCCGTTCCCCGTCCCGCAGCCGCACTCCGGTGACCCCGCTCCCGCCGGACTCCACGGCGGTGACCGGGGCGTCGAACCGGAAGCGGACACCGAGGTCGGCGCAGCGGCCGAACAGCGCGTCGCCGAGGCGGCGCAGCCCACCGCGCACGTACCAGCCGCCGAACCGCTGCTCGATGAACGGGACCACCGTCATGAGCGCGGGCGTGCGCCGGGGATCGGACCCGCTGTAGGTGGCGTAGCGGTCGAGGAGCATGCGCAGCCGCGGGTCGCTCAGCCGCCGCTCCCCCACCCCGCGCAGCGTGCGCCACGGCGCGATCGCCATCAGGTCGCGGACGCTCGCCGACCGGCGCAGCAGGTCCCGCACACCTCCCAACGGGTTCTGCAGCACCGGTTCGCCGACCAGGCCCCACAACCGTTCCGCGTCGGTGAGCACCGCACGCCACTGCCGCGCGGCCTCGGGCCCGAACGCGTCGGTCAGCGCGGCCTCCACGTGCTCCTCGGCGTGCGGCATGTCGAGCTCGGAGCCGTCGGGGAAGCGGTAGCGGCAGGTCGGGTCGACCGGCACGATCTCGACGAGGTCGTCGAGCGGCGCGCCGGTGGCCGCGAACAGGTCGCGGTAGACGTGCGGGAGCGTCAGCAGCGACGGCCCGGTGTCGAACGTGTACCCGTCGCGCTGGAGCGTGCCGAGCTTGCCGCCGTGACTCCCGGCCTGTTCGTACACCGTGACGTCGTGCCCCGACCTCGCGAGCCGGGCGGCCGCCGCCAGGCCGCCCATGCCGGCGCCGATCACCGCTACCCGTGCCACGTCAGCTGCTCTCCCCCAACGACCGGCCCTTCCACCGCAGGCGCCCGGCCCGCCGCGCCCGCCACGACCGCCCGATGAGCGTCACCAGGACCCCCACCGACACCGGGTGGGCGAGCGCGTCCGGCCACACCCGGCCACCGGTGTGCCGTGCGGTCACGACCCTGGTGAGCACGCCCGCCGCGTAGCCCGCGGCACCGGCGCGCGACCCCGCCAGCGCGGCGACCGGCGGGAGGACGTACAGCCAGGCCAGCACGAGCGACAGCACCGCCGCGCCTGCCGGGCTGCCGGTGGCCGACCACAGCGACTTCTCGTACCCGTCCCGGACCTGCGCCCAGTCCTCGTACATCCGGCAGTCGGCGACCGTGCTGCCGTCGACGACCACGCCGCGGCCGCCGCTGCGCTTGACCGCCCGCAGCAACGCGATGTCGTCGAGCACCGCCGTGGCGATGCCCCGGAACCCGCCGCAGCGGTCGTAGGCCGCGGCGTCCACCACGAGGAACTGCCCGTTCGCCGCCGACAACGACGGCCGGGGCGAGCGTTCGGCGAGGCGCAACGGCAGGAAGACCAGCCACGACCACTGCAGCAGCGGCTGGACCAGCCGCGCTCCGGTGCCGTCGGCGAGCTGCCGCGGGAACGGGGACACGAGGTCGAGGTCGTTGTCCCGCAACAGAGCCACGGCCGAGGCGATCGCGTGGGGTGCGAGGACGACGTCGGCGTCGACGAACACCAGCACGCGACCACGCGCGAGCTCGGCCAGCTGCGCACAGGCGTGAGGCTTGCCGGGCACCCCGTCGGGCGGCGCCTCACCCGTCACGACACGCACTCGTGCGTCGCCGCCCGCGGCACGGCGCACCTCGTCGGCGGTGCCGTCGGTCGAACCGTCGTCCAAGACGATGATCTCCAGGTCGGACACGTTCCGCTGGGCCAGCAGCGACTCGACGGCCGGCGCGATCCGGTGCGCCTCGTCCCGCGCGGGCACGAGGACCGACACCGCCTCACGGCATCCGGGAGGAGCAGCCGCCGGTACTCGCATCAGCCGCGCGTTCACCAGGGCGTGTGCCGCGGCCAGCGCGGAACCGACGGCGGCGCCCCGCACCGCCGCGCGCAGGAGCCGTTTCACCGATAGGCCCGCCAGACCGCGACGGCGAACGGCACCGCGACCAGTCCCATCAGCACTCCGGCGACCACGGAGACCAGCGGGCGGTCGAAGAACGCCGCGTGCGCCCAGACCGACGAACCATAGGTCCACAGGTAGAGCACCGGTGCCGGACCGGCCCGCAGGTCGAGCTCGCGGCCGACGCGCGGACTACCGGCGCTGCGGTGCAGGACGGCCACCATCAGCACGGCGACCAGCACCCAGCCGGCGTAGTTGGTCAACGGGATCCCGTGCACGCCGGGAAGTGCCGGGTCGGGATCGGCCCACATCCAGTGGCCGGCGTCCACCATCTGCGGGTCGAGGAACACGTCCCACGACGCCAACGCCCACGCGCCGATGCCGGCCACCAGCCACAGTGGACGGTCCGCGCGCGACCAGGCGGCGAGCGACCGTCCGACGAGCAACGCGGGCCAGCACATCATCACCCAGGCCAGCGCCACGACGACCGGCACCCCGACGACCTCCAGGCCCAGCGACCCCGTGTAGCGGTACTCGCCGAACGGGAACCCCGTGTGCACGCCGATGGTCTCGGCCAGCAGTCCGCCGCCTCCGGCGACCGCCACCAGCAGGACCGCCGCCCGCGGACCGAAGCGGGCCAGGGCGTCGCAGACCGACGCCACCGCGAAGGCGATCACCGAGACCACCGTCGTGAAGATCCGGTCCTCCGGCGCGGTCATCGAGTAGACGATCTGCGCGAGCACGACGAGCGCGCCGCAGACCCACGCCACCACCGGCACCGCCCCGCGCAGGACGGGGTTCGCGACACGGGGCCGCACGCCGACGCTCACGCGGACCTCTGCCGGCGAGCGGCCGCGCGCAGCAGCGGCACCCGCCCTTCGACGGGCACCGTCCAGAGGTCGGTTCCCGTGACTCCCCACCGGCCGAGCAGCTGGTTGGCCGCGGCGAAACCGGTCGTGGCAGCGCGTTCCATCAGCGCCACCGGCAGGTCGATGCGCACCAGATCTCCTGCCAGCACGAGGAAGTCGTCCGGCGTGCGCACCCGCGGCCTGTTCTCGTAGCCACCGGCGGGGAACAACGGGCAGTCGGCGCGCCACTCGTGCCGTTCGTCGACGACGGTGGCGCCCTTGGTCTCGGGGTAGACCTCGGTCAGCTGCTCCCGGAGCCGCCGCCTCGCCTCACCTTCGTCCACATCGGACGGGATAGCGTACCCGTGCAGCTCCACGACCGACCCGCCGGTGCGGGCGGCCCACGCTCTGGCCTCGTGCTCGTAGCTGTCGAGCACGCTGACGTTGTCGAGCAGGTCGTACCCGCTGGTGCCGATGAAGCCGGGCCGGTCGACCGGCCGGTCGAGCCAGTACCGCGACACGAGGAACGGCGGCGCGGTCCGCACCCCGTCCACCCGCGCCCGCCAGCTCTCGTCGCCCAGCCGCGGTGAGAACGCCACGATGCCGCGCAGCCCGTTCACGTCGGTGGCGAGCACCACGGCGTCGGCGTCGAGCACACCGTCGCCGGTGGTCACGGCGAAACGCCTCGTGCCGCCCTGGTCCACCGACCGCACGTCGACGCCGGTGCGCACGTCGGCACCCAGTTCGGTGAGGCGGTGGCCCAGCGGGTCCCACAGGCCGTGCGGGAACGGGTCCGCCGCGACGTCGAAGAGCAGGCCCTCGCTGGACCCGAGGAAGTAGATGTGGAACATCACCGCGAGCTCCGCGGCGGACATGTCCTTGGGGTGCGCGAAGAAGCTGCGGGAGAACACCTCGAACGCGAGGGCGTGCGCGGACTCGGGGAACCGGACGCGCCGCAGGTACTCGGCCGCGTCGATGCCGTCGAGCTCGTCGTAGACACCGGGCACCGACACGTCCAGCAGCTTCAGCGCCGCCTCCGGGTTCATCTCCGGCAGGTCGCGCCAGCGGAACGTGGGGCTGCGGCGCAGGAACGCCAATACGTTCCACGGTGCCGTCGTCGGCATGCCGGCGAACGAGTCGCGGTCGCCGCGGGCGTGCCACAGCGGGTAGTCCGGTATCGCGGTCAGCGCCCGGCCGTCCGGGTCGACCCGCCGCAGCAACGACCGCAGGTTGTAGTACTGCCGGAAGAACGCGTGGAAGCCGCGGGTCATGGTGACGTCGCTGCCGTCGGCGAGCGTCGTGCGCCACCCGCCGACCCGCCCGCCGAGGTAGGTCTCGCGCTCGAGCAACACGACCCGCGCACCCCGTTCCGCGAGCAGCGTGGCCGCCGCCAGACCGGCGATGCCCCCGCCCACCACGGCGACGACCGGCACGTCGCCGTCCAGCCGCGGACGTCCGGCGGGCGCGGGAATCCGCACCGCCTTGCGGTCTTTCATCGGTGCTCCCGTTCCGGCGTCGGACGTGCGGTGCGCAGAGCGCGCTCCGCCCCGCGACGGCCCGTGGGCGGAGTCGCGATCAGTGCGTCCTGGTTGTGGTGGAGGCGACGGGATCGGCACCGGTCACCGGCGCCGATCCCGTGGCGGATTCACGTCTTGCTCGACCGTATGGGCAGTCCGGCCGGTCTGCACAACGAGTGGTCAGGCTTCGCGGCTCTGGTCGATGGCGGCCGCGTCCAGCACCTCGTCGAACGACTCGTAGACGTGATCGGGGACGGAGTGCAGCGCGTGCACGGTGTCCTCGTCCGCGTTGTTGCGCGACGCGTGGTCCACCAGCCGGCCCTTGTCCGCCGGGTAGGACACATCGGCCAGGACCGTGCGCAACCGGTCGACGGTGGTGGTGTCGCTCATCGTTCTCCTCCGGGTCGGGGTGTCTCGGCCCCTCGACTACCCGGGATTCCGGGTTGTTAACGGGAGGTTCGTCAGCCGACCTCGTCGCGGACGGCGGTGTCGAGGTCCGTCGCGGTCAGGCCGAAGGTCTCGGCCGTCTCGGTCGCGTCCACGTGGAACGGCGCGTACCACTGGTAGTCCATCTCGGCCATCTCGCGGGCGATCGGCACGACCAGTCCGGCGGCGCGCAGGACGAAGCGCGGCAACTGGATCAGCTTGAGCGGCGGTGCTCCCGCCGCCGCGGCGTAGCGCCGAGCCAGGTCGCGGATGGTGACGGCCGGCGGTGACGGCACGTGCCACGCGCGGCCCCACGCCCGTTCGTCCCGGGCGAGAGTCAAGAGCGCTCGTGCCATGTCGACGTTGACGGTGAAGGTGTGCGGCTGGTCGAGGTGACCGGTGATCCACGCCGCTCTGCCCGCGCGCAGGGCCGGTTCGATCAGCAGCGGGTAGATGCCGTTGGCGTCCTTGCCGACGTAGTCCGAGCCGCGGACCTCGACCGTGCGGACACCGGAGCCGAGGGCCTGCTCCCACATGCGTCTGCGCAGGCGGCCTTTGCGCCCAACGGCGGCCATCGGGGTGTGTTCGTCCATGCGGCCACCGGGCTGCGGGCCGTAGGCGTACATGCTGCTGGTCAGGGCGAGCACGGCGTCGTTCGCGCGGGCGGCGGCGATGGCGGCGGTCTGCAAGGGCGGCAGCAGGCGTTCCCACGTCGTGTACGACGGCGGGTTGGCGCAGTGGTAGACGACCTCCGCCCCGCACGCCAGCTCGCTCAGGCCGACCGGGTCGGACGCGTCCGCGGCGACCCGTTCGACCAGCTGGTGCTCGGGCCCGGAGCCGCTCCGCGTGACGATCCGGACGGTCTCCCCCTGCTCCGCGAGCAGACGGGCGACGGTGGCACCGATTGAACCGGCGCCGATGACGACGTGCTTGGCCATGACGACTCACATTTCTAACGACGTTAGATTTTCTAACGTCGTTAACTCTGGCGCGCGCCGGAGGGCGGGTCAAGAGCGGTGGTTAGTGTTCGAGCACACCATCGAGGCGAAGTGGCGGACCATGCCGACCAGCACGAGACGGGCCCGCGAACGGGCGAACACCCGCGAGCGGATCATCGAGGCGGCGCTGCACGTCCTCGAGACCGAGGGTGCCGCCGCCCTCACGATCCGGCGCATCGCCCACGACGTCCAGTACACGGCCCCCGTCGTCTACCAGCACTTCGCGAACAAGGACGCGCTCGTGCTGGAGCTGGTCGCGCACGGCCACCACCTGATGCTGACCGAGTTCCGCAACGTTCTGCCCGAGCCCGACCCCGACCGGCGCATGACGCGCGTCGCGTCGGAGTACGTCCGGTTCGCCGGCGAGCACCCCCACCTCTACCAGGTCATGAACGACCCGGCGATCGACGCGGACGAACGCCGTCGCGTCGCGAAACCGGCCATCGACGCCCTCGACGAGCTGCTCACCGCGTGGGCGGCCGCGCATGACGTGGTCTTGGCGGACTCCGGCCAGGCCTGCGAGATTCTGTGGGGCGCGTTGTACGGGATCGCCTCGCTCGGGCATCGCGACAACGACCGTGCCCGACTACTGGCCGAGCAGGCTGTGCGTGCTCTCCTCCTCGGCTGGCGGACCGAGGCGACCCGCCACCGCGGTAGCTCGGCTCGTCGTTCGGTGTCGGACCGGTAGGGCCGGCGTAGGCTCACTCGCCGAGCAGGGACCAGAGCCGGGACTCGAGTGCCCTCCCGAGCCTGCCGCCTCACGTCGTTTCTGATCGGCGAACACGCGAGCGTGGCCGCCGTTCGACAACCGTCGCTTGAAGGCGCGCACCGAGATCTTGCCAGCCGTAGCATTGCGGAGCTGAACCACTCCGATGATGCGCAGCGTCCGGTCGATTCTGCGGTTTGCATCCCGTTCACTGCTCGACGAACCAGAAGAAGGTTGTCGACGGTCGAAGTGACTACGGTAATTCTGCGGCAATTCTCGCGCGTTTCCCGACAGTGACCGCTAAACGTTGCGAACGCTCGCAAGAACGGTGCCCGGCCGCGCGACATAGCCGAACTCCATCGCGTTCACCACCATCTCGACCTTCGTCGCGGCGTTCAGCTTTTCGCGGATGCGGCGGGCGTAGGTGCCCACGGTGGCCTCGGACAACCCCATCCTGCGGGCGACCTGGCGATAGGTCAGCCCGGCGCCGATGTGCCGCATGGTCTCGATCTCGCGCCGGCTGAGCGGTGCACCCCGCTGGGGCCGGTCCTCCGCGCGCCCGGCCACCACCTCGGCGGCGAGCCGGTGCAGGGCGGCGACCAGGTCGGCGACCTCCGCGTCGTGCTCGACCACCAGGTGGGCACCGGTGTCGGCGACGAGCGCACGCGTCGCCTTGTCGCTGGTGGACGCCAGGAGCAGCACTTTGCTCGTCACGGCCAGCCTCGCGACGGTCGTGGCGCACGGCGGCGGACCCAGCGGGTCGCTCTCGACGACGACCAGGTCGAGGGGCTCGTCGGCGACCAGGGTCTCCACCGACTCCACCGACTCGACCACGCGGAAACCGTTCTCCGCCGCCGCGGCCCAGACGGCTCCCGCGCGCACCAGCGGGTGGCGCGCGGCGATCGCCACCGTGCACAACTGGCTCTTCCGGCCATGCCACCCGGGCTCGGCGGGATTGACGGACGCGGTCACCCTCGGCCTCCTTCGTGGTGCCCCAGAACGTGTGCTCACCACTGTCGCCGCGCTTGTTCCCGATACGGTACTGCCTCATGACCGCGCGCATTCCGCCATTCTCGCGCGCCTTTGTCAAGTCATGATTCGTGTGACTTCCTCACCGGCGTCGAACAGCGGTCCACTGCTCACATGGCCCAGCGCCCGAATGGCGCACGACACGAACCAGGAGTGGTGATGAGTCCTACCGGAAAGCGGGGTTCACGCAGGATCTCGGTGTTCGACACCACGCTGCGCGACGGTGAGCAGGCGCCGGGCAACGCGATGTCGCCGCAGACCAAGCTGGAACTGGCGCTGGCCATCGAGGCGCTCGGGGTGGACGTCATCGAGGTCGGGTTCCCCAACTCGAGCCCGAGCGACTTCACGGCGCTGCAGCTCGTGTCGCGGGCGCTGACGACAGCCCGGTTCTGCTCGCTCGCCCGCGCCAACCGCGCGGACATCGAGGCCGCCGTCGCCGGCGGTGGTACCGACCGCCACCAGGTCGAGATCATGGTCACCGGCAGCGAGCTGCACATGGAGCACAAGCGCGGGATCACCCGCGCGGAGAACCTGGCGGAGTGCGAGTTCGCCATCGGCCTCGCCCGATCGCTGGGCGTGCGGGACATCTCGCTGGGCCTGGAGGACGCGAGCCGCGGGTCGGACGACCTGCTGCGCGCCTTGATCGAGACCGGTCTGGCCGAGGGCGCCACCACCGTCGTGCTGGCCGACACGACCGGTCACATGGTGCCCGGCGAGTTCGGCGAGATGACCGCCAAGGTGCGCTCGTGGATCTCCGACGACGTCGTGCTGAGCGTCCACTGCCACGACGACATGGGGTTGTCGCTCGCGAACGCGCTCGCGGCCGTTGAGGCCGGTGCGGACGAGGTGCAGGCGACGGTGGCCGGGATCGGCGAACGCGCGGGCAACACGCCGCTGGAGGAGCTCGCGGCGGTGCTGACCTACAAGGGGCACCTGTACGACGCGCACACGACCGTCGAGACCGCCGGACTGCACGACGTGTTCCAGACCCTGTCCAGGAAGATCGGCCTCGCCCCGCCGCGCAACAAGGCCATCTTCGGCGACAACGTCTTCAGCACCCTGGCCGGCATCCACCAGGCCGGCATGCTGCGCAACCCGATCACCTACGAGTACGTCGAGCCGGAGCGGTTCGGCCAGGAGCGCAAGATCCTCGTCGGCCGGCACTCCGGCCGCGCCGTGCTGCGGCACGTGTTCGACGAGCTGGGCCTGCCCTGGGACGCGGAGCTGGGCCAGAAGGTGTACGAGGAGCACATCGCCTCCCGCTCGGACGGCGACTACATCTCGGTCGCGGAGCTGGAGCAGGTCCTCAGCACCACGGTCGCGGCGGCGATCTGATGCCTCGTCCGAGGACCGTCATCGACAAGATCTGGGACGAGCACGTCGTGTGCTCCGACGACCAGGGCGATCTGCTCTACATCGACCTGCACCTGCTCCACGAGGTCACGTCGCCGCAGGCGTTCGACGGCGTCGAGCACGAGGGACGGCGCGTGCGCCGGCCCGACCTGACCCTCGCCGTGGAGGACCACAACGTCCCGACCGACAGCCTGCTGATCCGCGACCCGATGGGCAGCGCCCAGGTCGAACGGCTGCGGGAGAACTGCGCGAAGCACGAGATCGAGCTCTTCGCCCACGGCGACCAGCGTCAAGGCGTGGTCCATGTCGTTGCTCCGGAACTGGGTCTCGTGCAACCGGGCATGTCGGTGGTGTGCGGTGACAGCCACACGTCGACGCACGGGGCGTTGGGCGCGCTTGCCTTCGGGGTCGGCACCAGCGACGTCGAGCACGTCATGGCCACGCAGACCCTGCGGCTCGCCAAGCCCAGGACGATGGCCGTGGAGTTCGTCGGCATGCTGCCGGCCGGGGTGTCGCCGAAGGACCTGGTGATGGCCCTCATCGCGGAGATCGGCGCGAACGGTGCCAACGGCCACGTCATCGAGTACCGCGGCCCCGTGCTGCGCGACGTCTCGATGGAGGGGCGGATGTCGATCTGCAACATGTCCGTCGAGGCAGGTGCGCGCGCCGGTCTCGTGGCACCGGACGAGGTGACCGAGGAGTACCTGCGCGGCAGGCCCGCCGCGCCTTCGGGCGCCCGGTGGGACGAGGCCGTGGCCGCGTGGCGGGAGCTGCGCACCGATGAGGGCGCCTCGTTCGACAAGACCGTCCGGATCGACGTATCCACCCTGACCCCATTCGCCACGTGGGGCACGAACCCGGGGCAGGCCGTGCAGGTCGGCGACGGGGTCGTGCCCGATCCCGCCTCGCTCGCCGATCCCGGTGAACGGGCCGCGGCGCAACGGGCGCTGGAGTACATGGATCTGGTGCCGGGCACGAGGATGCGCGACATCGAGATCGACACCGTCTTCCTGGGTTCCTGCACCAACGGCCGCATCGAGGACCTGCGGGCCGCGGCCGGCGTCCTGGCGGGCCGCCGGCTGGCCAGCGGCGTGCGCATGATCGTGGTGCCGGGCAGCATGCAGGTCCGCAAGCAGGCCGAGGAGGAGGGCCTGCACGAGGTCTTCACCGCGGCGGGCGCCCAGTGGCGGCTGTCGGGCTGTTCGATGTGCCTCGGGATGAACACCGACCGGATCACCGGTCCCGCGCGCGTGGCGTCCACGTCCAACCGCAACTACGAGCGCCGGCAGGGGGACCAGGCGCGCACGCACCTCGTCTCCCCCGCGACTGCGGCGGCCACCGCCGTGGCCGGGCACCTCGCAGCGCCCCAGCACCTGGACGGAGCCACCCCGTGAGCACGAAGCCGTTCACCGTCCACACCGGACGGGCGATGACCATCCGGCGCGACGACATCGACACGGACCAGATCATCCCTGCGGAGTTCTGCAAGCGCCTCACCAAGCACGGCTACGACGACGGGTTGTTCGCCGGATGGCGCGGCCAGCCGGGGTTCCCGCTCGACCAGCCGCACCTGCGCGAAGCGACGGTCCTGGTGGCCGGCAGCAACTTCGGCACCGGCAGCTCCCGCGAGCACGCGGTGTGGGCGCTGCGCGACTGGGGCTTCAAGGCCGTCGTCGCCGCGAGCTTCGGCGACATCTTCCGCCGCAACGCGCTCACCAACGGCCTGCTGCCGGTCGCTCTGTCCAAAGGGGACGTCGCGACGCTGTCCGCCGCGGTCGACGCGGATCCCGGGCTGGAGATCACCATCGACCTGGTGGAGCGGGAACTGCGCGTCACCGGCGCTCGCTGGAGTTTCGACGTCGACGAACGCGCGCGGCACCTGCTGCTCACCGGGCTGGACGACATCGGCCTCACCGAACAGCAGGAGGAGCAGATCGCGCGCTACGAGCTGACCCGCAGCCCGTGGTTCCCCACCCTCCGCCCCGGGCTGCTGTCGGGCAGCGGGCGGACGCCCTCGTGACCGCTGACCGCCTGACGGAACAGGAACGGCGAGAATGACTGTCATCTCGGTAATCCCAGGAGACGGCGTCGGCCCGGAGGTCGTGCCGCAGGCCCTGCGCGTGCTGGACGACCTGGGCCTCGGTCTGGAGTTCGACGTCCTCGGCCACGTGAACGCCGGCAGCTACCTGGACGCCGGCACCGCGCTGTCCGACGACGACGTCGACCGGATCAGGAGCAGCGACGCCGCGTTGTTCGGCGCGATCGGCGATCCCCGGATCACGAGCCCCGACTACGCGAGGAGCGTGCTGCTGCGACTGCGGTTCGAGCTCGACCTCTACGTGAACCACCGCCCGGTCAGCCTGCCGGCCGAGCGGCTGAGCCCGCTCAAGGACGTCAAGCGCGGCGCCATCGACTGCGTGGTCGTCCGGGAGAACAGCGAGGGGCTCTACGCGGGGATCGGCGGTGCGCTGCGGCAGTCGACCTCCCACGAGGTCGCGCTCGACGTCGAGGTCAACACCCACAGCGGGGTGTCGCGGATCCTCGACTACGCGTTCGGCATCGCCCGTTCCGAGGTCTGCATGGTCGACAAGTCGAACGCCGTGCCGAACGGCGGCAAGCTCTGGCAGCGCTGCTGGGCGGACGCGCGCCGGCGCCACCCCGGGGTCGTCACCCGGCACCTCTACGTCGACGCCGCCGCGATGCGGCTGGTGTCCGACGCCGCCGGGTTCGACGTGATCGTCACGAACAACTCCTACGGCGACATCCTGAGCGACCTCGCCGCCGAGCTCGGCGGCGGCATCGGCATCGCCACCTCGGTCAACCTGAACCCGGTGACCGGGTTCGGCCTGTACGAGCCGGTGCACGGCAGCGCCCCCGACCTCGCGGGACGCGGCGTCGCCAACCCCGTCGCGGCGATCCTCAGCGCGGCTCTGATGATCGACAACCTGGGCCACGCGACCGAGGCCGAGGCGGTTCGCACGGCCGTGGCGCGCACGGTGGAGGCGGGGCGGTGCACGCCGGACCTCGGCGGGTCCCTCGGCACCGAGGAGGCGGGCGCGGCGATCCGCGCCGAGCTCCGCTGACGACCGCGCCGTGCTCGTCACAACCGCTTTTCCCGTGCACCACCACTTTCTGAGGAGAACATCCTGATGACCGCGACTTCCCCCACCGCGGGTGGCGTCATCACCCAGTTGCCCGACGACTACGTCCAGAACCCGCACGAGGTGCACGACCTGCTCCGCACCGAGGGGCCTGTGCGGGAGGTGCGCATGCCGCGCGGGCTCAAAGTCTGGTTCGTGACCCGGTACGACGAGGTGAAAGCCGCCCTGACCGCTCCGGGGATCAGCAAGAAGCTCGTCGGCCGCGTGCGCCACGACGCGCTCGCCGAGCACATCGTGTTCATGGACCCACCGCACCACACCCGCCTGCGCAAGCTCGTGACCAAGCCGTTCACCACCCGCCAGGTCGAGAAGATGCGGCCGCGGGTGGAGGAGATCACGGCCGAGCTGATCGCGGGCCTGCACGACGGTGACGTGATCGACCTCCTCGAGGACTTCGCGATCCCGCTGCCCGTCACCGTCATCTGCGAGCTGCTCGGCATCCCGCTCGTCCACCGCGACGAGTTCCGCGAGTGGTCGAACCAGCTGCTCAACTTCGGCACGGAGGAACAGGCGCAGGCGGCCACCGCCTCGATGGCGGACTTCCTGCACCGGCACGTGCGGAACGTGCGGGCGGCCGCGCCGGACGACACCTTCTTCTCCGCTCTCGTGCACGCCGCGGAGTCCGGTGACCAGCTGACCACCGACGAGCTCGTGTCGATGGCGTTCCTGCTCCTCGTGGCGGGCCACGAGACGACGGTCAACCTCATCGGCAACGCGGTGCTGGCCCTGCTGCGCAACCCCGACCAGCTGCAGATCCTGCGGGACAGGCCCGAGCTGATCCCGGCGAGCACGGAGGAGTTCCTGCGGCTGGAGGGCCCGATCAACATCGCGTCCTTCCGCTACACCACGGACCCGGTCGAGCTGGGCGGTGTCACGGTGCCGGCCGGCGAGCTCCTGATGGTGTCGCTGCTGGCGGCCAACCGCGACCCCGAGCGCTTCGAGGACCCGGATCGACTGGACGTGACGCGGTCCGCGCACGGGCACGTCGGGTTCGGTCACGGCATCCACTTCTGCCTGGGCGCGCCGCTCGCCCGGCTGGAGTTCGACGTCGCGCTGACCCAGCTGCTCGCCCGGTTCCCGAACCTGACCCTCGCCGCCGAGCCGGAAACGCTGGTGTGGCGGGACAGCACGCTGATCCGCGGCCTGCACAGCCTGCCGGTGCGCCTGTCCTGACCCGGTGGCACCCCGTACGCGACCGACCTCGTTCTCCCAGGAGGAAAAGTGCGAACCGGCGTATTCGCGGAGCAGGACTCCCACGTCCACGTCACGTCACGTCGAGTCCTGCTGGACTCGTCCGAGCCCCTGCCAGAACCGCTCGGCGGTGCGGTCGTCCCCGCCGGTGGCACGCCCGCCGAGGTCGCGCGCGTCGTCCGGGCCGCGCTCCGGCAGCACGGCGCCGCCGTGGTGGAGCTGGCAGAACTCCTGTCGGACGACGACTTCCGGGCGTTCGGCACGCACCTCGGCACCGCGATGCCGGAGACCGATCCGGCCGTGCAGCCGTTCGTCACCGATGGGGTGATCCTCAACCTCGTCACCCGCCACGCGCACACCGCCGACATCTCGCTGCAGCCGTTCGCGGAGAACTCGCTGTCGCTGCACACGGAGGGCAGCGGGCGCACCGCCGGGCAGCAACCGCGCTACATAGTGCTGATGTGCCAGGACCCCGGTGCGAACCCCGCGTCGGCCCAGACGGTGCTGGTGCCGATGTCCGCTGTGCTGCACCGGCTTTCACCGGAGCACCAGGCCGTGCTGTCCCGCACTCGCTACGCCCACCTGCCCGCCGGGGAGACGATCCTGCGTGCGCACGAGGGGCGTGCGGTGTTCTCGTTCAGGGACTTCTTCCACGACAAGCTCGAGTGGGTCAACGAGGCCGGCGACAGCGCCGAGGTCGTCGACCAAGCCCTGCAGGAGCTGCTGTCCGCGATGTACGCGGCCGGCGCCGTCGGCGTGCACTGGCGCCGCGGCCTGCTCGTGGTCGTCGACAACACGTACTTCTTCCACGGCAGGACGGCCGGCGTCTCCTCCCCCGCGCACCCGCGCCACCTCAAGCGCCTGCGCCTGCACTGAACCAGGTCCACCTGGAGACCGGAAAGGGGCCTGACCGGCAGCGGTCAGGCCCCTTTCTCACCTCTGCTCCTCAGTGGACGGTCAGGCCTTCGCAACGGCCACCGTGATCTCCGGGCCGCTGCCGCCCGTGCCCGCCGCACTCATCGCGGGAGCCCGACCAGGGCGTTGCCGAGGGACCGGCGGATCCGGACGCCCGACGCCCTGCGCGTCGCCCGGCCCAGCTCTGCCAGGCCCGCGCGGTCGCGACCTGCTTCGACAGGGCGGCGTCGACGAGCTTCTCGCTGGCCTGCGGCCAGGACGCGAGGTGCACCGACCTGGGCGCGGAATGAGAAAGAGGACCCTGTGTCCAGCAGGTCAGCAGCGCCGTGGAACACCTCGCTTCGTCTCACGTCGTGTGAACGCCGTTCACACGGGGACGAAGCAGCCGGCACGTCGCGCCTGGGACTCCGCGGCCGGACATGGCAGCCGGCTCGGTCGTCAACCAGTTCACGATCAACGCGGCGACGATCAGTGTGCACACCATCGGGTCTGGCGGCGGCACGCGGCGCGCGGGCGTGCACGCGGTTTGCGACCCGAGGGACTTCGTCGCCTACGCGTTCGGCGGTGCAGGACCCGCTCGCCGCGCGGACTACCGGCGGAGGCCCACCGTGACAGCCGGATCCAAGCCTGTGCGGCGGGGTGTGTCGGGGGCGACGCGGGTCACCCCGGACCGTGCGGTACCGGAGTGCCCGCGTCGAACGCCCGTCCCGGCGGAGGCCTATCCGAGCGGCTTGCGCACGAGGATCAGCCGCGAGCCGGGCAGCCGGCCCTCGACGATCCGCTCGACCTGGAACCCCGCCTCGGTGAACGCCGCCGACCACCGGTCGCCGTTCATCAGGCCCTGCGACATCAGCGCCTGCGTGTAGACGTACTCCGGCCCGAACGCCTCCGCGGTGTCCTCGCCCTGCTCGGGCGGTGCGACCTCGCAGGTGAGCACGTACGCGCCCGCGGGCAGCCGCTCGCACGTCCTGGTGAGGTAGTTGACGAGCACGTCGTGGCCGAGTTCGAGCACCTCGTGCATGAAGAAGAACGCCATCACCAGGTCGACGTCCTCCAGGTGCGACACGCTGTCCACGTCGGTGGCGTCGGCCTGCACGATGCGGATGCGGTCGCCGAACCCGGCCTTCTCGACCTCCTGCGTCGCTTCCTCGCAGGCGGCCGGGCTGATGTCGTAACCGACGCCCTTCGCGTTGGTCGCCCGGCACAGGTCGATGAGGAAGTGGCCGTTGCCGCAGCCGATGTCGCCGATCGTGGTGAACTCGATGTCGCCGACGATCTCCATCACCTCGTCGCGCAGGTCCGCCGCGCCGACGAGCGCGCTGCCGACGGCGACCCAGCGCACGTCGCGGTCCACCTCGTTGCCGAAGGTCTGCTTGCGCGACAGCAGGGCGTCGAGGCTGTTGAGCGCCTCGCCGTAGCCGCCCGCGAGCCACAGGAGGTAGCCGCGCTCGTCGTAGAGGTGGCGTCCGGACTTCGTGAGCACGTAACGGTTCCCGTCCAGCCGGACGATCCCCCGCTCGGCGAGGTAGCGGAACGTCGCCTCGCCGAGGAACTCCTCGTACCCCAGCTCGGCCGGGACGACGCCCTGCTCCGCCAGCTGGTCCAGCGCCCCGAGCTTCTCGAGCGCGGAGATGACGGTGCAGGTCACGTACGCCTGCATGTAGTCGAAGACCGGACGGTCGATCACCTGCTGTGCCACGGTTGTGCTCCCATCTCAATCCTGCTGGAAAAGCCGGTCAGAGCCCGGTTCCGGACACTCCGGTGTGGAAGGAGGCCAGCCGGACGGCCACCTCGTCGAGAAACTCCGAACTGCGGTTGAACGCCACGCGCACGTGGTCCGCGCCGGCCGCGGGGTCCGCGTGGAAGACGGTTCCCGGCGCCACCAGCACACCGGCCTCGCGCACCAGCCGGTGGGCGAAGCCGTCGCTGCTCTCACCCGCCTCCGGCGGGATCCGCGCCATGAGGTAGCAGCCACCGTCCGGGAGACGGCACTGCAGGCCGATCTTCTCCAGCAACGTGACCACGCGGTCGCGCTGGGACCGGAGGTCGTCGGTGGGCCGCGCGAAGCCGGGGTCCTCGGCCGCCGCCTTCGCGACCGCCTCCTGCAACGGCGCGGGGGCTCCTGCGCACACCGTCGCGTGCACCTGCCGGGCGATCGAGGTGAGCTCGACGCTCGCGCGGAGGTAGCCGAGCCGCCAGCCGCTCACCGAGTGGGTCTTCGACAGGCTGCCGACGAGGAAGCTGCGGTCCCGCAGGCTGGGGACCTCGGCCACGGAGACGTGCGGTTTGCCGAAGGTGAAGCCGCTGTAGATCTCGTCGGAGATCACGACCGCGTTCCACTCCCGGCACAGCGCGGCGATCTCGGCCCACTCGGACTCGTCCAGCATGTGACCGGTCGGGTTGTTGGGCGTGCTGACGATCACCGCGCGCGTCCTCGGGCCGAACGCGGCGCGCAGCTCGGCGGGGTCGAAGCGCCAGTCGTCCGGCCGGGTGCGCACGAACCGCGTGACGCCGCCCGCCAGCGCCACGGCGTTGACGAAGTTCTCGTAGTACGGCTCGAACACCACGACCTCGTCGCCGGGGTCGACCACGGCCAGCACGGCGGCCATCAACGCCTCGGTGGCGCCCACCGTGATGGTCAGCTCGGTGTCGGGGTCGGTGTCGCCGGGCAGCGTGCCCGCGATCCACCGGCGCAGCTCGCGGTTGCCGTCCGGGAGCTCGTACTGGTTGCGGCCGGAGCGCAGCGCGTCGCAGGCCAGGTCGATCAGCCGCGGTGACGTCTCCGGAGCGCCCGGCACGCCGAGCCCGAGGTCGAGGGCGTCCGACCGCGCAGCCTCGCCGAGCAGTTCGAAGATCCGTCCGGCGACGAGCCCGCGCACGCGCGACGACGCGCGCGGGGCGGGGACGGTCACGTCCCTGTCCTTTCCCGAGTCCACCGCTCAGCCCTCGTCCGCGGCGAAGCGCCGCTGCAGTTCCACCAGGTCGGTCTTGCCGTTGGCGTTGACGGGCAACGCCTCGAGCGCCAGCCAGCGCCGCGGGACCATGTAGGCGGGCACCCTGCGCGCCACCGCGTCCCGCAGCACGGGGACGGTCAGGTCCTGCTCGGCGGCGACGAACGCCGCGCAGATCTCCGGTTCGCCGCGGCGACCCGGCGTGGTCACGACCGATGCCGCCGCGACCTCCGGCACCGAGTGGAGTGCCGTCAGCAGGTCGTCGAGCTCGACCCGGTAGCCGCTGATCTTCACCTGCCGGTCCGCGCGGCCGTGGAAGCGCAGCAGACCGTCGGGACCGATCCGGCCGAGGTCGCCGGTCCGGTAGAAGCGGCGGCCGTCCCGTTCGAAGAACGCCCTGGCGGTGCGTTCCGGCGAGCGCCAGTAACCGGGCGTCACGCCGGCGCCGCCGATCACGACCTCGCCGATCTCGCCGTCGGGCAGCGGAACCAGGTCCTCGCCGACCACGGACACGTCCTCCCCCGGGATCGCGACGCCCATCGGCAGGGGTTCGCCCGGCGGGTCGGTCACGGTGTGGAAGCAGCTCGCGATCGTCGCCTCGGTGGTGCCGTACACACCGGTGAACGAGACGTGCGGCAGCCGCTTCATCCAGTACGCGAGGTCGTCGGGCAGGAACACCTCGCCGCCCCAGACGAGGCGGCGCAGGTCCGGCAGGTCGTCCTCGGTGAGCACGTCGTACCGTGCGATCGCGCTGAGCATGGACGGCACAGTCGCGATCTGCGTGACCCGCGAGGACCGCAGGAACTCGACCAGCGCGATCGGCGTCAGGCTGGCCGACGGGGGCACCAGGTGCAGTTCGGCGCCACAGCTCAGCGCGCCGTACACGTCCCACAGCGAGCCGTCGAAGTGCATCTGGAGATGGCAGGTGACGCGGTCCTCGGCGGTGAACCCGAAGTGGTCGTGGGCCCAGCCGACGAAGTGCGCGATGCCGTCGTGCGTGAGCTGCACCCCCTTCGGCTCGCCCGTGGACCCGGAGGTGAACAGGAGGTACGCGACACCGGACTCGCCGACCGGCGCCTGCGGGTCCTGCGCAGACGCCGCCGCCAGTGCGGTCTCGTCCAGCACGGGCACGTCCGCGGCCGCGGTGCCGTCGGGGACGACCAGCGCGGTCACGACCTCCGGGGACACGGCGGCCAGCACGTCGGCGGCCAGCACGGAGCGGGCCGCGACGGCAAGCAGCACGCACGGGCCCACCTGGCCGACGACGGACGCGAGGCGGCTGACCGGGCTCGCCGTGTCCAGCGGCACGCACACGCCACCGGCCCTCAGCACGCCCAGCAGGTACGCGACCATCTCGGGCGACTTCGGCGCCAGCACGCAGACCCGCCCGCCAGGGCGCAGACCGCCCGCGAGCAGGGTGTTCGCCACGCGGTTCGCGGTCTCGTCGAGCCGGCGGTAGGTGAGGCGCCGCTCACCGTGGACGATCGCGACCGCGTCCGGTGTCCGCGCGGCCTGGGCGCCGACGAGCGCGTCGAGCCGCGTCACGCCGGTTCACCCTTTCCGACCGGGCTGTGGAATCCCACCGAGATACCTCCTCGCAGAAACGCGTGCATGCGCCTTTCGACGGATAACCCTGCACGGCGGCGTTCCTCCTGCGATACCGGCGCATTCCCGCGGCCCGTGCCACCTGGTCGCGGTGATCGCCGATGACGCGGTGCGGACCGGCACAAGCCTCTCATTCATCCGCATTCGTCCTCGATACATCCGCAGGTCCGGCACAACGAGAAGAGCACTTCGCCCCACTTGCGGTCCGATGAGCGCGGCGATGCCGTGAATTACCGCGGAATGGGCCTTGCTCAGTGGCCTTTCGGACACGCCGGCCGTTTACTGGGCCCATGCCCTCGACTACGAACGACCCGAGGACCGGCCTCCCGCGACAGGTCTTCCCCGCATTGCGCGAAGACGACATCGACGACGCAGTTCGCACGGCGCGCACGAGCGCTGCCCGCTGGGCCGCGCTCACCGTCGGCGAGCGCTCCCGGCGCCTGCTGCGGCTCGCCGCCGCGGTCGAGGACAACGCCGCGGCCTACGTGGACGGCGAGTGCGCCGGCACCGGCAAGCCCCGGCCGGAAGCCGAGGGCGAGGTCGCGAACTGCGTCGACCTGCTGCGCTTCTACGCGGGCGTGGTCCGGGGCGATCTCAGCCCGGCGAGCGGGCATCGGCTGCCCGGCCGGGAGAGCTGGGTGCGGTGGGAGCCGCTCGGCGTGGTCGGGGTCGTCGTGCCGTGGAACTACCCGCTGATGATGGCGATCTGGCGACTGGCCCCCGCGCTCGCCGCTGGGAACGCGGTGATCGTCAAACCCGCCGAGACCACGCCCGACAGCGTGCTGCTGCTGGCCGAGCACGCCGCGGAGGCACTGGCCCCCGGTGTCCTGACCGTGACGACCGGCGACCGGGAGACCGGCCGGCTGCTGGTGGCGAGCGCGGTGGACGCGATCGCCTTCACGGGCAGCCCGCAGGGCGGGCTCGACGTGCAGGCCAGGGCCGGGCTCCGCCGGGTGAGCCTCGAACTGGGCGGCAACTGCCCGGTGGTCGTGCTCCCGGACGCTCCCGGGCACACCTACGACGACATCGTCGCGGCCTGCACCTACAACGCTGGCCAGAGCTGCGCCGCCCCGGCGAGAGTGATCACCCTCGCCGAGAACCACGACGCCACCGTCGCCGGCCTGGCCGAGGCCATGCGCCGCCGCCGCGCCGGCGTCGACTTCGGCCCCCTCAACAACCCCGACCAGATCGCCCGGTACGACGCCATCGTCGGTGCCAGCAAGGCCGCGATCCGCGAGCAGGGCGAGGTGGCCGTGGCCGCCGGCGAAGAGGGCGGCTACTGGCGCCCCGGCATCGTCCTCGCCGACCTGCCCGACGACGACCCCGCCGTCGTCGAGGAGGTCTTCGGCCCCGCGCTGACGGTGCAGGCGGCCGACTCGCTCGCGCACGCCGTCCAGATGGCCAACGACGTGCCGCAGGCGCTGGCGGCGAGCGTGTGGGGCGACTCCGTCGCCGACCTCCTCGGCGTCAGCCGCGAGCTGCGGGCGGGCGAGGTCTGGGTGAACTGCCACCTGGAGCAGACGGCCGACCTGCCGCACGGCGGCCGCGGGCAGTCCGGCACCGGCACCGACCTCAGCGTGCTGGCCCTCACCGAGTACCAGCGGCCGAAGACCGTCACCGTCAGGATCGCCTGACCGGCGGCGAAACCACCGCCGAATGAGAGTTCCGTTCTCTTCCGGCTCTTGGGCACGTTTTCTCGCAATGCGCAACGGGCGAGGGTAATCGGAAGGTAACTCGAGAAGTTCTTTCGAGTTGCTCCGCCCGGCCGGTTCTTCGCGGATCACCCGGCCGGCCCGCCCCGAGCGCACGACCACTCATCACCACCCGGTTCAAGGAGAGTTCGCATGGCAATCGTCCGTTCGTCGGCCCAGGACACCGTTCTCGACGCCGTCAACGAATGTCTCGTCGAGTTGCTCGGCATCACCGAACTGACTCCCGACACCGACCTCGTGGACAGCGGTGTGCTTAACTCCTTGTCGATGGTCGGCCTCATTGCGAAACTGGAGCGGCGCTTCGACATTCGAATCGCCAAGGACGACCTCGACCTCGCCAACTTCCAGAGTCCGCTCGCGCTCGCCCGGCTGGTCGGCGCGAAGACCGCAAGCCCATCCAGCCCCACCGACTAGGACACCCGATGGTTGAAGTGCACAACGCGACAGGTTCCCCGTACGACTGGCGGTCGGTCCAGGAGCGCTGGCTCCCCGTGTGGGACCGGCTCGACCAGTTCCGCGTGGGCAGGAACGAGGGCCGGCCGCGCAAGTACGTCCTCGACATGTTCCCGTACCCCTCCGGCGACCTGCACATGGGCCACGCGGAGGCGTTCGCGATCGGGGACGTCGTCGCGCGCTACGAGGTCCTCAAGGGCAACGACGTGCTGCACCCGATCGGCTGGGACTCGTTCGGCCTCCCCGCGGAGAACGCCGCCATCAAGCGGGACGCGCACCCCGCGGAGTGGACGTACGCGAACATCGCCACCCAGGCGGCGTCGTTCCGCCGGTACGCGGTGTCGGTCGACTGGTCGAAGCGGCTGCACACCTCCGACCCGGAGTACTACCGCTGGACCCAGTGGCTGTTCGTGAAGATGGCCGAGCGCGGCCTGGCGTACCGGAAGCTGAGCTGGGTCAACTGGTGCCCCAAGGACCAGACCGTGCTGGCCAACGAGCAGGTCGTCGGCGGCCGGTGCGAGCGGTGCGGCACCGAGGTCACGAAGCGCTCGCTGCGCCAGTGGTACCTGCGGATCACCGACTACGCCCAGCGGCTGCTCGACGACATGGACCAGCTCACCGGCCACTGGCCGGAACGGGTCCTGCAGATGCAGCGCAACTGGATCGGCCGCGCCGAGGGGTCCGAGATCGACTTCGCGGTCGAGGGCCTGGCCGATCCGGTGACGGTGTTCACCACCCGGCCGGACACGGTCTACGGGGTCACGTTCCTCGTCGTGGCGCCCGACGCGGCGCTGGCCGCCGAGCTCTGCTCCCCGGAGCAGCGGCCGGAGCTCGACGCGTACCTCGAAGAGGTGAAGCGGCTCTCCGACATCGAGCGCCAGGCGAGCGACCGCAAGAAGACCGGTGTCTTCCTGGGCCGGTACGCGACCCACCCGCTCACGGGTGAGCGCGTGCCGATCTGGGCGGCCGACTACGTGCTGAGCGACTACGGCACCGGCGCGGTCATGGCGGTGCCGGCCAGCGACCAGCGCGACCTCGACTTCGCCGCGGCCTTCGGCCTGCCGGTGCGGGTCGTCGTCGACACCGGCGAGGCGGACCCGGCCCAGACCGGCGTCGCCGTCACGGGCGCAGGCAAGGCGGTCAACTCCGGCGAGCTCGACGGCCTCGACCAGCCGGAGGCGGTCGAGCGCGTCAACGAGATCCTCTCGGCCAGGGGCGTCGGCCGCACCGCGGTCAAGTTCCGGCTGCGCGACTGGCTCATCTCCCGCCAGCGCTTCTGGGGCTGCCCCATCCCCGTGGTCCACTGCCAGGACTGCGGCGCCGTCCCCGTTCCCGAGGACCAGCTCCCGGTGCGGCTGCCCGACCTGCGCGGCGCCGCCCTCGCGCCGCAGGGCGTCTCGCCGCTGAGCACGGTGCCGGAGTGGACGACCGTGCCGTGCCCCCGCTGCGGCGGTCCCGGCCAGCGCGACACCGACACCATGGACACGTTCGTCGACTCGTCCTGGTACTTCCTCCGGTTCCCCTCACCGGAGGACGACACCCGGCCGTTCGACCCGCAGGAGCTGCGCAAGTGGCTTCCGGTGGACCGGTACATCGGCGGTGTCGAGCACGCCATCCTGCACCTGCTCTACAGCCGGTTCGTCACCAAGGTGCTGGCGGACATGGAGCTGCTCGACTTCGGCGAGCCGTTCCGCGCCCTGCTCAACCAGGGCCAGGTGATCCTCAACGGCGCGTCGATGTCGAAGTCCACCGGCAACCTCGTCGACCTCGGCGTGGAGCTCGAGACCTACGGGGTGGACGCCGTCCGGCTGACCATGATCTTCGCCGGTGCTCCCGAGGACGACATCGACTGGGCCGACGTCTCGCCCGCTGGGTCGGTGAAGTTCCTCCAGCGGGTGTGGCGGCTCAGCCAGGACGTCGCCGCCGGCGGGGAACCGGCTGGCGACGACGACGGCGACATGGCCGTGCGCCGCACCACCGCGCGGACCGTCAAGGAGGTCACCGAGCTCGTCGACCGGAACCGCTTCAACGTCGCGATCGCCCGGTTGATGGAGCTGACCACCGCGCTGCGCAAGGCGATCGTCGACGGCCCAGGCCCGGCCGACCCCGCGGTCCGCGAAGGCGTGTCCGCGCTCGCCGTCATGATCAGCCTCTTCGCGCCGTACTGCGCGGAGGAGTGCTGGTCGGCCCTCGGCCACGACGTCGAGGCGGGGGACACGGTGAGCCTGGCGCAGTGGCCGGTGGCCGACGAGCAGTTCCTCGTCGTCGACCAGGTGACCTGCGTGGTCCAGGTGAACGGCAAGGTCCGTGGCCGCATCGAGGTGCCGCCGTCGGTCTCCCCCGACGAGCTGCGGGACCGCGCCCTGGCCGACGAGACCGTCGTTGCCGCCCTGGCGGGCCGGACGCCGATCAAGATCATCGTCCGGGAGCCGAAGCTGGTGAGCATCGTCCTGCCCCGCGGCGAGGCCTGACCCGCTCGCACTCATCGCGGACCCGTTCCCCGGTGGCTCGTCGACGCGAGCCACCGGGGGAAGTCCTCGAGCGTCGGCAGGACGATGTGCGCGCCGGCCAGTTCCACCGGCCCGTGCCTGCCGGTGCTGACGGCCACCGCGTGCGCCCCCGCCTCGTGCGCGGCCGCCACATCGGCCGGGTGGTCGCCGACGTAGGCGAAGGCTCCCAGGGCTTTCAGCACCCAGGCCTTCCCGCTCCCCCACACCGAACCCACCACCTCGTCCACGTCCAGTCCGGAGTGGACGAGGTGCGCGCGGGCGGTGTCCACCGGCTGGCCGGTCAGGACGACGGGCGAGCCACCGAGGCCGCGCACGGCCGCCACCGCCTCGGCCGCCCCCGGCAGGAGAACTGCGGCACGGGGGCCGTGGACGGGGTACAGCGCGCGGTAGCCGGCCACGAAACCGGGCACGTCCTTCGCGGCGAGGTGGCCGCTCATCAGCTCGTCGAGCGGCGGCCCGAGTGCCGCGAGCACGGCCGGCACGTCCACCGGGTGTCCGACGCGGTCGGCCGCGAGCCCCAGCACCGCAGCCACCGCCGGCGTCGTGTCGAACAGCGTCAGGTCCAGGTCGAAGCCGACGACCAAGCCCGTCATGCGGTGTCGCTCCCGACCGACGGACACGGGGGTGCCCCTGCCCGGCGGCGGTCCGCCCACGCCACGATCGGCCCGACCGCCAGACCTCCCGCGACCCCGAGGGCGCCGAGCACGAGCCAGCCCGGTCCGTCCCAGGTGATGATCAGGAAGGTCAGCAGCACCGGCGCCACCATCGCCGCGGTGGCGAAACCGGTGAAGAAGAAGCCCTGGTACTGCCCCCGCCGTCCTTCCGGGGCGAGGTCGAAGCTGACCACCCAGAACACCGTCGAGAAGAGGATCTCCGCGCCCGCGTGCACCGCTCCGGCGGCCACCAGCAGCACGATCTCGGTGAGCACGGAACCGTGGGCGGACAAGGCGAACAGGACGCAGGTCACGAGGAGCGCGAGCCCGGCGAGCCAGCTCTTGGACACGGCCTCACGCACGGTGCGGACCCGGTTCCCGACCCGCACCTGGAAGGCCACGACGGCCACCGTGTTGATCAGGAACAGCGCGGTGATCATCGACTGCGGGACCCTGGTGTGCTGCACGATCCACAAGGGCAGGATCAGGTCCAGCACCAGGAAGTGCAGTGACAGCACGGCACTCACGACGGTCAGGGCGAGGAAGGGCATGTCCCGGAACACCGGCCACCGCGACGGCGCCGTCTCGTCGTGCGGGGTGCCGCTGACCGCCGGGAGCCGCAGGAGCAGGGCCGCGGAGGCGAGCAGCGCGAACGCGTTCGCCACCAAGACCGCGCTGAGCGCCGTGCCCACCTGGCTCTGCAGGGCGAGTCCGCCGAGCGCGGCACCGGCCGCGAGGCCGATGTTGCTGACCGAGCGCATCCTCGCCTGGGTGAGCACCAGGGAGTCCGAGTTCGGCAGCGCCCCGACCAGGGCCTGCTGGGCGGCCCGCGCGCCGCGCTGCGAGACGACGTAGAGGCAGGCGACCGCCACGAACGCGGGCAGGCCGTGGACGAGGAGGTAGGCGGCCACCGCCAGCCCGTGCACGGCGAAGAGGAGCGCCGTCATCCCACGAGGGCCGAACCGGTCGGCCAGGTGACCCAGCGGGACGCCGGCGAACAGCCCCACCGCACCGGCGATGCTGAGGCCGAGGCCGAACTCGCCGACGGTGAGGCCGGACACGCGGGTGAAGTAGAGCGCGGAGCAGGTCATGAAGGCCCCGTTGCCGACGGCCATCAGCAGGGCCGACCAGACCAGCGGACCGCCGCGCGACTCAGCCCGCGGCACGGGCGTTCCCGGCGGCGACCTCCGCGCCGCCCAGTGCCAGCCGGACGCGGGCGAGGCTGTCGGCCCGGCCGAGCAGGCCCAGCACCTCGAAGAGCATCGGGTTGACCGGACGTCCGGTGATCGCGAGACGCAGTGCGGCGTAAGCCCTGCGCTTGAGCTCCGGGGTCTCGTCCAGCCCGGAGCGCAGCCGGGTCTCGAGGCCGGGAACGGTCCAGTCCTCGACGTCCTCGAGCAGGTCCGCGACCGCGGCGAGGGCCTCCCGGTCGGTGTCCTGCCCGCACCGGCTCGCCACGACCTCACCGGGTTCGAAGAGGCAGGCGATCGCCTCGGCGGCCTCGACGAGCGACCGGGACCGGGCCTGGACCAGCGGGGCCACCCGTTCCAGCAGGTCGCGCTGGTGGGGCGGCATCACCTCAGCCGAGGCGCGTGCGGTGTCCAGGTGCGGCCGCAGCAATGCGATGAACTCGTCGCGGTCCAGCGCGCGCAGGTGCTTGACGTTGAAGGAGGCGAGTCGGCCGAGGTCGAGCTTGGCCGGCCGCGACTTCACCCGCGCCGGCTCGAAGGCCTCCGCCAGCTCCGCGGCGCTGAAGTGGTCGCCCCGCCGCGGGTGCGACCAGCCGATCGAGGCGAGGAAGTTGAACATCGCCTGCGGGACCACTCCCCTGTCCCGGTGGGCGAGCACGTCGGCCTCCGGCATGGTGCGGTCGAGAGGCTTGCCGGAGGCGTCGAGCACCGGCGCGAGGTGACCGAAGCGGGGGATGTGGCTCGCCACCCCGATGCGCTGCAGCGCCGCGTAGGCGGCGACCTGCCGGGGCACCGACGACAGCGCTCCCTCACCGCGCAGCGAGTGCGTGATGCCCATCAGCGCGTCGTCGATCGGGTTGGCCAGCACGAAGGTGGGCTGCCCGTTCGAGCGCACGGCCACGGGATCGGCGCTGCCACCGTCCTTGAAGACCGTCCTGCCGTGCACGAGGTCGTCGAACACCGTCTCCCCGTCCGGCAACCTCAGCCGCAGCAGGGGTTTGCGGCCCTCGGCGCGGAACGCGGCCTTCTGCGCCTCGGTGAGGTCGCGGTCGGCGTTGTCGTACTTCGCTCCCACGCGGTCGCCCCGCTGTTCCCGGCGGCGAGCCGCCTCCTCCGGGGTGGAGAACGACTCGTAGAGCTCGCCCGCCTCGAACAGCTTCCTGGCGACCTCGAGGTGCAGTTCCCGGCGCTCGCTCTGCACGTAGGGTCCGTGCGGCCCGCCGACCTCCGGTCCCTCGTCCCAGTCCAGGCCGAGCCACCGCAGCACGTCGAGCAGCGCCCGGTAGTAGTCCTCGCGGACCCGGCCCTGGTCGGTGTCCTCGATCCGCAGGACGAAGGTCCCCCCGTGCCGACGGGCCAAGGCCCAGCCGAAGATCGCGGTGCGGATCAGCCCGAGGCTGGGCGGCCCGATGGGCGAGGGCGCGAAGACCGTGCGCACGGGAGCTGCAGTTTCGTTCCGACTGACCGAAGACACGTCACTCACCATTCTTCGATGAATCACCGAACAAGGAGCAGATGTCCCGAAAATATCGAGCTGGGGGTAACCAGCGGGTAACCGCGGCGTCATCGAGTGACTGACCGGCACGCCCCTGCGGATTACCCGCCGCCGGTTAACCTCCGGCAGAAACCAAGGATCTTCTCAACCGGGAGCTTCGATGAGCGAGACGTTCGCACTCTCCGAATGCCTGCCCGCCGACCTGCCAGAGATCGTGGAGCTGCAGGAGGACCTGTGGCACGGCGGGGAGAAGAACCTCGCCTACCACCACTGGAAGTACCGCGACAACCCGTACCTCGACGGGCGCTACTCGGTGCTGGCCAGGGACTCCTCGGGCCGGGTGGCGGGAATGATCGGCGTGTTCGGGTCGCCGTGGGAATGCGACGGCGCCCGGTTCGTGCTGCCGTGCGTCACCGACACCATCATCGTCCCCGAGCACCGCAACAGCCCGTTGTTCCACCGGATGCTCGACGAGGCGGCGCGCCGGCTGCGGGCGGCTGAACACCCGTGGCTGCTCGACTTCGGTGACCAGGGCTCCATCCCCGCCATGCTGTTGCGGGGCTGGAAGATGGTCGGGCCGTGGGCCCTTTCGGTCCTCACGAGGACCGGCGACCCGGCTCGGCCGGCGTGGTCCGCCGAGCCGGTGCGGACCGGTGCCCGCTCGGGCGTCCCCATTTCGGTGGCGCCGGGAGACGACCAGACCGTCGCGGCGATGGCCGATGTCGCGTCCCGCGTCCCTGACGACGGCCGCGTCCGCGTGGCGCGGGACCTCGAGTACTACTCGTGGCGTGCCGCGAACCCCCTGGCCCGCTACTACTACCTGGTGGCGGGCGACGAGAAGCCGGCGGGGTTCCTGGTCGCCCACCGGTTCGTGCTGGACCCCGACGACGGGCAGACGCCGACGACCATCGTCGAGTGCGAGGCCGACGACCCGGACGTCAAGGCGGACCTGATCGACGTGGCCCACGACCTCCTGCCGGGCAACTGGATCCTGGTCTGGGCACACGACCTGCCGGGCGAGGCGCGGGCGGTACTGGACCGGTGGAGGGCGGAGGTCTCCGAGCCCACGGGCCGGTTCGCCCTGGACGGCCCCCTGCCGAACCTGATGCTCAAGCACACCGGCGCCGTGCCGCGGGACCCGGTGCCCGCCGCGCTCGACGAGCTCGCGAGCTGGGACGTGCGCGGGGTCACCGGCCGGGCCTGGCGCTGAACGGACACCGGAGGGCCCCAGCCCGGACCGCGCGGTCCGGGCT